>JAZLGC010000106.1:0-15241 GCA_045616125.1 Treponemataceae bacterium | reverse complement strand
TTCAGGGTCTCATCATAAGTCCACAAATCTACCGGATTGCCAGTACATCCAAAAACGCTAGCTAGCGTCGCTATTGGTGAATCCCGGCGTAGAAACTATGTATAGTCCATGCTGACCGCATGGACGCCGGGCTTCAACAATTTTTGTCTGTGCTGTCTCTCCTCCCGATTTGTGGCATTCCTGTACAATCTTTGTTGCTGTGTAGCATTTAGCAACGCTTTTTTACGGACATAGTGTTTTGTTATTCCAGATATCCGCCGAAACACCAGCCGGTGGTGCCGGCAGGGATTGGTGAGCCGTTACGGTCTTTGCCGCCGGCCTGAACTTCTACCTGAACCCAGTTAGAAGTTATTCCTTCGATAGTTTCTTGGCGGCCGGTAGCAACGATTTTTACCGGCGTACCTTTCAGCATAGTGGTGATGACTTCACTGCTGGTAAGTTCGGTTTTGCGGAGCCGCAGGTTATCGGCAGCTTTCAGGATTTTTGCAGCCAGTACAGCTGCAGTGGTGGCCGGTGACTGGTCGATTTTGATACCCAGACTGGCGTTGGTAACCGGCACAATGGTGTTGATGTCGATGTACTTGGTTTCAATCCAGCCTTCACGGCCATCGATCTTTTTGATTTTTGACCATTTTTTGTCTTTGGACTGTTCGGTTACCCAGACAAAGTCGTTTTCAAAGCAATAGCCGTCATTCTGGCTGCCATTCATGGCAGTAAGTAGCGGAATGTGGTTGGTGTTCATCTGGCCGATGATACGGTCATTGATACCCATATCATCCCACCAGCGGTTAATGACGCGCTTAATCTGGTATTCACCTTTTTCTACGTCGGCATCGGTAAAGTAGATGTTGCCGTCTGGGGCTACGGTCCAACTGTAGCTGCCGATAACTCTACTGTTAGCATCTCGTGGTGGATTCCATTCGTTGGGGGCGTAGTCTTCATAGTATTTTACCTGTTTGGTCCATGGATCAAGAATGGCTATGTCGAATTTGATATTTGGAGAAGGTTCTCCCCAGTCAAAAGCCCCATTATCAGTATCCATTTTTCGGAAGTAAATCAATCCTTTGCTGTCTTTTGCAAAATTATTGTAACGAGAATTCCATAACGCATCAAAAGCAGCTCCGATTATTTCATCATCGTGGGCATTATCAAAACAGGAAGGCTTGTAGAATTCAGTAACGGTACTTAAATCAATATCTCCGAAATAGTTACTTGAAACCTTTCCATTTCTTTTATTTATCTTCTGGCTCCACCCCAGTTCATCACCTTTTCCGCTTTTAAGCCAGGCATCGGTTTCGCTGGCATCCCGGACTTTGTAGCTGCCATCTGGGAGGAATTCGATACTACGCAAAGAATGTGTATTTTCATCTTCAGCAAAAAGAATTTTCCCCGTGAAGTACATTTTTTCTTCTAAGCTTAATGTTTTTATGTCATGAAAATATATCAGTGAACCATCAATCTTACATATGAACTCGGTTTCATCGCCATTTTCTCCATTAGTTAAATAACCAAAAATATAGTCATTACCTAGAGTTGAACTAAAAGGCCGGGAATATTGATTACCTTTATACTCAAGTACCATTTCTGGTCTTTTTCCGTGCACACCTTTATAAAAATGCCCATGTATCCCTGTTTGAAAATAGAAAACATTTCCATCAACTGTAACGGAACTTAAATAGGTCATGGTACCTTCTTCTCTATCAGTATGATCAAACGCTGGAAATTCATCGTCAATTGGGAAGCTATAAGCAATTTCAACTTTCTGTGCAAAAACGCCGCACATCATCAATACTGAAATCAGAAAGACTGCGGAAAAACGTTTCATCTTATGCTCCTGTCATACAAAAACTGAATGTAGATTAGCATATTTCATTCACGTTTTAAAGACCTATGAATCTGAGAACTTATCGGGCAGACTTTTTCGGCTTTTTATCCGCCTGCAGCTTTCTGAGCCGAACTTTCTCTCTCTATTTCATGCTGTGAAGCGTTTCCATACCAGTATGGTGCAGATTGTTTTCGGCTTTTTTCAGATAATTTCGTTTTCTAGCCGTACATAAGTCGCCTAAAATCAGTCATCACCCTGCTGAATTCCGGCTTTTAAGGAAAGATTTGCTGTTCAAGCCGAATTTTCCTTCTCTATTTCATGCTGTAGAACTCTTCCACACCAGTTTGTGCAGACTTTTTCCGGCTTTTTACCCGCCTGCCGCTTTCTGAGCCGAAATCCAGCTGCCACCAACGTGATTTCAGCCCTTTTGTGTACGGATATTCTATCTGTTTACCCACAAAAAGCCGAAAACAGCGGCTACCCTACAGTGTTGTTTTTGTCGTTTACCGCTTAAAAGTGCATCAATACGTAATTCAGGCGGTAAAGTTTTTGAATTTGGTGCTGTTTTAACTACTTGTATTAAGAAAAATACCACCTATTCAAGCTGTTATCTGCAAAACGGGCGGTAATTTGGTGTTATGCCCAAAAAGGTGGTAATTATGTCATCGGCACTTACATTTTTGAACAAAAACATGCAATAAGTACCACCCCCCCACAACAACAACTATTCATCCAGGTGGAAAATCTGACGGGCGGTCTGGACACTAGTTACCACCCATAGCAATTCAAAAGCCCATTCAGGTGGTAGTCAACTACGATATCTGAAACTTTTTTCACTTTTTTCGTCGCAAACTCAAGTTTTTTTCACAAAAAACTCCAATAACTATATGCAGGACTTCCAAATCTTCTCTGCAAAAAAAAGGAGTTACCCATGCAATCAAACCGCAATCACAAAGACCGGCTCTTCGTCCGGATTTTCAGCGACCTGGAACACAAAGACTGGATCATCAGCCTGGTCAATGCCCTTTCCGGCACCCACTATACGGAAGATGAATTGGTAGAAGTGAACACCATCGAAGAAATTCTCTACATCAAGATGAAAAACGATGTATCCTACCTTATTGACCACCAACTGTTTCTGGTTGAACACCAGAGTTCCTACAACCCAAACATGCCACTACGCGGCTTCATCTATTTTGGCCAGCTTTACGACAGTTACATCCAGCAGCATAATCTGAATGTGTACTCAACAAGGCGTATCAAGTTGCCACGTCCACAGTTCTTCGTCATGTATAACGGGCCCAAGGAAGTGCCCGATGTATCAAAGTTGCGGCTGTCAGATTCTTTTGAACAGGACGAAAGGCGCGGTCCCCACAAAAGCCACCGTCCCCAGGAAGTAGAGTTTGAGTGGACAGCCACCATGTACAACATCAACGCCGGTCATAACGACAGCCTGCTAAACGCCTGTCTCCCCCTGCAGCAGTATTCAGAGTTTGTCAGCATGATTCACCGGGGCCGGCTATCAGGACTTACCCTTGACGCTACCTTAGCTCTGGCCGTAGACTATGCCATAGAAAACAACTTTTTTGACGGCCTGTTCCGGAAATTAAAGGGAGATGTCATGAGCATTTTATTTAAAGAATACACTGACGAAGAAGCTAACGCCCTCTTTTACAACGACGGCCATGATGTAGGCTACGATGAAGGTTTTGAAGCTGGTGCCGCAGAACAGCGGGCAAAAGATGAAGCTGAACTGAGACAAAAAGAATCCGAGCTTGCTTCTCAAGCTGAGGAAATCTTCAGATTAAAGGCAGAACTTGAGGAACTGCACGGTAAACTTACGCAGTAATACACTATAAAGCAAAAAAAATCCCGTGGAACCAACGCATACAATGTTCCCCGGGATTTTTTATCAACACAGGATGTGGAATCCTGAGTGTCTTATTTAGTTGAAAGAGCTTCCTGTTCGGTACAAGGCAGCCAGGTCTGGGTTTTACCGATAGGACCAATAGAACCTTTCATGTCCAGTTTTCCGTTTTTCAGGGTCATGGTGCAGGTATACATTGAACCACTGCCTGGATCGATGATGTTACCTTTTCCCCATTTACCGGTTCCCTGATTCTTCAGACCGAAAATCCAGGGAGTGCCGGCAACAGTCATTTCACTAACTTTTCCTGCAACAGGGAAGCCTTTGTAACTGTCTTTGCATTTTGATGCTTTGGTTGCATTATCCTGTCCAGGAACAACTACGATTTTTCCGTACAGGGTATCGCCTTCTACATATACTTTCCAGATTGCAGTTACTTTTCCAGAAACATCATCTACAGATTTCCAGTAACCTTCACAGGGATCTGCAGCAAAACATACACCGGCACAAAGAAGCAGTGCAGCAAGTACAACAACGAGTTTTTTCATTACAATTCCTCCTAGAAAAATTAAGGCCCAACGCAAGCCTTCCTCATGTCTGATAGCAATTCTATCATATCCAACAAAAAAGTGACTAATCCTGAAAAACACAGCGCTATCAACATGAAAAAGCGTCGTTTTTTCGTAACTCTTTCCACTCGCTGCCCCATCACTACGAATCCCGTTGCAATCATCGCCGCAGGCTTCCAAATATCAATAATATGGAAAAAATGCCCGATTTAGAGTATCTTTTATAATATGGCTTATGAAGTAACCGCCACCAGACGGCGTCCTCAAAAATTCGATGACCTGATTGGTCAGGATTTTGTTGCATCTACATTAAAAAATTCCATTGCCAACGGTCAGATTGCCCACGCATACCTGTTTTCAGGTCCCCGCGGCTGTGGAAAAACCTCTACCGCCCGTATCCTTGCCAAAGTACTGAACTGCGAATCCGGTGTTGAAAACGCCCCCTGTGGACACTGTACTGCCTGTCAGGAAATTGCCCGCGGAGCCAGTCTTGACGTTATTGAAATAGACGGTG
This sequence comes from Treponemataceae bacterium, assembly GCA_045616125.1. Lineage (GTDB taxonomy): Bacteria > Spirochaetota > Spirochaetia > Treponematales > Treponemataceae > Treponema_I. The sequence goes on along the minus strand of JAZLGC010000106.1, from coordinate 10,466 downwards.
CCAGCAACAACAGCATCGATAACATCCGCCAGATTAAAGACGAAGTTCTGTTTCCGCCAAACAGTGGCAAATACAAAATCTACATTATCGACGAAGTCCATATGCTGTCTAAGGCTGCGTTTAACGCCCTGTTAAAGACCATTGAAGAGCCGCCGCCATACGTTATCTTTATCTTTGCAACCACTGAGCTGCATATGGTTCCTGCAACCATCAAAAGCCGCTGTCAGCAGTTCCACTTTAAACTGGGTTCCATGGACCAGATTAAGAACCTGCTTGCCGCCAGTGCTGCTGAAATGGGTATTCAGGCCGATGAAGAAGCACTGTACTGGATTGCCCGTGAATCTACCGGATCGTTCCGCGATGCCTATACCCTTTTTGACCAGGTTGCAGCTTTCAGCGGCAGTCACATTACCTACGAAGGAATCCGCGATAAACTGGGCCTTGTTGGCGTTGAGAGGCTGAACGAACTGTGTGAAGCCTGTGCCGAAGGAAACGCACAGAAAGCCTTGGAATTTCTTGACAGCCTGATTCAGAACGGTATCAGTATTGAACAGACCATTACCAACATGGCTGACTACCTTCGCAGCCTGCTTTTTATCCAGAGTGGCGTTACCCGTGAAGTACTTTTAGGACAGAGTGTTGAACGCTATTCAAAAACAGTACTGGAAAAATGGGATGCAGTGCGCATGGAACGGGCTTTAAGTCTGTTTCTGCAGTTGTACCGTGATATCCGCTATTCACTGAGCCCCAGAACTGAACTGGAAGTTGCCATCAGCCGCCTGTGCTGGCTTTCAAGTTACGTTTCTGCAGCCGAAGTAAAGCAAGCTATCGACAGTGCCAGAGGCCTGTTAGCTGGAGCACCCGCTTCCCCTGCTGCCATAAACAGTACCATTCCTCCTGCTTCATCTGCACCACAACCCACTTTTGGCGGGAATCAGGGTATGACCAACCGATGGCAGCAGATGCAACAGCCTGTACACCGGCAGCCGGGTATGCCGGTATTCTCTGCCTTACGGGAAGGACCTGGCGGAACACCACAAGGTATGCCGCCTTCAGGGCCTGCTGGAGATTCCAGCCGCCCTTTTCAGGATAGCTGCAGCGCTCCCGACGGTAATTCTTCCAGCTCTGCAGCTGTACCTACAGTCCCGGCCGGAAACCCATCGCTTTCTTTGGACCAAGTACGCTCTCAGGTAATTGAAGAACTGCGAATGACAAAAATGATGCTTTCTTCTTCACTGAACGAAAGTAAACCATGGCGCATGGAAGGCTCTTTTCTGACCATCCCTGTAGGATCCCAGTTCCTGCAGAAGCAGCTGGAAAACGACCTGCGGACCATAACAAAAGCAATTGCTGACATCTGGAAAACTGATTTTCAGATTTCCATTGTGTATGACAAGGACGAAGTTGTTAAACAGGAAGAATCATATCCGGAAAACGTTGCCGCCATCTGTGCTTTGTTCAATGGAAAGGTAACCGGTATGTCTGCGACACCGGCAGTTGAGGCTTCTGCATCTGCAGCAGCCACCCACGCTGATGACAGCGATGACGATGATTCCGACGATATGGATACAACAAACCCATCATTTGATGAAGGAGATGACGATGAACTTTAATCCTCTTGAATTAATGAAAAACGCAAAAGAAATTCAGGCCCAGCTTGAAAAAGTGCAGGCCGAACTTGATACCATTACGGCTACCGGATCTTCCGGCGGCGGTATTGTAAAGGTAACCATGAACGGTAAGTTTGAAGTTACCGGTGTACAGATTGATCCTATTGCCGTAGATCCCCGTGACGTTCCCATGCTGCAGGATCTGATTGTTGCTGCAAGCCACGATGCCAACAGCAAGATTCGCGATGCCCTGCAGGCAAAGGCAGGTCCAATGCTGGGTGGTCTTGGCGGATTGAATATTCCAGGCATGGGGCTGTAAGGAACCATGAACGCTCTTGATGAACTGACAGACAGCTTTTCGCGGCTACCCGGCATCGGTAAGAAAAGCGCCAGCCGCATTGCCTATCATCTGTTAAAAGCTGATTCGGCTTTTCTGCACCAGTTTGCCCGTGAACTTACTACACTGCATGAGCGAATAAAACAGTGTTCAGTGTGTGGTGTGTACACCGAAACCGACCCCTGTGCCATCTGCAGTGACCCGCTGCGTGATCATTCACTGATTTGTGTGGTAGAACAGCCCCAGGATGCCGCAATCATCGATTCAAGCCGCGAGTTTTCAGGGCTATTCCATGTACTTGGTGGAGTTATTGCACCCCTTGAAGGCATTGGTCCTGACCAGCTGAACATTGCACCCCTTATTGAACGCATTCGCCGCGATGATGTAAAAGAAGTTATTATTGCAACAAACCCAACGGTAGAAGGTGACACTACAGCCCTGTATCTGCAGCGGATTTTAAGCCCCCTGGGAGTTACCGTAAGCCGTCTGGCCTCCGGACTGCCTGTTGGCGGCGATATTGAATATGCTGATAAATTAACGCTGGCCAGAAGTTTCCGCGGCCGCACCACTCTGTAAAGCAGCCATCCTGGCACGTTCCTTTCTTGCACGAAGCCGTGTTGAATTTGCATACCGGTCAGGAACGCCGCTGTCTTCACGTTCTTTCTGGGAATCAAGCTGATACCGTACCATGCGGCGGAAAACATCCATAAGTGGTTCCGGACTATTTCTGGTGCTGTCAATAGGACACAGGCCGGCAGCCTGCATTTCCTTAATCAGATAGTAACAGCTTTCTATAGTTGAAATGTAATCAGGCTGCGGTTCTCTTTTGAAAGTAAATTCACTGCGGTACCCGGCGCTGAAAGAAATCTTCTGCAAATCGTGAATGCAGGAGCTCAGTTTAACCATCTTCTTTGCACAAGGCCAGGTGGCATCAACGACAATTACCAGCAGTTTTTTCCCCGTTGCCAGCACCTCTGAAAGATGCTGGCGCCCAAAACTCCGAATGCCGTCATCAGAAACGCACCAGGCATCTTCACCGGGATAAAGCACGCAGCAGAAATATTCAGGGTCAGCAAGCAATGCCTGCAGACGCTTGTTTTCGTTAAAATTAATGCCAATAAGAATCTCAGAATCCGGAAGGCTCAGATGGGCCAGCCTGCCGGTACCCGTCCGCTGCTTGTAGGCCTCTTTGGGATGCATCAGAAATATGAACTTTACCCCTGTTTCTACAGGGGTAATATAGCGGCAGTAACAGGTTTCCATGGGACGGAAACACTTCAGGCATTTTTCACTCATGGCAGAAAGTATACAGAAACTTTACCGGCAGAGAAAGCGGATGGTATAGCATGCCACAGCCCGGGAAAGCAACTGCTGTTCTTTTTCAATCTTCTGGTTACATAATTCAATTTTTGCAGCCAGAAGATCAGCTTCGGTACCGGCACCAGACCTGAAAAGCATTTCCTGCTGACTTATCTTTGATTCTGCGGCTTCTATCTTAAGATCCTGATATTCAATCTTAATGGTACTCATATCCGCAGTGTTCCACTGGTTTGCCAGGGTCTGCCGGATAGTAGCACGGGCGGAATCCAGGTTTGTGCCGGCAGATTCTTCTTCGCTGATTCTACGGGCTGTATCATTCAGTTTTTTACCGCCATCCCATATCGTTGTTTTCATGGCAATGGTCAGGTTCAGCGAATAGTCATCTTTTAAAAGCCAGTTCGGTTCAACCAGAGGAATGCGGGAACCACTGTATCCGGCGGCAATCTGCACGGCAAAATCAGGTTTCCAGTACACAGAATTTTCAGCAATATCTGTTGCAAGCTCAGATACCTCTTTCAGCCGGCTTACCATGTTGATTGAAGGATTGGACTCAGAAAGAGCTTTATCCTGATACTGGATACGGTCTGCCGAAAGTACTTCTGCTACAACTGCTTCGTCATCTACATCAAAAGCAATGGTGGTACTCAAAAGATCATATAAACCGGTCTGTCGCTGCAGTTCAAGAATCTGATTTTCTATCTGTTCGTTCAAAGTTTGAATGGCAATATCAAGCTGTTTTGCCTGAATACGGGCATCAACCACATCCTGATGCAAAATCATGCCACTGCGCTCTCCGTCTTCTGAATACCGCACCAGCTGTGCAGCATACTCACTTTCTTCACGCAGGATAGATTCCATGGCAAACAGGTGCTTAAGACTTGCAATACGGGTTTCAAGCTCGGTTTCCAGCTGGTCTCTGGTAAATTCCACATTACTCTGACGGATATCAGCTACCTGACTGTACAATTTTTCTGCAGCAGACAGTTTACCCCAGGTAAATACAGGCTGCAGCAGCGTTGCCTGAATCTGATACATGGTCTGTTCCATGCCGTCATACAACGTAATGTATTGTCCGGTACTCTGCGGCTTCATGCCAGTCGGCCACTGAATGGCATCCATCAGGGCGTCGGTGTTGATGATAATCGGGTCAACCAGCGGTTTTGCCATATACGTGCCGGTAATCTGCAGGTCAACGGAAGGCCCACGGCTGGCCTTGGCGTCTTTAACATCAAGCAGGGCACGTTCATATTCCTGCCGGGCCGTGCGGATATCCGGGTTATTGGCTGACAGCGCACTTAACAGGTCCTGTAGCGTATAGGTACCGGTTGAGGACGATCGGGGCGTGTCAGCCATGGCAGAGGTTGCCAGAAAGCAGATAGCGCACAGAAAGATGCAGCAGGTTCGGAATGGGTGTTTCATGCGGTTTCCTTAGGGAAGAGTGACATATACGTCAGGATTTGCAGTGGTGATAGAAATATCTTTACCGTTAACAGAAAAGGTTTCACTTTCTATCTTTCCCCCATAATTTCCGGTTTCCCAAATATAGCCAGCACCCAGACCTGAAAAATCACCATCTCTTACCTGTCCATTTCCTAAATTGGTAGGTCTGGTGTAGGTAGAGTCCAGTGTCTCACTTCCCTTTTTCAACTCAACCAGTAACCCGTTGTCTGTGGCATTTCCACTTACTGAAATATCTACTCTACTCTTTTTCCCAAGTACATCTGCAGAAAAGCTATCACCACCAACTCCGCTGATAATCTGAGGAGAATCATCAAAAGACCAGTCATCATTTGTTCCATCTTTACACATTTTGAAGCTTGGTTTTTGGGAACTTTCTGTAAATGTTACCTTTATGTCGGGTGAAGTATCACGAGGATAACTGATAGTTACCGTTCCTCTACCGGTAATAGTTGCAGTGTACGTATTGCCATGATTCACTGCTACAGTAACATTCAAGGTTTTATCCGTAGTTCGATTTGTAGCCACATCAACAATACGTAAATCCAAGGCAGTTTTCTGGCGCACTGCTTTCAGTTCCTGATACACCGTGTTGGTGGTGCTGTCGCTCAGCAGCAGGGTTGAATCGCCTTGAACAAGTCCATATTCGTCGTGGTAGTACAGAAGATAAACGGTTGCCACATCGCCATCGCGCCAGTAATCGGGCATCATGCTTTTCCACATCAGTTTACTGATGGTAAAACTTCCGTCACTTGCCGTTGAAGTATGAGCATAATACTTGGCTTCCGGCTTGAATTTCGTACCTTCTTTCCAGCTGTCAAAATCTTTCTGACATGCTTTTTTATCAACATAGGCGTATACATCAACATCTGCAATGCCCCGTTTCGGGCTGTCAGTACTTTCAGTATCTACTACACGGCCACCGGTTCCCCCACTGAACACGCTGTAACAGCCGGTTAACAACATGCTGGCTGCCATAAAAGCCACCAGGGCTACCATCATCACTCTATTCTTCATCGGACTTCTCCTTTATTTTTTCTGATTTTCTTTCCAGCTTCCGTTTTTTTCGGGCTTCACGGTCAGCTTCATATTCAGCACGGGCAAATTCTGCTGCCGTGTTCAATTTGAATACCATTTCTGCATGCTTTTTGGCGCGTTCTGCCTTGGCCAGTGCAATAGCCTCTTTATCCCGGGCTTCCCGCAGTTCCGACATGTAATACAGTACAGGAATCAGTACCAGGGTAATCAACGTAGAAGTAATAAGACCACCAACAATGGCTTGTCCCATTGGGGCATAAATTTCGGCACCTTCACCTTTTGCCACTGCCATTGGAATATCGCCTAAAAGTGTTGTCAGGGTAGTAATAAGAATTGGCTTGATGCGGCTGGCACTACCATCGGTAATACATTCAACCAGCAGATTTTCTTCTTCATCAGGAGTAAGCACAACCAGCCAGTTACCGTCCCGGTCCTGATATCCTCGTTCCCGGGCAATTGCTTCGCGGCGCTGAACACGCAGCTGATTAATGTAGTCAACCAGAATAATACCGTTATTGACGACGACACCCGCCAAAGAAACCAACCCCAGCAATGACAGCAGGTTCAGAGTAGAACCGAACATCAAGAGACCGGAAACTACACCGATGAAGCAGAATGGAATGGAAGCCATAATCAACAGCGGCTGCTTGAATTTTTCAAACTGGATAACCATAACGGTGTATACCAGGAATACGGCAATACCCATGGCTCCAAGCATTGGGGGAATCATGTCGCCGATCATACTCATAATACCGCCGGCAGTACTTTCTACGCCTGACGGCAGTGGATTTTTTGCCAGATATTCGTTTACATGGCGGCTTACATTTGCCGTATTTTCGCTTACCAGAGTTCCACTTACCGTAATGGTTTTTGCACGGTTACTGTGGTTAATCTGGCTTACTGCAGTTTCTACATAAATATCAGACAGGTTGGCAAAAGACACATCCTGACCGGAATCCGTAATAATATGAATGTTGGCAATATCATCGGCACTGATGTTGCCTTCTGCAATGTTGGAACTTAAACGGATATTGTACCGTTTACCGCTGCCCTGTTCACGGTAGCGGCCGCAATCCATGCCCTGAAACAGAATGGCACTGGTAATACCGGCCTGATAACTGGTAAGGCCCAAAGAACTTAAATATTCCTGGCTCATATCAATAACCATGGTACTGGTATCAAAGTCGCAGTCCAAAGTAGCAGTGATAACTTCCGGGTCATCGGCCAGGAAATCACGCAAATCAGAAGCTGTTTTATACAGCAGGTCCAGATCTTCAGAAATAAGGGTCAAACCGTATCCGCCACCACCGGAAGCATACCCTACCAGTTTGTCAAAACCACCGTTCTGAACGGAAATGGTTGCATCAGGAATAGCGGCAGCCCACAAATCCTGCATAAGAATCATTATTTCGTGAACATCCCGGGTTCGTTCTGCAACAGGCACCAGAATAACATGAGCATAGGCACTTTGCGGTGTGCTGCTCATTGAGATAACACCTTTGGTATTACTTTTTCCGGTATACAGAACGATATTGTCTATTTCAGGAACATACCGGTACAGAAGATCCTGTGCCAGTTCCATCTTTTCTACGGTCTGCTCAAGGCTGGTTCCGGTAGGGAATTCGGCATTCAGAAAGAAATCGCCGCTGTCTGTTGACGGAATAAAGGCAATACCCATTTTGGTGGTAATAAGACCGCTGAATATCAGAAGGCCAAATGCCCCGCCAACAATAACACCCTTGTGCTTAACGGCCCATACCAGAATACGGCGGTACCCGTTTTCCAGGGTTTCCATGGCTACATCAAAGCGGCGGGGTCTGCTTCTGATGGTGGGACCATCGTCAGAAAGGAGCAGTTTTAAAAGATAGGGAACAATAATAAGAGCAACAACAAGAGAAGCCGAAATTGCCATGATGATGGTAATGGAAACTGCATTCAGAACATTTCCGATAAGACCTTTCATCAAAGCCATAGGGATGAATACTACCAGGGTTGTTGCAATACTGGCAAAAATAGAACCGGCAACTTCATCCCAACCACGGAAAATTGACTGATTGACTGTGTACAGTGTTAATCCTGTTTCTTTATTGCGCTGGCTGTAATAGCGGTATACCTGGTCAATCATTACCGTAGAACCGTCTACTACCATACCAAGGGATATTACCAGGCCTGAAAGGGACATAAGGTTAATGGTAATGTTGCACAGTTTAAGACCGATAAAGCTGAACAAAATGCACAGTGGAATGGAAAGACCAATGGTCAGTGTGGTACGCCAGTCAGCCATAAACAGCAGAATTACCAGAACGGCAAAGATGATACCCATAATACCTGAGGTAATTACGGTCTTCATTGAAGCCATAATCTGACGGCTGTCGTCAGAAACCAGGTGGAACGAAATAGCGCCACCTGTTTCTTTTTCAATATCAGCCAGTACCTTCTTAACTTCCTTAATAATTTTTACGGTGTTTCCGTCACTTCGTTTTGTAACGCTTACCAGAAGCAGCGGCAGGCGTCCATCACTAACATGAATATCTTCTTCCGGGTAATTGAGAGAAACTTCGGCAACATCGCTGAGCCGGACAACGGAATTATCAGAAAAACCCACCGGCAGATTGCAGATATCTTCGATGCTGTTGAAAGATCCGGCATACCGAACCTGAATGGTGCGCCGCTGATGCTCTGCACTACCCAAAGGCAGATTTACGTTACCGTAATTCAGAATCTGATACACCGTTGTTACGGAAATACCTTTTGCCACAAGGGCGTCTGTATCAAGCTTAATGCTTACTTCCAGTTCCTGGCCGCCGTCAACTTCAATGCTTGAAACACCATCGATACGGGTAAGGCGCGGAGTAAGTTCATCTTTTATGTACTGAGTTGTACGCCCCATATCATGCCCGGCAGAAACAGCAAAACTGATAACAGGCATCATGCTCATGCCACCGACAAAAGCATTGGGTTTTGAAACGCCGTCTGGAAGATCATCAATGAGGTTGTCGATACGGTTACGCAGTTCCTGCAGCTGGTCATAGGGTTCAATACCGTCAGCATAGGTAATGGTGATAAAACTGACCGAATTATATGAAGAACTGTCTATGGCCTTTAAGTGGGGCAAGGTTACAAAGTTATCTTCCAGAACCTTGGTAACTTCTACTTCCATGTCTTCGGCACTGGCACCGGCATATATACAGTACACCATGGCCTGCGGCATGTTCATGTCTGCCATGAATTCAATACTCATGCCGTTGATGGACACAATACCGAACACAAACAGTACGATAAGTGCCATGGTAATGATGATGGGGTGTTTTACTGCAAATTCAGAAACTTTCACAGGTTACTCCCGGCCGTCAAGGGTAACTTCACGGGCCGTAACAGTCTGGCCGTCAAGAATGGTGTTAATGCCGTCAATGACAAATAGACTGCCGGCGTATTCACCGGGAACGGCAAAATTGTTGTTGTCTGTGACCATGTTTTCAAACAGATGATAGGTAACAGCCTGTGTAGAAGGATTGTAGGTATAGCAACTGCCGTCCAGTTTGCGGGCGGTAAGGGGCAGAAGCGGCTGGTTTTCATAGGTACGGTACACCGCGGTTACTTTTACGTACATACCGGGGCGGAAACGTTCGCCGGGATTATCAAGACGACATACAACCACAAAGTTCTTGCTTTCGGGGTTTACATACGGTGCAATGGTTTCTATGGTTGCAGTTGTTTCCGCATCGTCATACATACCGGTCTGACCCGGACGCAGTACAGAAATGCGGATATGGTCTTTTTCCATCATGAAAAGGTCAAAATATTTTTCCGGCACTTTAAGCCGTACAACCTGATCTGCCAGGTCGGCGATAACTGCAACCGGAGAAGTCTGAACACCAATGGCACCCACTGCCTGATCTGCTATCAGTACTGTTCCGCTGACGCTGGCTTTTACTTCCGTATAATCAAGCTGCAGCTTGGCAAGGTCATACTGTGCTTTTGCAGCATCACGCTGTGCCTTGGTGCTGTCGTAATTCTGCTGGGTTGCAGCGCCTGATTTGTACAGGTTTTCAACACGCTCAAAAGTACTCTGATATCCCCAATAACCTGCTTCTGCCTGCAGAAACTGCTGACGGTATGCAGCATCATCAATTTTTGCAAGAACCTGATCTTTTTCTACGTAATCACCAGCCTGCACGTTATATTCGGTAATGGTTCCCTGAACAAAAGGAACAACAGGAATCATGGCTTTTGCTTCTACATATCCGGATATGGTAATGGAATCTGCAATGGTACCCATAACTGGTTTTGAAACCACTACTGCCGGCTGTGGTGGTACATATCCTGCAGAAGTATCCGATCCGGTAAAAAACCAGATTCCTGCAGCTGCTACCAGCAGAAGCACAATAATAATTCCTATAACTTTCTTTCCTTTTTTCTTCTGAGCCATGAAAAATCCTTCCAGTAAAAATAATGCACCTTACAAGATACCCATGAAACGCTCCATTACCTATGAAAAAATCGTTATTTTTAGTGTCTTTTTTACAATTATTACCGGTGGAACTGCAATTTTTTTTCTCTCACGGGCGAATAACTATAACGCAGCGACATTCAATATTGAGCGCTGCGTATTTTTAGTTATGGTTCTGTCCGTAAAAAGTGTTGCTTATTGTCACCCTGAACTTGATTCAGGGTCTCATCATAAGTCCACAAATCTACCGATT
>JAZLGC010000105.1:0-42500 GCA_045616125.1 Treponemataceae bacterium | reverse complement strand
TCAAGGCTTTGCAACTCTTTTCATGTTTGCCGCTGCATTACTGCGTCGGTGAATGAGACTATATATCATATCTCCCGCTTCTGTCAATAAAAACTTTTCAATTTTTTACGGTTTTTTGCATTATTTTCTTCAGAGTTTGTTTTGGATGAAGAATCCCCTGCAGAATAACCGTAGCCAGAACAGAACATGCCAGAACAACAACTACATACACACCGACATTTTTTATATATTTAAGTGGTCTGGTTACATCCAGGAAATTAAATCCGAATAATTCGATAAAGAGTCCATGTATCAGATAAAATTCCAGTGTAACGGACCCTAACCAACGGATTACCAGGTTTCCGGTTTTGAATTTCATACAGAAAACATACATCAGAAAACAGAATGCAAATGCAACGATATTCTGAGCAATAGCACTGATAAACCGTGACTGCACTTTAGCGGCCACAGGTTGATTCCAAGTGTCTCCATAATATCCAAAGCTTCCAACTACCCAGTGGGAAATTGTAATACACGCCCACAGAATCACTATGCTGCTGAGTAACCAGATCCAATATCCTTTCTTTAATTTTTCAGTAATTGTTTTTTCATGACTAGCCCACGACATGCCCAATGGAAAAAGGAGTACCGAGTTATACCACCATTCGCCGCAAAACCACCAGTCGTTATGATCAATAAAACATCCTGCCAACAGATATGCCAAAGTACCAACCCATACCAAAGCTACAGGAAAATGACGATGTGTACGCGGAGAACTTATCGAAAATGAAATCCAGAATACCAGGTAAAGAATTACAATGGTGATACAGTACCAGGCATTTTTATTACAGAGCATGGCTCCGGTTATATATCCTATCAACTGTGGTTGCTTGATATGCTGACCACGCCATAATCGGGCTGCAAGGAAAATGAGCATGGTTACATAAAAAGCAGCAACTACCGGCCAGACACGCTTACAGAAAAAGTTTCTGATTTTCAGATATCCATCTTTTGAAACAGCGCTTTTATATAAACCGTATCCTGAACAGAAAAAGAAAAAGCCGACGAGTACATATCCAACTTCAAGGAATGCGTCAAGTCCATGACGGATAACCAGCGGTGGAATCCAACTGGCACAGGTTTTCTGAGCAGCGTGGTGCAGCATGATGACAAACGCTGCAAGCCCCTGAAGACTTTTTGTCTGATCCAAACTGAAATGATTTTCATACAGTTGTTTTCTGGGAGCAGGTGAAAGCCCCCAGCAGAATAGAAGAAAGAGAATTGGATAAATAAGATAGATTGAATAGGTTGCAAAATTCATAGTGTATTACCAGAAAAGAGTTATAGTGTTATGTTCTGCGGTGACAGATCCTTGTATGCCCATAGGGATAGGAAACGAAGGGTCTATATGACCGAAATCGGCATCCATGATAATTGGAATAGTATATTTTTCAAGGATTCCGGTTACGGCATTGTACTGATTCACTCCCATGACTGATTCTCCCCAGGCAGCTAAAGGACGTCCGCAAATGATGGCAGAAGCAGATTTGAACCAGCCGCACTGATCCAGATGCCAGATCTGACGGCGAAGTTCCACAGGATTTGCATCGCATGATTCAAGAAACCAGATGACAGGTCCGGAAGATTTTATACATTCCAAAGTACGATCCATGGCAGTTCCGGCAAGATTGGCAAGAACATCAAGGTTGCCTCCAAGGAATATTCCTTCCGCAGATACCGTTCCATCCGGTGCCGCACTGCCAGCATATACCAGCTGCTTTTGGCTGTCATAATTATAGGCTGCAAGCGCTCCAAAACGTTCTTCTGCAACCTTTTCTGCAGCCGGAGACTGGAACAAATCAAAGCCATGAACAGACTGTACCTTACCGGTTATAACATTCCACACCTGTTCTTCCGGCAATTCCCATGGTTTTCCGAAACCACTGATACACTGGGTATACAATCCTCCGGAACCACCGGCAACCGTCAGGGGATAAATGAAGTTGGTATTATCACTGTAACCAAGAAACCATTTCTGTTTAGCAGCGGCCAGTCTTGTAAAATCAAGATATCCTGAGGTTTCGCACATCAATTCTCCACCGCCTGCGCTGATAACAGCCTTTATGGAATCATTCATCCAGAATCGGGTGAGTTCTTCGGCACAGACTTCGGGATCAGTACTGATACCCAGACCATCGCTTTTGTACACGGTATCACCAATGATAATCCGGTATCCCATGGATTCCAGCTTAGCGACTGCTGCTCTCATGCGGGTAGCATATGGCTCGGTGGTACATCCAAAACTTGGTGCCGTTATGGCGATGATATCACCTGGATGAATCGGCTCGGGCCAGATTCTCGACATAACAAAACATCTCCTTTTTTACTTATTCCGGCAATTTTATATTTTTCGTTTCAAAGCCAGAAGTGTCAGGTCATCGTATTGGTCATCTTCAGTCATGTGTGTGTAATACTTGTATTCAGCAAACTGAGGATGATCTTTCCGGTGGGCTCAATAGTCATTGTACTGAATAAAATGATCGTTAAGGAATTCATCTACCAGACTGTCTACCTGTACCCGGTCAGTTTCCTGCAGGCCTGGTTTTTTATACATACGGAAGATTTTTTCTACGGATACCAGCGCCATAACGCCATCCCGGGCTGTATCACCACAGGTTGAGAAATCAAATTCCAGCAGTTCATCAGGAATAGGATTATGCCATTTCTTAAGGGTATACTTACGTTGGTGATAAACACTTTCGATAATATCGGTTACACGTTCCGGCGTCATTTCCTCGCCATCCTGACCGAAAGTATGACTGCCATGTTCATCACCTTCTTTAAGACCCGGTTCCTGACACAACACCGGTTTATAGTTCTTGTCACGGAATAAACGTTTTGCTTCTTCAATACCGTCAGTATACAGGAACATAACATCGCCCGGTTCCAGATGAACCTTAACAACGGGGAATCCACCTTTCATATCAACCATAAAACTGGGGAATACTCCGGCTGCGGCACTTTCTGGCAGAGTAATGACTTTTTTCTTTCCGGTAGAAGCTTCATAAATATGTACCAGGTTATCACCGGCATTACAGAAATAGGCATCACCGGTTTTTGAGTTATATATACAAAGGCTGAACGCCGCAAATCGTCCTTTAAAACCGCGGGATTCAATCAGATCATTTATCTGGGAAACAACCGGGCTCAGATTGTAACCGTTCTTTTTATAACTCCAGTCCTTGAAATAGTTCAGGTATAAAGTTGCAACTTGAACCATAATAAGTGCTGCCGGAACACCTTTACCGGACACGTCGCACTTGATAAGGGCATAATGTACGTCATCAAGTTTCATACTGTCAAAGTAGTCACCAGATACACCTTTAGCGCCTTCGTAATATCCGAAAATCTGAGTGCGGTCATCCTCAATAGAACCAGTTGTCAGTTTGCGTCCCTGGGTGTCAGTTTCAAGCGGGATAAACATTTTCTGGATTTCCTTACCCATGGTCAAATCTTTACTGGCAGCAGCAGCTTTCACCAAAGCATGGATCATGTCATTAACCGTAGCCCCCAGCATACCTATTTCATCTTTTGACCGGATTTTTATATCTTTTCCATCCAGTTCTTCCTTATCTTCCGTATCACGGATCATGGCAACGTGGGATGCCAGAAGTTTTATAGGACGAATGATAATATTGGCAACCATAAGGGAGCCGATGATTCCTATAAACATCGCAAGCACAGCAACGATGACGGCAGCATAAATAATGTTCTGGCGGGATGACGAAAGTTCACGGAGCATGGGCTCTGTAGAGACTTCAAGAATTATCAGTCCGCGAACAAAAGTCTGGTCACTACCCTGCCGGTACAAAACCGGTTTATAGAAAAGCCAGGTGGTATTATCGCCTTTGTAAATAGCTTCGTTGGTATATTCCGGGTAAGAACCACTGCCTTCACTGGCAAGGGTATTCAATTCCTGTGTTATTTTTTCTGACAGCTGCCGGGTAATAATCTGAACTTCAGCCATACGTTCCTGACTTGCCTGGTCTGTTTTTAGTGCAAGAGAAACACCTTCTGCAGTAAGAACCGTTACATCTTCTGCCATTTGAGAAACAGCCTCACTGGCCTTTTGATTCAATGCAGCACACTGTTCAGCAATATATTCATAGGTTTCTCCGGTCAGGCGGCTGGTTCCGTATGAAAGCGTTTCACTGTCTATATGATCAAGAATATGGTCATCATTCGTTGCCCAGACATGTTGAAGCCCTGTTGATGAACCACTGATAGGAAGACCTGAAATGGTTGCAGAAACGATATCCGCTGTTCCTGTTACCTGAGACGGCAGAAAACTCATTTCAAGAACGTTCTGACTGGGCATATATGCTTTGGCACCGGAATTCAATGATTCCAGCGCAAGGTCAACCCGCTCCTTTAAGGATTGAGACAAAGTTTCCCGCTGGGTCTGTACCATCATGAATCCCAATGTTACGGAAACCATAACTACTACGCCCAATACCAGGGATGATGTAAAGAATACCATACGGTATTTCAAGCTGGCGCCACGCTTCATGACACTTTTGGCCTGTTCTTTCTTTAACTGCGGCATAATGTCTCCTGTTATAAGGGATTGAACTTCTGCTTTAATCAGCTGGGATTCCCGGGATACCTGAACAATGCCCCGCACAGAGGCAAACAGGCAACCAGCCACAAAGGCAAAAAGGGCTAAGAAAAGAAGATAGCTGAAATCAGCAGTATATCTGGCATTTGAGATAATACGGGTAAAAGTCGGCACGTAGCGGTAGGTGTAATCACCCAGTTTTACCGTGCCGGATTCAACAATGGAAATAGTCTGGTTTGCCCAGTACAGGCCTCGTTTACTGTGAAGCAGCGCCACCTTGTACGTACCGCCATCCATATTGGCAAGTTCGATATTGCCGATGCGACGGTCAGAAGAGATATCGTACTGAAGGGCATCGCCTGTAAGAATCAGTGCATTTTCCAGAGAATCTTTTGTAATGTAAATGGCAGTGATTTCACCTTCTGAATCAAAACCACGACCGATAATATTCATGCTTACCGTGCCGAACTGATCTTGGGTTGCATTAATGGCAGAAACAGCCGTATAGGGAATGAACTTATTAAGCTGCAGATAAGAAACGGTGGCAGGGCCGATATTTCCTGCCGTATCAATGGCTGCAACAGAGAACGCATACAATCCGTTCTCACGGTTATTGTAACTTATGCTTGCACCACGGCTTATTATACGGCGTGGCGGCTGGGAAACCTTTGCATTACGGGATGAAACATATTCAAGAGCATAGGTGTAACCGGCAATATCGGTAGCCACAGCACCTTCTTCATCAGACCCCGGCTGCCACTTCATGGTAAAAGTATTGGAAGCAAGATAACCGTCTTTTCCAAAGGGCGGCATAATAACAGCAGGCGCTGCAGGCGGCGTAGTATCCCTGATAAAAACAAGACGGCTGCTGACAGAAACGTTGCCGGCATAGTCAACGGCACGGGCTTTGAAATACCAGGAACCGTCTTCTGTTGCAGTGAAACTCAGTTTCGTTTCTGAAGAAAGCTGCATAAGCCATTCCGGTGGTTCCTCGTCAGGATTCTGAGACCAGCAGTAACTGTATCCGGCAATACCGGAAGAATCCTGGGGCATGGTAAGGTTGATGGTTACTTTAGAAGCCGCCGTTGGTGTATCTGCTTTAAACGATGATGGTTTTATCACCGGGGGAGCTGCCGAGGTATCTGGAGAAAGCCGGGTAACTTTATTGTTCGATTTTGCATCAGATTGCTGCCAGATAAGGTGAAAACTATTATTACCGGTAACAACCGGCATTCCGAAACTGGCAGCGTAATTTCCGGAAACCAGAGCTGATTCTTCCCAATATGAACCACCCATAAACTGACCAAGATATACACTGGCAACACCGGTACGGAAGTCAATCCATACAAGAGAAACTGTACCGTTCAGATCAACAAATTGCGGCTGATACTGAATACCGGTACCAGTACTTAATTCGTAAGGAAGCTGTATAACCTGGCCATCTTCAGAAAGACGGCAGACATAAATTCTGGAACTTTCAGAGGAATAGAACGTACGTTCAAAAGCGCAGAATACATCGGAACCATCATACAACAAAGATGCCCGCTGATTTGTATAGTTGGCAAAGGGTTGGGTTTCTGTATCCTGATTGGTAATTATGCGGGCCGGGCTCCAGGAATCTGATCCGGCAGCAGCCCAGGTTGAATACAACTGGTAGGTGTTACGTTGTCCATAGGTATAGGAACTTTGGAAAACAACCAGATCGCCTTCTGAAGTATTTATCAATGTCGGAACAAATGGATTCTGCAGGTTTACTGAAGGAGTGAAATCTGAAAAAGGTGTCCAGGTGATACCATCTGGAGAGGAACTGGTAGTAAGCACGAAGTTTTCATCATGGGTACAGGTGGCAAACAGGATGAAAGAACCATCACTGCGGGCGAATATACGGGGAGCGACAGAACTTGAGGAATTCTGGGAGATAGTGCTTGATGTGAATGAGGTACCGCCGTCAGAGCTGGTGAAAACCGTTACAGTATGTGGATCGGTAAGGGCCGCTATAGAAATGGTACGATCCGGGGCTACGGCCACGGAGAAAACGGATGGAACATCACCGGTGTACGATATGGGCCCTGCAAAGTGTTTATTTGACTGCCAGCGGGAGTCACTACCGGAAAACTGGCCGGAAAGCCAGATTGTTCCCTGTTTTTTGTTCTGGGATGTTACATCCTGCCATATTACCGCAGAGAGACTACCGTCTTTAAGCCAGGCAGTCTGCGGATAGCGGCTTTCTTCTCCGGAAAGGGAAGCCGGTTCTTCCCAGTACAGACTTTGGGCACCAATCGCGGTACTAAGAGTGAGAAAAACGATACATACTGCTGCAATACGGAATAGCCGGTGGCGCATCATAACAGGGAATCTACCTTCTTCTTTAAGTCCAGAATCTTTGCAGATTTTGCATATTCAGGATTCTGCATCAACTGCATGACAATAGCCGCAGCCTGAATAGTATTGCCTTTCTGAAGTTCCTGCACCGCTTTCTGATACATGCTCTCTGCTTCTGAAGGAAGAACTACCGAACCACTTCCTCCCAGAGCAATATTAATGCGGTCCTTTAATGTCTGGGCAGCTTCATTATCGGGGTTCTTTGCCAACGCTTCATCAACTTTGACAAGGGCACTGCGCAGATTGATTTCATCGCGGGTATTCTTATTGTACAGCGCTACAGCTTCTTTGTAGAGAGCATCAGACTGATTCTGAGCAGTACGGTCAATCGGTTTCTGCCGAACCCCAAGTTCAATTTCAACCGTATAAATAAAGTCTTTCAGGCCCTTGTAGCTGGGGTTTATCTCATATAAATCAAGAAGATCTGCATACACCTGACGCTGCTTTGTCTTGTCTTTGTATTCTTCCTTTGCTGCAGCAACTTTCTGGGCAAAATACGTTTCAAAAGCAGCAGGATCAATCAGTTTATTTATCTGCAGTGACATAAGACTGGCATCCTGATTCAGCGGATATACCAGCTGCAGTTCACGGATTTTCTGTTGTGCCATCTCAAGAGCGGCAATACCGGCTTCACGCTGCCCTTTTTTCAGCAATGCTTCACCTTCAGCATAGAAACTGTGGGCAATATTAAGAGTCTGACTCATTTCAGGGTACAGTGGTGCAGAAGGAGATAATGTTCGGCCGGTTTTTATGGAAAGTGCCGTACCTACCAGTGCCAAAAGCTGTACCGTTTCTGGATCATCCTCTACATTGGTAATGAGCCACCGGGCTTTTGCCTGCTGAAGCAAACTATCGGCCAGTTCAAAGTTACCGGCGTAGTACTCAGTCTTTGCCTGGTTTTTCAAACGGCGGACTTCAAGAACGATGCGTTCATTTTCAAGGCGGTTAATTTCTTCACCAAGAGCAATAAGTTTGGCGTCACAGGCAGCACGGAGTGATTCATCTTCGCGATACAGAAATGACTCGGCGTATTTACTGCCTGCTTTCTGAATGCTGGATCGTGCACTGGTATAGTCATCACGGCTGATTGCCTTCTGTGCCTCTGAATATCTGAGCTCACCTTCAGCAAAAATACGGTTTGCCTGCATAATCCGGTCCTGTGCCAGATTTTTTACAGCGCCGGTCTTGTCTATCAGGGATGACAGAAGATTCAGCGCATCATCTACGTTACTTTCATCAACAAAACCTGCGGTGGCAGTACGCAATCCTGTAAGACCAGATATATCACGGGTAAATAACGGCAATAGCCGATTTGCTTCTGGAATAACCTTCTGCGGATACGACGATACTTCAGGATCGAGTTCATCATTGAGTAATGCAAAACAGGCTTCATATGCGGCGGTCTGCATATCGGAAATTTCCCGGGCTGCCGTATCAGTGTACTGACCCAAACGTGAAATCAGCAGTTTTGAAAAATCATCCGTTTCCTGCTGCAACTGAACACCTAAGGAAAGAGTCTGATTCATAAAAGACGCTGAAGAAACCTGACCGTTCATTTCCTGCAGCCGGGTCTGTATGTTCATAATGCCGACGCAGAATTCAACGGCAGCGCTATTTAAATCCCCAAGACGTTCAATATTGGCAGTTATCAGTTTTACCCAGAAAACATCGCCGGCTGACACAGCAGTGCCGGCTGATGCCAGATTCTGTTCAAAAGGTCTGCTGTTTACTTCGGCAACTGCTGACTGGAAAAGCTCATCATTGATAATGAGTCCCTGAATCCAGGTACAGACATTAAACATATCTGATACGGTCAGATCATATATGACATCAGATGGCTTTTCCATCGAATCACTGTCTGTCTGCCGGAGCCCATACAAGGCATTCAGGTCGCCGGCTATGGACAGGTATGACTGTACAGATTTCAATTGTACTTCAGCTGCCCTGCCGTTTTTTACCACGGTCGAAGTGTCGCCGGATGCCGTAAGTGGCACCAGTGCATCAAAATGCAGCAGAGCAGCGGTAAGAGCAGCAGGCTTAACACTTTCAATCAACCTGTTCCACTGCACATCCATGGCACCAAGCATACCGGAATCAGTTTCACTGGACGTTCCCAGAAGAAAACGCCAGACAAAGGGCAGGTACGACGCTTCTGTTTCCAGTCCCTGCTCTTCTGCCTGAATGGCAAACAGATCTTGAAATGTATATCCGGTGGCAGCAACGATATTTCTGATTTTTACAAACTCTTCCGCCGCTTTTTGTACACGTTTCATAGCTTGTAAAGCACCGGTTTCAGCATCAGATTCCAGACTTTTCCGCAACAGGCTGAAGGCTTCTTCCAGCTCGGTGTTTGCTTTTTCAAAACCTGCAAGAGCGTTCTTAACCGCTGTAATCTTCTCGTCAATCTGCGATACAAACTGGGCGTCGTTATCCCGAACAAACGCATCGTAATACACATCAAAACCTGGAATCTGACTCAATACAGCATCAACAATCCGACTCTGATGAGTCAGTTCTGCACCCTGGGAAATGATGCTCTGAAATTTTATACGATTGACGGCAAATTCGGCAGCCCGACGGGTAGATTCAAGGAAGGCTTTCATCTGCGGAGAAGGATTTACCTCGATATTCTCTATTTTATCGATAAGTTCAAGCTTTAATTCGTCGTTTTCCGGATCATGTTCAATAACGTAAATCAGTTCTTCTGCCAGGGTAGTAAGGTTTTCACGGGTTTCCATAATTCTGTTGATTCGTTTCTGTGCTTCATCAAACTGTGTCGGGTTATCTCTGATAAAATCGGACAGCATTTTCAAAGCTTCGTTGTAATCACGGTTATCAATATGGCTGTCAATTTCTTTCAGGCGAAGGCTTTGAATATCACTTTTTGCATACACCTTTACTGCAGGCGTTAACACAAGAAATGAGGACATAAGTGATATTAAAAGCTTTTTAGAAAAAGTCACCATGGTTAGTATACCATTGAGGCTGTACAAAAACAGTTTCTCTCTTCTTCTATTTCGGATTATCTTACTACTTTGTACATCAAAGAACGCTGGAATTTGCATATTTCGGTTCTTTTTTGATACTATTACAGTGTGATGGGTATATTTCCTGCGCGCACAGTAAAGAACTTTCTCTGTTTTCTTATGGCTGGTATGCTGGCTTTCAGTGTTGCCAGGGCCGATGGTGCGCTGTCTTTTTATGAATCTCTCCAGCAGGAACATGACAATGAAGGGCGAACCATATTCCGTTCACTTCTGATACCATCCGGCGGAAAGGCAGAAGCCATGGGAGCAGCCTTTACCGGTCTCAGTGATGATATCGGCTTTTTTGAGTACAATCCTGCAGCCTCCAGCCTGCTTAGAGAAACTGAAGCAGCTGCATTCCATAACCGGTGGATTGCAGATTCCTCGGTAGAAACCTTGGGATTCACCCAGCGGAATAATGACTGCGGATACGGCATCATGGCAAAAAGTTTTTACGTTCCCTTTACGGAATACGATTTTTTCGGACAGGAACTGCATTCATCCTATTACACGGAATCCATGATTGCCCTGAATATGTCCTATAACTTTCTTCACGGATATTCGTTCAAAGGTATTGCTTTAGGCATGAACCTGAAAGGAGCATTACGTACTGTACCAGACTATTCCGGAGACGATTCTGCTACCATTGTCGAAGGTTCCGGTCTTTCTCAGGCTGCTATTGCAGTTCTTGCTGATGCCGGTATTCTTATGCGTTTTAATTTTCTCAAAGCATATCACAGCAGAGAACCGAATTTTTCCATTGGAATTGCAGCAACAAATTTTGGCGCAGCCTTTACTGGATTTGGTGAAAACGGCTTAAAAAATGACGAAGCTGTTCCAAGTAAAATTGCAGCAGGAATCGGCTGGAAAGTACTATCCCCCATAACTCTTGCGCTGGAATTTCAGCAGCCGTTGAACCTGAAAAACTTTGCAGAATCTGAACACTGGGCTTTTGGAACAGGAATCTGTGCCCAGTTTACCGATTTTTTTGCCATTCAGGGAGGATTTCAGTTAAAGGGTGCAAATCCCCGGTTCAGTCTGGGAGCCCAGTATGACATAACTGATATGGTAACCATGAATGTTAACTACACCTATGATATTACCAGTTCACTAGCTCCCCTTAATCGGGTAACTGTTGCACTGAAAACCAGCCTGGGAGACCGTGGAAGAGCAAAAATTCAAGAAGAAGTAGATACGTACTACCTTCTGGGTATGGACTATTATACCCAGGGTAATCTTGATATGGCTATTGAACTGTGGCAGAAAGCATTACTGCTGAATAAACGGTATGACCCCGTCAAGGTATCACTGCAGGCAGCAGAAGATACCAAGCGGGTTGAACAGATGATGCTTGACCTGCAGAAAATTGATTAATCCTTACTCTTGAAAGTATGATAATTGATATCTTCAAAGAGTGTATGGCGTTTTTCCATACGGGTAAGCCATTCGGTACTGATGTTGTTTGAACCGAGGGATTCGTAAACAGTACCGAAAGCTACAACACTTTCCTTAAAGCGGTATTCTGCATAGTCAGGATGCTGCTGATCCTCAACCATGGAAGGCCAGCGACCATCCATGCCCATAAGAACTTCTTTTGCTGCAAGATTCAGGTAGCGTGATTTCAGACCGGTATCATCGGTAAAACGGCCGGCAAGATCAATCATTCTTTCGCAGGCTTTGCGTACATACCGCAACATCCAGCCGTTGGCATGACTCAAAAGGTTTTCTCCATACCCTTCACCGCAGGCAGCACAAGGGAATGGTTCAACTTTCTGCAGACTGAACTGATTTTCAAGAAGATCGGTGCTGCAGCTTAAGTCAAAGGCTTCGGTAAAGGCCATGGTGCGGAGCAGTTCATCAAGAAAATCTACACCTTCGTACCATTTGCTTCCAAAAAGAGAAATATCAAATACACAGGTATCAACGACAATTTTTGAGTTGCAAAGTTCTGCGGCCTTTTCCAGCAGTTCACATTTTTCTGTATAGAATGCATGGGCGTCGGCTTTTGCCTGATTCAATGCCATCTCTTCATCATAGAGCATACGCTCAGAAGCAGTAGTTCCCTGAGTGTAATATTTGTAGCCGGTTGCTACACGGCTGTCAAAGGAGCCGAAATGTTCAGACAGATAAGATTCGTCAGCATCAAAGCCGATATCGTATTCCTGACTGCGGTACACCGGATGAGTATGATATTCCAGAGTATTGCTTGAATCGCGGGCAAAAAGCGCCAGGGAGTTTCTGGTACGAACAGGATAGAAGATACCGCATTCCGGCTGAGGGTCAGCAAAAAGAAGGCCATGAGTATCGAGGATGGTATAATTGAAACCGTAAGGACGGATCAGCCATTCAAGAGAAGGAACATAGGCCATATATGGCAGATAAAAGCCGTCTGGAGCAACCCCGAAATACCGTTTGTGTGACTGAAGCCCAACCTCAATCTGTGCCTGTACAGCTTCCGGAATATCAGCAAAGTGAGGCAGGAAAGCCTGTGTGGCAGTAGTGGCCAAAAGCTCAATATTTCCGCGCTTTGCGTAATATACGAATTTAGAAAGAATATCCTGGTTCAGAATTTCTGTGTAATCGTGAAGATTCTGCTGAGCCTTATCAAGGTAACGGGCTGCCAGAGTACGTTGAATAGAGCCGTTTTCATACTGTTTTACTTCTGCTTCACCAAGGGTAATCTGACGGTTCAGCCATTCAATGTACAGCAGCTGAATACGTGGGTCAGCAAGCATATCACACAGGGTTGGAGAAAGAACCAGATTCAGTTTAAAAGGAATACCTTCTGCTTCAAGGTTTGCAAACATATTGAGTAACGGCAGATAAGTATCTGAGATGGCTGAAAAAAGCGCTTCGTTTTTTGAAAAATGAGGATCGTCATTTTCAAGGTGACGTACAAAACTCTGGTCAGCAACCAGTGTAAGAACAAGTTTTTTATTTGACATACGGAAATCCTGAATCACGAGAATGACTGACGATGACTCTGATACTGGGTCTTTATCAGCCGGGGAAGTCCCGAAAGCTTCATAATATCAGAAATATCAGATTCATTAATAATGGACGAAATCTCGGGGCATCCCTGAGAAATGGTAATCATTCGTGAACGTGCAAGAATCTGCGATTCCTGCTCACCGGCATACAAGGCTACCAGATCAATACGAACGTACAGTTCATTGGCAGGAACCAGAATAAACTGTTCCCGTTTATGTCTGCCATCTCCCTCGTCATCAGATGCGGAAAGTTCAGCAGCAGTCTGAACCGGAATATCATATGATTCGCGGGCTTTTGCAGAAACACGGTTTTCAAAGAACGACACACGAAGAACCAGATGTTCAAAATCATCTGATTTCAAGACCGCACTTTTATCCGAATCACTTACATCCCAGTACACATAACACCATACCGGATTACGCATGATTGCGGTTACAGAAGTTTCGTTAAAATGTTCAGGGAGTGTATTTTCTTCCGGTAATCCCGGATTAACGCCTTCCTGAACCGGTTCATCTATTTCGTCGTCCTGATCTGCTGCTGCTTCAAGCAATTCACCTATTATTAACTGTCTGTTCAACTCTTCGGGAATATCAATTCCGTAATCATCTGCCAGGGTCAGAAGATCCGAGGTAGAAAGCATCTCAAGATGAGCGCGGGTTACAACTGTTGATTCCATAATTGTTTTTTATATTACCAAAAAATGGGACGGCTGTTCAACACTGAATGTCTTTGCTTTTCCGGCTATAGGAATGGTAAGTTCACAGGCGGCAAGCTGCAGCCTTTTTGCCTTCAGCTGCTTCTGAAGTACTTTATTAATCTTGAAGTTTCCGTATTTATCATCAGCAACAATGGGGAATCCTGCCTGAGAAAGATGAATTCGGATTTGATGCATGCGCCCGGTTTCCAGCTGCAGTTTCAACAGACTTAATTCCACAATCGAGCCATCATCTAAAGTAACTGCTTCAGACCGTTCTACTGTATAATGGGTTACCGCATCCTGGTTTTTATCCTTGTGCTGAACCTTTTGGGTAAAGGTACCTTTTCTATTTTTCGGTTTTCCCACACACCAGGCCTGATACACCTTTCTAACATTACCCGCATTCAGTTCGCGGGTCCATTTTCCGGCAGCTGCATTGCTTTTTGCAACAACAAGCAAACCTGCAGTTTCTTTATCAAGACGGTGAACAAGATACACAGGATACCCAACCTGTTCCGGCAATACCCGGTCAACACTGGAAGTAACTCCCTGACCACCCTGGACCGCAAGTCCACAAGGTTTGTTAATAATAAGGATTTCTTCGTTTTCAAAGATAATAGGAAGGGTATTCATGGCTCAGAAGTGTACCGAATGACCTGATATTTGTCGATAACTGAAATATGAGAAAACTTTTACTGTTCTGTACTGTCATTTTTGTTGGGATTCTTCTGCCATCCCGTCTTACTGCCGATGTCATTTATTCCAGCACCTGGAATTTTTCCGTTGATCTGCCAGAAGGTTTTACCATGATTGATGCTGCCGATGATAACCGTTTTCTTTTTGAACACCAGGGGCTGCCGGTTCAAGTTTTACTGAGAGCTTATGCGAATACTGCGTTTGAAAGTCCCAGAGATGCCCTGACAGATATTTTTTCAAAACTTGGAGCAGCCGGGGATATTGATGATACAGACTGGCGGAATGCAGACACTGTTATCGGGAATTTTACCATGAATCTTGGCGGCATCGGATACACTGGATGGGCAGTAGCCGCAAGACTTGCAGAAGTACCGGGGATACTATGTTCCTTAAGCTATGTACAAAATGAATATGCTGCATTAGGCGGTGTTGACCAGTTTGTCATAAGCTGTGCAGACAGTCTGAATATTGATGCAGGCAGTTACCGTGAAGCAGGACCCATTACCAGTTATGCATATCCACGGACAGCAAAACAATCCTACCCGCTGAACATTAACGGTACTCCGGTAACAGTACAGCTTGATGCTGATGATGTAGCAGCTGACCGGTTTGTTGTAGAACGGGAATATGCCGTTCTTACCATGTATGCAGAAAGTCCGCTTTGGAAAGAAGCATGGCAGCGGTATTACCGGCAGATTTTCAGAAACAGCTGCGGTCGGTTAAAAAGTGCAGCATTTCAGATTCAGAATGCCCTGAGCCGTACCATGGATCCGTCAACTGCCATGAATTCCAAGGAAGCAGATTACTATCTGGCACAGCAACTGCTATCCTGGACCCAGAACTTTACCTACGAACGTGATTATACCACCAGCGACTTTACGCCGGTAACCGCTGCATTAACCGGCAGCGGTTGTGACTGTGACAGCAGATCAATGCTCATCACCTGTCTGTTAATGAATATGGGCATTCCCAGTTCAATTTTTGTATCCCGCGAATACAGCCATGCCGTTGTTGGTGTACAGCTTGATGTACCGGGTGCCCGACTGGATACAGAAGATGGCATATTCGTGCTGGGGGAAACTACGGCGAAGGTAAAACTGGGGTTAATGGCAAAAGATATGTCCGATAGTACCAAGTGGATATACGTGCCACTGGTACCATAAAAAAAAGACCCCGCTGACGAAGTATATGCACTTCATAAAGCGGGGTTTGCTGATCTCAATTTGTCCGAACGATTAGTCGCGGGTCAGAAGGTTGTAAGCTTCAACCGGATCAGTAACGTTCAGAAGAGCATCGCGCAGTTCTTTGTTTTTGATTTTAGAACTGAAATATGACAGAGTCTGCAGATAATATGCGTGCTGGTTGTATGCAGCAGCAATCATGAACAGCAGGCGTACCGGAGTATCATCGATAGTCTGGAAATCGGCAATATCGCACTTGCTGATACCAACCGACATGACAAGATCAGTGATTGAAGAAAGACGAACGTGAGGAATTGCAATTCCACGGCCAATGGCAGTAGACATCAGTTCTTCGCGTTTCAGGATTTCTACTTCAAGTTCGCTGCTCGATTTTACCTGTGGAGCGGTACTCAGATTTGCAGCCAGTTCAACCAGTGCATCATGTTTGTTACTGTGATTAAGGAAAACAATGCGGTCTGGTGAAAGAATATTTTTTACCTGTACCTGAGAAGTCTGTGGAGCCGGTTTAGAACCAGAGGTAAGCCGTTCGTTTACCCATTTTTCAATTTCGGCTTTTTTGAATCTCCATACAGTACCAATTTTTCCTGATGGAATATCGCCTTTCTGAGCCCAGTCATAAACGGTACGTTCTGAAACGCGAAGGTATTTTGCTACTTCTTCAATAGTAAGAATATCGTCTTCCATGTGTTCTCATCTCCCAAAAAAAGGGGAGCACAATACACGGGTGCTCCCATGAGTTTGGAATATTTTGCAAACTTTACGGTTTTTTGTCAAGTTATGGCTTATTTTGCCAGTTCATGCAAACTGTCGTAAGGATAAATACCGTTAATGGTTGTCTCTACACGGTTTTCCCAGGTATTTCCAAAAATAACAGGAGTGTCAGGACCGGCAAATTCACTGAGTACCTGACGGCAGATACCACAGGGTGGTACCGGATAATCTGCCTTGGGCGCTACAATGCAGATTGCCTTGAATGTTGTATACCCACGGGCCATGGCAGCAAACCAGGCAGTTCGTTCTGCACAGTTGGTAGCACCAAATGACCGGTTTTCAATGTTAAAGCCAGTCTGAACAGTATCATCCGGCAGAAGAATTGCAGCTCCCACCGGGAAATTACTGTATTTACAGTAAGCACTTTCTGCGGCCTTCTCTGCTGCATCAAACAAGTCTTTATAATCCACGAAAAACCTCCCAAAATTGCTATTTTTGTCGATTTCCTATATCATTTTTCCCATGAAGAAAAAATCATCATTTCCTAAATTCTTCCTCATAAGTTTAGCACTAATCATCTATATTTTCACTGCTGCAGAACCGGCAGACCGTGGTATTTCCATAAATCCCTGCTGGACAGTTGAAGTAACCCCTTCATCAACCACAAAATTTGTAACCGTTACTCTGGATGACGATTTAATACCTTTTAAGCTGGGACAGCGTCTTGGCTACATAACTTCAGATGGAAAACTTGCCGTATCTGCCACTTTCCCATCTCTGGCCACCATCAATACCCGTCAATGGGCAGTATTTGGTGCACAGGCAGTAAATACACCATTTCTTTCAACACAGGAAGCTCAGTTAGGCACTATCGAACAGGCCGGCTATCCCTATTTTACCGAACATCACAACTTTGTTTTTCTGCCGGGAGGTCTTTCCTTTGATAAACTTGATGACAGCGGTAAGTCCCAGTGGCGCTACGAAGGAATTTCCCCCATTACCACATTCAGCCCCAGTGCAACATGTGTAACGGTTGGTTATGCCGACGGGCGCCTTGTACGGTTAAACGCAACCACCGGAGAAGAAGATATTTCCGTGTATCCGCAGGGGAGCAATTATCAGATTATTCTGGGATGTGCTTCAAGTGACAGCGGAACCTATACGGCCTGTGTTTCAGGCATCGATGATCAGCGCGTTGTTCTGTACCGTTATGCAGACGGACAGAATACCACCATCTGGCATAAATACCTGAAAGGAAACCTGAGGGAACCAACGCTTGTACAGTTTTCAAAAGATGAAAGCCACCTGTTCTATAACGAATACAACGGTCTTGCAGTGACCGATACTGCAACTTTTGAAACAAGTCACATTCCGCTTCATGATAAAGTGGTTTCCATCTGCGAAATTCCCGACCAGAATCTGACCATGGTTTTGGAAAAAGGTTACAAAGACTGGACTGTGGATATTCTGGAAAACTACGATAATCTGCTGGGAAGGTTCTCATTTGAAGCTGATAATGCGAGCATTTTTACAAAAGATTCTGCGCTGTACATAGGCCGTGGAGACACCATAACAAAACTGGAGATTGAAAGATGAAAACTATCTGTAAACGGTCTTTTGTGCTGACTGCAGTTTTATTCACTGCATCCCGTCTGTTTGCCTTTGACTGGCCCCAAACTACTGACAGTGCAAGCCTTTTTTCAACTTTTTTCGGACAGAGTTTTGGATCCAGTTTTGAAACATCGCTTCTTTTTGACCGCTCAGATACTATTTCTGCTGCAGAATCAGGAATTGTGCTGTTCAAAAATGATGATACACTGCAGGACAACGGATGGTTTCCAAGCACCCTGGGAAACAGTGTGATTATCGCCCATGCTAATAATATGATTACCATGTACGGAAACTTAAGTACCGTATATCTTTCAAACAATGATGTAACTATTACCCAGGGAAAGCCTTTGGGAGTAAGCGGTGGCGATGGATGGAATACCGGTCGGAGCGGTCTGGAATTCGGCGTATATGATACAAAAGTACAGACCATCATCAATCCGTTCCTGCTTATGCCCCAGCTTACAGAAAAGAAGCCACTGGCCATAAATAATGTTACAGCATGGAAAAACGGGGCAAAAACGGTACTTGAGTCTAAAACAAGAATGCCGGCAGGTATTTACCAGTTGTATCAGAACCGGCAGGAAGGGAATATGACGTACAGAACTATTGTATCAATCAACGGTGCAGTAGTTGAAACCATTACGTACACTATTCTGAAACTGGTGGATGGTCAGCTGTGCTTTACCGGAAATGCCAATTATCCGTACAGCCGGATTTATCCGGATCCTGAACGTCAGTTTCTGGCTGAAGCAATTTTCAGTAACGGAACAAATACGGTAACCATTACAGTACAGGATATCTTTGGCAACCAGAAGCAAAGTACCTATACCGTCGTTTGCTACTGATAAAAAAAACGGACTTCGTTTTGAAGTCCGTTTTTTTTATGGCTATGTCCGTAAAAAGTGTTGCTTATAGTCACCCTGAACTAGTTTCAGGGTCTCAGCAAAACTCCACAAATCTACCGGATTGCCAGTACATGCAAAACCGCTCTAAATGACGTTACAACTGTTGAGTTTTGCATCAGCAAAACTCAGTAAGGTTGTGTTGCATATGCAACACAACCGACCGTCGCTATTGGTGAATCCCGGCGTAGAAACTATATATAGTTCATGCTGCCGCATGAACGCCGGGCTTCAACAATTTTTGCCTGTACTGTCTCTCCTCTCGATTTGTGGTATCTCTATTCAATTCTCGTTGCTGTGTAGCATTCAGCAACACTTTTTACGGACAGAGCGTTTTTTATTCACTCGCCGTACAGGTGTTCAAACTCGTGAAGTTTTTCCAGAGCCTTTTCCTTACAGCCACCGCAAACAGTACCAATCTTTGTAGCTGCCTGCAGGTCTTCCCAGGTGCGGGCTCCTGCTTTCCATGCAGTTTCAATATCTTTGTCGGTAATGTTCAGACAGGTACAGATAACTTCTACTGCTTCAGTGCCTTTATAGCCCGGAAGTCCGTTCTTATCGCAGTAATCATTAATGGCTGCACGCAGAGCTTTATCTCCAAGAACAGAACAGTGAATCTTGTTGTCTGGAAGTCCACCAAGGCGGGCTACAATGTCCTGCGGTTTCAGGCGGTATGCTTCTGCCAGATCCATACCTTTAATAGCTTCAGAAAGAATTGATGTAGAAGCAATGGCGCTGGCACAACCGTAGGTCTTCCAACGGCAGTCTGTAATTTTACCGTCTGCAATGCGCAGCAGAATCAGCATCTGATCGCCACATTTGATATTTCCAACAATACCACGGCCATCACAAGGCCAGGCACTTTCATCTTCCATAAGAACGTTTTTAGGGTTCATAAAGTGGTCTTTTACCACATCACTATACAGCCATTCCTGCATTTCCATATATCTGTATCTCCTTAGCACACCGTCGACATGGCACGAAGCCGTTCAATTACCGGTGGGAATTTTTCAAGAACGTAATCTACTTCTGCTTCAGTATTGTACTTACCAAAGCTGAAACGTATTGAACCATGTGCCAGTTCAGGACCAAGACCTGTTGCCATAAGAACATGGCTTGGCTCAAGACTTCCTGAAGCACAGGCAGAACCGGTACTAACATCAACACCTAACAGGTCAAGATGCAGCAGGATTGCTTCACCCTCAGCGCCAGGGAATGAAACATCCAGCGTATTAGGCAGGACGCGTTCCGGATGACCGTTTACCTTAATATTGGGAATTTTAGCCAGAAGACCGTCGCGCAGCCTGTTACGCAGTGCTCTGGTATGGGTTCCATAGTGTTCAATATCGGCTTTTGCCAGTTCTGCAGCTTTTCCGTATGCAGCAATGGCAGGAGCATTGTAGGTACCGGCACGGATACCGCCTTCCTGATGACCACCACGAATTAACGGCTCAATAGGACAGCCAGTCTTAACAAAAAGGCCACCTACTCCTTTAGGACCGTAAATCTTATGTGCACTGAATGTGGCATAGTCTACGCCCCAGTCAGCAAGATCTACCGGCACTTTTCCGGCAGCCTGAACACAGTCAGTATGGAACAGGGCACCTGCTTCATGAGCCATGGTACAAAGGGTTTTAATATCCTGAATGGTACCAATTTCGTTATTGGCAGTCATAATGCTGACAAGAACAGGTTTCTTTGCCAGAGCTTCTTTATAGGCTTCCATCTGAATCATACCGTCGCCGTCTACCGGCAGATACACGGCTTCCATACCGAATGATTCCAGACGTTTGGTTGCTTCAAGAACGCAAGGATGTTCAATGGCACTGGTAACGATGACGTTACGGCCACGTTTCTTTCCTTCGTTTAACATAGTATTCAGAACAGTGTTGTTACTTTCTGAACCACCTGAAGTAAAAATGATTTCTTCAGCTTTTACATTTACCAGAGCTGCAACGTGTCCACGTGCAATCTCCATGTCTTTCTTTGCAGCCCGGCCGTCTTCATGCAAACTAGATGCATTTGCATATTTTGAAAGTTCTCTGGTATAAAACTCCAGCACTTCCTGAGACATCGGCGTGGTTGCATTATAATCAAAGTAAATTCTGTCACTCATGAATAACGTGGGAAATAATCCCGCCTCCTGCAATTGTACCGTTCAAATATACAACAGCAGACTGCCCGGGGGCAACTGCGCGCTGCGGAACTTCAAAACGGATGATATAACTACCTTCCTGCCCTTCTGCCGGTTCAATTGTTGCCGCGACCGGTTTGGAAGCAAGACGGATTTTTACGGTTGCATTAAATGCTTTTTTAGGTGCATAGCCACCGGCCCACACCCAGTCATCTGCAATCAGCGCAGATTCCAGAAGATCATCATTTTCAGAAAGCACTACCCTATTGCTTTCTACATCGATGGAATGAACGTACAGCGGATTTGGAGCGCTTACCCCTAGTCCACGGCGCTGGCCAACGGTGTAATGTTCAATACCACGATGTTTTCCCAGAACCTTGCCGTCAAGATTGACAAAATCACCGGGCACCGACTCTTTATCAGAGAAGATGACATCAAAATATTCCGGTGGGACAAAGTCCATGCTTTCTTTTTTTTCAGCCTGAATCAGACCACGATCGCGGGCCAGCTGGAATACTTCTTTTTTTGTATAGGTAGCCAGAGGAAAACGAACTTTTTCAAGCAGGGTGGCAGGCACCCGGTACAGAAAGTATCCCTGATCTTTGGTATTGTCAGTGGCCGCTGCAATAAGGACAGGACGGATGCCGGCAGGTGCATCGCCATACTGTTCAGCAATATCGTAATCAGAGCGAACCAGACAGGAATAATGGCCGGTACAGAAATAGTTAAAGGAAATACCCATTTTTTCGACACCGTGAATCATGGCACCGAATTTTACCAGTGGATTACAGCGGATACAGGGGTTCGGCGTGCGGCCATTACGGTACTCATCCTTAAAGTATTCAAGTACCTGTTTTTTGTATTCTTCAGAAACGTCTATAACGTGATATTCAATGTCATGAGCAGCACAGAAGGCAGAAACTTCTTCTATATTGGAAGCTTCGCCGGGACCAAAACAGCTGCCTTCCATTGTTTCAGGCAGTGGAATGGAACCATCGTATTTGGCCATAGTTACCCCAATGACCCTGCATCCGGCCTCCTGCAAAAGCATTGCCGTCAACGTTGAGTCTACACCGCCGGATAGGCCGACAACTACGGTATCTCCGGCTTTGGGCATGTCTAAAGGTGTTACAGAAAAATCACTCATAACGATACTAATATACAGATTTTAGTTAGCATTCGGCAACTAAAAAAAACGCCCCTTTCCGCAAGCATCAGTTTCCTGCGCCTGACGGTAAGGGGCGGCCAGTACTGAGCACTACAAGCACTCAGTCTGCTAAAGGATTAACCTTATTTGTTGCACAGATCTTTCAGAGCTTTACCAGCCTTGAATTTTGGTGCTTTAGAAGCTTTGATGGTAATAGTTTCTTTGGTTTTTGGATTGCGGCCCTTGCGTTCAGCACGCTGAGCTACATCAAAAGTTCCGAAACCAATCAGCTGTACGTTTCCACCAGCAGCCAGTTCTTTAGAAACGATTGAGGTGAATGCTTTGAGTGCAGCTTCTGAATCTTTTTTGGTAAGGCCGGTTTCTTTAGCCATTGCATCTACTAATTCTACTTTGTTCATGTACAAATCTCCTTTGAAGTACTCGTATTAGTATATTCTAACATGACAGTTGCGCTAAGGCAAGATTGGACTTATTTCTGTTCCAAGCATGCAATAGTCGGTGGGCTATCCAGCCCACCTTACCGGGTTTTGCATACGCAAAACCCGCGGATTAAATAAGTTTCCTTATTTCTGTTCCAGGCAGGCAATACCGGGAAGTGTCTTTCCTTCCAGGAATTCAAGGGATGCACCACCACCGGTAGATACGTGGCTCATTTTGCTTGCCAGGTTGAATTTGTTAACAGCAGCAACAGAGTCACCACCACCAACTACAGACATGGCACCGTTACCGGTAGCTTCTGCAACCAGGTGAGCAACTTCTGCAGTACCTTTAGCAAAGTTTTCAAATTCAAATACACCAACAGGACCGTTCCAAACAATTGATTTAGAAGCCAGAATAGCTTCCTTGTACAAAGCAACGGTTTTAGGACCAACGTCCATACCCATCAGATCTGCAGGAAGATCAACAGCATCAATAGCAACAGGATCTTTATCTGCAAATTCAGCAGCTGCTACATGGTCAACTGGCAGAAGAATTTTTACACCTTTTTCTTCAGCAGACTTCAGCAGGTTGGTAGCAGTTTCAATAAAGTCATCTTCTACCAGAGATTTACCGATTGAGTGTCCCTGAGCTTTCAGGAAGGTATAAGCCATACCACCACCAATGATAAGGGTAGATGCGTTTTTCAGCAGGCTTTCAAGAACGGCAATTTTAGAAGAAACTTTTGCACCACCGATGATAGCGGTCATTGGTTTTGCAGGAGAAGTTACCATTGGTTCAATGTATTTAACTTCTTTTTCCATCAGGAATCCACCAACTGAAGTTGGCAGGAATTTAGCGATAGAAGCAGTAGAAGCGTGATCGCGGTGAGCAGTACCGAATGCATCGTTAACAAAAATGTCACCGTAGGTAGCCAGTTCTTTAGCCATTACGTCGCGTTCTGCACCGTCTTTTGAAGTTTCTTCTTTGTGGAAACGGGTGTTTTCCAGCATTGCAACGCCACCTTCTGGAAGAGCGTCAATAGCAGCTTTCTGTCCCAGAGCATCTGGCAGGAAAACAACTGGTTTACCCAGTTTTTCAGCAAAATATTTTACAACTGGTTCCAGACGGTTTTTACCGTTGATGAATTTTTCAGCATCAGCGTCAGTCCAGATTTTTCCTGCTTTTTCAGCTTTTTCCTGAGCTTTCTTTACGTCTTTTTTAGGATCACCCAGATGGCTCATGAGAACCAGTGAACGAGGATTCTGTTCAACGATGTATTTGATGGTTGGCAGGGCAGCCATAATGCGGGTGTCGTCCTGTACAACGCCGTCTTTCATAGGAACGTTAAAGTCTACACGCATAACAATGCGTTTACCTTTAAGGTCGATGTCTTTTACAGTCTTAATCATGTCAGACTCCTTTAAGAAATATCAAGAAACCGGGTATACCAAGGATATATCACAGTTCAAGTGTTCAATTAGATAAAAATATAGCAATATACTGACCAAAAGTAAATGTTTTTTTGCACCAAACCGAAATTCTTGTACCATAGTTTCCTTAATATAATCTTGTATTCTCAGCATTTTTGAAGTACTATCTCTATGAGGATTATTAATGATGAAAAAAGCTTATTTACTTTTTGCAACGGCAGCACTTCTCTTTATTGCAACAGGTTGTGAACCAGTAGCAGGAACATCAGATACAGCAGATTCTGATATTCATGCCATTACATCATTTTCTTTCAAATCCATCGCTTCTACCTGCGAGTTTATCGGACCGGAAACAGAAATCCAGCCGGAATCAAACCGTTCAGCACAGGATGCTGCCACAGAGTCTCAGCTCAATGAAGAAATCCTGATACCAGAAGAATGGACTATCAAGCTGTACGTTCCTCAAGATACTGATGTTACCTGCCTTACTCCGGTTATCACTTTTGAAGGTGATTCTATTTTTCCAGCTCCTATGACTGTGCGGGATTACAGTAATCCGGTAACCTTTACCGTTACTTCAGAAGATTCATCTAAGGCAGCCCGTATATACACCGTTGAAGTAGAACAGCTTGCTACAGCCGTTGACTGGAAATTCAAAGAAAACACTTTTGATCAGTTCAGTTCTCAGGTAACCCAGCTTGAACCGGGAGAATACCGCATTCTCTTTTCTGCAGAAACAGTTCTTACTTCTCAGGATATTTACCTGATTCGTGATGCTCTTGGAAAAAAAGAGAATCAGAAAAAACTGTTCCGCCTTGACTTTACCGGCTGTATTTTTCAAGACAACGCATTACCACGATATGCCTTTACACAGCCTGCAAAAGGACGTGGTATTACCAATCTGATTTCTGTTACCCTGCCGGAAGGTCTTGAAACCATTGAAGCATTCGCCTTTGAACACGATAAGAATCTGTTTGCAGTTTCTCTTCCAAAATCACTGAAATCTATTGGAGAAGAAGCTTTTCTTGGCTGTACCCAGTTAAAGTCAATACGTATCCGAAAAGGAGTAGATCTGCTTGGTGCATGGGTATTCGGTGATTTTACCAAGGAACAGATTATTGTCATGGATGTTTCTGAAGCACCGGAAACATGGGCTCCAACCTGGAACTACAAATGCCGCGCTGTAATTGAATGGGCAGACCCAGAGAAAGAACCGACTGCAGACATTTCAGAAAGTGAAACAGAAGTAGTTGCGCCTGAAAGTGAAGCTGAAGCAATTACTACTGAAGAAAATGGAAAATCTGAAATAGAAAGTGTTCTGAAATCAGAAGCTGCAGAACCAGTAGACGAAACAGAATCTGTTGCTTCAGCTGAGGAACCGGTAGCAGATACCGAGGTTACGGAAGCAGAAGTTACCGAGACTGAAGAACCTGCTGAAGACATTCAGCCCGAAACCGAAACTGCTATTATTGAATAACGCTCTGTCCGTAAAAAGTGTTGCTGAATGCTACACAGCAACGAGAATTGAACAGGAATGCCACAAATCGAGAGGAGGGACAGTACAGGCAAAAATTGTTGAAGCCCGGCGTTCATGCGGCAGCATGAACTATATATAGTTTCTTCGCCGGGATTCACCAATAGCGATGTTATCGAGCAGTTTTGCATGTACTGGCAATCCGGTAGATTTGTGGAGTTTTGATGAGACCCTGAGACTAGTTCAGGGTGACTATAAGCAACACTTTTTACGGACATAGCCTTGAATAAAAAAGACTACACACTGATTACTACATAAAAAAACTGCTTCCTTTGAAACTTCAAGGAAGCAGTTTTTTTATGTAAGCCCCAAAGGACCTGAACATTACTGGCGTTTCAGACTGGCCAGTGTAGTATACAACTCATCCGGCTGAATTGGTTTTGTTAAATGAGCATTCATACCGGCTTCCAGAGATTTTTCACGGTCACTATCCATGGCATTGGCAGTCATGGCAATAATCGGAATAGTAAGGGCATCATAACTGTACCCACCTTCTCCACCAAGAGCACGAATCTTTTTGGCAGCCTCAAGCCCATCCATAACAGGCATACGGATATCAAGAAGAATAGCATCATAGTGTCCCGGTTCAGAAGCCTTGAACAGAGCAAGGGCATCCTGACCGTTGGTTGCAACTTCAACAGTACAACCGTAAGACTTAAGAAGATGCTTCACAATACCAATATTGATAGTGTTGTCGTCGGCAACCAGAATAGTACAGCCGCGAAGATCATCATTTTCGCCGGCAAGTTCCCGTGGCTGCGCTTCAGGTACAGTCATTGGAATTTCAAACCAGAACGTTGATCCCTGACCTTCAATACTTCGAACATTAATCTTTCCGCCCATCAGGCTTACTACATTCTGGGCAACTGCCAGACCAAAACCAGTACCATATACGGCAGTCTTATCATCAGATACAACTTTTGCAGAGAACAGGTTCTTTAATTTTTCTGGCCCCATGCCAATTCCAGAATCAGCAACGGTAAAGCGGAAAATATGCTGGGTATCATTACAGGCACCCATATCTTCTACCAGAAAGTCAACAGAACCTTCCGGTTTGTTAAAGCGGATTGCATTGGACAGAAGATTGCCAAGTACCTGATTCAGACGGTACCGGTCACCGGTAACCAGTTCGGGCATTGGTTCAGGCATGACAAATGAAAAGTTGATGCCTTCCTGTTTTGCAGCATTACTATAGGTAACCTGCAGAACCTCAACCATCTGGCGGATAGAAAAATCAGATTCAGCAAGAGATACAGAACCATCAGCAAACTGTTCTGCATCAAGAATGTTATTAACCAGCGCAAGAATATAGGCAGAAGCAACATCAATCTGCTGGGTATATTCCTTGATAGCGGCCGGATCATCGCATTTTTCTGCAACAAGACGGTTTAACCCCATAATTGAGTTGAGTGGGGTACGGATTTCATGACTGATACGTGATAACACATCTGATTCGTATAACATAGCAACTAAGTATACCACTGACCTTGCAGGAATACATAGAAAATTTTACGAAAAACATTCCGTTCTCAACGTTTTTTTTGTACACTGTATGTATGCAGTACGAAAACCAGATTATCAACTATCAAAGCGTACATCCCGGAACGGATGCCACTGTCATTTCTTTTTACGACAACTTCGATGACCTTTTTACGGCCATGATGACCCCGAAACAGATTATGGGGGTTGATGGCCAGCCTGTAGGCACCGAGCCGGAACCACGCCGTGTATTCGTTACCGATACCAACGTGGCTGCAATTCCTGCTGTCGATGCATTCCTCAAGTCAATAGACCGCAATAAGCATGCACTGATTATTCTTGAAAGCGGTGAGAAATACAAAGACTTTACCAGCGTTCTTGCTATTGTAAAAACTGCACTTGAAGCAGGTATGCAGCGAAACTGCTGCTTTACCGGTATTGGTGGCGGTGTCATAACCGATATGACTGCCTTTGCCGCCAGCATTTTTAAGCGTGGCGCAAAACTGGAACTGGTTCCCACTACCCTTCTTGCCATGGTAGACGCTTCCATCGGTGGCAAAACCGGCTGCGACTTTGACGGCTACAAAAACATGACCGGAACATTCTATCCTGCACGTTGTCTGTATATGGCATCTCCCTTTATTCAGTCGCTTCCTGAACATGAGTTCCGGTCAGGACTTGCTGAGGCTGCAAAAACCGGCATGTTGTATGCACCAAAACTGTTCCAGATTATGAAAGATCAGAGCGACAAAGTGTTAAGCCGCGATGAAGAAACCATGATGCAGATTATTATCCGCTGCTCCCTTTCAAAAGCACATATCGTGCAGCAGGACCTGATGGAAACCGGAATCCGCATGCAGCTGAATCTGGGCCACACCTACGCTCATGCACTTGAAGCAGTTGCAGGACTTGGAAACGTTACCCACGGTGAAGCCGTTGCATGGGGACTTGGACGGCAGGCCGAACTGAGCCAGAAATTGGGTCTCTGTGACGCCCGGTACGTTGAACAGGTACAAGATATGCTTACTAAGTATGACTGGTGCACAGAAGCCCGTCATACGGCTCTAAAGGATAAACCTGAAACAGAGTTTGCGGATGCAATTATTGCAGCCATGCGGCAGGATAAGAAAAACGACAGTACCATGATACGCCACATTCTGCAGAAAGAACTGAACTGCACGGTTATCCAGGAAGTTGAAGACAGCGTAATCAGAAGTACCTTGATTTCAAGCAACGCCGGAGCTGCCGATAAATGAACCGGGACCACTATTTTGACTGGGCTGCAACGGCTCTTCCCGATGATGATATTCTGCGGGAAGCACTGGACCAATCGCTAAAAACGTCTGCCAATCCATCAAGCGTTCACGG
Organism: Treponemataceae bacterium; assembly: GCA_045616125.1. Taxonomy (GTDB): domain Bacteria; phylum Spirochaetota; class Spirochaetia; order Treponematales; family Treponemataceae; genus Treponema_I. The sequence continues at coordinate 14,152 of JAZLGC010000105.1, read as the reverse complement.
TGCCGGAAAAGAAGCCCGTGACGCCTTTGAATCAGCCCGAAAACGCTGTGCTGCAGTTCTTGGTGTTAAGCCGGAACAGATCTATTTCACCGGCGGCGGTACCGAAGGCGACCAGATTCCACTGCTCAGCCTGCTGCAGCGCCCCAACCACAACGGTACGATTATCATCAGCGCCATTGAGCACCCGGCGGTACGGGAACAGGCACTGGCATTAAAAAACTGCGGATACAAAATTGTTCAGATTAAACCGGATAAAAACGGCATCATAACGCCAGAAGCCGTTACCGCAGCCCTTACTGACGATACCCTGTTTGTCAGCATTATGGCAGTTAACAACGAAACCGGCGCCATACAGCCAATTTACGACATTGCAGATGCCATTAACGCTGCAACAAAAGGTAAGCGGCGCCCTAAATTTCATGTGGATGCGGTACAGGCCGCAGGTAAAATACCCCTGAAGTTTTCTTACCCCGGAATAGACAGCGCCACCATCAGTACCCACAAAATCTGCGGCCCCCGAGGTTGCGGTCTGCTGTACGTTCGTGACCGTATAGAACCATTTCTAAAAGGTGGCGGCCAGGAAAAGGGGCTCAGAAGCGGCACTGAAAACCTGTTTGGGGCCCTTGCAACGGCAGCTTGTCTGGAACGGTATGCAGTACGGGAATCTGCACCAGAAACGGTGTCGGCTGTTGCTGCTCAAACCGAGAACACCGCCCGTTTTATCAAAGAACTTACAAAGCTGCCTTATGTGCAGATTCTGCCGGAAAGCCGTGAGCCCCACGATGATCGGTTCAGTTTTGCGGTGGTACAGGCAAGTTTCAAGAATATTCCCGGACAGGTAATGGTCCGAGCCTTAAGTAAAAAAGGATTTTACATCAGCACCGGAAGTGCCTGTTCTACCAGCAAAAATAGCCGGCCGGTTCTAGAAGCCATGGGTATCAACGCTGATGTAGGTCAAAATGCCGTACGGTTCAGCTTTTCTACCCATACAACAGAAACGGCCACTAGTGAGTTACTGGCAGCCGTTACAGAAATAGCGGAACTGTTCAACAGATAACTTTCTGTCTGACAAACCTTATAACATGTAAAAATACTGCCAGTCAGTCAGAGCCTGTCAAAACCGCTCGCGTAGCGTCGCTACAGGTGCAGGCCGGCAAGGAAACTATCTAACCGGCCTGCAACAGTTTTTGCCAGGCTCTGCCTTCCTTCCCGTATTTTCACAACATGTTTTCAATCATCTGACAGCATACTTTACTCGGTACCGTTCCAGCAGTAGGTACACAGGCATTCGTGAGGAAGGCCGGTGCTGTCCAGCATGTCGTCAAGGCGGTGGAAGCGCAGGGTGGTAAAATGCAGCTGCTTACGGATTTCTTCCTGCATGCGGGCGTATTTTTCGCTGTCTGGGTCGCAGTACTCGCGAAGAACATCATCACTTACATTATCGCCTTCAAACTGCTTGATAACACGGCGCGCAATCAAGTCCATTTCACTTTTGCTGCGAGAGAAGTTCAGATATTTACAGCCAAACATAATGGGTGGACATGCCGGACGAACGTGAACTTCCTCTGCCCCACTCTGATACAGGAAATCAGTAGTTTCGCGCAGCTGGGTACCACGTACAATCGAATCATCAATCAAAAGGATTTTCTTACCCTTAATCAACTGCTGTACCGGAATCAGCTTCATGTGAGCAATCAGATTGCGCTGATCCTGACTGGTGGGCATAAAACTGCGTGGCCATGTAGGAGTATATTTAATGAACGGACGGCTGAAAGGAATACCGCTGGCATTGGCGTATCCAATAGCATGAGCAGTGCCTGAGTCTGGAACACCGGCAACGCAGTCAGGATGAACAGAATCCTTATCGCGCATGGCAAGATATTTACCGCAGTTATAGCGCATTTCTTCAACATTTACACCTTCGTAAGTGCTGGTTGGGTAACCGTAGTAAATCCATAGGAAGGTACAGATTTTCATTGCCTTCTGTTTTGGCTGCATAACGCGAACACCATCAGCAGTTACGTATACAATTTCTGCAGGTCCCAGTTCCTTGTAATCGGTGTAGCCTAGATTTACATAGGCATGACTTTCAAAGGAAATACAGTAGGCATCGTCTTTTTTACCAATCTGAAGCGGTGTACGACCCATTTTGTCGCGGGCAGCATAAATGCCTTCTTTGGTCATAATCAGCAGGGAAATGGATCCCATAACCTTTTCCTGAACGTATTTAATACCGTCAAGAATAGTTTCCTTGCTGTTCAAAAGAGCAAGAATCAGCTCTGTCTGGTTAATTTCCCCACCGCTCTGTTCCAGAAAGTGGGTATTCTTTTCCATCATGATTTCGTTAACCAGATCGTTTTTGTTGGCAACAAGACCTACGGTGGTAATGGCAAAGGTTCCTAAATGGCTGCGCACCAGAAGAGGCTGTGGTTCATAGTCGCTGATACAGCCGATACCGATTTTTCCGTGCATCTCACCGATATCGTCTTCAAATTTCGTGCGGAAAGGACTGTTCTGAATGTTATGGATAGCCCTTGTAAACTGACCATCGTCACCAAGAACGGCAAGGCCACCACGACGGGTTCCCAGATGCGAGTGATAATCCACTCCAAAGAACAGATCAAGAGAGATATCGCTCTTGCCTACAACGCCAAATACGCCACCCATACGGGGTACCTCCTCAGTTATAGATGCTGAAACAAGTTCAGCATGACAATGTAATGTCATTCCGAATCCAGTTCAGCATGACAATGTAACGTCATTCCGAATCCAGTCCAGCATGACAATGTAACGTCATTCCGAACTTGTTTCGGAATCTCATCCTATAATTTTGCCATCAGATATTTTGATTACATGATTACTCATGTTCACAATCTTACTGTCGTGGGTACTGAAAATAAATGTGGTTTGTAATTCCCGGTTCAGTTTCTGCATCAGTTCCAGAATCTGATCGCCGTTTTTGCTGTCAAGGTTTGCAGTAGGTTCATCGGCAAGAATAACGGGAGCTTTGGTAACCAGAGCCCGGGCAATGGCCACACGCTGACGCTGGCCGCCAGAAAGTTCGTTGGGTTTATGACTCCGCCAGTCAGTAAGACCCACGGTTTCAATAAGAAAATCAGTCCAGTCATTGAGTTCGGCTTTTGACATGGTTTCGCCGGCAATGGTTGAGCCCAGCGTTAAAGGGAGATAGACATTTTCGCGGACATTGAGAACGGGAACCAGATTGAAAGTCTGAAAGATAAAGCCTAAATTCCGGCGGCGCAGAACAGTTAGTTTATTGTCAAGACTGCGTTTTACGGTAGTGCTGGGGGTAAGGTTAAGGCCCTGATAAACGCTCTGCCCATTGATGATAACCTGACTTTCAGGGGTACTGGGTAAATCGATAAGGCCGATAATGTTCAGCAGGGTAGATTTTCCGCTGCCAGAAGGGCCACTAATGGCCGCAAAATCGCCTTTTTCAATTGCAAATGATGCATCGTTAACCGCCGTTACGGTAACTTTGCCCATTTCATAAATCTTGCTCACGTGGTTCAGTTCTACGATTGCCATGATACCCCCGAGTGTACCATAAACTCCTTTAATAGGAAAGTGAAAGGGATAAAGTTGTGGCAGCAGTTCCTGTAGGAAATATTTCATCTCTGGTTTTGCCCGCCGTATTGTAGTTAACGGTGAAACCAGTCTGCCAGTCTACATACGGCATGATATTACTTTTGATAATTGCCAGAGTAACCGTTCCTGTATCATCCAGAAAATTATGGTTTCCACTCAAGCCAATTTTCGTATCCTGCTTCTTTCCCAATCGTTTTAAACCAGCATCCATTCCAATACGGAAATTATGAGTATTCTGTAAAGGTACCCAAGCATCCTGAACTTCGATATTCAATCCAAAGTGAGGGATAGATGCATCCCATAAACGGTAAAAACCTGCAGTAAATACATAATTTAGAAATTTGTGGGTACTCTTGTCAAAACGTCCAACTTCCTGTGCATATACATCATAGCCCCATACAGTACTCTTCTGTTCCATACCCAGTACCGGTAAGGCACCGGAAGTGTTTGTATCAATCATTCCATAAGAACGGCCAAAAAAAGTAAGGTTTGCAGAACCAACTGCAACTTCATAACTTGCAGCAAGATTAATTTTTTTTGCGTTTTCAAAACTGGCAGCAGTAAGATCTTTGGTAAAACCGATAAATGAAATTTCGCCACGATTTGTTGGGGCACGGAAAAGCGCAGAAATACCGTTGCCGCTGTCATACAGAACATTCGTATACAAAAAACCTTGTTTTTGAATCAGTTCTATTGTTTCAAGGTCCTCATCAGTAAGAGAACTGTCATCGCTTTTAATAAAACTGTTAGCTCCACTGAAAATGCGGCTGTTTCCCCAAGAAGTACTTTTTTTTCCGGCAGTAAGATATACACGGTCAAGAATCAGATAATCAAAATAGAAACTTCCACAGCTAAACTGCAGACTTCCAGGAAAACCTGCACTAAAATTAGTGTACACAGCGGTAGTACTGTTTATACGGGCTGACAAAGAAAGAGAGGTACTCAACGCCATTGCAGGCGATGGATCAAATTTTCGTGGATCTTCAGCTGAAATACCGGACGCATTGTAATTAACCAATGCCCCTAGTTTTGCAGAGGTTGATCCTGAAAAATGAATGTTGCCGTTGCTATAAATAATAGTCTGCTGCAGGACGGCTGAGTCTGTCGAAGCCTCCCCTTCTGCTCCTGATTCTACTTCAATATCTTCTACATCTTCAAAGAGTGACGCAAATTCATCAAAATCAGAATCATCAGATTCTTGGGCAAAAAGACCTGCACCCAGAAATACAGCTGCAATACAACAAATTAATACTTTCTTCATATGGACCCTTCGACAGGCTCAGGGATCCTGACTTTTTCATCAGGGATCCTGACTTTTTCATCAGGGTTTCTATACAGGATGGCTGAGCCTGTCGCCGCCCCCTGATCATTATATCAGTGCCACAGGATGGCTGAGCCTGTCGAAGCCTCCTGTACACTTACACTATTTACTCTGAGTTTCAAGATATGCTTTGGTGTAGACCATATTGCTTTCTTTACCGAAGCTTACATTACTGATGGTAATCTGCGTTTTTTCGTACTGAACTTTGTCCCCAATCTTCTTACCCCGCAGATTATCAGTAATGAGCATTTTTACGGGCACCGCAAAGGTACCATAAGAACTTTTTACATTCTGGTAACTTGGAACAGCAGTAGTGCGCAGTTTCTGACCACTTAAGGAATAATCTTCTTTCATACGCACAAGACCATCTTTTACGGTTACCCAAATTTTCAGTTTTGGATAATCAACGTTCTGAACCTTTGCTTCAAGTTCAAAAAGCACGCAGTCAAGAGAGCTCAGTTTTACCTGCTGATGGCTTACAATAGAATAATCGCTGTAGTACCGCTGAGGTGCAAAGTCGCTGTTATTGGCATTGGTACCCTGAAACTTGTCTTTTGCATTGGTAAAAGTAAAGCGGCCGTCAGCAGGATCATAAAACCAGATATTACCGTCAAACTGCAGGTATCCCTTGCCTTTTTCGCGGGCTGGACCGGTAACCAGAATAGTCCATTTTCCTTCATCATCACGGCGGTACATTGTTGCTTCGGTAATGCTCTGCCCTTCTCCAGGTTTATCCTGAACAACACTATAGGAACCTTTAAAATCCATGCCGTAAAAGGCAGTCTTATCCTGAGCCTGCTTTAACAGGGCGTCTGCGTCATAGGCAAACAGACTCACTGCTGCCAGAAGAGTTATACATATAGCAAAAAGTTTTTTCATTATTAACTCCTTTAGAACCCGTCGAAATGAGCCACGCTCATTATTGCTCCGGGATTCTTTGATAGAATTACTAAGCCTTATACCTATAAAACAACGGTCGACAGATGACGATACAAAAATTTACATTCATCATTTTTGTACGACCCTAAATTATCTAAAATTACCCGTTCTTCCTCTGGTGGTAGTTCAAGAAAATCAAGTTCATCCATGTAGTATGATATAAGAGCTGGATTGTTGATAGCAAATAGATAAATGACTGAACATCCAACTTGCTCATACACAGAAGAAAGTATTGGAACAATACAGTCATAAAAAAAATCTTTTCCGATATATTTTTTGTCAGGATATTTTTCAGCATAACTGTTATTCACAGCAAAGACTGATAATTCCAATGCAGAAATTATTTCATGAAAACTTTCACCATCCGACGGTTCTACATCAAATATCATAGCACCTGTACGAAGCGAAAAGATACCTGCATTTTCACCATGTTCATCGTACACAAGATAGGTACGATATCCTTCATTCTCTGCATCAAAAAGGTGCTCCTGAATTATTTTCTGTAATCCTAGAACTTTCTTTTGGGTATCAAGTTTGACATTAAACCGATTTAATAAAGTGCGATGAGATAAATCGGAAATATGTTCGGCATGGTAGCTACCAGAACTTTTGTATAAACCTATCATTTTACAGCTGCAGGTTTCTTAGCAGAAACTTTATTGCCAGATGAAACAGGTGATTTCTTTACACCGGATGACATGATTCTGTCATAAATCTGACGAGCCAAAGGGCCATTTACCAATACTTTCTTCTGTCCTTCCATATCATGCCTCCTATGCCGTAATATTATTTTGAGTTTTTTGCTCTGTCAATATATCTTACCTTACGCCGTTGTGGCTAAGGCTTCGCTGGGCATTTTTTTAACGGCAGTACGTACACTAAACAAAACAGCTATTAAAGTAGTTACGATGACGAGGGCACAAATACCAAACATGCCACCAGTACTCATAATCGGTTTAAGAACGCCGTTGGTAAGAAAAACGTCAAAAGCCGGGATAACGGTAAAGTCAAACAACTGAATTACGCCGCATAATACCTGACTTAACAGAATTCCGGCTACGCAACCAGATGCGAGCAGTGCCAGGGTTTCAAAACCGATAAGGGTATAGATGGAACCACGCTTCATACCGATTGACTTATAAATACCGATTTCGTTGATGCGCTTCATGATGATGACTTTGTACGTAGACGAAATACCCACAACAATGATGATGACAAGCACCACGATAACCAGAGCCGTAATGGCGCGCATGGCTTCAATGATGATAGCAAGGTCGTTCATGTTGGATCCTAAAGTAAGCAACGCATAGGTTGGTTCAGAAAAAGTTCCCAGCTTATTGTAGAATTCACGCTTATCCTTTACCTGTGGATGCATGGTAAAATGTTCTGAAAGCACAGTCTGATACCGGGCTGTATCTGCAGCAGTAGGTTCGCCATCAGGAAAGAAGATACACACACGGTTGGCAAAAGTACTGCCGTACCCCTGAGCTTTCCGAAGAACATCAATATCAAGATAGCTGGTATACATACCAAAAAGACTGCTGTCCTTAAAAATCCCCTTTACAATCAGCGGAACCGTATTGGTATATCCCCACAGGTTCTTCAACATGAAAGTAACTTCGTCGCCAACGGAACACTCAAGCATTTCTGCAATAGGCTCACTTAACAGAACCCCATTGGTTCCAGCCATTTCAGCAGCACTGCCGGCAACGTAATTAAACCGCTTAAAAAGTTCAGCTTCGGTAGTAAAATCAATACCTTTTACAACACGTTGCCGAACTCCTACGCCTTCAAAGTAGTAGGCACTGTTATCTGCATCAAAATCAAGGCGCTGACTGATAATGGCAGTATCAGGGAAATACGGCCGTATGGCATCAATCATGTCCTGACCATTGCCAAAATCAGAAGAATATATGCCGCCAAAAAACTGATAGTCACCGCCGTAATAGATTTTTGCCTTCATATTCAGGGCACCAAGCATGCCTTGAACGGCAAAAATAAGGAACATTGATACCGCTGTACCAACAGCACACACCATAAAAAGTGAAAAATACTGACGCCAGCGCAATAACAGTGAGCGAACAGATATCTTTACGTATTCCATCAGCTAGCCCCCTGCATGGCCTGAACCGGGGTAATTTTTAGTGCAGCACGTACCGGATACATCCAACCCACAATACCCAGTAACAAACTTAAAGCCAAGGTCTGCCCCATGGTTTTTACAGAAGTTGCAAACTGTAGGGTATCTGAGCCAAAAAGCTGCTTTAAAAAGGCATTGGAAAAGGTAATATTCATGCCACTAACCCAGTTGCTGGCAAAATATCCCAGAATACAGGCAATAATACCTGCGGTAAGGGTCAGTAAAAAGGTTTCTATCATACACTGCAATGTAATAAACCGGCGGCTTGCCCCCTGGGCACGCAGAGTACCAATTTCCTGAGTACGGTTTAAAACACTGACTACCAGCGTATTGTTTATGATAATAAAGCCAGCGGCCAGAACTACCAGAACACCAACATTAAAGATAAGGCGCATCCAGTACAGGTATAAAGCGGTACTACCGGCAGCATTACGCCAGTTCATGGCTTCTACGGGCCAGCCGTTTTTCCTGAAGGTGCGGTTTAATGAACGAATGACAGAATCTGCCGCTGTTCCGGGAGCAAGACGCACAATAAGATAATTCCAAGTGGAACTGGCAGCAGGATCAATAATCTGTTCAGTAACCGAGTCCTGGTCCACAGATTCTACAAAGGAGTCTTCAAGAATAAACTCGTCAGTATCAAAGGCACTGCCAAAAAGATCTTCTATATCAAAATCTGAGTCTAAAAGGTCTGTTTTTTCTTCTGCAATAGCATAGGTATCTTCAGAAGCGGTATCGGTAAGGTTCAGCAACGACCTGACAGTATAGGCATCTGCCAGCGCAATACGGTCCAAAATGGCATTTTTTACTGCGTAATCATAAATAGCAGTTAATGTTGCAGCCCGAATTCTAAAAGAAAGACCATCCTGCACAATAAACTGCACGGTATCACCGATTTTTGCACCGATGCGGGCAGCACCGCCGGAACTGAGCATGACACCGCGTTCAGAATCTGCATAGGGTTCTCCTTCTACAATCTGAATGCTGGGCATTGCAGTAACGTAGCTTGTTCCAGGAACACCAAAAACGTAGGTGGCTGTACGGCGACCGTTTACTTCCATGGCTGTTGCACAGGAAACCTGCGGAACCACTGACTGTGTCTGAGGAAGTGACAACAGATGGTTTTTAATGTCGGAGTACGGAATTAGGGTTTCTATGGCAGTTAGTTCACCGGTTACCGGAGTTTCATCGCCAAAAAGGCTTAACGGCACGTTATTTTTAGGACGGATAACAAGGTCACCGGTAAAGCTGTTGGTGTAAACGGTTTCAACCCCGTGTTCAGTAGATTCAAACACCGAGTTGATAACCGTCATAAGAGTAAGGGCAAAAGCAATAAAGATGATAATTACAATACTGCTTTTGCGGCTAAGAATGTTTTTTAACGCAAGATAAAAAATCACTTTGCAGCTTTTTTACCTTTACCGGCGTTCCATGCAGCAGCAATTTTACTGCTTGCTTCAGGGTCGGCTTTGATACTGGCAATAGCGTTCAGCAGGAAAGCAGCAAAAATAAGCACAAAGAACGCAGCAAAAACAACAATAATAAAGGTTTTTGCACGGCCTTTAGCAACATTCAGCTCGATAATAGATTCATCAACAGTAAAGAAATTAGTTTTAGCAGACCGAGCCAGTGTAATATCACTTAAATTCTGAGTAACAGCAGCCAAAGCTTCTGGCGATACCAAAGTGGAATCCATGTTGTTCATCTGGTTATAAACTGCAAGATTTTTTTCGTACAGTGAATCAAGCTGCAGGTAAAACTGGTCGTTATACTGCGTATTTAAGTCTTCAATAAGCCCATGAACAAACTGGTTAAGCAACTCACGATTACCTTCATCAATTTTGAATTTATATTCAATGGTATTTGATTGTGCACCCTTAATTGCTTTAATTACACCATCATGAATCTGACTCATAACAGCGGCTGAATAGTTGCGTTCTGACATAGTTGCCAGCAATTGTTCATTGAACAGAATGTTTATCTGCTTGTTTTTTTTGATAAGAACCAGAGGGTCGTTCAGATACGAAATGGCATTACTCAAAAGGCCGCCAGTAGTAGTAGTAGTAGTAGGATTCTGCTGATACCACAGTGCCGGAGGTTCTGACTGATGAATATAATACGAAATTTCTACTGCAGAAGAAGCCCTGGAAGGAATAACTTTTGGAATAAGAAACAGCCAGCTGAAAGCACAAACTGCAACAGCAACCGTTCCCCAGACAATCATTTTGCGGTACCGGATAAGCACCGCAAGTAAATCGATTAATGAGATTTCTTCATCTACAGAGTTGTTAGTAAGTTCTTCATTCATAGTTTGTAAGTATACGAGAATAAAAGGTTTATGACAATTGAGGGGAGACCCCTTCGACAAGCCGCTGTGAAACTCCGGCCCCTTCGACAAGCTCAGGGATCCTGAGTTGCGAATCAGGGATCCTGAGTTGCGAATCAGGAGATCTTTTGCTATTTTACCAGTTTTTTAATGGTACATTGATGAACCTTTGATACCTCATCATAATTTATGCCAACAAACAGTATATTTCCAGAATACTGAGACAGCGAATCAAAATACATTTTTTCCTTAATCTGGTTCAACGCCGTTTCTGCAGATTTATTGTGCTTAAGTTCAATTATCATAGCAGGAAGATTTTGCTTAAAGGGGATATACACAATATCAGCAAAACCTTTACCGGTTGTCATTTCTTTAACAATAGTAAAGCTATTTAATGCTGCTATGTACGCCAGATAAATTGCAGACTGCAGGCTATATTCATTATTGTAGCTGCGGTTTGAAGCAACATGCATATGGCTGATATCCAACGCCTTGGCAACAGCCTCTTCATCACCACAGATAGTACTTTGCAACAGCCTTTGTGAATCTGCAATAATCTTGTTTGTTTCTGCATAATCAGCATTAATAGCTATTGCATTCTGCCATTCTTCATGAATCTCGCGATTAGGTATGTAGCATTTTTTTTCGTCAGCATCATAAGCCAGATACCCAAGATGAATCAGGAATGTAAAAACATCGTTTTTAGAATGAAAGTCATTCATGGTGTTCTTATAGGTTCCCGTATTTACACTAACTTTGTTACCAGACAGCATCGAAACAACATCATCCTGAATGCCGTCAAAATTCATTTTGATTTTGTCAGAAATAACCTCGTAGGTAGAAGTTGCACTCCAGTACGAAGCAAACTCACCGGATTTTACGGCCTTAATAACAGCCTGCGGGTTATATATATCAAAATTCTTTAAGCGGTACCCATTATACCAGCTTTTACATTCATCAAAATCGCACTTATAGGCAGCACACAACCTTTTTACTTCTGCATCAGTAAAACCGGTGTATTCAGCAAAAGGTCCCGGCCGAAGAATGGTAATTTCATCAAACGTGTTGAGTTTAGACTGCACTTTATCCCGAATGACGGGGAGAATTCCAGTCAGGTACGCCAAAGCGATGGCCGGACGAAGAGATTCATTTTTAAAAAGAGAATTGAGAAAACCGAGATATGATTGGAATTCGGTATCAGGAACCTGCTCGCGAAGTAACACGTCATATTCATCAATAATGATGACAAAAGGCACGCCGGAACTACGAAATACAGCAAGTAATGCATCTGCCACAGATATTCCGTCAGAAAAAATGACTGCAGGAAATTCCTGTCTGAATTCTTTACAAATGGCAGTAGTAAGATACGAAATAACGGTTGAAGCTGTTACGTCTGCATCCGGAACTGCCTTACAGGAAGCATAGGCTCCGTTTAAATCTATTTTGATAACATTAAGGGCATTTAAGTAGGTACCAAATAAAGCAGTTTGAGAAATCTTAAAGCGTGAAAATAACGCTTTGGAATCTGCACCTTTGGAGTAATAGGCAGCCACCATATTACCAGCAATGGTTTTTCCAAACCGGCGGGGACGGCTTAAGCAGATAAATTTCTCATCAGGTTGCCCAACCCGCTGGTTAAGGATATCCAACAACAATGTCTTATCAACGTATGAACCGGAATCTGCTGTTTCCTTAAAATTTGCATTATCCGGATTTACGTAAATTCCCATTAAGGTTCCTTATATCGAGAAGTTGCATTAAGTTTAGCATAACAACGCTGGTATTACTATCCCGAATGCAGATTTGGACCCTTCGACAAGCCGCTACGAAACTCCGGACCCTTCGACAAGCTAAGGGGAGCCTGCGTTGCGAATCAGGAGATCCTGTGTTGCGAATCAGGGATCCTACAAAAACCAGGGCCACTGAGCCTGTCGAAGTGTCCCTGGTTTTCTTATCGAAGCCTCCGCTATTCTACCGCCCTTGCTCTTTGTAGTTCTTTTCAATCCAGTCTTTGTAAGCACCAGACTGAATATTTGCAATCCACTCACCGTGGTTCAGGTACCAGCGGATAGTGGCAAGGAGGCCCTGTTCAAAGGTCATCTTGCGTTCCCAGCCAAGCCGGGTCTTAGCCTTGGTGCAGTCAATGGCATAGCGCTTATCGTGGCCAGGACGGTCTTTTACGTAGGTAATGGTTTTGCGTACTTCTTCTGCATCCTTGCCGATTTCTTTTGCGGTTAAATCGATAACTTCGTCCAGCAGTTTGATATTCTGCCGTTCGTCTTCGCCACCAAGATTCCATTTTTCGCCGGCAGGAGATTTATTTACTATTTCCCAAACCCCGCGGTTATGGTCTTCTACATAAATCCAGTCGCGGATGTTATCGCCTTTTCCGTATACCGGCAGGTTCTTGTCGTCTTTAATGTTGCTGATCATTAACGGCAGCAGTTTTTCGGGGAACTGGAAGGGGCCATAGTTGTTGGTACAGTTTGAAAGAGTGATTGGCAGCCCATAGGTGTGGTAGTAGGCCATGACGATGTGGTCAGACGATGCCTTGGAGGAAGAATAGGGGCTGCGTGGGTCATATGGAGTTGTTTCCAGGAAGTACCCGGTTTCCCCCAGGGAGCCGTATACTTCGTCAGTTGAAATATGATGGAACAGAACGTCATCACGCGGATTATCAAGAGATACGTTCCAGTATTTACGGGCAACGTCAAGCAGGGTGTAGGTTCCCATAACATTGGTTTTGATAAAGGCTTCAGGCCCAAGAATTGAGCGGTCTACATGACTTTCTGCAGCAAAGTGGATAACGGTATCAATATCGTACTGTTTGAAGATGCGCTCAATTTCTGCACGGTCACAGATATCAACTTTTTCAAAGAAATACCGTTGTTTTTTAGATGCTGAATCAAGTTCAGCATGACTTGCCCCCTTGTCATCCTGAGCTTGATTCAGGATTCCACTGCCATATTTTTCTTCAACGTCTTTCAGGCTTTCCAGGTTACCGGCATAGGTAAGGCAGTCTACGTTTACTACGTTACCGGTAAAGTTTGCATCGCCAAACAGGTCGGTGCCGCTGTTACTCAGACCAAACAGGTAGTGGATGAAGTTACACCCGATGAAACCTGCTCCACCAGTGATTAAGATGTTATGTAATGTTCTAGCCATAGTTATTCTCCTATTCAGGTAGCGTTCATTATTGACATTCTTTCCGTCCTGTCTGGAATTTACACGCAGTGCATCAAGAAACAGAATGGGATATGACTTTTCAAGCGGACGTGGCTGCTATTCCCTTACGTCAGCCATGACGGCGTCGGTAATATTTGAGATTGTTTCTGCAGAGACTTCAACGCCATATACCTGCTGCAGATGACGCTGTTAATGCCGCTGAGAAATTTCCGGAAGTTTATCATCGGCAGTTACACCCTTGAGTAAAAACGGCTTGTCAGCTGTTTTAACAAGCCGTTCTCTCCTGACAGTTCTTCTGTTGTCATTCCATGAAAATCAATCTGATCCAGCATCAGGTCGATGACATCTTTTTCTTCTTGGCCAACATCGTACTCCTCCTATAGAGTATCATTTTGTCAGCCATTTACACAGTTTTTTTACAGGGTCATCAAAGCTGCTGCTTGAATAAATTTTAGGTACTTTAGGACTGCACTAATATTGAATTTTCCATCTTTCGTTCATAGCCTAAATGCTCAGAAGTTATCAACAACATAAACATAACTCAAAGTACAGTCATAGATAAATTTCAAAATATTAATTTATAATTCGCTATTCCATCTTTCACTAAATATTCGCTTAAATACAGATAATA
>JAZLGC010000104.1:0-10409 GCA_045616125.1 Treponemataceae bacterium | reverse complement strand
CTTTCAGCACCTTAAGATCTTTGTTGAGCAATATCTTCAGAATATACTCAACACATTCGTTCTGACCTGCCAGGCATGCCGTCATGAAAACATCATCAAACAGACACATGTCCTCCAGCGGCTTACCATACTTTTCTTCTTCCATAAGAACCTCGAATAACTAAAAATCTGCAGCGCTCAATACTGAATATCGCTGCGTTATAGTTATTCGCCCGGGAGAGAAAAAAAATTGCAGTTTTGGAGAAAAAAATGTAAATAAATTTCTGCTTTATAAAAAAAGGATATGTCCGTAAAAAAAAACAGCCCCGGCGAATTGACCGGGGCTGTTGTCATATCAGTAGTATTCTAACGGATTAGATTAGAATGCAATTTTAACTGAGTATGGAACTTTTACACCAACTTTGAAGTCCTGCAGGATGTCTACGTCAACTTCTGGAGTTACTGACCATTCAGCTTCGCCTACGTTGCCAGAGAATGCTACTTTAGCACCAGCGGTAAGAGCTACGTTTTCTGCAATTTTGGTTACATCGCCAGTAGAAACTTCTACCCAGCAGGTAGCTGGAGCAACTTCTACAGTAGCTTTTACGTTTGCATTCATTACGTCTTTTTTGTCTACGTTGTATCCGAATCCCTGAGCGATGGTTACAGGAGCCAGGTCAACAGTCAGGCCTTCCAGAGCGATGAAGCTTGAATCAGCCAGATCGAACTGAGCAGCACCCCAAACATTTACTGGAGCGAATTCAGCAGCTACTTTACCACCAACTTTTACGTTGTCTTTGTATTCTACAGCAACAGCGTATTCAACTGGAGCAACTTTACCGGTTACAGCAGCACCGATGGTCAGGTCGGTATCAGCGGTTACAGCGATGTTAGCAGCTTCTGCAGCAGCGTAAGCTACTTTTGCAGCAGCAACTGGTTTGTCAGTAGTAGTCCAGGTTGAAACTGCTACATTTACGGTCAGGTTTTTAACACCGGTGTATTCAACATTGAAAGCTTCACCTTTTACAGTTGCACCGTATGCATCTGCATCGTCATCTGAACCATCAAAGTCTACATCTGCCCATGCATTGTAATCAGCACCACCGAGGGTGAGTTTTACACCTTCAACTGGGATGAGCCAAATTGTAGCATTAGATACAGTCAGTTCTTTCTGTCCGTTACCATCTGCATCAACGTTGGTAATTTTCATAGAAGTACCAGCCAGACCATCAACAGAAGCAGAAAGAGTTGTACAACCGTTGTTTCCGTCGTTAGCAAACAGAGTTGCAGCGTTAGAAGCGTCAGTTGACCAGTTCAGCAGGTCACCAGTGTTTTCTACTGAGAATGTGAAGTCAGCAGCAAAAGCCATGGTAGCAACCATAGAGATTGCGATTAATACAGCAAGAATTTTTTTCATTTTTAGAAAAATCCTCCTAATTTTTTAAAACGAAACCGAAAACCAACGGTTTTATTTGGGTAACGTTTATTTATACTATCACGATAACACGCCTTTAATAGGTGGTCAAGAAAAAAATAGGCTTTGGAAAGGTGGATAAATTTCGGTAAAGTGTAATTTTTTCATTGATTTGCAACGATTTGCAAGCCTTTGCTTCTGAACTGCACAAAATGACAAATATCTTTTTTTTGTCATTTATAACATTTTTTTTAACTTGGACCCTTCGACAGGCTGCGCTACCACAGTAACTGTAGACCGTGTTCTTCGTATTGCCGGAATTTTTCATCGTTACTTAACAACACCATATTATTTCTGATTGCCTGCTGGATCAGCATCCGGTCAAAGGGGTCATGATGGTTTTCTTTTTGAGGTACCTGTGCAATGCTGACGTAATCATAGGTATCTGGAGTAAGCAGGTCAAAATTATATTGATCTGCGATGTGAGGAAAATGTACTGGGTGTATTTTACCAAGATTCAGTTTTCCCGACTGGTATTTTATAGCCATCTCCCAAAAACTTATGGGACTGATATAAATTTTGGTATCTTCATTGGTCAGGATATCATACACCGTTTGAGACAGCTTTTCGGGTTCCATCATAAACCAGATAAAAACATGAGTATCTATCAGATAGTTCACTTCATCCACTCCTTACAGAAGGTCATCCATGTTGTCAAAAAGGTTTTCGGGTGTGAACTCAAAAGTTTCATCCTCCCAATAAGGTCCATAGTCTTTATATAAGCCTGGTATACGCTTTTTTTTCTGCTTTTTTTCTTCGATTTTTGTGAGCTGTGCCACAGGTTTTTTTGCCCGACCGTAGAGAATCTGAATGGTATCACCCTCAAGAACCTGTTCCAATACCGAAGAGAATTGTGCTTTAAAATCGCCTACTGTCATCTGTTTCATGATTTGAAAGTATAGCTATCTTGACAAGTTGTCAAGTTTGAAACAGAAATCCCGAAACTAGTTCGGGATGACAGGAAGGGGACCCTTCGACAGGCCGCTGTGAAACTTCGCCTACGGTTCGTTGCGAATCAGGGATCCTGATGGTAGTGGCGCGGGGATGGGGGCTATGAGCGGGGGATGGTGATGGTGAACACGGTATGCATATCAAGAGACAGGTCAGAAGAGACGTCAATCTTCCAGTTATGACTGTCCACAATATTCTTAACCACGCTGAGCCCAAGACCTTTTCCTTCTTCACGGCGGCTTGAAGTTCCCCGATAGAATGGATCAAAAATATAGGCAATATCGTCTTTACTGATACCACATCCGTTATCACAAATCGCTATCTTAAGACAATCGTCCGTTACATCAGCCTTGAACAGAATCCTGCCCTCATTCTGGGTATACCGCATGGCGTTTCCCGTCAGGTTTTCCAAAACACGGACAAACAGTTTTTCGTCGTACTTTACATACAGAATTTCCGGCAGATTCAGCTGAACCGAAACTTCCTTCTTCAGCAGGTTTCCATCGGTAATAATACGTTCTCCATATTCCCTAAGGAACGGCGTAATGTTGTGTTCGGTAATGGTTTTGCGCCAGTCTTCCGTTCCCAGTTTGACAAAGTTAATCAGTTCATCAATTAATTCCTGCAGCTGATCTGTTTTCTGGGTAATAATTTCAACTGATTTTTCCAGCATTTCCGGATCATCGGCAAAACCATCGGCAATGGATTCCGTATATCCTTTAATCAGGGCAACCGGGGTACGGAGATCATGGCTGATTCCCATAATAAACCGGCTTTGACGCAGTTTCTGGTCTTTGAGGGAAAGCCTGAGGGCATTAAGGCTTTGGGAAAGACTTGAAATTTCGTTACTACCCTTTACGACTATTTCATCATCAAGATTTCCCTTGGCAAGCCGTGCAGTTGCTTCTTCAATTTCGGTAACGCTTTTCGTAATGCTTTTTGCAATAACAGCGCAGGTAATTGACGCCAGAATGATAATGCCAAGCATGACCAGGATAAAGATTGAAAGGCCTGAGCGGAAAAGATTGATTTTCTGAACACGGTTCCGGGGGGTTCGCATGATGACAAAAAGGCCATCGTGAACCCGTTCCGGAGATGATTCCATCTGATACATGTAATGGTCGCCGGTAAAGCGCATGAACTGCATGAGATCAAGGGGAGAAAGCTGCACTTGTTCCGGAATCTGGGGTACCGATGAATAGAGTACCCGATAGTTGGTATTGAGAATGGCAACCTGAACATAATCCGGGTTGCGGCTAAGCCGTTTCTGCATGTTTGCCCAGCTTTCTTCAGAAACCGTAGCCTGCACAAACAGATTCATCTCTTCGTATCCGGGAATCATGGTTCGTTCAGGAGCATTAAAGTACTGAACCAAACCGATGGAAATCAGAATACAGAAAGGCAAAAGAATGATGCCGGCAACAAAGATGATAAACTGCTTGTGAATCCTCATACCTGACCGCTTCCTTCCGGAGTAAATTTATAGCCCATGCCGAATACGGTCTGCAGATATTCCGGTTTAGTGGGGTCTTTTTCGATTTTTTTGCGGAGACGCTGAATATAGACGGCAACGGCAGATAGGTCTCCGTATGGCGTTTTCCATACCAGATTGTATATCTGGTCAGGAGTAAGGGGTTTCCCGGCATTTTCAGTAAGGCAGGTTAACACTGCATATTCCTTGGCAGAAAGGGCAACCCGCTCCATTTTGCCGTTATCGCCGGTTTTCTTGAGTGTAAAGCTGTTGTAATCAAGAACGTACGGGCCAAAGGTCAGACAGTTTTCTGCCGTTGCGGAAGAAGAGTCCTGCTGACGGCGGAGCATGGCACGAACACGGGCTACCAGAACACGTGGCGAAAATGGCTTTGTAACGAATTCATCGGCCCCGTACCCCAACCCGGTGATGATATCTTCATCTGCATCGCGGGCAGAAACAATGATGACCGGGGTAACGTAATTCTTACGGAACTGATTAAGAAATTCAAAACCATCCATGCCGGGCAGGTTCAGATCAAGAATAACCAGATCAGGGGTATTATTGGGATCATTAAGTTTTTCAAGCGCTATTTCTGCAGTCTCTGCCTGATCAGTTTCCAAACCTTCTTTCTGGAGGTACATGGCAACAAGCTGAGACATTTCGGGTACATCTTCAATAATGAGAATTTTTCCTTTCATCGGTTACACCTCTTATCTTATCATAAACATAACTGCCGATAATTGAATAGCGATACAAGGCATTGATAACATTTTATTCATTGAACTTTCATCACCGGTTAATACCGCTGCCGCTTTTGCTCCGTTTATACTCTGCCTGTAATTTGAAAAACTGTTCCCACAAGGAGATTCTCATGCTCAAAAAAATCAGGCTGACAGCAGTAACCGCTGCCCTAGGTGCAGCACTGGCAATGCCGCTTTCTGCAGAATCTGCAGAACTGACACTGCAGCAGGCCATAGACCGTGCACTGACCAATAACCGGACTCTTGCTGCCAGTGCCATAAATCTGGAAAGTGCCCGCCGTACCTATGAAAACAACTGGAATACATTTCTGCCAAGCGTTAATGCAAGCCTGGAATCAAGCCTTTCCAAGTCTGGTACACTGTTCAGCAGCAAATCAGGTTCTTCCGGAGGCAATTCAACCAGCCCCCTCTCCATTACTCCTAGCATCAGTGAATCGCTTTCTGTTGACGCGACTATTCCCAATACCTTAAAACAGAACGAACTGCAGTACCAGAATCAGGTTCTGAGCTACCGCAAGCAGCTGTTTCAGATTGAACAGCAGACTGCAGAAAAATTCTACAACCTGATTGCTTCTCAGGAAAACATAGCAATTCTTGAAAACAGCCTTATTCTTGCAAGTGCCCAGCTGGCCGCAACTACTGCCAGTTACCGCGCAGGGGCAGCCAGTGAACTGGAATACCTGCAGGCCCAATATTCAGAACATTCCATTATTCCCCAGGTGGCACAGGCAAAAAATCAGTATAAAACCGATTTGAACAGCTTTAAGATTTTTCTGGGATACGATGTAGATGATGACATAACCCTGACCGGTACCATCTCGGTTCAGCCTTTGAGTCTGCCGGCAGGAGAGCAGCTGGATCAGATTGTGGAGGAACGGTACAGCCAGCGTTTTGACGTTTTACAGCAGGAACTGCAGCTGGAGCAGGCCGAACTGAGCCTTTCCACCACAAAAATCAGAACATGGCTGCCGGTTTCTCTTTCTGAAAATGTCAGCATCAGGCCTAAAAATTCCCAGGATTACAGTCAGGGTATTTCTGTAAGCGGCAGCATATCTGCTTCTATCCGGCTGAATCTTACCGGGTTCATTCCAGGAAGCAGCACTCAGTTGAGTCTGCAGAAGGCTGAAGATTCTGTAACTACTGCAGCCATGAATCTGGAAAACACCGAAATAAGTGCCAGACAGAGTATTTACAGCGCTTTTGAAAAAATACGGCAACTGGAACAGACGTTGGAACTGAACCGTGAAAGCCTTGAAATAACTACACGGCAGTACGAGCTGAGTGAAGACAGTTATAACCATGGACTGCTGAGTGCCAGTCAGCTTGACGATACACGGCAGCGGCTGCAGCAGAGTCAGCAGACAGTTCTGAAAGCACAGATTAATTATCTGAACAGTGTTTATTCACTGGCCAGCGAACTGAACATGAGTATTGAAGAAGTATACGGTCTTTTTGGATCTGTAACAGGAAAATGAGGTAATCAAGAGGTAACGCAATATGAAAATTAATGGTGATCTGATTGGAAAAATCATAGTAATTGTATTGGTAGCAGCTTTTTTGGGGCTGACATTTGCTGAGAACAGAAAGTCAAACAGTAAAAGCAGCGGATTTAGTGGCGCCATGAGTATGGGAGCCGGCGGAATGCCGGGAATGGGCGGTATGAGCGGTGCCGGGGGACGTTCTGGAGGAGCCGGTAGTGCTGGCACTGCTGGTTCAGGTGCAGGAACTGCTGGCGCAAGGACAGCAGCTGCCACTGCAGCATCTACTGCCAAAACAGTTACCGTAAATTATAAAGCCATTGAACCTGAAACCATTCAGAAAACCGTTCGTGTTTCCGGTGATATTGCTTCCAAAACAGAAGTAAACGCCTACCCTATTACTTCCGGAAAAGTTACCAGTATCCTGAAAAAAGTTGGTGACACCGTTACAAAAGGTGAAATCATCGGCTATATCGACCCAAGCAAACCGGGTGCTACCTACGCCGCAAGCCCGGTAACGTCTCCATTAAGCGGCACCATTATCAGCATGAACGCTTCTGTCGGCGACAACGCTTCTGCACAACAAGCCTTTGCCAGTGTGGGTACTGTAAAGGAACTGACGCTTACCGTTTACGTTTCTGAAAAATACAGTACCAGTTTACGTAAAGGGCTCCCCGCATATGTTAGCGTTACCAGTGCTCCCGGGGAAACCTTTGAAGCCCGCATAACCGGTATCAGCCCCGTCATCAACAAATCGAACCGTACTGTTGAAGTAACCCTTGAACTGAATAAATACGACAGCCGCATTAAACCGGGTATGTACGCCAGCGTTCAGCTTGCTGTCAACGAAATAAACAATACCTTTGTGGTACCCAAAAAAGCCCTTCATGTGTGGAACGACAAGACTATTGTTTACGTTATTGACGATGAAAATGTTGCACGCCGCGTGGTTGTAGAAACCGGCATGACAAACGATTTTGAAGCTGAAATCATCAGTGGTCTTTCTGCCGGTGACCGTGTTGTTACGGCCGGATCTGTAGCAGACGGAACTCCAGTGCGCATTGCAGTAGGAAACTAACGGTAGGAATTTTTACATATGAACATTACTGAATTATCTGTACGCCGTCCTGTTACGGTAGTTATGGTCTACGTTATCCTGATTGTTCTTGCCGTTATGTTTATTCCCAAACTGGGAACTGCACTGCTGCCGGAAACTACCTACCCCGTTATTACGGTTCAGACCACCTACTCAAATGCAGGTCCTGAAATTGTTGATAAAAACGTTACCCAGAAACTGGTTAATCAGCTGGGAAGCGTTACGGGCGTTAAGTCTATTACCAGTACGTCTTCCAACGGCTCAAGCCAGGTACGTCTTGAATTTGGCTACGATGTTGATCTTGACGAAGTTACGGCCGAAATCAACACCCTGATTACCCGATTCAGCCGGTCGTTACCCGATGGATGCGGTACCCCCAGTGTCATGCGCTATGATGCCATGCGGAGTGGCTCAAGTTCCTTCATGCGGCTTTCGGTTAAAGGTGATATGCCCGTTGATGAACTGAAAGTTGTTGCTGAAGACATAATTACTCCGCTTCTGGAACGTATCGAAGGTATTGCCAGCGTTGATGTGCAGGGTGGAACCACAAAAACTATTTACATCACTGTTTCCCGGGAACGCCTTGAAGCATACGGCATTACAACCAGCCAGATTTCTCAGGCTCTTTCCGGCCGCAACGTTGAAACTTCCATGGGACAGCTGACGCAGGACGGAAAAGACTACGAAATTATTACCAGCAACTACTATGAAAATCTGGAAGAAATGCGGCAGACGGTCATTACTATAAAGAACGGTATTCCTGTACGCATTGATGATGTTGCTGAAATCAGCGAGGAATATTCCACCAGTAACGGCGGCGTGTACATCAACGGTTCGCAGGGTATTTACATCAGTTTGAGCAATGAATCCGGAACCAACGATTCTACTGTTGCAAAAGCCGTAAAAGCTGCCATGGACAACATTAATGCGCAGGTGCCAAGCGGTGTAACGGTTGCCGTTATGAGCGACAATACGTCTATGATTACATCCACCCTGAACCAGGTATATAACAGCGCCTATCAGGGTGCCATTCTGGCAATGCTGATTATCCTGCTGTTCCTGAGAAACATCCGCAGTTCCATCATCATCGGTCTTTCAATTCCGTTCTCATTCATCATTACCCTGACGGTTATGTCCTGGATGGGTCTTACCGTCAACATGATGACCATGGCAGGTCTGATTCTTGGTATGGGTATGGTTGTAGACTCTTCCATTGTAATTCTGGAGAACATTTACAATCACCGTGTTGCAGGAGAACGTTCTGCCATTGCAGCCATTCTTGGCTCAAAAAACATGATGAACGCCATTGTAGCCTCTACTTTGACAACACTGTGTGTATTCATTCCTCTGATTATTTACAAGGCCGAGCTGGAACAGTTGGGGCAGCTTTTCTCCGATCTGGTTATTACCGTGTGTGTTTCGCTGATTTCATCACTGTTTGTAGCAATAACCCTGGTACCGGCACTATGCGGAAGTATCTGGCCTATTTTCTCACGTACCCAGAAACCGCTGAAATTCCGTGTTACCAGAGCCATTGATACCTTCCTTGCAAAGGTGGAAGAAAAACTGGAAGCAGGCTATGTTGCCGGTTTGAAGTTTGTTCTGAACAACCGGCTGATTGTATTGGTTATGGTATTCAGCCTTGTAGCCTATACCTGGACTCAGTACAACGGATTCGGCATGAACATGTCGCCCCGCAGTTCCAGCGATGATCAGGTAACGGTCTCCATATCAATGCCCGTTGGTACCAATAACAAGGTTGTTCAGGAATACCTGTTCAAGTTTCAGGATATTGTTGAAGAAGAATGCGAAGGCGCTTTTGAAAGCATTACGGTAAACACCGGACGCAGCAACAGTGGTTCACTGCAGATTCTGCTGCCGGATATTACCGAACAGAAAATGACACCTGACCAGATTAAGGCAAAACTGACGCCCCATTTAACCGACTGGGCCGATGTTACAGTCAGCTTCAGCAGTGGCCGTGGATTTGGCGGTGGCAACAATGCCATTGATGTTGAACTTATTTCCACGGACAGCATAGCAGCCCAGGAAACAGCTGAAGAAATCATCCGGTTACTGCAACAGTTGCCACAGATAACGAATCCTGCCAGCGACTTTGAAAACGGAGCCCCCCGCTTTGAAGTTGTAATCAACAAGGAACTTGCGGCAACCTATGGTGCAAGCATCAGTTCCATTGCAAATGAAATAAAGAACGCACTGAACGGCTCTACAGCTACTACGTTCTACGAAAACGGTAACCAGTATTCTGTCAAAGTACGTCTGGATGAAAACGATGTTACTACCAACGCAGATTTAAGTGGACTGACCGTTTCTACCCAGAATGGGAAAATGCCGCTTGATATCTTTATTTCGTTTGAAGAAGGTGCTGCACCCCAGTCTGTTAAGCGGGAAAACAACAAGCGCATCAACCACGTAACTGCCGGTGTTGCAACAGGCACCACAACAACAGAGGCCGCTGCTCTGGTAAAAGAGTACCTTACGGCAAATCTGATTGTACCGGACGGTGTTGAAATCAGTTTTGGCGGTGAAGCCCGCAGTATTGAAAAGTTCAACAGTACCTTCGTTCTGGTAATCGGCATGGCAGTTCTTATGGTATTTGCCGTTATGGCCGCCCAGTTCGAAAGTCTTATTGACCCGTTCATCATATTCTTCAGCATTCCACTGCTGATTATCGGTGTTGTATGGATTCACCAGATTACGGGGCAGGCGTTTACCCTGTACTCCATGGTAGGTATGGTTGCCCTTGTTGGCGTTGTAGTAAACAACGGTATTGTTCTTGTTGACTATACCAACCAGCTGGTAGATAAGAAGATGCCGGTATACGAAGCATGTCTGGAAGCCGGACGGAACCGTCTGCGGCCAATTCTCATGTCAACGCTGACCACCGTACTGGGTATGGTGCCTATGGCGTTCTTCCCGGGAACAGGAGCAGAGCAGATGCAGCCGGTATGTCTGACTATGGTAGGCGGTTTGATTTCCGGTTCAATCATGACCTTGTTCGTTTCGCCGATTCTGTACACGATTCTGAACAAGCGCCGCGAAAAACGCTTTGACGATCCGGATTCACTACTGAACCAGCTGATTGATTATGATAAACGCCAGCACGAGGTATAAGCAATCATAACCACCCCTCAAAGGGGTGGTTTGCACTTAGCCTATAAGGCTAGGTTCTCAA
>JAZLGC010000103.1:0-40104 GCA_045616125.1 Treponemataceae bacterium | reverse complement strand
TCTTCTGCAGTTGGTTCGATACACAGAGCACAGTCAGAGAACAGTGCAACACCTTCTGGAACATATTTGTTTCCGCCTTCCGGAGCAACCATGATGAAGGTTGAAGAAACGGTTTTGATACCAGGAGCGGTTTTGATAACCTGCAGACCGGGACGAATGGTGTTGGCAGTAGAGTGGCATGCACCGGAAACAAATCCGTCTGCATCGCCTGCTTTCAGCATCAGGGCACCGAACATGGTGCGGTCTTTTACAATGTAATTTTTAGCATCTTCTACGGTTGGGTATTCAGGTGCATTGGTTTTCTTGTTGATTTTTCCTTCGCGTGCTTTGTACAGCAGTTCAGCATACTGATCAACTTTGTCGCTGGTAGCAGGATCAACCAGAGTAATACCGGTCAGATCAACACCAGGTGCAACTTTTGCACATTCTTCAGCATTACCGATCAGAATAATCTGGGCAACACCCTGTTTTACGATTTCTGCAGCTGCGGTAACAACGCGTTTATCTTCGCCTTCGCACAGTACGATGCGTTTATTGGCGGCCTTTGCTTTAGTAAGCAGATCTTCAATAAAGTTCATGACAGACTCCTAAAAAATACGGTTTCAATACGATAAAAGTACCACTTTGCGGTACTTTTATGCAATTACGGTTTAATCTGGATATTAACCCTATAGGTTTTATTGAACAGGGTATTCAGGTCATCCTGAATATCTACAGCAGCCTGAACAACAGTCGGATCGAACATGGTTCCAGAATTATCCTGCAGATATTTAATGCATTCTTCATGACTGACGGCTGCACTGTAGGATTTTACGGAACGCATACTGTCATAGGTATCAGCTACAACTACGATGCGTCCTTCCAAAGGAATATCATCACCCTTCAAGTGGCGTGGATATCCGGAACCATCCCAATGTTCATGATGGGTATAGGCAATAAGCGATGCCATTTCAAACGTTTCCTTACCTTTAAGGATTTCCCATCCAATGGTTGTATGCAGCTTGATCAGGTCAAATTCTTCAGAGCACAAATGACGCGGAATATGAAGAATACCATCAGGAATACCTACTTTACCAATATCATGCATTGGCGCAAAGGTTCTGATGTCAGAACAGAAGTTCTCCGGGCAGCCCAGTTTTCTGGCAATCATTTCACTCATGATACCTACCCTGGTCATGTGGTCGTTGCTTTCATGATCACGGGTTTCTGCCAGTTGGGTTAATGTTTCATAGCAGCTGAACCGCACTGCTTTTTCTTTTTCCTGCAGCTGACGTTCATATTCAATGACACGCAGTGCACTGGAAATACGGGCTTCAAGTTCTGCTGCTACTACCGGCTTGGTAATATAGTCATCTGCACCGTGGTTTAATCCTTCAACAATTTCATCGCTGGAAGAATTGCTGGTAATAAGGATTACATACACGAATTTTCCATTCTGTCTGTCTTCCTGCCGGGCTTTTATCCGCTCACAAACTTCAACACCGGTCATTTCAGGCATGTTCCAGTCAAGCACTACCAGAGGATAATAATTTTTCTGCAGTGCATCCCAGGCTTCTGCCCCATTGGAAAAAGAATGCGTCTCATACCCTTTTTTCTCAAAAAACTTGGTAAAATACAGACGCATAGTGTTGTCATCATCAGCAAATAAAACTTTCATATCCTATAGTATAAAACTGCAGAAGACAGCCCGCAAGAAGAGTTTTTATCCAATAACAGATTTTTTTACGGTATAACTGCCTGATTACTGCCCCACACCCAGAATTGCCAGTTCTTCCGGAGTTAAGCTGCGATACTGCCCCAGAGGAATGCTTTCATCAAGTTTCAACTCCCCTTCTGCAATCCGTTTCAGGTACACCACTTTATTGCCAACAGCAGCGAACATGCGTTTTACCTGATGAAATTTACCTTCATGAATTACCAAAGTTGCATGAGTTTCATCGGCAAAAGTAACATGAGCGTTTTCTGCCACAAATTCCACTTCGCGTCCTTCTGCCGGAACCGTAATTCCCGATGCAAAACGGTCCGCAATACGAGCCTGTTCATCTGCCGACACCGGAGTTTCCAGAGTAACTTCATAAGTTTTGTCGACTTTGTTTTTGGGAGAAATCAGCCGGTGGGTCAAATCGCCATCTGTTGTCAGAATCAGAAGACCTTCCGTATCAACATCAAGCCTTCCAACCAGATGCAGTGTGCCTTCAATGGTATCACTTCGGTCTTCTTCAGAAATCAGATCATACACCGAGGTATAAATACCCTCTTTCTGGGAACAGACCGTACCCGCTTTTTTGTTCATCATGAAATACCGGTGGCGAACAAGCTGAATAACAGTACCATCAACAGACAATACATCATTTTCCATATCAATCCGGGCATCCTGAGCCGTAATTACCTGGCCATTAACAAGAACTGTTCCCGTATGCAGCAGTTTTTTAACATCTTTGCGGCTGCCATACCCATGCTTTGACAAAACTTTATCTATCCGTTCTTTCGGTGCATTACTCATGTATCCCATTCTACCAAAAGTTGACCGCATAAATAAACGGGCATATACTGAATGTATAAAAAACGGAGGACAGTGTGGACCAACAGGTAAATCTATCCAGAAGGTCTTTCTTATCGGCTTTTACCATTCTTTTTATTTGTACCATGCTGGTTGCTACCGTTTTTCTTTTTTTCTCCCTTGCAAAATACAATGAACGTGTTGTTTCCGTTGGAGCAGAAACTTTTGCATCTGTAACAGAAACAACGGTATACCGTGTTGAAGGGCAAATTTCCCATTACTGGACGGTTCTTGACAGTTTTTCAGCTTTTCTCAACCGCAGTAATCACGGATTATCAGTAACTGAAGATGAAATCCTGTATTACATGAAAAGCAACAGGGATTTATGGAAAATCAGCGAACTGGCAATACGCACGGAAAGTGGCCGTCATTACAATTCCTATGGAAATGAATTTTTTCTTGATGAACCACGGCAAAGACAGCCGGCTCCTACTGCTGATGTCTGGATTTCCCGCGATGAAAACCTCTACCTGATTCATCCTGTTTCTGTAAATACAACATTTCATGGGGAACAGATTCACAGCATTTCAGCCTCAGAATCAATACCGGATATTCTGAACAATGCCCGCGGTGTTGAATTTGACGGCAAAATCCAGCTGTTTCTTGCCGACAGTAACGGAAACCGCCTGAATAACGATACCAATCCAAATGCACTGCAGGAAAACAACCTTATTGACTTCGCGGAAAAAAATCACTTCGATATATTCTTTGGGAAAAACGAACCTATACGTACTATTCTGGAGGCCGGAAACTCTTGGGTTGGAACAGTAAACCGGAATGGCAGTCAGCTATATATGGGCTTTACTCCCCTTGAACGCGGTAACTACGTTTACTATCTGGTCACGGCTATCGATGCAACTCTGGTAAACAACAATAATACCAAATTTGGCCAGCATGTCCTGATGCTCAGTATGCTGCTTATCGGACTTACCCTAAGCGTTTCGCTGCTTTCTTTCCTGGCATTCCACCGGCGCAACAAAGAATATGTTGAAAACGTACTGATGCAGAACAGACTCGACAGTAACGAAAAACTGGAAGCAGCCCTGGAGCTGGCCCAACAGTCCAATGCAGCAAAAACCGCGTTCCTTTCAAGTATGAGCCATGATATCCGTACTCCCATGAACGCCATCATCAATATGACTGATTTTGCCATTAAAGAAATTGATGATAAGGAGAAAGTGCAGGAGTATCTGAATGTTATCCACACTTCTTCAACGCACCTTTTGAATCTGATTAATGATGTTCTCGACATGACCCACATAGAAAGTGGCAAAATGGTTCTGAAGCATGATCCATTCTCTTTAAGCACCCTTACCAACGATGTTTCCTCAATAATCAGTGCTGCTGCTTCCAAAAAGAAGATTACCTATTCCAAACGGGTAATTTCCATTGCTCATGACAAGCTTCGGGGCGACGAACTCCGTCTTCAGCAGGTACTGATAAACATTCTGAATAATGCCGTTAAGTTTACTCCGGAAAACGGAACAGTTGTCCTTACCATTGAAGAAATTCCAAGCTTGAAACATAACTTTCAGGGATTCCAGTTTACTATTACCGATACGGGATGCGGAATTTCTCCTGACACCATCGACCAGATTTTTGAACCATTCAGCCGCATTGAGAACAAAGGTAAGAAAATTGAGGGTACCGGGCTTGGACTGGCCATTACAAAGAGCATAGTAGATGCCATGAATGGTGAAATTACCGTTCAGAGTACACCAGGAGTTGGATCAATTTTTACCATCCGCATGTTCTTTGAGATTGATACAACGGCAGAAATGATTGAACAGCAGATTTCAGCAATACCGGATAATGCTGGTTCCGACGGAAAACAGAAAAAAGAACCGGATGTAGCCCCTAAGGAAACAGATACGACAGAAAAAGAGGAATCGGTACCAACTGATTTCCGTGGAATTCGCGTTCTGATTGCAGAAGACTTAAGTCTGAATCAGAAGATTCTCCAGCATCTGATGGAGAACGTGAATATTGTCTGTGATTTTGCTGATAACGGCAGGGAATGTGTTGAAAAGTTCACCAACTCAGACCCCTTCTGGTACAGTCTGATTTTTATGGATATCCAAATGCCGGTAATGAACGGCTACGATGCAACCAGAGCCATCAGACTCAGTTCTCATGCTCAGTCTGATATTATCCCGATTGTTGCAATGACTGCCAATGTATTTGATGAAGATGTTGATAAGTGCAGGGTTGCCGGAATGAACGGGCATCTGGGTAAACCAATTGACCCTGATGCCCTGCTCAAAACCATTCAGAATTTCATTTGATACGATTCAGATTTACCGTGATTCAATAGGAATGAAGTCACGTTCCGGAAGTACGTTCTTGTATGCCGGACGATAAATCTTACCGTTAGATACAATCTCTTCCATACGGTGTGCAGACCAACCGGCAATACGGGAGATTGCAAAGATTGGGGTATACAGTTCCCGTGGAATGTTCAGCATTTTGTAAACAAAACCGCTGTAGAAGTCTACGTTGGAACAGATCAGCTTCTTTTCACCCTTTTCCTCTTTAAATACAACGGGTGCCAGGTTTTCAATAAGCCGGTACAATTCATATTCTTCCATCATGCCTTTTTCTTCTGCCAGCAGTTTTGCTTTATCGCGAAGAAGAATGGCACGAGGGTCACTTATGGTATAAACCGCATGCCCCTGTCCGTAAATAAGTCCGGTATGGTCATAGGCTTCTTTCCGGAGAATCTTGCGCAGATACTCTTTAACTTCTGTTTCGTTGCTCCAGTCTTTAACGTTGGACTTAATGTCATCCATCATGTCCATAACCTGAATATTGGCACCACCATGGCGCTTACCTTTCAGTGAACCTACGGCGGCACCTACGGCAGAATAGGTATCTGTATCAGCAGAAGAAACTACATGAATACTAAAGCTTGAGTTGTTACCACCACCATGTTCTGCATGGAGAATGAGACACAGGTCAAGAATATCAGCTTCAAGGGGAGTATATGTTTTATTGGAACGAATCAAGCGAAGCAGATTCTCTGCAGAAGAAAGTTCCGGCTTTGGGTTATGTACATACATACTCTTGCCGTCAAAGAAACGGCGTTTTGCCTGATAGGCATAGGCAACCAACGTTGGGAACCGGGCAATAAGCTCGATACACTGACGCATCTGATTGGCAACAGCACGATCTTCAGGATTTTTATCGTATGAATAGCTTGCAAGAACACCACGATTCAGTTTGTTCATGATGTCACTTGAAGGAGCCTTCATAATCATATCTTCAGTGAAGTTATCTGGCAGAGTACGACGGGTTCCAAGGAAGAACTTGAATTCATCCAGCTGATCACGGGTAGGCAGTTCACCAAAAAGCAGCAGGTATACAGTCTGTTCAAAACCACTTTCTTTATGAGCTTCTGCATCGGCAATAAGCCCGCAGATATCGTATCCGCGATATAACAGTTTTCCGGGAATCGGAACTTTTACGCCATCTACAACATCGTAACCGACTACATCACCGATTTTGGTAAGACCTACCAGAACACCACGTCCATCTGGGTAGCGGAGACCACGCCGTACGTTCAGTTCCTGATAGAGCTGCTGATCAATTACGTCATTATTTTTTGCAAGGTTTGTCAGCTTATCGATAAAACCGCTTTCAGAATAATCTGCCACAAGCCCTCCAGTATTTTGCATATTTATGCAAAACTTTTTCAAAGTTTTTTATAATTATACAAAACCACTTCCTTTAGTCAATACGCCTTTAATGGGAACACTTGCCAACTTGCTGGTTTTTCCGCATAATTATACCTATGAGTAGTGATAGCTTTTTTTCAAAAATCCTTGGTATTTTCAAATCCAGCGACCCTGAGTTCGAAAAAAAACGGCAGCTTCGGGCCATTGGTAAAGAATTAAATAAAAATAAGTTTAAGTTTTTCAAAATTTCTTCACAGGAAGCCCAGCCTGCTTTGGGTAAATTTTTCTTTGAATTGTATAAAACTATCGCTCCCGCTCAGTCCATGTTCAATGCAAACCAGAACCCAAAAATGCTCATCAACTGGACCCTTGACTATGCATTTACAGAAGACCAGATGAAGCTTCTGGACCGCCTTGACGAAAGCTACATTGAAGAACAGTCTAAAACCGTTCCCCTTGACCAGCTGTCAGCACAGGTTCGCCAGGATCTGCAGAAACTGCAGTCGTCCTTTGATGCCAGCCGCATTGCCAAAATTGATGACCTGTATAACCGGCTCATTGAATTCAAGGCATTCTGTACCTTTGACTACTACTTCCTCTTAAAAAAATTTGACAACACCATCCGCGAAGGCGAATTCGGCTCAATGCCTCATCTGGAGCCCATCCGCGGCGAATACCTGAAAGATGACCTTCTGGATTTCATCAATCTGGCATGGGTGCTTTCTCTGCAGCCCCAGGACTGGAATGACGTTTTTGCTCTGATTAAGGCGAAAAAAGGTATTGATCCCATTGCAGTTAATCAGTGGAATAAAGTGTTGAACCGTCTTCGCGATATACGGACCAGTCAGGTTTTTGAACTGATGCTGAAAATGTTGTTTGAGAACCCGGATTATACCGTTTCTGTCAGCCAGAAAACTGAACGTATTGCAGATTCATACATCGAAAAACTCCGCAGCTCTGCCGAATCAAAACTTCGCAGTATTTCTGCTGCCCAGGAAAACAATAAGGTAAACCAGCTGATTAAACAGATTTTCGGCGAATCTGATGTTTCCAGAATGAAGTATTACACCGAAGCTGCTCACAGTAATTATACCAAACGTGGACTGAACGGTTATGTATACCATGCACCGATGAATTACCTGAAGTCATTCCTTCTTGATGTAATCAAGGCTGATGTTCGCGTATTCTGTGATATCGTTCTTGTTCGTGGTGAATGGACAACCAACACCCTGGCTGCCCCTATGTCTGAAGCCTACAACGCACTGCTTGAAACATCAAATCAGATTATCAAGTTTGATGAATCAATTGCAGAAGGTGGCGAATTAAGCAACAAACTGAAGAATTACCTGCTGCGTTGCGACCGTGACCAGGAAGCAAAAAATGTTATCACTACCCTGCTTAACGATATTAACAACGAAGCTCGTGAAATAATTGTTCCTGCAATCCAGAACATCATTATCATGGGAAAACATATCAAGGGACTTGTGGAAGACCATGAAAAAGCCCGCCCTGAACTGGTTGTTAACTGGAAAGCACTTGATCACTTTGCAGAAGTTCCAATCAAAACTCAGGGAATTGATATCTACAAAAAACTGTATCTGTTCATCAACCTGATGCAGATGTATCTGAAGCGCTAGTTTGAGATATCGGACCCTTCGACGGACTCAGGGATCCTTGAGTTTCGGGCTCTGGGGTCCTGATATTTCAGCAACGTATCAGTCATTCGGATTCAGCACAAACTCACCATAGTTGTCCCTGATAGTAGTTTTCATACTGCTCATAGGATTCCACTTTACGCTGAGAGTAAAGAACGGGTGATAGTCATACCGTGAAACGCCATCTTCCGTTACCAGTCTCGGTGACAGCTTCAACTCGCTGTGCAAAGTCCAGTCATGAAGATCATGATCTGCCTTTACTGAAAAACTTCGTAACTTGAAACCACTGTTTCTCCGCTTACTCTGGGTTGAATCCCAAAAGGCAACTGAATCAAGTAAATCAACCAGAACATTACTTTCTCCGGGAACGGTCACCCCAGCATCAAAATATTTCTGAACATACCGGTACACAACTTTATTCTGGCTTTCAGATGAAAATGTAAGATCCAAAAATTCTGCAATCTTGAATGTCAAACCGGAAGTAAAAGTCAGCGATGATTGGGTAGGACGAATCAAATCCATATTCAAAGAAGCGGCAACAGACGGCTTTAGGTTTATTCTGTTCATCCAGTAGTTCAGGTTTGTTGATGGCATGGTATACCGCATGGATAAGTTATACGGCAGGAATTCCTTTTCTTTTTCTGCAACCCACCCTTTTTTCTCATCATAAGTATAAGGTGTGGTATACAGCATACTATACGATACAGATGCACCATACCCTGTTGCACTGAAAGAAAAACTTTCGCTCCGTTCTTCCTCACGGTTATATTTATAGGCCTGACTGAGCGACAGTTTTTTATTGAAGAAGGACCAGTTTGAACTTTGACTCAGTGGGTCATAGCTCCATTCATCTTTATCATCAATCTTATAGGCTGACGAAACAGTAAGGGATGTACACAGCGGAAAAGAAACAGATGCTGAATATTCATACCGTTTTTTTAATGGCGGAAGATTTATCTTTAATGTTACAGATTCTGAAAACTTTTTATTCAGCTGGGTTGCTGCAAGAACACCGGTAACATTGTGCGCGGTAATAGATTCATCATCCCATTCCGCTCTTTTAAATTCCCATTCAGGAGCTTCTACTGTACCGATAAATTCTGTACGGATAAGCTTAACAGTGCTGTTCCATGAAAGGGATGAACCGGACAGCCAGTCAACATACTGAAACGGCTTTAAGGTAAGGCTGTTATTCTGATTCAGGTTTGCAACCCGGGCTTTGTAGTCAGATTCAATCAGCTTACTGGCTGTAGTTTCTGTGTAATATGTTTCTGAAATTGAATCATGAATCTGATATACCGGAGAAAACTCTATAGAAGAGGTTAAACCGACAAAACCACCACGCCAGCTGGATGAACTTTTCAAGCTGACAGGACATTTCACCTGAAGAAACCGGTTCTTGATATCTTCCCACGCCATGGCATCAGGACTGGTGAAACTGGCTGCGTCATAGTTCACTTCTGTTGTCAGCACCGGTGCAACACTGTAGCTGATATCCCACAGGAAACCAGGTATTGTAACTGTTGCAGGTTTTACCCCGGTAAGTACTGGCGGCATTAACAGATCAAGAGTCTGTTGTTCCATGTCTGCTGTATCTACAGACTGTTCGTCAGCCGGTGCTTGTGCAGGGACTCCTGAAATTTCTTCCGGAATCTCCAATCCTGCAACAGAAGAATTTGTCGTACCGGTTTTAGAACTACCCAGACTCAGCAGTTTACCAGAAATACGCATAGATCCCTTAATGGGATACACTGACGCTGGATAATAGAAATATCGGTTAGGATCATATTCTTTTGTTTCGCCATCCAGTGCAGTATTCTGCTTAGAAGCAAAATTGACCTGAGATGAAATGCTGCTTAACGAAAAATCCTGAATCCAGGGTTTCAGAGAATCCATAAACGAAGGAGTTGCTATAGAACCGGATATGGACCAGGTATAACTGGATAAAGTTGAGCCGGAAGTTTCCGTTGAGGCTTTGGAATCAGAAGCAACTACATCATTCATAAGA
The DNA here is from genome assembly GCA_045616125.1 of Treponemataceae bacterium. Lineage (GTDB taxonomy): Bacteria > Spirochaetota > Spirochaetia > Treponematales > Treponemataceae > Treponema_I. The sequence continues at coordinate 30,207 of JAZLGC010000103.1, read as the reverse complement.
AAGTTAATCCAGTCCATACTTTCCTTACGGCTGGAAATAAAGTCGCTGGTAAAGAATGGATCAGAATACAGAGGTAGCGAGATATTCAAACTGAACGGTTTAAGATTGAATGATGTCTTGAAATTTGCAGCAAACCGGAATGGTATGCTGTATCCCAGAAGCCAGCCGGAATTTGAGTACCGCTGGTCAGTAGGAGAAAACGTTGTATAGTTGCCATACGAACTGCTGACCGGAAACAGGGTATTACTGAAACCGATATATGCCCCAAATCCTATGTCCTTAAAGTAATTCTTTGGAGAAAAAGCACCTTCTATACCAGCCATGTATCCAAGACCGGAGTAGGCATCGGCAAGGATTTTCAGCGACTGATCCGGCATGGTGTCGTCTTCATCCAGATTATGCAGGAAAAGACCTTCCCGAACCTGTTTTTTCAGTTTTGTGTTGCGCATAAAGTTAAACAGTTCTGCTTCCACATCATCGGAATCAGAAGCGCCACCTAGCCCTTTACGACCGATAAGATAAGTGGTGGTCTGCGTATAATAGCCCTTGCGTCCGTCAAAACCAAAGGAAGGGTTAACAATCATCTCTTCTTTTGGATAATAGAAGAACGGCAGATACAATACCGGTAACTGACCGACATACAGAAAACCGCTGAAAATAGCAAATTCATTACCGGGCAGCAGCCAGATGCGGCTGGCATTTATTTTCCAGTGGGGGTCAGGATCATCACAAAACGTAAGGGATCCATTACGGAATGTAACAGTTCCACCATTTTCGCGGCCGAAGCAATCAGCAAAAACAACCAGAACTGACCCGATGGGTAGATTGATATTGCCGGATGACTCCTGAATAACACGGCCGTTATCAAAAACACCTTCAAGAGTACGCGTATTGAACAGCAGTGTATCTGCCGTAAGTTTTTCAGTGTTTTTACCGTTTCCTGTCTGCTCAAAAGAAACATCGCCGCTGGCATATACCGTTGCACGGCCACGGTTAAACGTAACGTTTTCTGCCTGAATAACTGTTTTTGAGCCACTGTTATCAACTATCAGACTGACGTTACCGGTAAAACGGATAACTTCTTCACCGGTTTCGCCATCCTTGGCATATTCTGTTTTTTCAGCCTGTTCAATGGTAACGGTAACATTTTCAGACGAAGCCGTTTCAGCAGACACCCCACAGAAAGGTTCATTCAGAATTGCGGCTGCACACAGCAGAAAACAAATGAGAACGGTTCGCTGAATCAACTTTTTTAACTGCATATATCCCTAAACTTACAACAGGTCTTTTATGTACTGGCCGGTGTAGGATTTTTCTACCCGGGCAATATCTTCCGGAGTACCGGTGGCAATAATCTGTCCGCCCCGCACACCGCCTTCAGGCCCCAGGTCAATAATCCAGTCTGCCTGTTTGATAACATCCAGATTGTGTTCAATCATGACCACCGTATTACCCTGATCTACCAGCCGCTGAATAACTTCCATCAGCTGCTTTACGTCTGCAAAGTGCAGCCCGGTAGTAGGTTCGTCAAGAATATACAGTGTTTTACCGGTAGAACGGCGGCTTAATTCATTGGCAAGTTTTACGCGCTGAGCCTCCCCTCCACTTAAGGTAAGGGCATTTTGACCCAGAGTAATGTAGCCAAGACCAACGCTTACCAGGGTATCAAGCTTACGGGCAATAGACGGAATGTTACTGAAGAAGCTGGCAGCCTCTTCAATGGACATGTTCAGAACTTCATCAATGCTCTTGCCCTTGTAGCGTACTTCAAGAGTTTCCTGATTAAAGCGGCGGCCTTTACATACTTCGCAGACAACGTATACATCCGGCAGAAAGTTCATTTCTATCGTGTTGGTACCGGCACCCTGACAGTGCTCGCACCGGCCACCCTTTACGTTAAAGCTGAACCGGCCGCTTTTGTAACCGCGCATTTTTGCTTCGGGAAGTCCTGCGTACAGATCGCGGATGTCATTGAATACGCCGACGTAGGTTGCCGGGTTGGAACGTGGAGTACGCCCAATCGGTGACTGATCAATATTGATTACTTTATCAATGTGCTCAAGGCCGGTGATTTCTTTATAGGTACCTTCCGGCAGCTGACTTTTCATGATGCGGTTTGATACAGCCGGCCAGAAAACATCAGAAAGCAGGGTTGATTTACCGGAACCGGAAACACCGGTGATGCAGGTAAATGCCCCCAGAGGAATATCAATGCTTACGTTCTTCAGGTTATGCTCGGTAACTCCATGCAGTCCGATAAAGTTACCGTTACCCGGCCGCCGCTGTTCCGGCACTTCAATGCGCAGGGTACCTGCCAGATACTGGCCCGTTACACTTTCCTTCACCTTCATAACTTCTTCAGGTGTTCCGCTGGCAACAACGTTACCGCCGTGGATACCGGCACCGGGCCCCATATCTACAATCCAGTCTGCCGTTCGCAGAGTCTGCTCGTCGTGTTCAACAACAATAAGGGTATTCCCCAGGTCACGAAGGTACGTCAGAGTATCAATCAGGCGCTGGTTATCCCGCTGATGCAGCCCGATACTGGGCTCATCAAGAATATACAGAACGCCCACAAGGCTGGAACCAATCTGAGTAGCCAGACGAATGCGCTGAGCCTCTCCACCGCTTAATGTGGCAGCCTGCCGTTCCAGTGTCAGATAATCAAGCCCTACGTTTTTCAGAAAGTTCAGGCGGCTGGTAATTTCTTTCAGTACCTGGCGGGCAATTTCCTTTTCAGTTTCCGTCAGTTCCAGATGTTCAAAAAATTCCAGTGTATCATTTACCGAAAGCTGGGTCAGTTCAAAAATGTTTTTACCGCCAATGGTAACCCCAAGAATTTCTTTTTTAAGGCGGCGTCCGCCACAGGCAGTACATTCCCGATGAACCATAAGTTTTTCAAGGCTTTCTTTCTGGCTTTCAGACCAGCTTTCTGTATAGCGGCGACGAATTTCCTTCATGATGCCGGGCCAGGGCTGTTTGTAGTTACTGGTACCGGTACCGTCAGTGCGGGTGTACTTGAATTCAATGTCTTCATCACCGGAACCGTTCATCAGGGCGTCGTACTGCTCATCAGTCAGGGTATTCAGCGGCTGGTCCAGTTTAAAGCCGTATTTCCGTGCCAGTGAATCAAATCGGCAGTGGTTCCAGTTTGACGACGGGTTAAACCACTGAATGGCACCTTCTTCAATGGAAAGATTTTTATCCGGAATGATGAGACTTTCTTCAAAATCCATTTTTTCACCAAGACCGGTACATTCCGGACAGGCACCAAAGGGATTGTTAAAAGAAAATACCCGTGGTTCCAGTTCGGGAACACTGATACCGCAGTCAGGACAGCTGTTTTTCTGGCTGAAGAAAATCTCTTCTTCTTTGTTGGGTTCTGTCTTGGCACTGCCTGTCTGGCCGGGTTCTGCAGCTGGAGCTTCTGCCGGTAACTGCCGCAAAACAAGCAGTACACCATTGGCATAGTTCAGGGCTGTTTCTACCGAATCTGCAAGACGTTTCCGTACATCACCGCCCAATTTGATACGGTCAACCACCAGGTCAATATTGTGTTTTTTCTGCTTATCAAGCTTAATGCCGCTGTCCAGTTCAACCATCAGGCCATCTATGCGAGCCCGCTGAAAACTTGAGGCAATGGCATCATCGATTATTTTCTGGTGTTCACCTTTTTTACCGTGAATAACAGGGGCCAGCAGCTGCACTTTGGTACCGGCCGGCCAACTGAGGATAGTATTGATGATGACATCAGTAGGCTGCTCACGGATCTCGCGGCCGCAGTTAGGACAGTGGGCTTTACCGATACGGGCGAAGAGCAGGCGGTAGTAGTCATAAATTTCGGTAACGGTTCCAACGGTTGAGCGTGGGTTCCGGTGAGTGGTCTTCTGTTCAATGGAGATGGCTGGTGAAAGACCTTCTATCAGGTCCAGGTCAGGCTTGTCCATGCTACCAAGGAACTGGCGGGCATAGGACGAAAGGCTTTCCATGTAGCGGCGCTGACCTTCTGCATAAATGGTATCAAAAGCCAGCGAACTTTTGCCGGAGCCGGAAAGACCTGAAATGACAACCAGTTTGTCACGGGGTAATTCCAGATTGATATTCTTCAGATTATGTTCCCGGGCACCCCGGATGATAAGTTTTTCAGATGCACTCATACCTTCTATTATGATGGTTATAAAAAGACTTTCAAGCCCAAACCGCCCGGTAAGTTGCACAGAACGGCGGGTAAGTTGCAACAGGTGAAAAACGAAAACTGATAGTATAAAGATATCAAAAAGAGGTGCTGCCGCTGTTGCGGTGGCTATATCAGGAGACATCATGAAAATCATTTCGTATATCGTAAAAGCACTTTCCTATGCTGCAAGTATTGCCGGTATCATTGCCTTAATCTGGACATTCCGCACCTATGGCGGTTTTGTCCGCGCTGCCCTTTCTGTAAAACAGCTGAACGACCACTTTTACTATATGGAATTTTCCGGCGACAGCCAGCTGCAGGAATTTCTTGCCCGGGGAGGAGCTGAAACCAACGGAGATCTGGCAGTATATATAGAAAACCTGCTGCGGGGAAAACGCATCAACAAGGTGTACAAAGAATCGGTTCCACTGAATACCGGCTGTGCAGCCCTTGAAGCCCGAACCCCCGACGGCAAACAGCTTTTTGGCCGCAATTACGACTGGAACAACCTGAAAACTGCCGTTATCTTCAAATGCAACCCGAAACACGGCTATAAATCAATTTCTACCGTACAGCTTGATTTTGTAGGCTTTGGAGACAACTTTACTCCAGATACCTTCGCCCATAAGTATCTGACAAGCGCTGCAATGTTTGTTCCTCTTGACGGCATGAACGAAAAAGGCCTGTGTATTTCTGACCTGATGGCCGGCGACAACGAAGTAACAAATCAGGACACCGGACGTTCTGATGTAACCACAACTCTTGCCATCCGGAGCATTCTTGATTTCTGTACCGATGTCCCGGAAGCACTGGCTTTTCTTGAAAACCACGACATGCATTCAGTCATCGGTATGGCCCACCATTTTGCCATCAGCGATGCCAGCGGCCGTATGGTAGTTGTGGAATACGTAAACAATGCCATGATCGTTACGGAAACCAGTGCGGTAACCAATCACTATCTGGGAGTAGAAAAACAGGAAATCACCAGAGAGAACTCACTGCTCCGGCTGAACGCACTCCGGAATCATCTGGATTCAGAAGAAACCATGACCGAAGAAGAAGTGAAAACCGCATTGTATGACATCCGCTCCAGCCAGTACCGGAACTCTTATGGCAAAACCTGGTGGCGTGCTGTATACAACCAGTCTGACCTGACCGTTCACTACGCCTTTGAAGAAAACTACAGCGAAGAAAACTGCCTTACCTTTAAACTCTGACACTGAGCGGTTACAATATGCACTATGAAAATAGTGATTCTGGATAAAGAAAACACAGCTGACGAAGACGAAATAGTGGTAAAGTGCGATACCCTGGACGAAAACATCATTCAACTTCTTAATTCGTTGAAAAACGGAAAAGACAAACTTTCATTATACAGTGGTGCGGCCATTGCCTTAGTTGATACAAAAGATGTGCTGTATTTTGAATCAGTAGACGACAGGGTATTTGCCTACACTGAGGGCCAGGTATATGAAGCAAAGCAGAAACTGTATCAGCTGGAAGAAAGCCTTAACGATAATTTTCTGCGGGCCAATAAAGCAGTTATTGTCAACGTACGCAAAATTGTAACACTACGCCCTGATTTCGGTGGACGCATTGAAGCATCCCTGTGCAACGGCTGTACCGTTATCTTTTCCAGAATGTATGTACCGCTGTTGAAAAAGAAACTGGGACTGTAAAAAAGGAACTTTGTTATGAATAAATCACTGGTATCTGCATTCATCGATATGTTTGCAAAACTGGCCACTGCCATCTACTTATTTTCATCCATCTATATTTTTGTCTTTTCCGGCATCCACGGCAGTGTTCCCCTATCGTACATCTGGGGCGTTCTTCTCGTGTCTGCCATCCTCACGGTAGCCCGGCTTCCATTTCTAAAAGACAAAGAAATGCCACGCATTCCCTACTTACTGTGGAATATCGTCTACATCGTTTTTGCCAACGGTGTTGTGCTGGCCACAGGACTCTGGCTCGGATGGTTCAGTCTTGCCCATCCCATAACAATCATCGCCATGGAACTGCTTTTTGTAATCATTTTCATAACCGTCTGGACAGTCATGTACCTTTCACTCAGACATTCCACCGAGAAAATGAATTCCCAGCTCCAGAAGCTTAAAAGCTGAACAGAACACTGATTTGCCAGATGGAATTTTCTGTGCAACTTGCCTTAAAGACAAAAGGTACGTATTTTTAAAAATATGAAGCTGTATTCAAAACACCATCTTGTGCTTACTGCCATTATCAGTGCACTGCTTACTGCAACACTGGCAGGTCTTATTGCCTATTCATATTTCACATTCCGCAGTTCTGCCACCGCATCTCTTCCGGAAAAAAACATGCCAGAAGAATCTGCCATTCCGGAAGTTACGGCAATACCGGAGATTCCTGAACCGGATATCAACGTGCTGCAAACAGCAGCAGCTCTTGCACAGCAGGGATACACCCAGGATGAAACCCAGAATATCAGCGTATATCAGACCTATAACGATGCCGTAGTCAACATCACTACTCAGGTTATGTCCGTAAACTGGTTTCTTGAAGCCGTGCCGCAGGAAGGCGGTTCGGGATCCGGCAGCATCATCGATGACCGGGGTTATGTAGTTACCAACGTCCATGTTATTGAAGGCGCTTACAAAATCTATATCAGTCTGCAGGACGGTACCCAGTACGAAGGAAAAGTAATCGGTACCGATACTGCCAGCGATATTGCCGTCATCAAATTTGATCCCCCAGCCGGAGTCCAGCTGAAAACCATTCCCTTTGGTAACAGCGATACACTGAAAGTTGGCCAGAAGGTTCTTGCCATCGGTAACCCTTTTGGTTTTGAGCGCACTCTTACCACCGGTATCGTTTCAGGACTCGGCCGCCCTATCAAAAACAGCAATAATACGATAATCCGGAACATGATTCAGACAGATACCGCCATCAATCCCGGTAACTCAGGCGGCCCGCTCCTTGATACCACCGGTCGCATGATCGGCATCAATACCATGATTTACTCTACCAGCGGTTCCAGTGCCGGGGTCGGATTTGCCGTTCCCATCAATACTGCCAAACGGGTTGTACAAGATCTTATTACCTACGGCAAAGTCATGCGCGGCACCATTGACGGTACCTTTGTCCAGCTGACCAGTTCCATTTCACGCTATGCAGGAATTCCCGTAAACCAGGGTCTTTTGGTTTCTGAACTTTCACGGAAAAGCCATGCCATTGAAGACGGTCTTCTTGCCGGCACTGAAGCCGTACAGTACGGAAGCCGTTTCAACAGCACTACCATTTATCTGGGAGGTGACGTTATTACCGCCATCAACGGAACTGCCGTTACGTCTCTGGCTGACTACTACAGTCTGCTGGAAGATAAAAAACCCGGTGATGCTATTACCATGACAATTATCCGCAATAAAAAAGAACAGAATATCCGCATTACCTTGGACTGAATTTGTATTTTGAAAATTTTTATCGATAAATTTTTAATCTAATGGTATAATCCGGTCTGTTTTTCATTGAATATTTTTTTATCCATCAATAAAATACAGGGTATGAAAACGCATACCTTTAAAGGTGGAATCCATCCACCGGAAATGAAGGAACTGTCCAAAGATTGCGAAATCGTTGCAGCATTTCCTTCTACAAAAACAGTCAGTATTCCGGTAACTATGGGCGGTGCTCCAAACCAGCCTGTAGTACAGGTAGGTGACACTGTTGCCCGCGGTCAGGTTATTGCCAGAAGCGACGCATTCATGTCAGCTCCAGTACATGCTTCCATTGCCGGAACAGTAAAAAAAGTTGAATCTCGTCTGGTAACCCCAAACGTTGACGCCCCCTGTATTGTCATTCAGGCTGACGATTCAGACCGCACTGAATTCATGCCCGTACTTGATCCCTTTACCTGCTCTCATGACGAAGCAATCAAACGCGTAAAGGAAGCCGGTATCGTTGGTATGGGTGGTGCTTCTTTCCCTACTCACGTAAAACTGAATCCTCCTGCAGGAAAAGTTATAGATTGCGTTCTGTGTAATGCAGCTGAATGTGAACCATACCTGACCATTGACTACCGCACCATGAAAGAACATGCAGACAAGCTGGTAGATGGTCTGAACATTACCGTTCACATTACCGGAGCTCAGACCGGTATTATTGTTCTTGAAGATAATAAAGCTGATCTGGTTTCTGTTCTTTCTGAAGCAATTTCAAAAGCAAACCTTGATGAAAAAATCAGCATCTGCCTGTGTAAGACCAAATACCCACAGGGTGGTGAAAAGAACCTGGTTCAGGCTGCTGTTGGACGCGAAATTCCAGCCGGCGGACTGCCAGCAGATATCGGTTGTGTAATTGATAACGTTGGAACCCTGTGTGCCATTGCCGACGCATTCCGCGAAGGTAAACCACTTATTGACCGCCCGTTCACCGTTTCTGGTCACGCTGTTGAAAAACCAATGAACCTGGTTGTACCGGTTGGTACTCTGGTAGGCGACCTGATTCCAGAAGTTATCACACTGAAGGAAAACGTTGTAAAAATCATTTCCGGTGGTCCTATGATGGGCTTCTCTATGATGAGTGCCAACTTCCCTGTTGCAAAAAACACCAGTGGTGTGCTCTTCATGGACAAAAAAGAAGCTCCAATCTATGAAGAAACCCCATGTATCAGCTGCGGACGCTGTCTTAAGGCATGTCCAAGCCACCTGACTCCTGTCATGATGGCCCGTGCCCTGAAAGAAGGCAACATGGAAGATGCAAAGAAATACGGTCTTATGGACTGTGTTGAATGCGGTTCCTGTGCTTACGTATGTCCTGCAAAAGTTAAACTGGTTCAGAGATTCAGAGCCGGTAAAAACATTGTTCGTGCTGAAATGGCTGCCGCAAAGGCAAAAGCAGATGCCGCAAAAGCTAAGGAGGCCAAATAATGGCAGCACCATCTGACAAGAACGAAATTTACATTTCTTCAAGCCCACATTTTTCTAAAAGCAGTTCAACAACCAAAACCATGCTGGCCGTAATCTGCGGACTTCTGCCACTGGCTGTATACGGTGTTGTTCTGTACGGCGTTAAAGCACTGACCATCATCTGTGCATCAGTAGTAACCTGTGTTGTTTCAGAACTGGTATTCCAGCTGCTGACCAAACAACCTATCCGCGTTACTGACCTTTCAGCCGTTGTAACCGGTCTGCTTCTTGCACTGGTTTGTCCTCCACGTACTCCAGTTTGGATGGTAGTTCTTGGAGCCGTTTTCGCCATTGTTGTTGCAAAACAGATCTTCGGCGGTATCGGTGCCAACGTATTCAACCCCGCTCTGGCAGGACGTGCATTCATGTTCGTTTCTTTCGGTGGCGAAATGGGTAACCACTGGGTACGTCCTTCAATGACTGTTGACGGTCTTACCGGTGCTACCATGCTTTCAAAACTGAAACCAGGTTCATACATTCCTTCTGACTGGTATCTGGGATACTTCCTGGGTAACCGCAACGGTTGTATCGGTGAATCTTCAGTTATGCTGATCCTCATTGCATTCATCGTTCTGGTAGCCATTAAAGTTGTTGACTGGCGTGCAACCCTGGGTATGGTTGGAACCGTAGCACTGTGTTCATGTATTGCAGGATACGACGTACTGATGGCCCTCCTTTCCGGTGGTCTGATTTTCGGTGCTGTATTCATGGCAACTGACTATGCTACTACCCCTGTTACCCCTTGGGGACGTCTGATTTTCGGTATCGGTTGTGGTCTTATTACCTTCCTGATCCGTAAATTCGGTTCATATCCAGAAGGAGTTATGTTCAGTATTCTGATTATGAACTCTGTAACTCCATTCCTGAACAAAATTGTTGGCCGCAAATACGGCTATGCAAAAAAAACTGCTAAGAAAGGAAGTGCCAAATGAAAGACATGCTTAAATTAGGCTTCGTATTAGCAGTATTTGCCGGTGTTGCCTGTGTAGCACTTGCACTGGTTAACAACCTGACAGCTCCTGTTATTGCAGCCAACGAAAACGCTAAACTTACTGCAGCTCTTGCAGAAGTTATGCCTGATGCAAAAAGCTACACCGATGGTGTATTTACCCCAGACGGAACCAACGTATCCGTTGAAAGCTGTAATGTAGCACGTGATGCTGCCAATGGCGTTATCGGTGCTGTTGTACAGGTTTCCGGTCCTACCTATGACCGCATGACCATTCTGGTTGGTGTAACTGCAGATAAGACCCTTACCGGTGTAAAAATTCTGGCCAACAGCGATTCTCCGGGATTCGGACAGAAAGCTTCAGAACCGGCATTCTACGAACAGTTTACCGGCAAATCTGCTGAGCTCAGCTTTACTGTTGGTACTGATTTTGACGGTATCAGTGGTGCAACCATTACCTCAAGAGGTGTTGGTGCCCTGCTGCAGACTGCTACAAAAGCAGCTCTTGAAGCTATGGCAAACGCCAACTAAGGAGTAATCATGAAAAAGTACTGGCAAATCTTTACAAACGGTTTACTGAAAGAAAACCCACTTCTGGTAATCATGATTGGTCTCTGTTCTTCACTGGCCGTTACCACAAGTGTTGCAAACGGTTTCGGTATGGGTATGGCTATGACCTTCGTACTGGTAATGTCTGAACTCATCATCAGCATCTTCCGTAAACTGATTCCGGATTCAATCCGTATTCCGGTATTCATTATCGTTATTGCATCGTTCACTACCATCGTAGACCTGGTAATGAAAGCTTACCTGCCTGCTCTGTCAGAAAGCATGGGTGTTTTCATTCCTCTTATCGTAGTTAACTGTATCATCATGGGACGCGTTGAATCTTTTGCTTCAAAACGGACTGTTGGTGAATCAATCTGTGATGCATTCGGTATGGGCTTTGGTTACCTGTGGGTACTCTGCACCATTTCAATCATCCGCGAACTGCTGGGAAGCGGTACCTTCTTTGGTATGCCGGTTATTCCTGAAGCAAACTGCATTGTGTTCTTCAGCCGTGCGCCAGGCGGATTCTTTGTATTCGGTTGTATGATAGCCATCACCCGTGCCATCCGCAACGCCGCCGCTAAAGGAGGCAAAAAATGATGTCAATTTTCTTAAAATCAATGCTTGTTGACAACGTAATCCTGATCCAGTTTCTGGCCCTCTGTCCGTTCATCGGTATGACCAATGACACCGGCAAAGCCTTTGGTATGGGTGTTGCAACATCATTCGTAATGGTTCTGGCTACTGCTGTAACCTGGCCATTGTATAAATTCGTACTTGAACCACTGGGACTGACCTTCCTGCAGACCCTGCTGTTCATCCTTGTTATTGCTTCTCTTGTTCAGCTGGTAGAATTCTACCTGAAAAAATCAGCTCCTGCCCTGTACAGCTCAATGGGTGTATACCTGGCACTGATTACCACCAACTGTGCAATCCTTGCCGTTACCCTGAACAGCATTTCCAACGGATACAACTTCCTTGAATCCATTGTTTATGCTCTGGGTTCAGCCTGTGGTTTCATCATGTCAATGGTACTCATGTCCGGCATCCGTAAGAGAATTGCCAGTGCCCCGATTCCAGCCTGCGTAAAAGGAACTCCTGTTCTGTTTATTGCAGCCGGTCTTCTTTCTATGGCATTCGGCGGCTTCAGCGGAATGATTAAATAAGGAGAACGGTAAGATATGAATACTATTCTTTTAACACTGCTGGTTTCAGTTGTAACTGCCTTTATTCTGGGTGTTCTGCTGGGATTCTTCAAAAAGATGTTCTATGTTCCAACTGATCCTACCCAGGAAAAAATCCGTGAATGTCTGCCTGGTGCAAACTGTGGTGGATGCGGTTACCCTGGTTGTGACGGTTTTGCAGCAGCCTGCGCCCGCGGAGAAGCTCCTGTTAACGGTTGTACCGCTGGTGGTGCAGAAGTTGCAAAAAAAGTAGGAGCTGTTATGGGTGTTGAAGCAAGTTCAACCCGCTATGTAGCTGTTCTGGCCTGCCGTGGTTGCAAAGACAAGGCAGAAGCAAAAGGTATCTACAACGGTGTTCACACTTGTGCAGCTGCCAAAACACTGGGTATCAACGGTACAAAAATGTGTGCCTGGGGATGCGTTGGTTTTGGTGATTGTGTAAATGTTTGTACATTCGGCGCTCTTTCACTGGGTGACGATGGACTGCCAAAAGTAGATTACAGCAAATGTACTGGCTGTGGTGCCTGTACCCGTGCCTGTCCTCAGGGGCTGCTTGCACGCGTAGATGCTGACCGCAAAGGTTCATTTGCTCAGTGTTCAAACCGCAATCCTAACAAACCGGTTATTCTGAAACAGTGCAAAAACGCCTGTATCAAATGCGGTAAATGTGAGAAAAACTGTGCTCAGGGTGCCATCGTAGTAACCAACGGAATTCCTGTTGTTGACTACACCAAATGCGTTTCATGCGGTACCTGTGTTGCCGGTTGTCCTACTAAAGTTCTTGAACTTCAGCAGACCATCGTAGGCTGATGTCTACCCTTTCTGCATGACAAAAAAGAGGCAGTTGCCAAAAGCAACTGCCTCTTTTTTTATCTATCTGTCCAGGTTCCAATACTTAAAGAAACATTGGATGCCATTTTTCCTTTTGCAGTATATCCACCCCAGGCATCTGCACCAAGAACAAGTTTGCCTGCCATAAATTTTCCACTTACACCTGCACCAAATAACAGCAGGGTATTATCATACCTGCCAAGAATACCGTACAGGTCAACATTCATAATTCTACCGACACCAGAATACACACCTGTTCTTACCAGAAGATCTGCCGAAACAAGAACACTGCTTTTCCCCAATCCTACGTTTAACCCAAGAAACCACGATCCAATAACCGGGATGCCTACGTACAAGCCTGCATCATAATGCCTGTCATGCGACATTCCTGCATAAAACGTCAGCACCACCTTTTCTGCGGTTTTTACCTCCGGAACTGCAGTTTCCACCTGAGGTTCCATGGCTTCCGGTTCTACAGATGATTCTTCAACAGCTGCCACATCAAATACTGCCACTTCTACGGGTTTCGATTCCGTTACTGAAGCAGGTTCTTCTTCCTTTTCTTCTATCGGAACTGTCACTGGAATGACTGCTACAGGTTCTTTTTCCGGCTGTACAGCAATTTCCAGCTTCGGTACTACCGGGACAACATGTTCAACTTCAGTAACCACTGGCGTATATTGAACAACAGGTTCTGGCACAGGAATTAATTCAGGCTCAATACTGTATACCGGTTCTGAGTGCCGGTACGATTCAAAAGGATTAGCATACAGAGCAGGGGCCTGTGCTACTGTTTCTTTTTCATCCTTACCGGCTTCTGCTATGCGTGTTTCAAGAGAAGTTGTCAGAATATATTCCCGTTCAGCCACTTCAGAACGATAACGGCCACTAAGGAAACAGTCCTCTGCCTGCGGAATTCTGTTCAGACGGCTGTTCAACGCTGTCCCGCTTCTTAAAGCCACAGCAGATGCCGTAATCCACGCCTGATGATCAGCAAGTAAACGGACAAACTTTACCGGAAGAGCAGTAAAAACGTATCGTCCTTCTGCTACCTGAGGTGTGCCGTTAAAAAGCAGGGAGCCATCTTCGTGAACAACAGACAGCTGTATGACACAAACAGCAGATGCTGCATTATTCCAGGAAGGAACACCGTCATACACATAGGCATTGTCATAACCGTCTGCATTTGCCGGGTATACACTTCGGTCCGGCCATTGAATAAGAACCTTTTTACCCAAAAGTTGACGGGTTTTCTGTCCTTTATCCATTACTGCCATCAGAGTCAGATACCGTGAACTCCATTTCTTTTCATATTCGATTACATAATCTACGGTACCTTTCTCGCTGTCCGTATTCTGAATCCCCTGTGCTGTTTCCGTAAAAACCTGTGGGAAATGAGTACTCCAGTATTGTTCTGCTTCTGAGTGCAGATTATTCCAGATACTATCACTGCCGGAACTTATCAGGGAACATAACTGATTGTACCGTTGCAGGGCTTCTCTACTACCTGTAAGATCAGACTCAATGCAGTCATACCAGGCGTTAACTGCATAGAACCATTGTCCCTGTGCCTCGTATTTCTGAGCTGTGGCAAAGAGTCTTTCATATTCCGCATTCACAACAGAACGCTGTGCAAAAAGCGATGCAGAGCACAGGCAGCAAAGTACCAGAAAGAGATTTCTCTTACGTATCATACTCATACTATACCACACTCAAAACCCTTGCGTCTCAGAGATTCCACGAGTATTCTGAACGTATATGCAAAGTAAAAGTATCTGCCTGTTTCTGTGCACTGCCACAGTTCTCATAACTCTGATATCCTGTAAAAAAAATCCACCCATACAAGCTGACCCCATATCGGATTTTCAGCCCAGTACCATAATTCAGCCGGAAACACACCGATGGTTTTACTTTACCCGGGATGGTTTTGACCAGACATTGCAGCCGTCAAATTCGCCAGATTATCCCATGCGACCGTGGACACAGGCTCCAAGAATCAGCGGTACTATTACCGACACTGAAAAAGGGTATCTGTTGGTAAACAGACGGGGATTAATTCAGCTTTCAAGCGATTCAGATCCAGTTCTTATCCCGGATGCACGTCTTTTTTCAGGAACAACCGCCGACAGTCTGTTTCTGTATGATGGAGATCCGGTATTCAAGCTGTACATCAACACGCTTTTTGAAGAAAAAGTAGATCTTTCAACAACAGCAAAAGGAAACATTCCGGTTCTGGTTCAGTACAACAGTCTGACAAATCTGTATTATCCCCTTATCAATAAAGCTGACCTGAAACTTTCAGAAAACGCACAGGTTACTGCTGTTACAACGGATACTGAAAACTGGTATTTCAGTGCAAAAGAATCAGATGAAAGCCAGACTACCTTTACCTATCTTTCACTGCCCATTCAGTCTGTTTATTCCAGTAATCAGGTAAACGTTGTTTCAGAAGAAACGTTCAGGACTAATCTTTCACAAAAGGCCTTTACAGAAGCGTCAGGGCGCTACAAGGAACTGTTATCGGTTATCCCGAAAGAAATCTCGTTTACCCTTCATGCAACCGATTTCAGCCAATCCTCGCAAGTCTACACCTCAGAGCTGTACTACAGCGGAGTGGACTATGCAGCTGAAGACCAGCAGATTCTTGATGCCTATGGGCAGACCGGAAAAACATGGACATTAGTGCTGTTTTCAGATGGAACCTGCTATTTTGCAGGATCTCTTCCAAAACTGCACATAGTAAATAATGGAAAACCGGTATATTTCCGTCTTCCAGCATTACCTGCAGGAATGGAATACACCGGTTTTGCCTTATGTGGTTCAAAACTGTATTGCGGATGGGAAGAAATCAACTTTTACAACACCGGTAAAGCCGGTTTTCTGGAAGTTGATCTGGAGCAGGTACTCTACTGAGATCCCCGCTCCCTACGAATTTTATGCCTTGAACCCTGTAAGACCGGTAAAGTCCAGAGTTGCAAAGTAATCATCAATGGTTTCACTGCGGCGGATCTGCTGAACAGAACCGTCTTCACGCAGAAGCAGTTCACCACAGCGCAGTTTTGCATTGTAGTTGAAGCCCATGGCACGTCCATGAGCACCTGCATCATGAATAACTACGTAATCGCCCCGTTCAATTTCCGGCAGAGGACGCTGAACGGCAAATTTATCGCAGTTTTCACACAGGGAACCTACTACATCATACACGTGGGCATCTGCTCCCGGCAGGATATCGCCGGTTTCACTGTCAATGACATCTTCTTTTCCCGGTACTGATACATGATGATAGGCTCCGTACATACCGGGACGCATCAGGTCTGACATACAGCTGTTTACGCCGATATAGTCACGGTAAATATGCTTTTCATGAATGGCATTGGTTACAAGCCAGCCGTAAGGACCGGTAATAACGCGGCTGCATTCCATGTGGAATCCGATGCCGTCTTTCTCAAAGCAGCCGAATTTTGCAGGATCTTTTCTGGCAGCTCCAAGAATAATCTGGTCGTACACTTCTTTTGTCTTGTTGGCAACATATTCATAATCTACCGGTTTCTGTCCCGGTTTATATGGAATACCAATACCACCGCCAATATTGATGAACTCAATCTGAATATCAAGTTTTTCTTTCAGTTCGATAACCAGTTCGTACAGAATGCGGGCAGTTTCTACAAAGTAGTCGGGATCAAGTTCATTACTTGCTACCATGGTGTGCAGGGCAAAGCGGCAGGCACCAAAATCGCGTGCCATTTTGTATGCATCAAAAAGCTGTTCCCGGGTAAGACCGTACTTTGCTTCTTCTGGTTTACCGATAATGCCGTTACCTTCTTTTAATGGTCCTGGGTTGTACCGGAAACTGATCAGCTCAGGAAAGCCGCCGATGGAATCTTTCAGGAACTGTACATGGGTAATATCATCCAGGTTGATTACGGCACCCTTCAGATTGGCATAGATATATTCCTGCTCGGGTGTCTCGTTACTGGTGAACATGATATCTTCGCCAAGAATACCGGCGCGTTCACAAAGAATAATTTCCGGCAGGCTCGAACAGTCTCCACCGAATCCTTCTGCTGCAAGAATCTTGAGAATATACGGGTTTGGACATCCCTTTACAGCAAAATGTTCCTTAAAACCAGGCAGTACACTGAAAGCCTTTGTCAGACGACGAGCATTTTCACGGATTGCTTTTTCATCGTATAGATAAAAAGGAGTCTTAAATTTTTCAGCTATTGTATCAAGCTGCTCTTTTGAAAGAGGAAATGTTTTTTTCATGATGTTTAATCCTTATGATGTATTATCAGAACTGCTCAAGTTCTTCCAGTTCAGCTTCTTCCAGTTCTTCAAGTTCTTCCAGTTCCCGGTACTCTCCAAGATTCAGGAAAGAACGTTCATTTGCTGCAGAAGCCGATTCAACCGGATCAGTTTTTACCATCTCATAGAATTCACTCTGCTGTACCGGTTTTGAGAAGTAATATCCTTGCAGGTAGTCTACTCCCTGATTGGTAAGCATTTCAACCATCTTTTCGTCTTCTACGCCTTCAGCAACAATTTTCAGCTTCAGTTTTTTCAGCATATCAATGGTACTGGTAAGCATGATGTATGCTTTTTCATCTTTCATGGCGTTCCAGACAATGTCTTTATCAATTTTAATCATTGAGAACGGCAGGTGAATCATATAGTTGATGCCGGCATATCCACTGCCATAATCATCAAGGCTGAAACTGAATCCGGCCTCAATAAGGCGTTTCATGTTAATCAGAAGAACTTCAGGAGTATGAGCTGCGGCAGTTTCCGTTATTTCCAGATTAATCTGAGACGGCGACAGCATATACAGTTCCACCGTGTTGGAAAGATCTTCTGCCAGCTGGGTCTGCATACACTGTGCAACCGAAAGGTTAACATCGATCATGCGGATGTTTCCCAGAGTTGCACGATAGGTGCTCAGGAACCGGCACACTTCTTCAAAAACGAACTGACCGATACGCAGAACATTACCATCCTGTTCTGCCATGGGGATGAATATTTCAGGCGAAACGAATTTGCCGTTTTCATCACGCATGCGGACAAGAGCCTCCGCACCGATAATGCGTTTTTCCTGAGTTGACCAGAGGGGCTGATAATATACTTCCAGACGGTTTTCACCGATGGCAGTCTTAATCAGCTGCTGAACATGAGCCTTTTCCTGCTGGGTCTTAATATCAATCTGGTTTGCATACATGAACCGTTGGGGATTATGCTGCAGCTCAGGTTCAATAGTATTGATAATATCCATAAGGATTTCAGGATTTGAAGCATCAATAGGACACTCAATAACACACTGATGAACATTCAGACGCAGTTCAAGATAGTTGTTTTTCCAGTTCTGAAGGAACCTGTTTTCAATAAGTTCGCAATGACGCTGAATATGATCCTGATTCGTATCGCGGACCGTTATGGCAAACAGGCCATGCTCAAGGTAGAAAAACTCTGCAGCAGGAACAACACCTTTCAGGAATACCCCGATATCACGAAGAACTGCTTCAACGCCGTCATCACCAAAGGTACGGGAGAAAAATTCAATATCATCGATTGAAAGCAGGATAACAGCGAAATTGCTTTCCCGGTCAAAATAGCGGGCTGTAATACTTGAGAACGATTTTCGGTTATACAGATATGAAACAGAATCAATGAAGTCTGCGGGATTCTGCAGTGAACTTAAGGTAAGCAGAATGGAAAGTGCAATACCGGCATGCTGAACCAGCATATGGGGGTACAGCATCTGAATGATAACACCTGCAGCAGAAAGGATCACAAAAGATATAGTCAGGCGGAAACGACGCCAGCCGATTTTTTTATACCCCTTGAATAAACAGATAGTGCCAAAAACAGCGTAGTACAGAAGAATCAGATACAGGAGAATAACACCGGGACCACGCTGATATTTGTTCTGGGCATCAACATAGAAAACCCAGCCTGTCCAGGGGGTTATGATGGTGCTGATTAATGATGCAAAGTACGGCAGGAAAAAATGCAGTCTGAATATACGTCCTTTAATAACTTCGGGAGGTCGTGTTATCAATACGGTATACCGGGCCCAGGTTAACGGAATAAAGCAGACAACCAGATAATACAGTTCATTGATTATCCAGACAGCAGCAGCACTTACATTGGAAGAATTACCCATGAATGCATACACAAGGTCTGTACTGCAGGATAAAATGGAAACAACGACAAGATACTGGAATGCCCGGTTGGTAACATCAATTACCTTCCACTGGATTTTATTTGTTATGAAAACAAAAGCGAGAAGAATAAGGGCACAAATATCATAATGAACAACGTACATACTCTTTAATACTACTTTACTTTTATAAATGACGCAAAATAAAGTTGCATAAAAAAAAAGACTGTCTAAAAATGCTAGACAGTCTCATTTTTTTGCTAATTTTTTATTCTAACCCAAGAACTTCTTTGCGGTATTTGGTACCAAGTTCTGTAAGTTTGAATTTTTGAATCTTACCCGACGCAGTCATAGGGAAGGTATCAAGGAACATAATGAGCTGTGGCCATTTGTACTTTGAAATCTTTCCACGGCAGAATTCAATGACATCTTCTTCTTTAAGGGTTTCACCTTCATGAAGAATAATAAAGGCACCGGTAATTTCACCGTACTTCTTGTCTTTTACGGCTGCAACCTGAATATCCTTAATCTGTGGCATCTGGATCAGGAATTCTTCGATTTCACGCGGGTAGATGTTCTCACCTCCGCGGATAATCATATCCTTGATACGGCCGGTAATGCGGAAATTACCGTCAGCATCCTTAACACCCAGGTCTCCGGAGTGCAGATATCCATTAGCATCGATGATTTCAGCCGTAGCTTCCGGCATCTTGTAATACCCTTTCATGACGTTCCAGCCGCGGCAGCACATTTCACCCTGTACACCATCAGGACATTCCTCATTGGTTTCAGGATCAAGTACCTTAACATCAATGCCTTCAAAAGCATCCCCTACGGTATTGGCCTTAACTTCTACCGAATCATACCAGTGGCTCTGGGTCATACCGGGAGAAGTTTCAGTAAGACCATATACTGAAGTAATTTCAGGCATATGCATCTTTTCTATAACGGTCTTCATCAGTTCAACAGGTACACCGGCACCAGCCATAATACCGGTGCGGAGGGATGACATATCGAACATATTGAACATAGGATGGTTCAGTTCGGCAATGAACATGGTTGGTACACCGTAAATGGCTGTACATTTTTCTTTGTGGATACTGGCAAGTGCTACAAGAGGATCAAAACTTTCAAGAAGTACGTGGGTAGCACCATGAGTAAGAACAGCCATAACGCCAAGTACAATACCAAAACAGTGGAACAGCGGAACCGGAAGACATACTTTTTCTTCGCAGGTATAGCGCATACGTTCCCCGATAATGAAACCATCGTTGATAATGTTACGGCTGGTAAGCATTACACCTTTGGGGAATCCGGTCGTTCCTGAAGTATACTGCATGTTTACTACATCATTACAGTTTCCTTCAGCTTCAATCTTACGGATTTCGTTGATATCAACATGCTGGCCAAGAAGCAGCAGTTCCGGTGTTGAATACAGGCCACGGAATTTTTCCGGCCCCATGAATACAACGTTTTTCAGGAACGGAAACCGTTTGCTTTTTAAGGTACCGCGTTCGTATTCATCAAGTTCAGGAACCAGTTCCTTAATCATCTGAACATAGTTACTGTCTTTAACACCGTCTGTAAGACACAGAGTACTCAGGTCTGCCTGATCAACCAGATATTCAAGTTCGTGCAGTTTATAGCTGGTATTTACGGTTACGGCAATGGCACTTAAGCGTGCACAGGCAAACATATAGGTAAGCCAGTCCGGAACGTTTGTTGCCCAGATACCTACTTTATCGCCTTTCCGTACTCCCAGTGCATAAAGACCGCAGGCCAGGTGATCAACACGTTCGTTGAACTCTTTATAGGTAAACCGTAAATCACGGTCTGCATATACCATAAAGTCACGGTTGGGATCTGCTTTAGCCCGGTCGTGAAGTAACTGATTTAATGTACATTCAAACATCTGCATTTCTTACGCTCCAGTGGCTCACGCCGGGGTATAAATGACAGCGAGGATTTTTGCCGGTTTTTCACCATGGCTGTGTACATGATGAGCAACAATTGAATCGTAATAAATGCTGTCGCCAACGTTCAGTTCATAGATATCTTTTCCGTAACGGATTTCAACTTCACCTTCCAGAACGTAAATGAATTCTTCGCCTTCATGGGTAGAAAGTTTTACTTCTTCTTCGCTGGCAGGATTAATATCAATAATAAATGGTTCCATATGACGGTCAGCTTTATTCTGAGCAAGGCCATAGAAATCAAGATCTGAACTTACGGCATTATTACGGTCGCTGAAACGGGTAACCGTCTGTTCAGACTTTGCACCTGCACGGGCAACAACAGGGCCAAGATCTTCCTGATCATCCATGAAGGTTCCTAGCCGGACACCTAGTACGCGGGCGATTTTGATTAGGGGAGTAAGACCTGGAATGAGTTCGCCTTTTTCGATGCTTTCGATACTGGTAACGCTAAGGTTTGTGCGTTCTGAAACATCTTCAATTGAAAGCTTGCGGCTTTCCCGAATTGTGCGTACTTTGGATCCGATTCTGTTTTTTTCTGACATAGTGTCTTACTCCTATAAAAAAATAGGCAGGACTCCGCAGAATCCTGCCTTTGTCTACTCATAAAGTAGCAAATCTTAAGTATTTATGCAAGTACTTTAGTATTTGTAAAGTTTTCAGATCTTAAACTTATTAATCTGATTACTGATTTTACCGATGGCTTCGTTAACTTCAGTAGCAACTTCAGAAAGCATAACACCGGTTTCGTTAATCTTCTGTGCACCAATGGTCATCTCATCAACGCTGGAAGTAATGATAGAACTGATTGTCTGCAGAGAGTTAACTTCCCGTACAATCTGTTCGTTACCTTCGGTCATTTCAGCAGATGCCTGACGAACTTCTGCCGTATTATCGTTCATACTGTGCAGCGCTTCACCAATCTGCAGGCTACCCTGCTGCTGCTCTTCCATGGGACTCTTAATCTGACGAACCAGCTGATCTGTTTCACTGATTTTTCCGGAAACATTATTGAATGCTTCCCAAGACTGCTGTGAAGCGTCAACAACGCTGAGGATGGATGCCTGAATATTTGCCAGCTGGTCACCAATGGTCTGAGACTGTGCAGTAGAAGTTTCTGACAGTTTACGGATTTCATCAGCAACAACCGAGAAACCTTTTCCACTTTCACCGGCATGAGCAGCTTCAATAGCAGCGTTCATTGCAAGGAGGTTAGTCTGGCTGGCAATGGCAGCAATAGCTTCATTGGCTTCCTGCAGCATTTCTGACTGGCTTTCAATCTGCTTAATCCGCTCGTTTACATCTTCCTGTTTAAGAGCACCGTTCTGGGTTTCAATCAGCAGTTTATTAAAGGAATCGGCCATCAGTTCTACGCTGTGGTTTACAGAACCGATGTTTCCAATCATTTCTTCTACGGCAGCAGATGCATTTGAAACACCGCTTCCCTGCACTTCAATCATCTTACCGAGAGAACCGATATTGGCAGCAATTTCATTTACTGCAGTTGATGTCTGGATAACAGAACCATTCTGATTGCGGATCTGTCCGTGAACACTTTCAATGTTTGCCAGAATCTGGGTAATGGCACTTGAAGTATCATTGGTAGAAGTACCAAGAATCTGACCGGCACCGTTCAGTGCTGTTTCTGATTCCTTAATATCCTTGATAATCTCATGCAGTTTATCAATAAAGGAGTTGAAGCTGTTAACAATGTCTCCAACTTCGTCTTTTGATTTAACAACAAGCCGTTTGGTAAGATCTGCTTCCCCTGAAGCAACTTCTTCCAGAGCTTTTGTTACAACATTCAGTTTCTTCAGGTTACGGACAATAATAAATGCCATAATAAGCAGCCAGAATGCCATGTTGGAGATAAGGTACTGTCTTCCGCGAAGTCTTACGACATCCAGGAAGCCGTTGAAGTCGTGTTCCGGACACATACATACGATACCCCAGTCGGTTCCTGCACCTACAGGTGAATAAAACACCAGTTTGTTGATACCGTCTGCAGGATCTTTAATGGTTTCTACGGCTGTTCCACCATTGCTTACCCGCTTCATAAGAGCATCGTATTCAGGAGAAACAGAAGCAGTGATAGTCTCCCCGTTCAATACTTTCTGAGTATCTGCATGCGAAATAATGGTTCCGTCTGCATACGAGAACAAATATGGATGACTTGCTTCGCCGATAACAACATGAGTAACAACGTTAGCCAGATATTCAGCATTAACGATACTTACTACTGCACCGATGATTTTCTGGTTTTCAGAACGAACGGGTACTGCAAAGAAAGTGGTCAGTACTCCGGTTACCTCACTGAATACAGGACGAAGAACATATTTCTGGCCTTTTATTGCAAACTGGAAAAATTCTGATGTATGATCATCAAGGATAGATCCGTCTGGCAGCAACGTATGCCCGTTTGCATCATAGAAACCGATACTGATATACTCCGGATTTACCTGTGCCATCGTACCAAGAAGCCGACATTTATCCTCCATAGAAACCTGAGAATCCTTAATCTGAGGAAGATTAGCCAACGCCTCAATAACAGAGAATTCGCGATCAATATATCCGTCTACTTTAGCAATAACAACGTTGGCAGAGTTTGCAAGACTATCATTAATCATGTCTTTGGTTTTATTCTTGAACGGCAGCATAATGTTGCTGATAAGCGTAGTGCCACTGATAACAAAAGCTACAGCAAACCAAAACATAAATTTAACAGATAAAGTAATTCTGAAACGAAACTTCTTCAAAATACACTCCTATACAATCTCAGTATAAACGGCACGGTCAGAATCATATACTTTTTTTTCCGTTCACTGACGAAAACTCATTTTTGTATGGATTTTTGGTATTTTATGCGAATACGCTCTGTGGGGCTCTAAATAAAAAAGGCAGATGCCCTCCCGACGGGAAAGACATCTGCCACACAGGACAATGTAAGAATGCAGGCCCCTTCGACAAGCTCAGGGATCCTGTAGGCTGTCAGCCCTTGATTTCGTAATCCTTGTTGAATGCAGCCTCGATGGTTGCAATGTTGATAGGATTGAACTTCTTGTTACGGGCACTGATGGCTTCGTCAAGAGCGAATTCAAAAGGTTTGATGCCGCTGATCATACCGGGGCATACTTTGGCAAGACAGCCCAGAACTACCATGTTGGCACCGCGGGCATTGTTGGTTTCTGCAGCCATTTCGTTGGCAGGCAGAGCCAGAGTCCGGATGTCAGTACGGGCTGGAAGGATATCAATAAGGCTTGAGTTGTAAATCAACAGACCGCCTTTTTTTAGCATTGGTTCAAACTTGGTCATGGAAGGCTTGTTCAGGGCTACCACAACATCAGGATGCTCAATTACCGGGCTTGCAACTTCATCATCAGAAACGATAACGGAACAGTTGGCAGTTCCACCGCGCATTTCAGCACCGTAAGAAGGAATGTGTGAAACGTATTTGTCTTCGCTCATTCCGGCAAGGGTAAGGATTTTTCCGGCAAGGATTACACCCTGACCACCAAAACCTGCAAAAATAATTTCTGTAGTCATCTTATATCTCCATCCCTTATTTGGCTTCTGGTTTCGGGTTGTTAACAGGACCTACAACACCAGCTTTTGGCTGAGCTGCTTCCGGTACAACACCGGCAGGAATATCGCGGAATACACCCAGTGGATAGTAGGGTTCCATAGCATCGCGTACCCAGTCGGCAGCAACGGTAGGTTCAACACCCCAGTTGGTAGGACACATGGAAAGGATTTCTACAAAGCTGTAGCCTTTGCCTTCGCGCTGGTAGGTAATTGCCTTTTTGATGGCAGCCTTTGCCTGGTTGATGTGTTTAACATCGTAAACAGCACAGCGTTCGATATATTTTGGTTCTACCAGGGTATTCAGCAGTTCTGAAGCACGGATTGGATAACCAACCTGTTCAGGATCACGGCCGTATGGTGTAGTTTTGGTAACCTGACCAACCAGTGTGGTAGGAGCCATCTGTCCACCGGTCATACCGTAGATAGCGTTGTTGATGAAGATAACAGTGATGTTTTCACCACGGTTTGCTGCATGTACGGTCTCTGCTGTACCGATTGCCAGCAGGTCACCGTCACCCTGGTAACAGAGTACGGTTTTGTCCGGATGAACACGTTTCAGACCGGTACTGATGGCAGGAGCACGTCCGTGGGCAGCTTCTACAGCATCTACGTCAAGATAGTTGTAAGCAAATACGGCACATCCTACCGGACAAACCAGCAGAACGTCTTCCTGAATGCCCATTTCGTCCATTACCTGGGCAACCAGTTTATGTACAATTCCATGACCACAACCGGCACAGTAGTGGGTTTTCTGGTCTTTCATTGATTTTGGGAATGAATATACTTTAGACATAGCTCTTAACCTTCTCTACGATTACATCAAGTTTAGGAATGATACCGCCGGCTTCACCATAGAAGTCTACGTCAGCCTTTTTCTTTCCACAGTTCAGGCGAACATCCTGCAGCAGCTGACCCATACTCATTTCTACAGTCAGTACTTTTTTTGCGTTGGCACAGGCTGCTTCAAGAGCTTCTTCAGGGAATGGCCACAGAGTAATAGGACGGAACAGACCTGCTTTAACACCCTGTTCGCGCAGTACTTTTACTGCTTTCTTACATACGCGGGCAGAAGTTCCGTAGGCACAGAGTACTACATCAGCATCATCGCACATAAAGTTTTCGTACTGGGTTTCGTTCTTTGCAATTTCTGCATAGTTTTCAAACAGAGCGTGGGTATGTTCAGACAGCTGGGTATCGTAGCCCAGACGCAGAGAAGCCAGTTTGTTCTGTGCGCGGTCTGCAGTTTTACCGGTCAGTGCCCATGGTTTTGCAGGAATATCTTTTACCGGTTCAGGAAGAACACAAGGTTCTGCCATCTGTCCCAGGTAACCGTCACCAAGAAGCATGACAACACAGCGGTATTTATCGGCAATTTCAAAAGCCTTTACGGTATAGTCTGCCAGTTCCTGAACGGTTCCAGGAGCCAGTACTACTACGTGATAGTCACCGTTACCACCGCCACGGGTAGCCTGGAAATAGTCACCCTGAGCACCGGAAATGTTACCAAGACCAGGACCACCGCGCATCATGTTTACCACAACAGCTGGCAGCTGGGCACCGGACAGATATGAAATACCTTCCTGTTTGAGGGAGATACCCGGTGAAGAAGAAGAAGTCATGACACGGGCACCGGCAGCAGAAGCTCCCATAACCATGTTGATTGCAGCAAGTTCACTTTCTGCCTGCAGGAATGTTCCACCAACCTGAGGAAGGCGTTTTGAAAGATAGGCAGGAATTTCGTTCTGAGGGGTAATAGGATAGGCGAAGTAGAAGCGGCAGCCAGCTAAGAGAGCAGCTTCACCGATTGCTTCGTTACCTTTCATTAAGATTTTATTGCTCATAGCTTAGTCCTTTTCAATTTCGATGGCACAGTCTGGGCACATGGTTGCGCAGAATGTACAGGCAATACATAGTGATTCGTCAGTACATACAGGGTAGTTCACTCCCTGTCCGTTGGTGTCTTTTGACATTTCAAGGATTTTTTTTGGACATGCACGAAGGCAAAGACCACAGCCTTTGCATCTCTCAACATTGATAACTGGTCGTCCAGCCATGTAAAACCTCCGGTTTAGAGTTAGTTTTTACGATATGCCGAGAGTATAGCGAGGACGGTAAAAAAGTTCAATATATTTAAAGTACTTTAGTATTTTTAAAGTTCAGATACTACAAATCATAAGTGCCATACAAAAATCTACCGGCGTGCTGGTGACATGCAAAACCGCTCCTTTCGTCGCTACAGATGAAGTCTGGTGGGGAAACTACCAGGCCAGACTTCAACAGTTTTTGCCCGTCTCCATCCCACCTCCCGATTTTTGTAACATCTTTTCCAAGTATTCGCACTATTCAGATAGCAGAGCTTTTCAGTCAACGGTTATGAATTGCTCAGTTTGTACTCAAAGGAGTCTACCAGGGCGCGCCAGGAGGCTTCGATCAAGTCGGTAGAAACACCTACGGTGGTCCAGGTTTCATGACCATCGGTTGATTCAACCAGTACGCGTACACAGGCTGCAGTGGCATCTTTACCGTCTACAACACGAACCTTAAAGTCGGTCAGGCGCATGGAGTTTACTACTGGATAGAACTTTTCAAGAGCAGTACGGAGAGCCGTATCCAGAGCATGAATCGGGCCGTCTCCTTCGCCGGCAGTAATGGTTTTTTCGCCGTTTACTTCAATCTTAATCTGGGCAAAACTGGTATTGGGATTGTCCGGAGCAGACTGTTCGCCGATAACCTTGTAGTAATCCAGCTTGAAAAACGGCTTGTAGGTTCCCAGATTTTTCCGGACCATCAGGTTAAAGCTGCCGTCAGCACCTTCAAAAAGATAGCCGTGATGTTCCATATCCTTAATGCCATGGAGAATCTTCAGAACTTCCGGACTGTCTTTTGTCAGCTCTGGCGCAAATGAATGAATCTTTTCTATAACGGCAGAGCGGCCGGAAACTTCGCTCAGGAGCAGAGTGCGGCTGTTTCCGATACTTTCGGGCTTTACATGCTCATAGGCCACCGGGTTCTTGATAACTGCATCAGTATGCATGCCAGCTTTATGGGCAAAGGCATTACCGCCGATGTAGGGCATGCCGTCATTTACGGAAATATTGGTAACTTCTGCCAGCCGGTAACACAGGGGTGTCAGGTTGGAAACATGACCTTCCGGAAGGCACTGGTATCCCAGTTTTAATTCCAGATTTGCAATTATGGCACTTAAGTTGGCATTTCCTGCCCGTTCTCCAAAGCCCAGGAGAGTTCCCTGTACATGGCTGGCACCGGCCTGCACACCCATCAGTGAGTTTGCAACGGCAAGGCCACAGTCGTTATGCATATGTACCCCGATTTCTGCCACATCACCCAAACGCCGCGTAACAGCCTGAACTACGTGGAATACATCCATGGTCATGCTGCCGCCTTTGGTGTCACACAAACTTAAAACCCGGGAACCGCCTTCTACGGCAGCTTCCAGACTGCGCAGGGCATATTCTCCGTTTGATTTCCACCCATCAAAAAAATGCTCGGCATCATAAATGACTGTTCTGCCATGCTCAACCAGATACCGGACGCTTTCCCGAATCATATCAAGGTTTTCTTCGGGACTGGCGCCTAAAATATCGGTTACCTGAAAAAGCCAGGATTTTCCAAAAATCGTCACGCATTCGGTTTCGGCACTCAAAAGACTGTTAAGCCCATTATCGTTTTTACAGGACTTTCCTTTACGCCGGGTAGAACCAAATGCCGTAAGAATGGCATGGTTCAGCTGCAGTTTCCGTGCTTCCTCAAAAAACTGTGCATCTTTAGGATTACTGCTGGGGTTACCTGCTTCTATGTACTGTACGCCAAGATCATCCAAAATCCGGCAAATGGCAAGCTTATCCTGAACGGAAAAACTGATGCCTTCTCCCTGGGCACCATCGCGAAGGGAAGAATCAAGAATGGAAACACGGTTACTGACATTCATGGTTTAATTATACATTTTTACCTTTTTTCTTTCAATTTTTATCCTGATACATCAACTGCAATTCATTCTTTGAAAACCGCAGGATTCCGCTCTACACTACTCCTATGAACAACGATATCATTATTACTTTTCCCAACGGGAAATCAGTACAGACTTCTGCCGGCATTACCGGAACCGAATTGCTTACCCACTTTGCAGAGGATCCAAAAGATATCTATGCACTGCGCGTCAACAACGAAATATACCCTCTTTCTCATGCCATTCAGGTTAACGCTGAAGTGGCACCGCTTCTGGCCAAAACAAAAGAGGGGTCAGAAATGTACCGGCGTACATTGTGCTTCATGCTTTCTTCAGTTGTGGCAAAGCTGTTTCCCAAGGCTCGGCTCGTTATTGGCCACAGTTTGGGATACGGGTTTTACTATACCCTTGAAAACTTCCGTGAACTGACAGCCGATGACATTCAGGCCATGAAAGAAGCCATGCGGCTGCTGATTATTGCGGATAAACCTATCCTCAATACGGTTATTTCCTATAAGGATGCCATTGCCCTTTTTGAAAAACAGGGGCTTGTTGAAACCCGGAATCAGTTGAAGTTTCTTGCGCGACCGATAATTTCAATCAACACCCTTGATGGTTTTTCAAACATCTATTATGCCCCGTTACTGCAGTCAACCGGCCAGATTAAGCTGTTTGATATTATGGCCTATGACCGGGGATTCCTTCTGCAGTTTCCTGCCACTGACAATCCTGACCAGATGCCGGAATTTGTAGATAGTCCAAAACTATTCAATGTATACCGGCACTACAAGGAATGGGGAAAGATGATGGGGGTATCCAGCGTTGCAGCCCTGAACGATATGGTATACCGCAGAAAGACCAAGGATTTCATCAATGTTACGGAAACCCAGCAGAATAAATACATTGCTGAAATAGCAGACCAGATTAAGCACCATGGAGACACCAAGGTGGTTCTGATTGCAGGACCTTCCAGTTCCGGAAAGACCACATCGTCTAAAAAGCTGGCCATTCAGCTGCAGGTTCTTGGATATAATCCCCACGTTATCAGTCTGGATAACTATTATGTAGACCGGACCAAAACTCCCCGGGACGAAAATGGCGATTACGACTATGAATGTCTGGAAGCTCTTGATGTAGAACAGCTGAACCGGAATCTGGTAGATCTGTTTGCAGGAAAAGAGGTTGATCTGCCTAATTATGATTTCCGGGAAGGTAAGCAGTATTACCTGAATAAGCCGATTCATATGGAAAAGAACGATATTCTGGTTATGGAAGGTATTCATGGATTGAACGATAAGCTGACACCGCTTATTGCGCCGGAACAGAAGTTCAAGATTTACCTGAGTGCCCTGACCCAGCTGAATCTGGATGACCACAACCGAATTTCCACCAGCGATAACCGCCTTGTCCGCCGTATTGTCCGTGACAGTCAGTTCCGTGGAAAATCTGCTGCAGATACCATCAAAATGTGGCCATCAGTTCAGCGGGGTGAACGGCTGCATATTTTTCCGTTCCAGAACAATGCCGATGCCATGCTGAACACAGCACTGGACTATGAACTGGCAGTGCTAAGGGTGTATGCCGCTCCACTGCTCCGCTGCGTAACGCCCTTTGAACCGGAATACGCAGAAGCAAGCCGTCTGCTGCAGTTTCTGAACAACTTCTACACCATTCCTGCAACCTATGTTCCGGGGCAGAGTATTATCCGGGAATTCATCGGCGGCAGCGAGTTTAAGTACTAAAGAACGGACTGAATTTTCACTTTTTTTGGCGAAACTACAATTTTTTTTCTCTCCCGGGCGAATAACTATAACGCAGCGACATTCAATATTGAGCGCTGCGTATTTTTAGTTATGGTTCTGTCCGTAAAAAGTGTTGCTTATTGTCACCCTGAACTT
>JAZLGC010000102.1:0-19271 GCA_045616125.1 Treponemataceae bacterium | reverse complement strand
TTTTTAGTGTCCAGGAAGCACTGCAAAGTTGCGCCATCAGGGGCCCAGAAGCTCCAGGAATTCTTTTTTGCCAGCTCCAGTGCTTCTGACACCGTTATCAGATTTCCGGGTGGTACCCATCCGTCTTTTTGCCACAGTTCCAGCATACGAATGCCATACTCAGCAACATCCACAACATATGTACGGTCAAGTTCTTCAAGATTCATACTGATACCCTAGGACGAAAACGATGAGATGTAAAAAAATTCGCGTAGACTGAGACCTTCGTTTTTTTACACTGCAGGAAAAGTTTTCTAGGGTATGTAGTAACTCTGTGACAAATGAGAGGGCCTGCATGAAAATCCTGAACAGATTCAGAGCAATTATTCTGTATAACAGAATAAAAAAACTGGATTCCCAATATTTTGTAACACTTTGTGAACACTGGCAGACGTGTGAGTATCTTGATAACGCATGGTGTTTTTCTTATGACCCCGATAATCCTTATTTCGGTCATAATCCAGAAGAAGATCCCATTTCTGTCGGGCTACGGGCTATGCTACAAAGAGGGTCTCAGAACAATAACAGTATTGTCCTGAGATATTTTGACAAAGCCGATGAACGTCTGATCAGGAAGTACGTTTACCTTATGACCGGGAACGACCACATTGTTTTAGTGTAATCAGGGCATCAGTGCATGACTTTCATGCCCCAGGTCACTCTCAGACCGAAAAGTAGTAACAAATCGCTATTTTCTTGCTATTTATTACTACTTTTTCATACACTAATTCAGTTTTCTAACGAATATCAGCTAAAAATTAGTAACAAAACTCATTTTTTACAAATTTTGTTACTACATTACCCTGCAAAGACAGTATATTTTCAGCGATTCTCACGGACAAAGTAGTAATAAAATACTCATTTTTC
Organism: Treponemataceae bacterium; assembly: GCA_045616125.1. Classification (GTDB taxonomy): domain Bacteria; phylum Spirochaetota; class Spirochaetia; order Treponematales; family Treponemataceae; genus Treponema_I. The sequence continues at coordinate 18,365 of JAZLGC010000102.1, read as the reverse complement.
ATATTTTGTTACTATTAACACAGTCAGAACAGAGAGCAAAAAGCAATAAACGCCAAAAAAGTAGTAACAGAACTACTATTTTCAACAATTTATTACTACTTTTCAGCAAATTCGTGAATGAATCACATCTGTTTGCGTGCCTCTTACTGCTGCCGGTGCATATCATATACTGCGCTAATCGTGGATTAGTCAGCAGTAACCATAAAGGTGACGGTTACCGGTTCAACGCCGGGGGCGGTCAGGGTCAGTTTGCCCTCCCCTACCGAGTCAGGGCCGCGGGTACGCACGTAGACACCGGCACAACCGCCGCGCATGGGCACAACTGACGGACCGATGAGCTCAATGGCGCCTTCTACCTGTACTGACACTGCATCGCCGTAGAAAGGCAGCAGGTTGCCGTTCTGGTCTGTCATGCGGAGGCGAACCGATGCTACATCGTAGGTGGTGTCTTCGTGCAAACTAGTGCTGCTTACGTCGGCGGCCAGATGCACGGAAGTTGCCGGTGCACAGTGTCTGGTTGCCACCACGCGGCCGCCGGAAATGGCTTCAAAACGGTAAGTTGTTGCTTCTCCGCCCCAATCGCCCACGTATTTATTATACAGCGGCGTAGTATCACTCATTTTAAGACCATGGAACAGCATGAGCCGTGCAGCGGCCCATATAACTTTTGGGGTAATACCTTTGTTGCCATAGCGGGCAAAAGCATTCAGGCAGGTTTTTACCAGCGCCGTTTTTTTATCACTCCAGCCTTCGGCTTTCTGCATGTTCTCGCTGATAAAGTCATCGATATATACAGGGCCGTGAGCCAGATGCCGGAATGCCGAGTCTTCTGCCGGCTTGAACTCTTTGATGAACTGGTCATTTTTGTAAAAGCGGACGCTGTCGGCATTGGTAAAGACAACGGTATCGCTTCTAAGACAGGCCGGATGTTCACCGATATCCATGGTGGTAGAAAGTTCCAGAACGGCACCGCTGGTAAGGGGAGCCTGGCTGGCGTAGACGGCGGCGGCTGGCTTGTGGTTACGGAACATATCAAGAACACCGTGATAGCAGATGCGGTCACCGCTGCCAAAGTCTTTGTGAGTGTTGTAGTCGGCCATACACCAGCCGAAACTGCCGCAGACTTCAGGGCGAGCAGCCACTGAGTTCAGAACGGCAGCATGACGCAGGGCGTGTTCCCGGCGATGGTCCTCACTGTCAAAGGTTTTGGTGGGGAACATGTGACCGTTGTACTCGCTGATAAAGTACGGGCGGCTGGTATCAGGCGTTACCTGTTTTTTCTCAAGGCAAGCGTGTTCCACCACTTTTGGATCAGTCAGATCCCCGCCGCTGAATGAAAAATCGTTGTAGGTGTACACGTCTTCCAGAAACGACATGTTGGTACCGGCCTTTACACCGGCAGTCAGGCGGGTTGGATCCAGCTGCCGGCAAAGGTCATTGGTGCGCTGGTAGAACTCGTCGTCATCACGGCTTTCGTTGATGCGCACACCCCACAATATAATGGACGGATGGTTGCGGTACTGCACCACCATGTCGTGAACGTTTTCAACGGCAATGTTTTTCCATTCATCGCCGCCGATATGCTGCCAGCCCGGAATTTCAGTAAACACCAGAAGTCCAAGCTGATCACAGTGGTCTATAAAATACTGGCTTTGGGGATAGTGGCTGGTACGCACCGCATTGAGCCCCAGTTCGTTTTTCAGGATTTCGGCATCGTATTCCTGCATGCTTTTCGGCATGGCGTATCCCACATAGGGGTAACTTTGATGCCGGTTAAGACCTCGGATTTTCAGCCGGCGGCCGTTAAGGAAATAGCCGTCTTTGGTAAACCGGCTTTTCCGGAAACCGATGGTATCAGTGCGGGAATCAAGTTCATCGCCGTCTGCAGTAAGGAGCCGGGTGTACAGGGTATAGAGAGCTGGAGAATCTACGTCCCACAGCTGCAGGCCGCTGGCTTCCAGGCAAACTTCGGACCCTTCGACTTTGCCGCTGAAAATTGCGTTGCGAGTCAGGGATCCTGTAGTCCGAGCCACCTCATCGCCTTCTGGGCTTATAAGAATCTGTTCTATCTGAAGACCCGTGGCAACATCATTTTCGCTGAGGCCCCCTGGGGCCGATGCTATCCCACTAACCACAACATCAGACAGCACCCTACCCGCTACCAGTTGGGTTGTCGGATCCGTTTTCTCATCCATTTCCGTCAGCACCACCGGCTTGGCGAACACATCATCAATATGAATGGCGTTTTTCACATCCAGATATACATCACGATAGATACCGCCATAGGTCATGTAATCGATGACAAAACCGAACGGCGGCTGGTTCAGGGTTTCGTTGGAATCTACCAGGACAGCAAGTTCATTGGCAGCCCCGTACTGAACGGCTTCGCTGATATCTACGGTAAAGGCAGTGTAACCGCACCGATGGGTGTACAGTTCCGTGCCATTGACGAACACGGTAGCCTGATGGCCCACGGCTTCAAAAGTGAGCAGCAGGGATTTTCCCTTGTCGGCAGCATCAATTTCCAGAGTGCGGCGGTACCAGGCTTTTTTTTGGTAGAGATGTTCGTCAAAATAGTTGAATGGCGTTTCTGCCATGGTATGGGGTACGCGGACAGTCTGCGATGTGGCGGGGTCAGCGCCTTCAATAACAAATGACCAGTTGTCGTTCAGGTAGGTTCTCATAACCTCTATTGTACAATATACTGGCGCTATGAAAACACTTGAAAAAAACGATACTATCACCCAAGAAGCACACAAATTTGCCAATGAAATGCTGAACTTTGTCTATAGTTCTCCTTCTCCATTTCATGCAGTGGCCCTTTTTGCAGGGCAGCTTACTGCCAACGGTTTTGAAAGACTGGAAGAGACCCAGGTCTGGAATATTCAGGCTGGCGGAAAATATTTTGTAACCAGAAACGATTCATCGATTATTGCCTTTACCGTACCGGCCGAAAAGGTTAAGCGGTTCCATATCATTGCCAGCCACAGCGATTCTCCCAGCTTTAAGATTAAGGAAAATCCGGAGATGAATGCCGCAGGATGCGTAAAGTTGAATGTGGAAAAATACGGCGGTATGCTGTGCGCCCCCTGGTTTGACCGGCCACTGAGTGTTGCAGGCCGCATTATTTTCCGGAATGCAGAAGGAAAACTGGAACAGAAGCGTGTTATGGTAGACCGCGATCTTCTGATGATTCCCAACCTGGCCATCCATATGAACCGCGAAGCCAACGACGGCTACAAGTTCAACGCACAGAAGGACATGCTGCCGGTACTGTGCACCTTTGCTGCCAGCGGCTCCGGATCTGGCAGCAAAGGTGCTGACAAAGGGGCTGCATCTGTACTGCTGGATATTGTTGCCGAAAGTGCCGGTGTTGCTGCAGATTCCATTCTTGGCCATGACCTGTTCCTGTACAACCGCCAGGAAGGGACTTTCTGGGGTGCCAACGAAGAATTCATTGCAAGCCCAAGACTGGATGATCTGGAATGTGCTTATGCCAGCATGCAGGGGCTCATTGCAGCATCTGGTGCCAGTGCCGGCTGTTGTTGCGGCGGAGATGCTGGTAGTGTCAGTGCCGGCTGTTGTGCTGGCGACGGGGCTTCCATTAACGTGACAGCCGTTTTTGACAACGAAGAAGTTGGCAGCGGCACTAAACAGGGCGCTGACAGCACCTTCCTGGAAGACACTTTTGAGCGCATTGCTGAATGCCTGAACATGAAACGGAGCGAACTGCTGGCAGCTTATGCCGGAAGTTTCATGATCAGCGCCGACAACGCCCACGCCGTGCACCCCAACTATACTGAAAAGGCAGACCCGGTAAACCAGCCGAAAATCAACGGCGGCCCGGTTATCAAATACAACGCAGCCCAGCACTACTGCACTGACGGCGTTTCTTCTGCCGTGCTGAAAGACTTGTGCAACAGAGCCGGCATTCCGTTCCAGACCTTTACCAACCGCAGCGATGTGGCCGGTGGAAGTACCCTGGGCAACATCAGCTTAAGCCACGTAAGCATGAACGCCGTAGATATCGGGCTGGCACAGTGGGCCATGCACTCTCCCTACGAAAGTGCCGGTACCGCCGACGTCCTGATGCTGAAAAACCTGAGTGAAACTTTTTTCAGAAGTTAAGTCTGCTGGCGGTGGGGAGGCCCCTTTGAGCCAGCGGCTCCAGCATGGCTTTAAGGCCGTCAATATCCAGCGACTCTGAATCTGACTCCACCGTCATCAGAAAACGTTTTCCCAGCACATAGCCGGCAGCAGCGTAATCACTGATTTTCCGCGTCATTTGACTGGCATACCCAGAGTCTGAAGTAAGCCCAAAATGTTCCAGAACAATCTCCTGCCGGTTTGCAACATCAAGCAGCACAAAATCCGGGTACAAAGGATGCTGCTTTCGCCGCCTGCCGGCCGGGATTACGATTTCAGGTTCATACCGGTATGGAATCTGCCAGTCAAACAATAAATCTGCAATTATCTTTTCAGACTTGGACCTGACATATTCGCCACGATTGGAAGGATACCGTTTCTCCTGCTCATGATAATCCAGCTTTTTATACGGTGCGTTCTGCCACTGCTCAACGTATTCAACATCTGATACAACCTTATTTTCTATTAGTTCCCGCCGGTGGGGAGCATCCTGATAAATATCTGTCAGGTATTCAGCTGGAAACGATTCTACGGCAGACTGCAGAACATCACGCCACCGGCAGGCCAGTTTCAGCAACTGAGCATCATATTCTGCCTGGGCAAGTTCCCGTACCAGGCGGAACTCGTTTTTTTTAAGATACCGTCCGTTTTGTCCGGTCTTGTCCGTAACATGAAAATACTGTGGTTTCTTCCGTTGATATGAAATCCGAAGCCGACCGCATACTTTGCTGGCTTTAATTCTGGCTGATACATCCGCAATACAGCGGTTAAGTGACAGGATTTCCTTTTGCATGCTGTCTATTACATTTCTAATCATATAGGTAAAAAAGCTCCTTGCTGACCATTTACCTTATATATAGTCGTCTGATTAGCATTTTCTGCCATTTTTTAGGTAATTTTGCGGCAAAAAGTACGTTTTTTGAGGAAAAGTAGGGAAATTCGCCTTATTTTGCTGATATTTCGTGATTTTTTGCTGACTAAAAAGAGGAATATGGCGCGTTTAGTCAGCACGCAGCGCAAAGTGGTCAGCACGCAGCGCCAAGTGTCCTTCTTCAACTTGATAAGCGGTGGTGATTTTTCGTGATGGCAAGGCGTCGGTTGAGTCCGGAGCGGAGGCGGCCTGCCTGGCCGTTGAAGTAAAAAACTTTCATACTGGTGGGTGCGGATGTTCGTGTCAGCAAGGCGCCAAGTTGCTGAGGAATGAGGCGTACTTGTGTACGCCGCAGTGACGAAGCCACACAGGCAACGCAGCTGCCGCGGACAGACGCGCCCACCAGCTCAGTTTTCATGTAGGGGAGATTGTTCGTCAGAACAAGGCGCCAAGTGTCCTTCTTAATCTTGATAAGCGGTGGTGATTTTTCGTGTTGGCAAGGCGCTGGTTGAGTCAGGAGCGGAGGCGGCCTTCCCGGCCGTTGAGCACCGCACGAAAACGGCAACGCAGCCAGCGCGGAAAAGCACCACCGCTTACATGGGGCGAAGCGCGCCCAACTCCTCCCACCGTGCATACATCTCTTCCAGTTTTGGCCCCAGCTCGGCGTATTCGCGGCCATATTCAGCAATCTTGCTGTGGTCAGATTCGCCGCCACTTAAAAGCGATTCAAGTTCGCTCTTACGGTCTTCAAGTTCAAAGATGGCCGGCTCAAGGGAATCAAACTCTTTCTGTTCTTTAAAGGTACGGCGCCGTGGCAAAGCCCCACTGCCACCGCCATCTGCGTCAGCGCCCACAACACCAGCACCACCAATAGCAGCAGCTTTTGCCTCTGCAGCAGCCTTGGCAGCTTTTTCTTCTTCAGCTTTCAAAGCCCCTTCTTCTTTCTGGAACTGAATGTATTCGCTGCATTTACCTACATATCCCGTAACAGAACCATCGTCATTCAGAATAAACAGCGTATCGGCAACCTTATCCATAAAATAGCGGTCATGGCTTACTACCAGAAGGCAGCCGGCAAACCCCTGCAGAAAACTTTCCAGAATACTCAAGGTAAAAATATCAAAATCGTTGGTGGGCTCGTCCAGAACCAGAAAGTTAGGGTTTCCCATTAAAAGGCGGACCAGGTACAGGCGCTTCCGCTCACCACCACTTAAAGTGGCCACCGGCGAATACTGGATTTTTCCTTCAAAACCAAACTGCTCCAGCATCTGAGATGCAGAAAGGGTCTTACCATCGTTGGTCACCACGTACTCGGCAGCCTCCTTCAGGTATTCCAGAACCGTCAGGGTAGTATCCTTGAACACCGGATTCTGCTCGTAATAGCCGAACACCGTGTTAAGGCCGGCATCAACAGACCCCGTATCACTTTGCAGAGCGCCGGTTATCATATTCAGGAACGTAGACTTACCGCTGCCGTTTTCGCCGAATACCCCGATGCGTTCCCCTTTCTTGAAGGTATACGAAAAATCCTGGATAACCTGCTGGCCGTTGGGCTTCAGGTATCCCTTACCGATATGCTTCAGTTCCAGAATCTTGCCACCCAGACGACGCCCGGTAACTTCAAAGGCAAAATCCTTGTCTTCCTGCAGCTTTTCACGGTTAATCATACGGTGAATATTATCTACACGAGCCCGGGCCTTGGTACCGCGGGCACAGGGGCCACGCATGAGCCAGTCACGCTCAACACGCAGAACACTTTCAATGCGCCGTTCCGTATTCTGGGCAATTTCCAGTTCAGTCTGCTTCTTTTCAAGATACGTAGAATAATTCCCCTTATAATGATTGAACTTGCCGTGCTCCAGCTCATACATGTCGCTGCAGACAGAGTCCAGAAAGTACCGGTCATGGGTAACCATAAGAACAGCCTTTTTAGTATTCTGCAGATAATCCTGCAGCCAGGTAATGGTGCGCACATCAAGATGGTTGGTCGGTTCGTCCAGCAGCAAAAGACGGCTGTCTTCTACCAGAACCTGTGCAAGAGCAACTTTTTTAATCATACCGCCGCTTAAGGTGCCCATTTTGCGGTCAAGGCAGTCACCGGTAATGCCCAGTTCAGTCAGAATGGAGCGGACATCAGCTTCATAAGTCCAAAGATCCTTGTCAGTCATCAGGGACGAAATCCGCTCGTAGGTCTTTTTGAACCCTTCGCTTTCGGAATCAGCAGAACCTGCGGCCATGGCATCACACAAGGCTTCGTAGGACTTGATGATGGAAAGTTTGGAAGAAGTGGGCACAATAGCCTGAGCCTCTTCCAGAGCAGAGCGCCCTGCAAAGCGAAGACGGCTTACGGCATCAGCACCAGTGCCGGCGGCAGCAGAAGAACCTGCGCCAAGAACACCACCACCTGAGAAAATATGTTCACGGATTGTTTCTTCCGGATTATACACCGGATTCTGGGGCAGATAAGAGACCCCGGCTTCTTTATTAAAAACAGCAGTTCCGTTATCGGGCCACAGAACGCCGGCAATACAGTTCAAAAGGGTAGATTTACCGCTGCCGTTACGGCCGATAAGGGCTGCTTTGTGGTCATCATCAAGACCAAAGGTAACATCAGTAAACAAGGGGGCTTCGCGGCCCATTTTGCTCAAATTCTTTACAGAAAGAAGATTCATAGGCCAAATAATAGCGTAATAATGCGATTTTGTATTGATTATTGTTAGTTTTTATCAGATTTCAGCCTTACAATATGTCATTATGAGACGTATTATCACCATTATTCTGGCCCTTTGCCTGACTACTGCAGCCCTTGCAGCCAACACAGACATTCCTGTAACATCAGCATGGAAATATTCCATCGGCGACGACTCCAGCTGGAAATCAGCCTCATTTAATGATGCATCCTGGGCAGAAACTACTGTTCCCGGCACCATCCCTACACAAAAAAACAGTTACCTGTGGCTGCGTACAAAAGTTTCCGTACCTGCAGAGTTCAAGAATAAACCCCTGTACCTGAACGTGGGACACGCCTATGCCGCCTACGAAGTATATGCAGACGGCATATATCTGGGTTCCTACGGTATTCCTGGGAAAACCGTCCGCAGCCTGCGTTCCCTTTCAATTCTGGTTCCAGAAAACCTGACATCAGACGGCAGCGTTACCATTGCACTTCGCGTGTGGACACCGGTAAGCATCTGCAAATTCACCGAATCCCTTTCACTGCAGGACGCAGGAAAAGCCCGGCAGACCAACTTCTGGCGCAATATGATAGCCTGCGAAATGTACGTTGTCATTGCAGCCCTCTGTCTCTTTATCGGAGCCTACTGTCTTATCCAGTATCTGCTTGACCATGCCAATACCCACCTTATGGCATTTGCCCTTTCAGCCTTTACCATTGCCTTCTACTTCTGGGATATGGGTGGCAATACCCAGCCATTGCCCTTTATGTTCCAGCGGCTGTTTGCCCGATGGATGCTGCCGGTCAGTCTGGGATACCTGTGGATCTTTATGTCTATCTTCATGAAAGGCCGGGTACGAAAAGCTACCCTCATTGTCAAATTTTCAATGTCGGCCCTGTTCGGACTTCTGTATCTTGCAACAGCCGGTAACTTTGCCCTTACAGAAACCCTGTTTACTGTAAGTCTTGCCTATATCATGTTCGTTATCGGCTATGGCGTTGCAACATCCATTAAAGTATTTGCAACCCGAAAAACAGAAGCTGCCGTCATTCTGGGCGGATTCCTTTTAGGCATCTGCTTTGCCCTGTTTGACGTATACTGCCAGGTTGTCGGAAAAGTTCCCTTTGCCTGGCTTCAGGGATACGCATTCTTTACCCTGGATATTTCAGTATTTGCATCCATTGCCCTTAAGCAGGCAGTTATGCAGAAAGAAGTTTCGGCCCTTGCCGTACAGACTTCCGCACAGAACGAAAAACTGGGCAGCATGTTTACCCATGCAAAACAGCTGTCATCTGATGTAATGAACATTGCCGGCGACCTGAATACTGCCGTTGAACAGGTAACGGAAGCCACCGATACCTCTGTAGAAGGTGCCAAAGGCATTGAATCCGCCGTTGACCAGCAGGAAGCGAGCCTTGCCAACGCCGCAGAATCCTTTAGCAAGCTGATAACGGCCATTAAGGCCAACAGCGATGAACTGGAAAGAGGAACCGCCTACATCACCAATACGGCAGAAGGTACGGCAAAACTGATTCGCGGATTCCAGTCGGTAGGAGAAGGCATTGCCGGAGCAGCAGGATTTGCCCGGACACTTGACGGTTTGACAGCAGAAAATCAGGCCGGCATCGAAAAACTCTTCCTCTCAATGGAAGAAATGCGCCAGAAATCTACAGAAATTCTGAAGGTTGTTCAGGTTCTTGATGACTTCTCTGAACGCACTAACCTTCTGGCCATGAACGCTTCAATTGAAGCTGCCCATGCAGGAAGTGCCGGAGCCGGCTTTGCCGTTGTAGCAAACGAAATCAAAAATCTTGCTGCCCAGTCAAGTGCACAGGCAGGCAAAATCGGTGAGAACATCCGGCAGATAACTGATGTCATTGAACAGAGTGTCATCATGTGTACCGGCGTAAAGTCATCGCTGGAACAGATTCGGGCCGAGGCAGGTGCTACAGCAAATCACGTGCAGGCAGCTGCAGATGAAATGCAGAGACAGCAGGAAGAAGGACGGCAGATTGAAAAAGAATCAACTTCCCTAGCTGAAATGGCAATGCGTATGCGCGATTCGGCAACAAAGCAGACCCAGTACAGCAGTCAGGTTAAAACCAGCATGGACGAACTAACCACAGCAGCCCGCCATGTTGATGACACTACCAGAACCATAGCCATGGCATCAAAGGCCCTGTCTGACTATGTTACCCAGCTTAAGGAAACAAGCGAAAAAACAGCAGCCGCTGCCCGTGAACTTGAAGACATGATGAAATAAACGTATATCAGGAACTGTACACAAACTGAAGAGATTTCAGTATACTTAAACTCATGCTCGTAAGTTTCTTGGCCGTTGGACGGCAGGTTATCATTCTTTTTGTTCTCATTGGCGTAGGTTTTTTATGTACCAAAAAAAAGGTGTTTACCGAAGGTGCCATTGAATGCATCTCAAGATTCTGCCTGTATGTGGTGACCCCCTGTGTCATCATTGAGTCTTTCAACCGGCCCTTTGATGCCGCAATGCTGAAAGGTCTGGGAGTTACTTTTCTTTCGGCCATAGGCATTCATGCCATGAATATCCTGATTGCCCATGCCACAATCCGGGATCCTGACGAAGCACGGCGACGGGTCTTACGGTTTGCCCTGGTTTTTTCAAACTGCGGCTTTATGGCACTGCCGTTACAGCAGGCCCTTATCGGTTCTGACGGAGTCTTCTTTGGAGCCGCCTATATCGCTGTTTTTAACCTGTTCGCCTGGACATACGGATACTTTCAGATGGCAGGATCAGCCATTGAATTCAACATCAAAAAAATCCTCTTGAACCCGGGAATTCTTGCCGTTTTTGCAGGTCTCATACTGTTCCTTACTCCACTGACGCTGCCCTCCCTTGTTGCTTCACCGGTTTCAAGTCTTGCAGCCATGAACACGCCACTGCCAATGGTTGTCATAGGATTCTATCTTGCAAGCGGTGCCACCCTTTCAATCTTAAAGGACAAGGGATTCCTTTTTGGCATGATTATGCGGCTGTTCATTTCGCCCCTTATGGCACTTTTAATTCTGCGGTATCTTTTTGGCCTTACCGGAAACATTCTGTATGTTGTTACCATTGCTTCAAGCGCACCGGTTGCAGCTAACACCGTTATGTTCTCTGTTATGTTCAAACGGGATACTCAGCTGGCGACAGCACTGGTTTCCCTTTCTACCCTGTTTTCCATTATTTCAATGCCACTTCTTGTATCGCTGGCCATGACCTTGTGACATTGCCCAAAGCAGGCATTTGGCTATATAAATAGAATTAATGGAATTGAATGTACTGATTTCAATAATTCTGGAAGCGCTCTCATTCAGCATCTTTGTATACAGCAGCATCAGGGCTTCCATAGAAGATATCCGGACCTTATCCGTCCCCAGAAATCTTTCCATCAGCTGCCTGATTCTCATACTCATTCTGCAGTCTGCAACGCTGTATGCCATTTATTACGACGTATACAGCCCGTCATTTCTTGTAAGTAAAGTAACAGAGCCCCTGCGCGGAGCATTCATAGCTTTTTTTATTTTTGAGGCAGTACGGCTTATTACCAACAAACAGTTGGGATTTGCCGATGTACTTTTTGCGGCCATAGGGGGAGCAGCCATTGGTGCCATCTGGTGGCTTTCAGGAGCATTTCTTGCCTGCATTGGCGGCCTTATTCATTTTTTTGCCCAGAAAGAAGAAAAACCACTCCCCTTTATCCCATTTATTTGCAGTGGCACCGCCTTTATGTGGATTCTGAAAATCATCTGGTTCGTGTCAAAATCATTCTGAGGATTCAGGAAGCATCTTTATAGAAGCCATGCAGCCATATCAATAATCGGATATTTTCAGCTGTTACATGCAGGTTTTCTACTTCAGATTGCAACGATATATATTCAAGTTCTGAAATTTCACCGGAAAGAAACAACTGGCGGGTATCAGTCAGGTGCAGATCAGCTTCTGCCGTTAATTGAGTAAGCGTTTCATATTGTTTCTGATACAACGCAAGAGACGCTTCATATTGCTGTTTACCTGCACTTTTTTCCTTCCAGTGCTTTTCAAGAGCGCTGTTCCCGCTCAACAGCTTATTCTGAAGCTGCACCTCCGCTTTCCCTGTATTTTCTTTAAGCCAGTTACTCACATCAAGTGCAACACCAAGCTGCCACGATGACCCAACCCAGGTATAGGACACCTCAACAACAGGAGCCGTTGATTCCTTTATCAGAACCAACTGATTTGAAACATCTTTGCAGGATAAAGCCAAGGCAGTCTGAGTAAAATCTTCTGAAAACGGGAAGATTTTCTGCAACTCTGATGTTTCCGGAAGTTCTGAAATCAGGGAGCATGGACTGCCCACCAGTTTCTCAAGAGCTGCAACCTGCTGCACATATGACAGGTATGTTGAATTTCTCTCCTGTTCCACAGTAAAAATCTGGTTCTGCAAAGCAATTATTTCCGTATATGAAGTGTTCCCCAACCGATACATGTCCTGTAATGCAGATTTCTTTTTCTGCAGCACGGCAAGGGAATTATCATACTGTTCCAGCTCATTCAAACTGATTAACGCCTTAACATACTGCTGCGTTACTTCCATCAACACTTCTTTTTGAACAATTTTCAACTGTGCCTGTTGCAGCTCACTGGCAATACGGTAACTGTTACGGACAGGATTACCTGCATCAGAATGCAGCCAGAATGGGGCCAGACTTTGCCGTACAATCGTAGAAATTTCCAATGACGGGTCTGATTCTGGCATCAAAATCCCTGTTCCGGCCAGCGTCAGAGACATTCCTCCAGGTAGCGGTTGCGTAACACCTGCTTCAATCTGATTATTCGAAAAAGAATTTCTCTTATAACCTGCAGAAATCGCGGGTATGTAAGCACCTTCCAGACCGGCAGATCTGACTTCAGCAGATTCCGTAGCTATCTGTTCCTGAATAATCGAAGTGTTATGGGCTAACGTCTGCTTCCAGGCTGCTTCAAGACCGGTTTCTTCGGCCACCAGACTCCAGACAAAGAAAAAACACCCCAGACAATATGCAATACTCTTTTTTATTTTGTTCATCGTTTTCAAAACCATCAAAAAATAAAATCCAGTTTTCTAAGGAACAGTTCCATAATGGTGCAGGTATTTGTAATAATGCGGGCATCTCCCGACATACCCGGAATGAGATGTGCATCAAAACCATGCTTATCATGCAGAACAGGATGCTGTATCTCTGCCTGGACGATAAAAACAGGAAAGTTCCGTTCATCAAGGACGGCATCTGCAGGTATCAGGGACACCGTACTTGATACCTGCCCAAACCGCGATGGCGGCAACCCGGGGAACTTCATTTCCACACGGTTTCCTGATGAAACGGTAGGAATAACAGAACCTGCTACATACAAATCTGCCTTAAGAGATTCGTCTTTCTGTGGAACGATACGGATAACTTCTTCCCCACTCAAAAGATAATCGCCTGTATTCATTTTCTTAACCACAAGCACTTTTCCGCTGATTGGTGCATAGCCAACTGCATTCTGTTTCTGACGTTCCCGGTCAGCAATGGAACTTTCCAGCTGCTTTACTGTTGCAGCCAGAGATTCTTTTTGGCGCAGGGCAGAAGCAGCTTCTTTATTCAGCCAGGTCTGGTATTCATTCAAAAGCTGGGCACTCTGGGTTTCAAGTTCGTCAATCTGCTTTTGAATCCGCATACTCTCAGGCTTATTCTTTTCCCGGGTAATTTTTGCAGCCAGCTCTTTTATCGAAACTTCATAGTTTTCCTTTTCAAAAAGATACGCAGATGCCAGCTTTGCAGTGATGTCTACAACTTCCATATCCATAGCCTGCAGCAGCCGCTCATACTCCCCAAGTTCAGCAGTAGTAGAATCAAGCTGATTATGTAAGGCAGTAAGTTCTTTTTCTACAGAAGCAGTATCCACCTGAAACAGCAGTGCATTCTGTTCTACAACCTGCCCGTCTTCAAAACCGATATACACGACCTGTCCTCCAGCCATGCTGCGTACGGAAGAAACCGGGGTGGCAGGTCTCAATACCACCTGGGCAGGAACAGTTTCATCAATCTTAAAAAAACACATGAAAATAACGGCAGCCACTACAAAGCCGCAAAGACCGGTCAAAAACCAGTAAATGCTTCTTGCAGGCTTCAACAGAAAAAACGGCAGCGATTTCTGCATATCGTCAAATGTACGCAGATACATCATGCAGTTACCTCCTGCCACATTTCCTTATACAAGCCTTCTTGGGCGAGCAGTTCCGAATGTGAACCAGATTCCACCACTGCACCATCCTTCATCACAAAAATCCGGTCACAGTTCATGACTGTAGTTAGCCGGTGGGCAATCAGTATTACGGAAATGTTCTCTGCTTTCAGTTTCTTGATTACCCGATGAATTTCCATTTCACTTACGGTATCAAGGGCACTGGTAGCTTCATCAAGAATGATGAAAGACGGATTTCCTAACAATGCCCTGGCTAAGGCAAGCCGTTGTTTTTCGCCACCGCTTAAACCGCCGCCGTGTTCTCCAAGGACAGTGTCATACCGGTTCGGCAGCTTTTGGATAAAGGAGTCTGCACCAGCCTTTTTTGCAGCTTCCATAACTTCTTCCAATGTGGCATCAGGTGTATGCAGGCTGATATTTTCCGTAACCGTCCCGCTGAAAAGAAAAATATCCTGCGGAACATAGCCGATTCTTGACCGGAGATACGTGGCGTCAAGATCGCGGATATCGTGGCCGTCAAGAACTATTTTTCCTTCCTGAGCTTCATAAAATTTCAGGATCAGTTTTACCAGCGTAGACTTACCGCAGCCACTGGGGCCCACAAAGGCCGTCCAGCTGGAAGCCGGAATATGCAGTGTAAGATGTTCGTAAATTGGCCGGCGGGAACCATAGGCAAACGTTACGTCATCAAAAGAAATCTCACCCCGGATATCGGCCGGCATAAGGTATTTCCGTGTATCATCTTTTTCCCGTTCAAGTTCCAGAATTTCACCTACCCGTTCTGCCGCTACCAGAGCTTCCTGCACAGAGTTCTGAATATTGATCAGGCGGAAAAGAGGGCCGGTAAAATATCCCAACAGGGCATTAAAGGTGATGAGTGTACCAAAACTCATGGAACCTTTAATAATTGAATAACAACCTATCCAGTAGATAAGAATGCTGCTGATTCCGTTTACCAGTCCGCTGATTAATCCCTGAGAAATGCCAAACCGGTTCAATGTCCAGCCCGTTTCAACGGCAGTCATTTTCTTTTTTTCATATTCGCGGTTAACAATATCTTCTGCATTAAGAGCCTTTACCGTAGCCACCCCATTAAGGCTTTCATAGAGATACGACTGCACTTCTGCATCCTGGCTCATGACCTTGCTGTAATAACTGCGGTATATTCTGGCAAAGGCGACGCTGATGAGGGCTGCAAGCAGCACGGTTCCCAGTGAAATACCAAAAAGCGTAGTATTGATGGAAAGAAGAACCGGCCCGGAAACCAGAATCATGATGATATCCATGACACCGCTCAGGGCCGCAGACGATAGGGTCTGTTTGATTTTATTCAGGTCGCCGAGGCGGCTGAGGATTTCACCGGACTTCCGGCTTTCAAAGAAAGAAAGTGGAAGCTTGAAAATATGCGAAAGATATGAAAAATTCAGCTGTAAGTCAGTCTTAAAAGAAAAATGTGACAGCAATACTGACCGGAATGTTTCCATCAGCAGCTGCACAATGGTAATCAGGAGCATGCCAAACGACAGCGTATGAAGCGAGAATGCAGATTTGGTATAAATGACTTCATCAAAGATGTATTTGTAGTAGAAAGAAGTAATGATCCCAAATAAAAGCAATAGAATGGATGCAATAAAGGAGTAGACAAGTATTCTGGTATGGGGAACAAAAACCGGAAGGAATTTTAAGAGCAGGTTCTGCTTTTTTTCTGTTCTGGTAAAGGTATCATCAGGAGCCAGAAAGATGGCATAACCGGTCCACCATTCAAAAAACTGGTCGTACGAAATACGCTGTTTTCTGTGCAACGGAGAAGGATCCCAGATTTCAATTTTCCTCCGGGTAATTTTGTGAACCACAACAAAATGGTCTACTTCAGAGCCGTCACGTGTTATATGCATGTGGACGATAAACGGTGTCTGCAGTTGAGTCGTGATAGCGGTTTTATCACCTTTTACTGGCGTTGCAGTAAGCCCGTACCTACGGGAAGCCAGAACCATGCCACGGATATTTGTTCCGATAGTGTCAGTTCCCGCCACATTACGTACCTCTGCAATACTCAGCTGCCTGCCATAGTGAGAAGCCACCATGGCAAGGCAGGCCGCCCCGCAGTCCGTTTCATCAAGTTGTTGTATATAACGCATTTTTTACATGTCCTTTTTTTAATTATTTGATACGGAATACATTGTTTTCAAAGTCCAGCTGGATGACGTGGTCCTTGAAAACAGTGGCTCCCAAATTATTGAATACCTGAAGAAACCTGCGGGCGACCGGTAAAGCCACAATCTGATCAGAATCTGCTGGTAAATACTGCATTTTTTTTCGTGTCTCTCCGCCAAAAGTAAATTGCTTCACATATACGTCCTCATAATGTTTCTGAACAACGTCTTCATCAGAAAACATATATGACTTAATTTCTGCAACAGTAGAATAGGGAGAGGTCTTACCGAAATCTGTACGAAGTACAAGATTGGAACCACCAGTATCAAGTAAACCATATTCAGTAATGTCATCTGCGGTAAATTCGACAAACCAAAGGCCTGTCCATAAAGATACAGGAATCAATTCATTTTTAGATATAGGTGGTTGGTCAAAAGATACAGTCTGTTTTCTATAGTTAAATACTACGTTTTTATGACCCATTCTCAAGAAAGGCATTCCAAGAACTCCATCAACGTTCAAAACAGAACTTCCAACCACTGAATTATATCGGATCTTGGGTGTATCCCTTTCGTCAAACAATCCGATAAAGCCCTCAAGTAGTTCCTCCGAATTGAAAAGATTACAATTTGATCCAGAATCTAATAAGAAGAAATAGGGTGTATCATCTATAACAATTTTTACGATAGGCTCACCAAGGTAGGAAGGCTCATTCAGAAAGAAAGACATATAAGCAGAATCAACAGTACTCTGAGGCAAATCATCCTTTATCCAAACAGGTTGAATACAAAACTGTTCTTTTTGGGGATAACAAGATAGAAAAACAAAAAATAGTAATGGCAAGAATATTTTTTTTCTGTGTAATTCCATTGTTACCCCCTAAGCATCAAATAACTTTTTTAGTTACCATTGCCACAGTTACAATTTCCATAATTGATAGTTATATTCGAATTATCTCCTGTAACAATTGCAGGTGAATTGTCACCTGAAGTAGTTACAGTCGTTTTTTGCTGCCATCTACACCGTACGTTTGCAGATAGCAACAATACTTTTTTAACTGGATTAATGCTATCGTGAGTTTTTTTCCGCGGTCAATGCCAAAAACGGCAAACATGACACTGTCATGTTTAAAAGATGACACTGTCATGTTTAAATATGACATGTTTAGGACATAGTTTTTCTTGACAAATCGCACTTGTGGTGATTCTATTTGATACGGAATACCTGATTTTCAAAGTCCAGTTGGATGACGTGGTCTTGAAACACCAGGGTACCTAGATTATTAAATACTTGTAAAAATCGTTGTGCATCAGGTAATGCAGCAATCTTTTCACTATCTCCGTTTATTGAAACTACATCATGCAACTCAACAGTTCCAATGCACAATGTTCTATGTTTCTTAAAATGGGTAGGTTTTCTAATAATACTTGAATCACCGGTAAGATATTTCCGTATCTGGTTACTATCCAGAAATGCCAATTTTTTTCCAAACCCTGGTCGAAGCGAAAAATACACTCCACCAGTATCAATCAATCCATATTCTTTTTTCCCGTCGATTGTGAATTCTATAAAACAAAAGTTTTCATACAGATTTTTCATTGGGACTTCATCATCACAAATAGCATCAGAATCAAAAATGATATTTTGCTGGTTATAATCAACAACAACATTCTTATGTGTTCTTAGAAATGGTAATCCTAATATGCCGTCTACATATGGATAGTCTGAATATACTTTGCAGTAATATCGAGCTTTATATCTGGAGGAATTATCGTATTCAGCAAGAAACTTACTGAATATTTCCTCTGAACTAAAAACATTTACACTGGCACCAGAATCAATAATGAAATAATACGGCTTATCATCCAGCATCAATTTAATGACAGGATGCAACTGCTGCATACCACTCCCTAAAAGACTGAATGGCATA
This sequence comes from Treponemataceae bacterium, assembly GCA_045616125.1. Lineage (GTDB taxonomy): Bacteria > Spirochaetota > Spirochaetia > Treponematales > Treponemataceae > Treponema_I. The sequence continues at coordinate 366 of JAZLGC010000102.1, read as the reverse complement.
ATTGACGAATCTACGGTTACTCCAGGCAAGTCTTCCGGTTTCAATTCACTATGCACATTGCAGGAAGGCTGTACGCGGGAACTGCACCCAGACAAATAAATAATGCAGGTACTTATCACTATGTATAAAAACTTTTTGCTTTTCATTACCACCAACATCACCCTGAATGACAACTCCAGAATTTCCTACAGCTATTGGAGATTTATCTCTAGAAGTAGAAGTTGTTGAAGAAGTCCCGTTACCGTTACCATTTCCATTACCGTTACCACTACCACTGCCGTGTCCGTTAATTACAGTTCCAGTTCCAAACCAAGAAAGCCCCCCATGACATAGAGATGACATGTTTTTTCTTGACAAATTGACGAT
>JAZLGC010000101.1:0-3942 GCA_045616125.1 Treponemataceae bacterium | reverse complement strand
TTGAAGAATACATCTGGCCAGCAGTAAAAGCAAACTGTGTATACGAAGACCAGTACCTGCTGGGTACTTCTACCGCACGCCCGCTTATCGGAAAAATTCTGGTTGAATACGCCCGCCAGGAAGGTGCTGTTGCCATTTGTCACGGTGCTACCGGTAAAGGTAACGACCAGATTCGTTTTGAACTAGCCATCAAGGCATTTGCTCCAGACCTGCGCGTAATTGCAGCATGGCGTGATCCTAAATGGAATATGGATAGCCGCGAAGCTGAAATTGCATACCTGGAAGCACGCAACATTGAAGTTCCAATGAAAAAAGACCAGTCATACAGCCGCGATGAAAACATCTGGCACCTTTCTCACGAAGGTCTGGAACTGGAAAAAACCGAAAACGAACCGAACTACAAGCACATGCTGCAGTTGACTACCGTTCCGGAAGAAGCACCGGAAGCCGGCGAATACGTAAAGATTGAATTTGAAAAAGGTATTCCGGTTTCTGTAAACGGTAAGAAAATGAACGGTCTGGAACTGATGCTGGAACTGAATAAAATCGGTGGACGCAACGGTGTAGGTCTGGTTGATATCTGTGAAAACAGATGTGTAGGTATGAAATCACGTGGTGTATACGAAACTCCCGGTGGATCAATTCTGTACGCTGCACACGAAATGATGGATCACCTGTGTCTTGACCGTGACACCTACCACTACAAGCAGCAGGTAAGTCTCCGCATGAGCGAACTGATCTACGACGGAAAATGGTTTACTCCGCTGATGGATGCCTGTATGGCATTTGTTGACAGCACCCAGAAGACCTGTACCGGTTGGGTTAACCTTAAACTGTACAAAGGTTCTATCCGCGGTGCCGGAAGCTACAGCAAATACAGTCTGTACAACGAAAGCATTGCTTCTTTCACCACTGGTGAACTGTATGACCACACCGATGCTCAGGGCTTTATCACCCTGTTCGGTCTGCCTCTGAAAGTACGGGCAATGATGGAACAGCAGGTTGGCGAAGGCCAGGCCATCACTGCAAGTAAATCTCTGAAAAAGAGACCTACTGAATAAAAAAAAATATGAAAAAAAGGCTTCCGGATATCCGGAAGCCTTTTTTGTTCGTTTTTGAAAAAATTGTCTCAGTTTTTTAAATGGAGTTGGTTGGTTCTTATGAACCTGCTACTGTGCAGGAAAGAAAGACAAATAATGAGATAACACAAATCAGTAAGAAACCAACAATGAAATCACGAGCTTTCATACCAGCAACCTCCGTATTTATAATTCCTTAAAAAAGACTATAAACTAACTTTAATAACTCGTAAAGAGGTAACCGCATATTTTTTTATCTGACGGTGAAGGTAATAATTTCGGATTGGGATCCTAAGGATACCTGCAGCGTATGCACTCCCTGCTCTACGGGCAGCACAAATGAAAAAGGCCGTTCAACAACAAAGAACAGATTGTCATAGGTAACCTGCAGGAAAGTCTCCGAGTCTCCTCCTCCAATGACCATAACCGGAATCTGCTGATTAGAACCGTTCCCGGCTTTATAGAAAACAGATCCGTTGGCAGGAGTTGTAATGGTTAAAGGATTGCTGTCGTAATCAACGGAGGCAACATTTCCAGTCTGCATCAACCATGACTCATACAAGGCCGGAATAGTTGTCCGGATAGTATTATTTTTTTCGCGTACATGCCAGCTGCAGTATTCAAGACTGTCGATATCCTGAACATGATAATACTCACGAACCGTGTGCAGGCACGCAGATGTGGGCTTTTTCCCAGAGACAGAACAGACCGTAACTTTTGCATATTCTTCCGGCGGCTTAAAGTCCAATGGTTCAAGACCATTAGCCATATCACGTTCCGTAAGATAATCAAGGAGCACTTTACCAATAGCTGCCGGCATACTGGAACCGGTTTTTCCCATTACCGTGTTGCCGGAAAAATTCCCCATCCAGACACCTACCGTATACCGGGGAGTAGCTCCTACCGCCACAATATTCTGATACTGGTTGGCAGTTCCTGTCTTGAAAATACTGGGATATTCGGTCTGGAAAGTTTGGATGGTTCCAAAGCCGCCTGAGCGGGCACTTTTGTCAGAAAGCATATCACAGAGAATGCGGGCAATATCTTCTGAATACACCCGATGACGTCTCCCCACCGGATCATCCATGGAAAGCGAAAGTGAGATATATTCACCGTCATTAGGGAACACACTGAATGCTCTGGTCAGCTCTTCCAAGGTCACTTCCCCGGCCCCCAGGGCAAGCCCCAAATCTGCCTGGAGTCCACTGCCGTCTGACAATGAATAAAAACCGAGCTTTTCAAGATACTGCAGGTATGAAGAAACTCCCAGTTGAGACAGAATTGTTACAGCTGGAATATTCAGACTGGACGCCAGGGCTTTCCGTAACATAACCGGGCCGTTAAAACGGTTGTTGAAGTTTTGCGGAAAATACACCGTACTGCTACCAAAATCGGTGGGGATATCTGCCAGAACATCAGCAGGCTTCACCACCTGCTGCGACAGAGCTGCAGCATACAGAAACGGCTTCATGCTGCTCCCCATCTGATTACGTACGGTAATGCCGTCTATCTGTCCGCTGTGTTCGTCATCAAACCAGTCGTTACTGCCCACATATGCCAGAATCTGGCCCGTGGCATTATCAATGACAATACAGGCTCCATTATCAATACGGTGGCCAGGGTTACGATTCAGCTTATCAGTAAGCTCAAATTCTGCCAAAGCCTGTATATCAGCATCGATGGTAAGATGAAGGGAATCGCCCGCACGGAGGACGGCATGGGGTGCCAGAAAAGGCCAGGGATGCACCGCAGCACCTTCTGCAGCGGAAAGAAGTGTTCCCCAGGTTATGTCACTGCCGTCTGGTACCAGATACCAGGCAGCAGCTGCCGTATGCTGAGGATATTCTATGGGATTATAAGAAACCGGACGACGGGGAATCACGGCAAGACAAAGCATTTCTTCGTGGGTCAGGGTTGCCGGTGTCTTTCCAAAGTAGTACCAGACAGCCGAGGTCACCCCTTCTACATTATTTCCAAAGGGAACCGTATTCAGATACAGTTCCAGAATCTGCTTTTTGGGCAGTTTGCTTTCAAGGAGAAATGCTTTTCCACACTCCCCTATTTTCGTCCAGAAAGTCCGCTTTTCTGACGGCGACATCATCCGAGCCAACTGCATTGTTATGGTCGATGCTCCGCTGACTGCCCGCTGCCCCGCAATATTCTGAGCTGCAGCCCGGATTACTGAAAGGACATCAACGCCATAATGCCAGTAAAACCGGGAATCTTCTGCCTTAAGAAAAGCCTGTACCAGTTCCCCGGGAAGTTCATTCAACGGAGTAAACTGGCGGCGGCTCCCATTCTCTACCGGACGCACCTGCAGCACGGTGCCATTCCGGTCTGTATAGACACTGCTGTACTGCCGGCTTAAGAACGCATCAAGCGGCGCATAGGGGACAACTTTAGGAATCAGAAACACTGCCAGCACCACCAGTACACCACCGATGATGCCGGCAATCCGTTTATTTAACCGTAAAGAGATAGCCATCGGTACGACCAAAAATCTCCGGTTCATACATGCATTCTGCCATAACCGGTGTGGTTGGATATACACCACGGCGGTTTGCCCGTATGGTGAACTCTACGGTTGTGGAACCGTTCCAGTACCAGTTATTCCAGAAATACTGCACTTCATTTTCCATAATGGTACAGTTATCCCACCAGTAATAATCGTTGGTAGTCGTTATGGCTTCACGACCGGTGGTAGCAAACTGGGAATCAAGAATTTCACAACCGGATGGAACCGGCACGCGAAGAGCTACGTACGAGTGCTCTTTGGGAGATTCTACGGTAACCGTTACTTTATAGGTCTTTCCGCTTTCCAGTTCATACAGGGATGTTCCCTCTTTTACCGGAACCACTTCCT
>JAZLGC010000100.1:0-8410 GCA_045616125.1 Treponemataceae bacterium | reverse complement strand
TAGTTTCTACGCCGGGATTCACCAATAGCGACGTTATCGAGCGTTTTTGCATGTACTGGCAATCCGGTAGATTTGTGGAGTTTTGATGAGACCCTGAAACTAGTTCAGGGTGACTATAATCAACACTTTTTACGGACATAGCCTTTTGTAAAGACATACACAGCGTTCTTTTTACAAGAGTAATGCGGTATACTACAGTATATTTGTTTACGAGGATTTATATGACTGCGGAAGAACGTATTGCTGAATTGTCTGAAAATCAATGGGACTGTTCAACAGAAGAATTGCTTACTCTAGAAAAAGAAACCCATAATGCTCATGTACAGTTTATCCTTGGGTACCGGTATTATCACGGCGAAAACACTGAACAGAATTACGAAAAATCCTTTTACTGGTATGAAAAATCTGCAACACAGGGTGATTTTGGCTCACAGCATAATCTTGCCGTGCAGTATTACGCAGGACTGGGAACCGAGCAGAGTTATGAAAAAGCCTTTGAATGGTTTTCAAAAGCGGCTGAAACAGGTGTACCACAATCCATGCACTATCTTGGAGAACTCTATTTCTACGGTAATGGAGTTTCTTTAGACTATCAGAAAGCTGCCGAATGGTATACAAAAGCTTCAGATGCAGGATATGCGGAGGCACAGAATGCTTTGGCGTATTTGTATGAAGTAGGTAGAGGAGTGCCGCATGATGCAGCTAAGGCTTTTGAATTGTATACATTGGCTGCAGAACAAGGTTTTGCTTCAGCATGGTATAATCTGGGGCAGATGTATGAAGAAGGTGAGTGTGTTCCTAAGGATTATAAAAAAGCATACGAGTTGTACACTAAAGCGGCCGAAAACGGAGTCGATTATGCCATGCACTGCATTGGGGTCCTCTATTATGAGGGGCTGGGTGTTCCGCAAGACTATACCATGGCTGCAGAATGGCTTCATAAGGCGTATATGAATCATCCTACTTTGCTCACTGGTTCCCTGTTGAATGAAATGAAAGAAAAGGGTCTGGCTCCTGAATTTTTCAGCAAACAGACCATTGAATATAAAAAGTAAATAAAAAAGGCTACGTCAGAGGAGTGTTTGACGTAGCCCTATAGTATGCAGGTACTGAAGTGGGAGTCAGCCTGCAATTACTGCTTTTGCAAAATCTGCAGCTGCTGCCAGGTCCTTTTCGTTAGGACGGTTGGTGTGGATGGCAGTGAATTTTCCTTTACAGTGGAATTCTTTTTCCAGCATTTTAACACCATTGGCATCTGCAATTTTCTTAACCTGTGGATAGGTAGAAGTGAGAAGAGCTGTAGTACTGAAGTTGGCAATGGCGCCAATTTTATCAGCGTTGGCTTTAATAAAGTCCTGAATTGCAGTATCTACACCAGCTGCGTATACGGCACTGCCTAAGAACAGTACATCTACTTTTTCAGTAAGTGGAGTAGCAGTTGTTTCTGCAGTAGTTCCTACAGCAGCAGCTACAGCATCAGCTACTTTTTTTGTGTTTCCGGTACGTGAAAAATATCTTACAGCGCAAGTCATTACAGAATCTCCTTGATTTTTGCTGCTACTACACCCAGATCTGCGGTTGGTTCAAAACGTTCCACAATTTCGCCATTGCGGTTAATCAGGAATTTGGTAAAGTTCCATTTAATATTTCCGTTATTGCGGAAGTCTTTGTCCATACCTTCTACGATAGGGTTGAGAACAGCTTCTGATTCACCTTCAAATCCGGCAAATGTGGTGTTTTCGGTAAGCCACTTATACAGTGGAGCAGCGTTAGGGCCGTTTACATCAATTTTTGAGAACTGGGGGAAAGTAATCTTGTAACGGCGGGTGCAGAATTCAGAGATTTCCTGATCTGAACCAGGAGCCTGATCACCAAACTGATTGCATGGGAAGTCAAGAATTTCAAGGCCTTCGCTCTGCAGTTCGTTGTACATGGTTTGAAGCACATTGTACTGAGGAGTAAAACCGCAGCCAGTAGCGGTGTTAACGATTAAAAGAACTTTTCCCTTGTACTGGGAAAGTGCCAGATCGGTTCCATCCTGTTTTTTTGCAGTGAAATCAAATGCGTTCATAGTAACTCTCCTTTGAAGTACTGTTTATTGCAGTTGCTTCATGTAAGTATTGCTTACAATTAGATAGTACACAATTGAATTATAAAAAGCAAGCACTTTTAAAATTTTTTTTTGACATAGCCTTTTTTTTATGATTTCAGGACTTCATTCAGGCTGCCGGTGCGGTATCCCTGTAGATCTAGGGTAACATACTGAAAACCTGCTTCTTTCAGATGGGTATAAATCAGTTCCCTGTCACGCATAAAAGCAGAAAGTGAACCACCTTCTACATTTGAAAGCATGTCTGCAAGTTCAATACGGGCCAGGTTTCCGTGTTTTCGTACCCGACAACCGTTGAACCCCATGCTGTGCATGTACTCTTCTGCTTTTTCAATCTGCTGCAGTGCTTCCGGTGTAATCCGGTCGCCGTAAGGAATACGGCTTGCAAGGCATGCGGCACTGGGTTTATTCCACAGTGGCAGTTCCAGCTCTTTAGAAAGGCGGCGGATATCGTCTTTGGTAAACCCGGCCTTCCGAAGGGGGCTTTCTACCTGCAGTTCAGCAATTGCTTTAAGACCAGGACGGTAATCACCTTCATCATCCACATTGCTGCCTTCTGCCAGATGTGCCATACCTGCTGCCTCTGCCGCCGCCTTCAGTGTGGTAAAAATATGTTTCTTACAGTGATAACAGCGGTCCGGTGGATTTACAGCAAATTCAGGTACCGTAAATACGTCCACATCAACAAATTGGTGCGGTATGCCATATCTGCTGCAAAAATCATCCACGTCCTGATGATCTGCCTGAGTAAGCAGGCTGCTGTTTACCGTAAGGGCAATCATTCTGTCACCCAGAACTTCATGGGCAGTGTATGCTAAAAGGGCAGAATCAATGCCGCCGCTGAACGCAATTGCAACACTGCCATACGAAGTTAAAAGTTCATCAAGGGAAGCTGATTTTTCACTGAGCATACGAATCCTTTTCTGCAAACTCTACTGCTGTCTGGTATATTTTCTGGTAACTGGTACCACTGGTGCGGGCAAGAGAAGCCACACTTTCGTGTTCCGGGTAATTCCGTACTGTGCCATCAGGTAAAGTAACCTGCTTGATATCCGCATTTCCCCAAGGTGTTGCTACGGTCAGTTCCCTGCGTTCCAGCCGGGTCCGCTCCATTTTGCACCGTCTGATGCCAATGGTAGTGGTGTGGGTAAAAATCAGGTTTTCCATTTTGATACGGTCAGCATCAGTGCAGATAACCTGCAAGAGGTATGCCGGCCGGTTTTTCTTCATAAAGCAGGGAATAAAAGACACATCACGGGCGCCTTCTGTCATAAGCCGTTCCATGACAAAACCCATGGCTTCCGGTGTGGTATCATCAATGTTTGATTCCAGTTTCCAGATAAAGTCTTCATGATCAGCAGCCATGCTTCCGGCATCCTGTTTCAAAACCATACAGCGGAGCATATTTGGCCGCTCGTACTGGCGTTTTCCTGCTCCAAAACCGATTTTCTGTATGTTCATTACAGCCGGCAGGGAAAAATCTGTAGCAACGGCTGCCAGAAAAGCAGCTCCGGTAGGGGTGATGAATTCTCCCTGATCGTGCCCGATGGTAAGCGGCAGATTATAGGCCGATACGATATTCAGCACGGCAGGAACAGGGATACTCAGAATTCCGTGCTGGCAGCGGATGGTACCGGTTCCTTCATACAATGGTGAAACGTACACTTTTTCAGGCGAAAGATTATCAAAGCAGACTGCCAGAGAAATGATGTCTACTATACTGTCTATGGCGCCAACTTCATGAAAATGAACCTGATCTACTGTTTTGCCATGGGCCTTGGCTTCTGATTCAGCAAGGATTGCAAAGATTTTTTTAGCCAGATTCCGGGCACCTTCAGTCATGGTGGTGCCGTCTATGATGGCGTATACATCAGAAAGATTCCGGTGCTCATGATGATGATTATGGGGATGTTCATGGTCATGATGATGGTCGTGGTCGTGATGCCCGTGACTGTGGTCATGTTCATGGTCGTGGTGGTGTTCGTGCTCATGATGATGGTCATGGCTGTGGTCGTCATGCTGTTCATGAAGATGTCCGAACAGATATTCCATATCGTGATCGTGGTTATCCTGTTCAAGGACAACATCAAAATCACAGCAGTCCAGGGCAGACTTTGTTACCCGGCTGATTTTTGTAGTAAACCCTTTTACAGGAACAGTTGCCAGAACCTGTTCAAGAACTGTCTGGTCAGCACCGGCATCAAGCAGGGCTGCAACAGCCATATCTCCGGAAATACCGGAGTTGCATTCAAAATAAAGATTAACCTTCTTGTTGGTTGTACTCAAATTTCCCTCACTTTTCCGAATTGAGCAAGGCGGTTAATCTGAGTTGCAAGGTATCCTGCTCCATATCCGTTATCAATGTTTACTGTTGAAACACCATTGGCGCAGCTGTTAAGCATGGTAAGAAGAGCAGAAAGGCCATGAAAACTGGCTCCATATCCTACGCTGGTAGGAACGGCAATAACAGGCACACTTACAAGACCGCCTATTACGGTTGCAAGAGCACCTTCCATACCGGCAATGGCCACAACGCAGTTGGCGCTGTTCAGGTCATCAACCCGTGAAAGTATACGATGAATACCGGCAACACCCATATCATACAGGCGTGTCACTTTTGTACCAAAAAATTCAGCAGTAAGGGAAGCTTCTTCTGCTACCTTTATGTCTGCGGTTCCGGCAGTACAAATGCACACATTGCCTTCCAACGGGCGTGGATTCTTCTGAATCTGAAGAATGCCAGATACTTCATCGTATTTTATTTCCGGCAGTACTGCCTTAACGGCATCTGCCTGTTCCTGAGAAGCCCGGGTTCCCAGTACTTCTCCATTTTTCTCATACAGCTTAACAAATATATCTGCAAGAAATTCTGTCCGTTTTCCACTGCAGAATACCACTTCGCTAAAGCCGGTACGTTTTTTCCGGTCAAAATCCAGATTGGCAAAATCCATAGGCCTAGTATATCTGATAGTATGCAATTTTTTATATTTTTTTTTCCGAAAACTGCAATTTTTTTACTCAAAAAAGTAAATAAACATATATATGAAACGGAATATTTTTATGTTGTGTGCCGGGCTGTGTACAGCTCTCTTTTTGTTGGTGTCCTGCATTCCCTTGGAAGGACCTGTAATTCCCATGACGAAAATGGTGGAAGATCCTCCAGAGCAGGAAGTTGTGGTGCCGGATGTTTTACCTGAACCCGAACCTGAACCTGAGCCTGAACCGGAACCTGAACCGGAACCAGAGCCCTTTATTGCAAAATGGACAACTATTGTGTATATGGCTGCTGATAATGATCTTGAGCAAGCCGCTCTGGAAGACTTTCGGGAAATGGAAGAAGCTGTTCATTCTGATGAGTACCCTGTGATTGCCTTACTTGATCTTAAGACAGAGCCAGGTACCAAACTATATCATATTCAGCATAACGAAACTGCTTCTGTCATGGCAGGCCCTGCAGCCTCTGTTGGGTTGGTATGTCCGGGACTGGGATTAACAGAAGATTCAACAGTGGAACTTGATATGGCATCTCCCGCTGTTCTTTCTGCGTTAATTGATTACGTAAAGGTAACGTTCCCTGCGGAACATTATTCTCTGATTATCTGGGGCCATGGAACCGGTTTCAGAGATTCTGATACAGTGTTGGATATAACACGCTCAGTTGCGGTAGATGACACGTCAGGATCCTGGATGTCTATAAGCCGGTTGGGACAGGCCCTTGCCTGGAAGAATATTGATGTCATCGGTTTTGATACCTGTTTTGGTACCACATTGGAACAGTTATATGAATTACGTAACGATGCAGACTTTATTGCCGGTTCTCCCGGATTAACATCTGTATACGGTTGGGATTATACCACCCTGATAAACAGCTGGTATTCTGACATGCAGAAACCAGATATGGCATCTTCCATGGTTCGTGCAGCAGGACAATGTGCTGCTACTGCCATTGACTGCAGTAAACTTCCTGCAGTATTTGGTTCCTTTGAACGTTTTGCCCAGGATCTGGCAGATATTGTTGTGAATACTACCTATCAGAATAACTGTCTTGATACCATTACAACGCAGGTGCTGCAATATTCCTCGGGCCAGTATCCGTGTGACATCTATCTTGATGTATACAGCCTCGCAGAAACATTCGGGCAGACTGATCTGCAACAGGCAATGGAAAATTGCTGTATTACCATGACTGATAACTGGCCGGGAATGAGTGTGTTTTTTACGGCAGTATCTTCTCTCAATGTCAGTGTCGTTCAGCATCCGGCGTCATACATTAAGGGAAGTGGGGAACCGGATCAATGTACTTTTGTCCGGAACATAACCGGATGGTGTCCCACAAGAAACCATAAGGGCAAAAGCTTCCTGGACCGTCTGTTTTACTCAGCGTGGTAAGGGTTATAAAAATACATCCGTGTATTTTTATAACCTGCATCTTGCTCTGCAAGCTGCGATATCGCACATCCATGTGCGACCGCTGCCGCGGGAGCCTTAGTGGTAGGGGAGATAAAAATACATCCATGTATTTTTATCACCTGCATCTTGCTCTGCAAGCTGCGATATCGCACATCCATGTGCGACCGCTGCCACGGTAGCTTTAACGGAGGGGGGGAATAAAAAAAGCTGCCTGATTGTTTTCAGGCAGCTTTTTCTGGAATTCAAATTAGAAATCAGATGTTGGTACCGTCAGGAATAATGGCATTCTTACGGATAACAATGATACCGTCTACGGCATAGTATGAACCGTGATCTCCATCTTCCGGCGGATTAGCACCAAAGCCAATGGAAACGTTATTACCGATGCGGGCGTTTTTATCGATGATTGCCTTTCGTACACGGGTGTTTTCACCAATACCGATGTTAGGAACGCCTTTTTTCTGGTTATCAGCAATATCCTTTTCGGTTTCGTAATAGTCAGCGCCCATCATAATAGTACCAACCAGCTGAGCGTTCTTTTCAATCTTACTGCGGATACCGATTACAGAATCTGTGATTGAAGCTTCGGTAATAACACAGCCTTCGCAGGCAGTAGAACGGGTCATGTCAGCATTATTCAGCTTGCTTGGTGGCAGGTTACGGATATCGGTGTAGATAGGACGCTCTTCATCATAGAAGTTGAATTTTGGCTTGATGCTGGTAAGATCCAGTGTTGCTTCATAGAAGCTTCGGATGGTACCGATGTCTTCCCAGTAACCGTCATAGATGTATGAATTAACCTTGTATTTGGAAAGGGTAGCAGGAATGATTTCCTTACCAAAGTCGGTGCATTCATTGTCCAGAGCTTCTTCCAGAACTTCTGCATCAAAAATGTAAATACCCATAGATGCCAGATAGTCTTTACCTTTGGTAGCACCTGGAGTACGGGCATTGTCAGGAATAATCCAGTCTGAAATATCCATGTCTGGAGCTGGTTTTTCCATAAATTCGGTAATGCGGTTTTTAGAATCAATTTTCATGATACCAAAACCAGAGGCATCCTGACGGTTAACGGCAGTGGTAGCAATGGTAATCTGAGCACCGCTTCTGATGTGTTCCTGCAGGTATTCGTTCAGGTCCATCTGGTACAGCTGGTCACCGGAAAGAATGATGTAATGGGTTGGTTTCTGGGTCTTAAAGTGCTGGAAGTTTTTGCGTACTGCGTCTGCGGTACCTTCATACCATCCGCTGTGTTCAAGAGTCTGTTCTGCAGCAAGGATTTCAACAAAACCGTTGGAGAAACGGTCAAAGTTGTATGCCTTTGCGATGTGCATGTGCAGGGATGCACTGTTGAATTGAGTCAGAATATAAATCTGGTGGAATCCAGAGTTGATACAGTTTGAAATCGGAATATCTACGATACGATGTTTTCCACCGAATGGAACGGCGGGTTTCGAACGTTCTTTTGTCAGTGGGTACAGGCGGGTTCCTTTACCACCACCAAGAATAATGGAGCAGGGCTTAACCATATATTTTCATCTCCTCTTTTATTATAAGGCACATCATCGATACCTTTAAAGACAGTATACGTCCACACTTGGCAAAAAACAATTGATTTTTACAATGCAAATATGCAAACGCTCAAATTGAAAAATTGTTACTATTCTATTTTTAACGATGAGGGTGCCCCGTGAAGTTCTTTCTCAGGCTGAAATAGATAATCTGCTGGACTTGTTTTGATTTTGGCTCTGTCCGTAAAAAGTGTTGCTTATAGTCACCCTGAACTAGTTTCAGGGTCTCATCAAAACTCCACAAATCTACCGGATTGCCAGTACATGCAAAACCGCTAGCTAGCGTCGCTATTGGTGAATCCCGGCGTAGAAACTATAT
>JAZLGC010000099.1:0-52986 GCA_045616125.1 Treponemataceae bacterium | reverse complement strand
CCTTTGGGCTATGCAGTTGTGGCAATTCATGGACTGAATCCGGCAGATGTACAATATTGCTGTAAAACGCATCAGGAGCAATTTTTTCAACACCGTCGGGCACTGTAACCTCACCTTCCTTCTTTACGCAGTCCAACAGAATCTTTCCGTCTGAAGTGAGCCACATATCATCCTTAAAAACAAGCTGCGGCATCAAATCGCCTTCTTTTATGAATTGCAGAAGATCCGGGCGGATATCCAGCTGGGAAATTACGAAACATCCATGGCGGGGTAAATCTCCCTGAACTTTCTGTATTGCAGAACCTGCTGCAAATACATCAATGTGCTTTTCTCCTCTAAAAGCAAAATCATCAAAGGTGCCGGATGGTATCTGAGAAAAGCCGGTAACATTCCGGCAGTCAAAGCACAAATGGCAGGAGTACGCTGTTTTTCCCAGTAAAGTACCTAATTCCTTAAAACGTGTGGCACTGATTTTTCCACTAAGCTCAATGGTTGCCCACTGATCTTCCGGTATTGACGCAAGCTGTGAAACAGCAGTTGCAAACTGGTCTTCTGTAGTATGTATAACGGTTGAATTCATATTGTTTATTATAGAATCACTTTTTATATCTGACTAACTTTCATCCCGCCTTTTTTTGTGTCCGGTCCGCCATTCGCTGGGCGACATCCTCATTTCTTTGTGAAAAGCTTTTGAAAAATACAGGCTGTTGTCAAATCCCAAAGAATTGGCAATAGCCGTCATGGAAAATGATGTTTCAGAAAGCATGCGGCAGGCCTGCCTGATGCGGTATTCCGTAAGATATTCTTTGGGAGATTTTCCAAGTACTGTCTGGAAACAGCGGAACAGCTGGCTGCGGCTTACTCCGATGAATGAAGCAATATCCTCAATACTGATGGGATATGAATAGTTTTCTGAAATATATGCGGTTGCTTTCTGAACGTATAGCTGCGCCACAGTCTGAAGCGGGTCTTTTACGGAATCTTCTACAAACAGCGACAGCAGTTCATACAGCAGACCGGTCATCCTGATAGTGTTGGTAAAACCGTTGCCCCGGGATTCATAAATACTACGGATAGTGTCCTGAATCTGTTTGCCGTGGGAAGCACGCCTGATATACGGCGCATCGCGGGTAAAATCCGTGGAACTCAGGATAAGTGCTGCATCAGGCCCGTTAAAACCAACCCAGGCATATTCCCAGGGATTCAGAACATCAGCATAGTACGAAATTTCCGTATCAGGATAGCAGAGGAAACAGTCGCCGGCAGAAAGACGGAATGCTTTATCACCAACCTCATAGGTGCCGGTACCGGAAATGATATAGTGAATCAGAAAATGGTCACGTACCCCGGGACCCCACTGGTACAGTGGTTCACATTTCTGGTATCCCACATTGTATACCGAAAGAGAAGTCAGTTCTTTTGCAGAAGCCTTATACGAAGATTTTACCGGCTCATCATCGTTTTTTTGCATTACAGTATCCATTATGCAACATTTTTACATATCTGGTAAACATTTTCCGATATGCAGATACTACAATGAAGAGTATTATTACAACGTACACCACATAGAAAGGAGATGCGTACATTATGGCTATTTTAGTTACTGGTGGCGCCGGTTATATCGGCAGTCATACTGTTGTTGAACTGCAGAACGCAGGTTACGATGTTGTTGTTCTTGATAACCTGGCAAATTCAAGCGAAAAATCACTGAAACGTGTAGAAGCCATTACCGGTAAACCGGTGAAATTCTATAAAGCAGATATTCTTGACCGCGATGCCCTGAACAAGGTGTTTGATGCAGAAAAAATTGATTCCGTAATCCATTTTGCAGGTCTTAAGGCAGTTGGTGAATCTGTTGCAAAACCATGGGAATACTACGAAAACAATATTGCCGGAACCCTTACTCTGGTAGACGTAATGCGTCAGCACGGATGCAAGAACATCATCTTCTCTTCTTCTGCCACCGTTTACGGGGATCCCGCCTTTATCCCGATTACCGAAGAATGCCCTAAAGGCCAGTGTACCAACCCCTACGGCTGGACCAAATCCATGCTGGAACAGATTCTTACCGATATGCAGAAAGCAGATCCGGAATGGAACGTTATCCTCCTCCGCTACTTTAACCCTATCGGCGCCCACAAATCAGGCACCATGGGTGAAAATCCCAACGGTATTCCCAACAACCTGATGCCCTACGTTACTCAGGTAGCTGTTGGTAAACTGAAGGAACTGGGTGTATTCGGAAATGACTACGATACCCCAGACGGCACCGGTGTACGCGACTATATCCACGTTGTAGACCTGGCTGTTGGACACGTTAAGGCCCTGAAAAAGATTGAAGAAAAAGCCGGTCTCTGCGTATACAACCTGGGAACCGGTCAGGGATATTCGGTACTTGATATCGTAAAGAACTTTGAAGCTGCCACCGGTGTAAAAGTACCTTACGTAATCAAACCTCGCCGCCCCGGCGATATTGCCACCTGTTACTCAGATGCTGCAAAGGCTGAACGGGAACTGGGATGGAAAGCTGAACGCGGCATTAAGGAAATGTGCGAAGACAGCTGGAGATGGCAGTCTAACAATCCTAATGGCTACGCAGACTGATTTTTAGAGCCAGATGGCTTTTACAATAAGCCAGATAATAAGTATCCAGATAAGGGCAAAAGGAATGCCGTAATACCATTTTTTCGGCTTTCCCTCTGCCCACATACCGGCAGACTGTTCCCGGTACACTGCCATCTGCTCTGCGGGAATACATTTCACCGTCAGGACAATGAGGGCAGGCAGAATAATCAGATCATCAAGATACCCGATAATCGGAATGAAATCGGGTATCAGATCGATGGGCGAAAGTGCATAGATAATGGTAAGGGCAGCAAAAACCTTTGCCGGCACCGGGGTTCCTTTTGCCTTAAGGGCGAGAAATACCGCCGGGATATCTACTCTCAGTTTTTGTGCCCGCTCTTTCAAGCTGACTACCAATCCATTTTTTTCTTTCACTATCTTTACCTCAGTTTTTTTGCGTATGCCCGGTACAGGAAAATACAGATGACAAAGGATATGAGGATTGATACCGGCTGAGCTTCCTGAATACCAGCCATGCCACGGGTCGCAGAAAAAATCAGCAGACAGGGAATCATAACTAGGCCACTTCTCAGGCTTGAAGCAAAACTTGCCAGCGCCTTTGATCCCATGCTCTGAAATCCCATTTCAATCATCATGGTAAAAGGAATGAGAATCTGACTGACACACAACAGGCGCAGGGCACGGATAGCAAGATCAATAACAGCCGGATCATTGCGCAAGGCTTTGATAACCGGCACCGGAAAGGCAAAAATCGGGGCAGAGAATACGGTTAAGGCGATAGTGCCGCTGATTAAAGCATACCAGAAGGCCTCTTTAACCCGATCCTTTTTGCCTGCGCCGTAATTAAAGGCACTGATGGGCTGGAACCCCTGTCCGATACCTACAGCAATGGCCATGGGGAACGAGCTGATTCTGTTGACAATGCTCATGGCGGCAACAGCCTGGTCGCCATAGATGCGGGCAGACCGGTTCAAAAGGGTTGTGGCAACGGTAAAAAGGCCCTGACGAAGCAGGCTGGGGAACCCGGTAGCAGCAATATCCCAGAAAGTACGGAAGTCCCGGGCAATAGATTTGAACGAGAGCCGTACCTGGGTTCGTTTACGCAAATACATGCTGAAAAGAATGCAGAAACTGATGGTCTGAGCAATGGCAGTAGAAAGCCCCGCACCCAGAATGCCCATTTTGAATACGAAAATTAGAAGAGCGTCGCCGCCGATATTCAGTACGGCACCGGTCATCAGCCCTATGGTTCCCAGTTTTGCCTTGCCTTCGTAGCGTAAAAGATTGTTCATGGTGTAGCTGGATGTAAAAAAAGGTGCTGAAATAAGCAGGCAGAAAATATACTGGCCGGCATAGGGTTTAATGGTCGGCGTACAGCCTAAAAGATCCAGCAAAGGGTCAAAAAAGCAGAAACTGATGATAGCTATGAGTAAGCCAAGGGAAAAGGAGAAAAACAGGGCCGTAGAAGCAAATTTTTCTGCTTCCTGCATGTTGCCTTTCCCCAGACGGCGTGACATAATGCTGCCTCCACCCTGCCCGCACATAAAGGCTATGGCCTGCAGCACTGCCATAAAGCCTGCCACAATACCGGTGGCCGCACTTTCTGACGTACCCAGAGTACCCACAAAGGCCGTATCGACAATGTTGTATATCATGGTCACCATCATAGTAATGATGGTGGGAATAGAAAGTTTTAAAAGGAGAGAGCCAACCGGGGCCCCTCCCATTTCGTTCAGGTTTTGAGTCTTTGTTTTCATTGTCTTCAGTGTACGCAAACACACCAGAGACAGCAAGAACCCGTTTCAGTTTACATTTGTCACATCACCTACTATGTAGTATTATACATACAATTCCACATACACCAGGAGCAGTCATGACTTTCCAGAAAAACGAAATGGAAGCAGTAATGCTCCCCATTGCTGAATATGAACGATTGATTGCAGTTCGTGATTATTTTGGTACCCTGGCAGAGACAGATGCAGACGCCATGGAAACTGCCATTCGTGATTGCAGAAAGGTAGATCAGAATGAGTGGTAAACAGAACGGATATCTGGATAGCAGCAACTGCCATGGCTGCCAATCTGGAACTGGTTACCGCCGATTCTGACTTTCTTGGAATCGACGGTTTAACAGTAAAGATGATTTAAGCTGTCAGAATCTCCAGCCTACAGTGATTGGAACTGAGAACTCTACAAAATAAGGTAAAATAGTACCGGCACTCAGGCTGCGTACGCGAAATTCAATACCACTGACAGGACCTGATTTTGCCATTGGACGCCAGCTGATACCAGCCCCCAAATTGTAATCAAACGTGCCGAAAATTGATGTTCCAACAGCAGCCATAAGACCCGTTCTAATACCATATTCCTCAGTCACAGGGAAATCTTTACTTATTCCACCAAGAGCACATATTTCCAAAGCAACAAAATCCTGCAGATTCAGATTAAGTCCGGTAGAAAGATTGTAATCTTCTTTATCAAAAGTCCAGACAAAGTTTACACCACTATCCCCTGACCCATCACTGAACAATCCTTCTACTAGTCCATCCTTATTAAATTGAGGCCCCACATGTACCGAGGTTTCAAATTCAGCAGCAAAAACTCCTCCAACGGCAAGTAACACACACAGAAACACTACAAACACTTTTTTCATTTTTTTCTCCTTATACCCGCAACTACGACGATAAATCCTTTGTTTTACTATCAATACGATAGCCAATGTTTCTATTTTTATTATGACACCCTTTATTAAATATGTCATGTTGTTAATAGCAGTTAAATCCTTTCGCCTCTTTTATTTTGAGAATAATCATTAAAAATAGAGATATTGTATACTGATGGTAATGAATGCAATGAAATGGGGTGAAAAACCGTACAAAAGTCTGGATTGGGAGCTGAAATCCCTGTTCGGGCAGAAAATCTACAAACTTTCTCTTGATGCCGGATGCACCTGCCCTACCCGCGACGGCACCAAAGGCTACGGCGGCTGTACTTTCTGCAGTGCCGGTGGCAGCGGTGATTTTGCCGCAGGTGGCAGCACTCTTGAAGAGCAGATGGCAGCTGCAAAAGAACGTGTTCTGGCCAAAATGCCCCGCAAACCTGGCAGCCCGGAACCACGCTTTATTGCCTATTACCAGTCTTTTACCAATACCTACGGCAATCTGGATGCTTTGCGTGCCCGGTTTACTGAAAACATTCTGCAGCCAGATGTGGTTGGACTCAGCATAGGAACCCGCCCTGACTGCCTGCCGACGGAAGCCGTAACCATGCTTTCAGAGCTCAACGCCATAAAGCCCGTGTGGGTAGAACTGGGGCTTCAGACTATCCATGAGCGTACTTCAGACCTGATAAACCGCCAGTACCCGCTGGACGTATTTGAAGACGCCTACCACCGGCTGAAAAACGCAGGACTCCGGGTGGTGGTTCATGTGATTCTGGGCTTACCCGGGGAAACTAAAACAGATATGGAAGATACGGTACGATACCTTGCAGGACTACCTTTGCTGAATACCGGACACTTCGAGAGCCTCAGTGATCCTGGCACCTTCAATGCCGGGCCTGCTCCACTACGCACACCGCCGGACGGCATTAAACTGCAGCTGATGCACGTGCTCCGCGGAACACGGCTTGCAGACCAGGTGGCAGCCGGTGACCTTACCGTGCACCCCTGGACCATGGAAGAATACGTTGATTTTGTTATTGATATGGTAGAACTGCTGCCACCAGAAGTGACCGTGCACCGTCTTACCGGAGACGGCGCAAAAAAAGACCTGATCAGCCCCCTGTGGAGCGGTGACAAGAAGCGGGTACTGAACACCCTGACCCGCCGGTTCCGTGAACGGGAAACCTGGCAGGGGAGGTGCAATAAAGAGATCCCGAATCAAGTTCGGGATGACATCGTTATTTAGCTGCCTTAATCACCTTGTTCCGCAGAACAAAGTACATACCAAAGGAAAGAATGGTAGATACTGCATCAGCAATAGGCTGTGCGTAGATAATACCGTTCAGGCCTACCAGTGCATTGGCAACAATGAGAACCGGCAGGAAGATAAGCCCCTGACGACAGATTGAAAGAATCAGTGCAGGAGTAGCTTTTCCCCAGGCCTGAAAGCAGTTGTTGATGACGAACAGGGAACCTACAAAAGGTGATGACAGCATCATGGCACGAAGCATAGGAACACCGTAACTGATAACTTCAGGATCGTTCATGAAGATACGGATGATGAAGTTTGAAGCCAGGAAGAACACAGATCCCATTACCACACCGATAACCAGGTTACAGAGCATGGCAAACCGGGTAACACCGCGCATACGGTCAAAGTTCTTTGCCCCATAGTTGTAGCCGATAAGAGAAACAACACCACCGGCAAGACCAATCATACCCAGATGAACGAACATTCCTGCTTTTCCGGAAATACCCATGGCGGCTACCGGAATGTCACCGTAACTTGCAAGGAAGTTGTTGCTTACCATCTGGCTGGCTGACATAAGCAGGTTTGTCAGACTAGCAGGAAGCCCAATGGCCAGTACGTTACCCAGAATACCGTCGTTAATGGCGTACTTACGGGGATCAAGAGTCAGCTGAGAACGGTGACTGTGAATGATGTACACTAGGTAGTACACGTCTGACAGGATATTGGCAATAACGGTTGCAATGGCAGCTCCGCCAACACCCCAGCCGAATCCCAGAATAAAGATGGGATCCAGAATAATGTTGATGACAGAACCAAGCATCTGGCCGAACATGGATTCTTTTGCAGCACCTTCTGCACGGCAGATGTTACCGAATACAAAAGAAAGAACGGTAGCCGGTGCACCCCAGGCAACAATACTCAGATAGGTTTCTGCATACGGCAGGGTTGCTTCACTGGCACCACACAGTTTCAGAATAGGATCAAGGAATGCCAGATAGAGGATACCCATAAGTACACCCAGAACCACCGCACTCCATACACAGAAACTGGAAATGTGCTTAACGCGGTCAATTTTCTTTTCGCCCAAGGAACGGGAAAGGTAACTGGAACCACCGATACCGAAAATGTTACCGGCAGCCATAAAGAGCATGAATGCAGGATGAGCCAGAGAAACAGCTGCAATCTGGTTAGGATCGCCGATTTTTGCTACGAAGAAGGTATCTACCATGTTGTAGATAACAACGACGATCATGCTGAGCATAGTAGGCAGTGCCAGGGTTGCTACAGCTTTTGGAATGGAATAGTTTTCAAAGATTTCAGTCTTATCGTTAGGATTTGCCATAGCTGGCATTTTATCAAATTGTTGTTTTCTTCGTAATACGACAACGTCAATTCTTATATGAAAATACTGTTATCATCATCTCTTCCAAAAAGTACGTGAAATCACTACAGTATCTGCCATGAATGAGCATCTTTTTACCTTTTTGAAAATGTTACTCACCTTTGTCATGCTGCTGGACCCTATCGGTAACACTCCATCCTTCATGGCAGTTGCCGGTGGCTATGACCGGAAAACCCAGCTGCTTATCCTGAAAAAAGCCATCGTCATTTCCTTTATCGTTCTGATGGTTTTTGCCGTGGGCGGCTATTTCATCCTGACCTTTTTCGGGATTACGCCGGGTGCCTTTTACATCGCCGGTGGTATCATCTTCTTTACCATCGCTCTTGAAATGATTCAGAGTAAACCGCGGTCAAAGCATACCCCTAAATCCCTTGATGACCCTCAGGATGCCGCTACCATCGCCGTATTCCCTCTGGCATTCCCCCTTATCGCCGGACCCGGTATGATTACCACCATCATGCTTCATACTGCCAGCGGACCTTTTGACCTTACCAACCTGGGAATGGTTGTCGTTGCCACCTTCATCGGTCTGGTCGTTGAATACTCGGTTCTGCGCAGTTCCAGCAAGCTTCTGAGCCGTATCGGTACCACCGGTATGTTCGTAATGGAAAAGATTGTCGGTCTGATCCTGGCAGGCCTTGCCATTCAGATTGTCTACGATGGCTTTGAAAAGCTTGGCCTTTTGAACGTGTTTTTTAACTGAAAATATCAGTAAATAAGGCAAAAACTCCGAAATCCCGTGCATTTGCCGCGGGATTTTTTGTTATATAATTAACATATAGGAGAAGCCATGACTATTGCCAATATCCGCATCAATCATATGACTAACCCGCTGGGCATTGAACTTACCCCTGTGACCGTCAGCTGGACCGTTACCCAAGCTGCCGGCAAAAAACAGACTGCTGCCCGGGTTGCCGTTTACGCTGATGCTGACTGCACTACCCTGATATACGATACCGGTACATCTGCAGATCTTTGCAGTACCAGCGTTGTCCTTGATTTTACGACTAAACCCCGTACCATCTATTATGTTGTAGTTGAAGTATGGAGCGATGCCGGTGAGCACGCGGTAAGTACTCCTGCCACTTTTGAAACCGCTAAGAAAGATGAAAAGTGGACCGGCAAATGGATTACTCCGGCTTTTGCTGCAGATATTCATCCTGTTGTTAAAAAAGACTTTATCCTTACCGGCACCGTTACCAAAGCACGGCTCTACATGACCGGTCTGGGTGTATATGAAGCAACCGTTAACGGCCGCAAAGCCGGCAACAGCTATCTGGAGCCCGGCTACCACACCTACGATTTTGCTGTTCAGTACCAGACCTATGATGTTACTGCCCACCTGAAATCCGGTGACAACCAGATCTGCGTCATCATGGGTAACGGCTGGTACAAAGGCCGTTTTGGTTTTGACGGCGGTTTTACCAACACCTACGGCGATAAGTTCCGCATGATTGCCGAACTGCATGTAACCTATGAAGACGGTACTGAAACCGTCATCAATTCTGATGAAAGCTGGCTGGCTGCAGCAGGTCCCGTAACCTCAAGCGGCATTTATGATGGTGAAGTATGGGACCAGAACAAACTGGCTGCCATTCTGACCGACAGTTCTGCCTGGAAACCATGCCTTGTTGAAGAAACTGAACCCCACAAGCTGATTGCCAAAAACGGCCCTGCCATTGTTGAAAAAAAGACCATGGCTGTAAAGAGCATCTTTACATCTCCCAAAAACGAAACCCTCGTTGACCTGGGCCAGAATATGTCCGGCTGGGTAAGTTTTACCTGTACTGCTCCTGCCGGCACCACCATCACCCTGAACTACTTTGAAGAACTGCAGGATAACTGCTATTACCACGAAAACCTGCGCTCTGCAAAAACGGAGTTCGTATACATTTCTGACGGTACTACCCAGACCGTGCGGCCCCACTTTACTTTCTACGGGTTTCGCTACGTTATGGTTACCGGCATGAGCGATGCTGATCTTAAAACCATTACCGGCCACCACCTGTCATCTGACATTCCGGAAACCGGCTTTATCACCACCGGTAACGAACTGCTGAACAAATTCATCAGTAATTCTAAGTGGAGCCAGAGCGACAACTTTATTGACGTTCCTACCGACTGTCCTCAGCGTGATGAACGCATGGGCTGGACCGGTGATGCCCAGATTTTTGCCGGTGCTGCCTCGTACCACATGTACACTCCGGCCTTCTATGCCAAGTTCATCCACGACGTGAACAACGAACAGAGCCTTCTGGAAGGTTCCGTTCCAAACGTTGTCCCCATGCCTAAACCAAAAGAAGGCGGCGGACTGATTATGGGCCATGGTGCCAGTCCTTGGGCAGATGCGACAGTCATCATTCCGTGGACCGTATACCTGATGTACGGAGATGCTTCGCTGCTGGCAACCCAGTATGCCGGTATGAAAGCCTGGCTGGAACATCAGATTCGTGAAGACGAAAAAACCGGAAACCGTGGCCTTATCATGACCGGATTCCATTTTGCAGACTGGCTTGCCCTTGATAACTTTAAGGAACCATTCTCCCCCATGGGAGCCACCGACAACTTCTATGTTGCCACCGCTTTCTACTGGTACGCTGCTCATCTGGTTGCAAAAGCGGCCCGCGTTCTGGGCCACACTGCCGATGCTGAAAAATACGAAGCTCTGGAAGCAAAAATCAACAAAGCATTTGTAGAAGAATATTTCTCTCCCACCGGACGTGCTACCATCAACACCCAGACGGCCCTGGTTATTGCAACCTTCTTCAACCTGCTGCCAAAAGCCATGCATGACCGCTCAACTGAACGGCTGGTTGCCATGATTCAGGCCAACAACAATCACTTTGATACGGGCTTTGTGGGAACTCCATACATTTGCCGCACCCTGTCTGCCAACGGAAAGCTGCAGACTGCCTATGACCTGCTGCTGAACGAAAAATTCCCCGGCTGGCTGTATGAAGTAAAAATGGGGGCCACCACCGTTTGGGAACGCTGGAACTCTCTGGACTCAGAAGGTCATTTCTCAAGTACCGGCATGAACAGCCTGAACCACTATGCTTACGGTTCCGTTGTTGAATGGATATATCGCGAAGTATGCGGTATCAATCCGGTGGAAGAAGCTCCCGGCTTTAAGAAAATCCGCCTGACACCAAAACCTGACGGACGGCTGGGACACGCAGAATGCTCTGTTGAAACTGCAGCCGGTACCGTAAAATCAGCATGGAAACTGAATGCTGACAGCAGTCTTACCTACAACTTTACCGTACCTTTTGACTGTGAAGCAGACCTGGTTCTTCCTGATGCACCGGCAGAAAAAGC
Organism: Treponemataceae bacterium; assembly: GCA_045616125.1. Taxonomy (GTDB): domain Bacteria; phylum Spirochaetota; class Spirochaetia; order Treponematales; family Treponemataceae; genus Treponema_I. The sequence goes on along the minus strand of JAZLGC010000099.1, from coordinate 41,766 downwards.
TGCTTGCACCCTGACCGCAGGAGAGCATACAATTACCTATACCCCAACCAGAGATTACACGCCGCATCACACTGTTGATGAAAACATGGGTGACCTGATGGCTAATCCGGCAACCGGAAAAATCCTGCAGGAACTGTTGGGAGACTATCTGAATGATCCTGCAAACAGCAGTGTTTTTGCCACTGGATTTGCTGATAAATCAGTGCGTATTGCACTGACCAGTTTCCCACTGGTAAATATTCTGCCTTGGGGAACGGTAGAAAAAATTGCAGAAGCTTTGAAAAAAGCTGACTACTGATATAAGGAGGAGGCTCCCTGAGCATGTCGAAGGGGCCGTAAATTGCACATGCGCCGAACCGGTCACGCTGACCTGCCATTACATCATGGAACAGTACCAAAATGGTTAGCCGACCGTATGCGGGACATGGGAACTTTAATCATTGAGTCCATCGTCATGAACTACGGCAATCAGGAAGTTCTGGTCCGCCTGAGTGATCCGCTCTGGTTCCAGAGTTTTGGTGCTGTCATGGGCATGGACTGGCATTCTTCCGGCATTACCACCAGCGTTATGTACGCACTGAAACGGGGCCTCAATCCCCGGGCCCGGGAATTGGGTCTTGTAGTCTGTGGCGGACGGGGAAAGTATTCCCGTGAAACGCCTGACCAGCTGCAGTGGCTGGCAGACCACAGCGGCCTTCCCGGCGACAGTTTAATCAGATCCAGCAAACTGGTGGCCAAAGTTGATAACAACGCTCTGCAAGACGGGTACCAGCTGTACCAGCACAACTTTATCGTCAATACCAATGGTGACTGGGCCGTTGTACAACAAGGCATGAACGGTGCAGAAAAAACTGCCCGCCGGTACCACTGGTGCAGCCTGAACCTTGATGGCAGTGAAGCAGAACCCTTTGTAAATGCACCCCATACCGGCATTGTGGGCGAAAACCACGGCCGCATTCTGAACCTGACCGATGTGGGGGCAAAAGATACCCGTAGCACCATTCTTTCCATGACCCACGAAGAACCGGAGCGGATTCTGCGGGAAGCAAAACTGATTACGCCTAAAGATATCCAGCAGCTGGAACTGTTTGACAACGCTAGTGGCGGGGGCTTCGACAGGCTCAGCCACCCTGGAAATTCGCTCAGCAACCCTGAGTTTTCGCACAGCTTATCAAAGGGCCCAGGACTGGTAAAAATTGAAAAAGGGGCTGCAGACTCTCAAAAGTATGAACTTTCTTCAACGTTTGCCGGAGAACTGGCGGGAAACTATCATGAACTTGTTATGCCGGCACACCACGAAGTTCTCTCAGAAGATGTGAATGTAAAGCGGTTGGGAGCAGTTCTTGCCACCGCCTACGAAAATCAGGCAGATTCCTTTGAAAACCTGATGCTGACCCCGGGCTTAGGGCCCCGCACCCTGCAAAGTCTGGCCTTAGTAAGTGAAGTAATATACGGAAAACCCAGCCGGTTTACTGATCCTGCCCGGTTCAGTTTTGCCCACGGCGGCAAAGACGGACATCCGTTCCCGGTGCCCCTCAAGGTCTTTGATGAAAGTATCCGGGTACTGCAGGACAGCATAGAAAAATCTAAATTAGGCTATACCGACAAGAGCAACGCCATCCGACGCCTGCATGAAAGTACCATGCAGATAGAAAAGCACTGCTCTCCTCAGGCCGATTTTGACGCCCTCATTGAGTATGAGAAATCCCATTCAGAAGAATGGGATGGCCGCACCTGCTAAGGATCCCTGAGCCTGTCGAAGGGTCCTGCCTGTCAGCAGTACCGGTACAGATCCTGCATCCGCTGGTCAAGCACCAGAAGACGGCGGTGCAGTTCTTCTACCTGACTCAGACTGCTCATGATTTTTGACTGCATGTAGGCATCGGCCAGCACACCGTCAAACATAAAATCGGCAAAAGTAGCAAATGTCATGGTATCCATATGGAAATCCGTTGGAATGACAATATCCTTCAGTTCCCGCTGCAGATCCATCAGCAGATAGTTGATATTGTTCATCAATCCGGCAGCACTGCTCAGCTTTGAATGCTTAATCAGATCAGTAAGAAATCCACCACCCAGCAGATCGAAAAATCCCCAGTTACGGGCGCTTCTGAACTGTTTTTCTGCTTCATCAATCATGGGCAGCAGCTGTGAAATAATGCGACGTACATCGTCAATTTCGCGACGTGAAAGTGAAGTATTCATACCTATAAAATAGTAATATTGCGTCTGACTGGCAAGGTAATATTCTGTTATACTGATGATATGGCAGCCAAAGAATATAAGAAAATCGATGAATCCATTGCAGAACAGATAGCAGAAGATAAGGCAAAAGGAATACAGAGCCCCTATCGATGTTCTGATGACGCAGTACTTCGCCGGAATCCTGACAGAGATAAAGCCAATCTGTGGCGTCCTGCATTTGTACGCGATTCAGAAAAAATCCTGCATTTACCGCTGTACAACCGGTATGCCGATAAAACCCAGGTTTTCAGTTTCTATAAAAACGATGACTTAACCCGGCGTATGCTCCACGTTCAGCTGGTTTCCCGCATCGCCCGATCCATCGGTGCCGTTCTGGGGCTGAATACCGATTTAATTGAAGCCATTGCCTTGGGTCACGATATCGGTCATACCCCTTTCGGACACCCGGGAGAACGGTTTTTGAGCAAACTGCTTGAAAACGAAACCGGATTGCTCTTTAACCACAATGTACACTCTGTCCGTGTCATCGATACCATTTTCCGCCGCAACGTCAGTCTGCAAACTTTGGACGGCATAATCTGCCACAACGGAGAATTTGAGCAGCAGGAATACCGTCCACGATTTCTTCCATCCGGTACCACGACCCAGGATGCCTTCAAGGCCTTTGACGCCACCGTAAATGCCTGTGACCGGACCGGTGATGCGGCCATCAAACAGCTGGTTCCCATGACACTGGAAGGCTGTGTTGTCCGTATCTGCGACATGATTGCCTATCTGGGAAAAGACCGGCAGGATGCTGTAACCGCCAAACTTATTGATGCTGATGAACCCTTTAGCAGTCAGGAAATTGGTACCATCAACGCCAAAATCATCAACAACCTGACGGTAGACATCATTAACAACAGCTACGGAAAAGACTACATTCTTTTAAGCCCCCAGTACTTTGACGACTTAAAAATTGCCAAAAAAGAAAACTATCAGAAAATTTACATGAATCCGCAGCTGTCTGATACCTACAACAACATCATTGAACCTATGTTTGCACAACTTTTCCACAAGCTTCGTGATGATCTGGTTCGTGAAAACATACAGTCGCCGGTTTTTACCCACCATCTGAATTATCTGGCCCGATATACCAGCTGGTACGCTGATGATGAAATTGCCAGCCGGGTTCCCTATCCTAAAGAAAATCCGAACCGCATTGTTACCGACTATATTGCCAGCATGACTGATGATTATTTCATCGACCTGTATGCGCACCTGTTTCCGGATAGCCCGCTGCGTGTGGAATATAAATCATACTTTGATTGATAACAAAAAAGGCTGTCCTACGGGCAGCCTTTTTTACGGATTTGGTTTTTTACATCGATTTTAACTAACTTTTTTTACATAACCGTTGGTTTATTAACGTCAATCATAGTAACAATCGTAAAAAAACAACTCAAGTTGATTCGGGAAAAAACACTGAAACTTTCTAAAAATTGTATTGAATTCGTAGAGAAATTGGAGATTTCGTAATATTTTCCTATTATTTCAAGAAATATCAGTATCCGGTTTCCTTAAAGACTGCACCACGAATTCTCTTGATTCTCTGACATCTCGCTATAGAGAACATCTTTTCATTTCCATCCGGCACAATACGGGAGCGCAAAATACTGTCCCCATTTTCTTTTACCAGTGTTACGGGTTCAACAAGCCAGGTTGTGCCGTCCATGGTTACCTGCAGAAGGGTGTCAGAACTGAGAGCGTGTTCAACAACATGAACCTTTCCTAAAAAGTCCATACCACTGGCTTCCATTCGTTCTGGCCGTACACTTTCGGGTCGTAACTGCACTGCACTGACAATAATACGCCGGTCAATGCGTGAAAGTAACTCTGCTTCCTGCTCAGAACTCAGATGCTTTTCATGAACAGCATCTTTTAGTGAAGCTGTAAAGTTTTCCCGTTCTACAGCAGAAAAAGGCTCTACAATGGGATTGGCCGGACTAACCGGGTCTTCTCTTAGTGCCATTCCCCCATTCCGGTTTATGCGGACCTGTGCATACGGCAGACTTTCCTGGATACCATGCAGTTCGTGTACCTGCCCGATAAAATCAAGACCGCTGGCAGCTATAACGGCATTTGCTTCCTGATTACTGGCAAAATTCAACAGGAAAATACCAGGTGCTACCTTCATCTGAATATACGGCGAAAATTCAGGATTCTTCTCTACCAGCATTTCTTTTTCCGGCAGAATCTTCATGATATATCCATGGAAAATTGATGCACTGGTATAGCTGGCATACCAGTCTTCAAAGCTGAACTGCAGATTCTGCGGTAACGGGTGAGTAACCACTTTCTGAAGGTCATTCTGCAGCTGCTGTGGAGTGTATCCGGCATCAAAAGCACGGATTACTGCTTTCCTGCTGATTTCCATTTGCAGAACCGTATCGAGTTTTACCGGCAATGCAATATGGAATACCGGCAGAAGATCCTTGAAACTCATACCGGGAAGCACTGTAATGCCAAACCCGCTGTCTATACTGACACTGGGGTACCCTGTTGTTCTTCCTTCAGCAAAAACACCGTCCGGAACAAAAACAGGTTTGCCTTCATCCGTAACACCGGTACAGCGGAGCAACCCGAAATCTATGGCATGCTGAATGAGTTCAGAAGTTTCAGGTGTTACGTACAGCATGTTCTCCAGTTTTTTTTCTGTTTCCTGCACAGAAGCCTGACGTAAAAGAGCAGCAAAGCGGCTGGTCTGAGAACCACCATTCCGTGCTGAATGTTCATTCTGCAGGTAGTAGGCATTCCGCAGCATAACTTCTTTGCTGTACCCCCGTGGAGGAATGCTGCAGATTATGTCAGCAATAAGCTGTACCTGTTTCTGCAGGATGTCCCGGGGCAAAATACCGCAGGATGCCGCCGTCAGATAGGCATACTGCATTGGCTCTGACAGTTGGGAAAACTTGCTGATACGCTGGGCATGAAGAACGTATCCTGCATCTGTTTTCCACATGAGTCCCAGATTTGCAAAGCTCTGTACCAGAAGAGAAAGGCCCTGTACATCGGTAATCTGAGGAAACATGGCAGGCAGAATGGTTTCTATCCGTTTCTTAAAAGATCCATCGTTCTTGCTAAGGTCCGGATTTTCTGCGACAAAACTCAACAAGGCAATAAGAAGTTCAGGACTTAACTGCAGTAATTTCTCTTCTTTTGCCGGTAATGCAGCTTCATCAGCAGTTTTTTGAACTTCTGCTTCAGGGAAAATGCTTTTTTTTGTCAGAAGGGGCTTAAGAACCGGCTCCAGATGCGGATTTACCGCAAACTCCATGTGGCCAGAAATGCTGTTCTTGTAACGGTAGATAATCAGTCGTTCTTCCAGATTCATCAGTTCTTCAAACAGCTCTCCGTATGTTTCTTCCGCAGCAAAAAGGCGTGACAGCTTTTCGGGAGTTTGACCGTCAAACATACTGATTGCCGTTACCAGCTCAATTTCATGTCTGGTCATCATGGCAACAATGTTCTTTTTGGTTTCTTCCTTCCTCAGAAAAACGCTCAGTTCTTCTATTAGCTTCTGCTTGTTGTAGGGAGTTTTTACTTCTCCCAGATACATACGGATAATGTCAAAAAAGTGATGATCAGCAAGGGTACTCAATGCCCCCCGCCATTGAAGAATGCTTTCTTCTCTTGTCACTGAACATCCCCCTCAATCTCAACAGGCAGTTCATCAAGACTCTTGATAAGCCGGTAACTGTATCCCTGTTCTGCAAGGAATTTCTGACGGTTTGCGCCGAATTCTTCTTCTACCGTGCTGCGACTGATAACCGTAAAGAACCGTGCCTTACGGTTTTTAGGGCGCAGAATACGGCCAAGACGCTGGGCTTCTTCCTGGCGGCTGCCGAAAGTACCTGAAATTTCTATGGCTAATGATGCGTCGGGTAAATCGATGGCAAAGTTGGCAACTTTAGAAACTACAAGAACTCTGATTTCGTTGTTGCGGAACTGATTATAGATAACATCACGGTCCGCATTCTTTGTTTTTCCGGTGATAATCGGTGCATTGAGCAGTTTTGCAATCTCTGCCAGCTGTTCCAGATACTGTCCGATAACAAGAATCTTATCCTGGGAAAAGCGTTCAACAATCGACTGTACCACCTGCACTTTCAGCGGGTTTTCGCTGGCTATGCGGTGTTTGCTGCGGGGACCGGCAACGGCATACTTCAGTTCAGTTTCCGGATCCATATCAATCCGGTATTCAATACATTCAGCATCAGCAATCCAGCCACTGGTTTCAAGCTCTTTCCATGGCACATCATACCGTTTTGGCCCAACCAGACTGAATACATATCCTTCGCAGCCATCTTCCCGCACCAGAGTTGCTGTAAGACCTACACGGCGGACAGCCTGCAATTCTGCAGTAACCCGGAAAACCGGTGCAGGCAGCATATGCACTTCATCATAAATAATAAGTCCCCAGGCCCGCTGGGTAAACAGATTAAAATGCGGATAGGGCCCTTCTTTTTCAGGGCGCCAGGTAAGAATCTGATACGTTGCTACAGTAACCTGTTTAATATCCTTGTGTTCGCCGGTATATTCACTGATCTGATCCGGCGTCAGGTCTGTTTTATCAAGAAGTTCGTCAATCCACTGGTGAACTGCAGAAACGTTGGTCGTAACAATAAGGGTGCTGGTTTTTAGCATATCCATAATGGTCATGCCAACAATGGTTTTTCCTGCACCACAGGGAAGAACAATAGTACCGAACCCGGTTCCCGGGCCTTTATTTCCGACCAGCGCATTGGCAGCACCTTTCTGATAATCGCGGATAACCAAAGGTTTTCCACTGGCACAGGTGGTCCGAAGGTTTACAGCAAGAGGTTCCCCGTCACGCAGCGGAATCTGGTCTTTTACCGGCCAACCCAGTTTCAGCAGCTCCTGTTTTACCGTTCCCCGGTCTACAAGCTGCAGTACGAAACCAAAGCGGTATTCTGGGATAGGCGACATGGATGAAAGATATTTCTGCATGCTGCGGGTATTCTCAATTTCTTTTGCAACAATGGCACTGTCAGTTACCAGAAGAATTGTCTGGGGAAGAAGCCCTTCTTCAGCCGGTATGTCAAAGGGATTGGGCACCAGTGTCAGTCGCCCAAAACGGTCTGCAGTATCCTGAATCCAGGCCGATACAACCTGCGGAACACCATACCGGGAATATTTTTCAAGAACGTCAATGGCATCTTTTGCGGTTAATCCGGCACTGGCTGCATTCCACAAAGACAGAGGAGAAAGCCGGTAGGTATGAAGATGTTCCGGAGATCGTTCAAGTTCTGCAAAAGGAATCAATTCATTCCGACAGTCTTCTGCAGCTGGATCATGTACATCAAGAAGGAGAGTTTTGTCACTTTGTACGATAAGAGGCTTTGAATCCATAAAGGATTATTTTATCGATTAACAGGTCATTCTGCAATGAAAAAGTAGTTATGAGAAAGGTCAGTCGTTAAAACTGTACTGGCTCAGTTTCCCTACAGACTTTACGCTGTCAATGACAGCAAAAAAATCAATTTCTTTTGGTGCTTTTACCGTAAGGATTATCTGCAGATTTTTCTGCCCCATGGTCCTGCTGATCTGTGTATTTTTTACCTGCATGCCATGTTTTTTCATGACATCTTTCAGCTCATTCATGTTTATACGCTTGTTCTCAAATTCCAGCGTAATCTGCTTTGAATATTCAGCAGGAAAAAACCGTTCTTCAAAGATTTCAAACAGTATCAGTGCAATTTCAAAAAGAACCAGAATTGTCAGGCTCTGCACAACCATACCGGCCCCCACTGCAAGACCAAATGCAGCAGTAGCCCAGATAATGGCCGAACTCGTTAAACCGGTAACATTCAAACCATGGCGGAGAATTGCGCCGGCACCAAGAAAGCCAATACCGGAAACAACCTGCGCTGCTATACGGGCACCGTCACCGTTACCGCCGTTTAACAGGGGTATGTATAAGGACAGTTCCATCAGTAAGGTAGAAGATACGCAGATAAGGATAAGGGTACGCATGCCAAGAATATGCTGCCGCATACGGCGTTCAACGCCAAGAACAGCACCGATACAGAAGCTTACAAGAATACGGGCAATACAGGCTGTAGTGGTCAGTTCAGGACCAGTCAGTGCGTTCCAGATTTCCATGGTCATAGTTACCGGTTCAGGAATCCCAGGCCGCCAGAAACCTTGGAAAGAGGTTTAACCCAGTGAGCAGCATGCCGGGTATTTTTTGCATTCTTTTGAACTGCAGGATTCTGCATATACTGAAACAGCCATTCAGCAGCTTCTGCTGAAACCGGCTCTTCTGCTTTTACCAGAACAACACCAAAGTTTTTACCGGCATACAGTTCTGCAGTTTTCTGGGCAAGAGCAGTGAATGCCGCTTCACCAACAGCAGTCATCATACCATATTCACGCTCAGGATCAGACTGCAGATAAAAAACCAGGTTTGCGTCATCTTCTGCCTGCATACGGTTTATTGCTTCATTTACCAGATACTGATAGCCAAGAATCATTTCATCAGTACCGCGGCTGATGGTTTCGAGACTGTACGCACTGAAAGTAGCAGCAAAATCTGCTGCATCAAAGAAAAGAACAGTCTGACCTGGAATATCAAAGGTATTCTGAGCCTGAAGCAGAACCGTTCGTGCAGAAATAGGGGAAGAACGGGTCCATATTATCGTTCTGGCCTCAGTGCTTTTCTTTTCCATGGCCTTTTTATCTGAAGAACTGGTCGTTACTATCTGGTTACCGGTGGCATTGGCAGAATCGATAAAAAGTGACTGCACTGCATCAGGACATCCGGCTAAAAGAACGGTCTTATTCATAGGTTCAGTATATCACGCAAAAGCAGTGTATCTCAAGCAAAGGCTTTCCTTGACTTTAGAACAAGGCGCTTTTAGACTGTTTTTATGGCCCGATCTATTACCCCGGAAACCCTGGCTTCTTTTCTTGAACCCATAATAAAAGCATGTCCTCTTTTTAAAGGAATGCATCTGTATGTCCACCTGATTGCAAACCCCCATGCCGGAGGTTTTGCACAGATTAAGGTAGCCCAGCATAACTACGCAGTGCTTGAAAAAGCAGCCCAAGAAGCAGAAACAAAAACCTGTCAGGTATCACAAATTACTTTCAGTATTTATGCTACTGAAAAACCGGGTCACGCAACCATTATTGCCAACGACATCATTAACAATCTTCTGTCATTGCCCTATCATGAAAGGCGCCATTCCCACAACCTGATTATTACTGCCGGTGGTGACGGTACCCACCTGGAAGCTCAGACTGCTCTGCTGAAAGAAGCCCTTACCAGTGAAGATGAAAAAGACCTTGTTACCCACAACGTAGCCATTCTCCGGCTTCCTTTCGGTACCGGTAATGATGGCTCTGATGGCCGCACCATTGAAGAAGCTCTGAAACGACTGCAGGAACCGGTTCATTTTGCACTCCAGCGGGCTGTAAAAGTCTGGTATGCCGGCCTTTTACCCAATACGGAAAACAGCCGGAGAAAAATCGATCACTATGAAAGTCTGTCGGCAAATCCACCCTGGTATGCCTTTAACATTGCCAGTATCGGCATCGATGCCTTCATTACCTACATGACCAATAAAACAAAACGGGTTATGCCCGGCGATACCTATCAGTTGTGGGTAGATCTTGCCTGTATGTTCTATAATCTTATCTTTCCTTCAAAGCAAGCAGTTATCGATACATTCACAGAAACCGGAAAACTGATAAAAACCTTCACAACTCCCATTGAATTCTGTCTTTTAGGTGTTTCCGGACACCGAACCTATGGCAGCAACCACAAAATTCTTCCGGAAAACGAGAATTTCTGTATGGCTCCCCACTGCAATATTTTTAAGAAGATTATTGCCAAGGACCTTTTTACTACCGGTGAACACCGGGATACTAATTATGTGCGTATGCTGAATGCCCATAAAGTATCCATTACGTATGATCAGGATATTCTTGTTCAGATGGATGGAGAAGTGCACCTTATTACCCCATCATGCTTCCCACTGTATATGGAACGCACAGAGCCCATAATCAGAATTCTGGAACTTGATTCTCAGACTGAAGATAAAGGAACATTCCCCTGCTGATTTACCGTAACCGGGTTTTCATGAGCGGGGAACTGTTACGGAATTCCGTTCAATAAAGTCTACGGGAATACGTTTAATGGTTGGATAGGGAGCCCCAATCAGCTGATTCATCAGGATAATGTTGCACACCTCAGCAATCAGTGAACGGTTCTGACGGAATGTGGTCAGGGTTGGCTGATAGAACTCAGAGAAGGTTTCATCATCAAATCCGATAACAGACATGTCCTGTGGAACAGACATTCCCTTGTCTTTACAGTAGTTCATGGCTCCAATGGCAATATCATCATTGGCAGCAAAAACAGCTGTGATTCCCGGGTTTTTAGCAAGCAGAGATTCCATTGCTCCATACCCTTCCTGTCTGCTCCAGTAGCTGCGGATTTCGATATTCTGTTCCGGTATCTGCAATCCTTCTTCGGCAAATGCTTTCTGCAGGCCTTCAAGGCGTTCCTGCCCTGCACGGCTGTGTTCATTGGTATAACCGGAAATATACGCAACATTCCGGTGTCCCATTTTCAAAAGATATTTACCTGCCTGATATCCGGCTGCCTCATTGTCAGAAATAACCGTCGGTATACCGGGAATAATATCGTTGGCAGAAACGCAGGGGATACCGCTGGCAGCCATCTCTGACAGTTTTTCATAATCTTCAAAGGGGTTAATGATTACAACAGCATCAACATCCCTAAGATGACAATGATCAATATACGAGTTGACTGCATGCTCTCCTAAATCATGAGAAAGGAATATACAGTCATAGCCATTATCTTCCAGTTGCTTACGAATCTGGGTAAGTACCCCACCAAACAACGGGTGTTCAAATCCACGGGCCATGTACTTATCTTCAAAGATAATACCGATAAGGTTTGACTTTTTTGTTGACAGTGCACGTGCGGCGAAATTCGGTTTATACCCCATAGCCTCAGCCGCTTCCAGAATTTTTCGTCTTGTTTCCTGACTCAGGCCACCGGTACCGTTTAAAGCCTTTGAGACAGTAGGTGCACTGAAACCAGTTTCTTTAGCAATGTCGTAAATCGTTATCATGTGTCACCTACCTGTCAATATCTCCTACACAGAGCCCTTGTAAGAGAAAAATTCAAAATCTGCATAATGCTGATACTGAATAAGGTCAGCACAATACATTCCAACAAAAGCACCGGTAAATCCCTGGTGGTCAAATTCATCAGAAAGGCGGGAAGCATCAAGAAGGGGACGAAGTTTACGCCAGGTTTCGCCATTTTCAGACCAATAGAAGAATCCCTGTTTTCCGGAAACTTCCAGTTTTATCCAGACTGGAGAATCATCCTGATTTTTCATGGGAACTTCCATTTCACGAACAAAGCCATCCGGCATGATTGACAATACCTGAATTACTTTTCCCTGAGATTCGTTATGAGTCAGAACGCATAGATACTGCTTCTTTTCGTCATAACGATAGGTCATGCCAGCCATGTGCTGGAACGATGTGGGATTATATTCTAATTTGGTAACTGCGGTAAAGGTAAATTCTGTCTGCCGACGTGCCAGAAGACTCTGACCAAAATTACTTACTGGTGACATGCCGCCATGTATACGCAGAAAACCGGGTCGTTCAGTAATGCTGTAGCGCTTTTCATCAAAAGGGACTCGAAGCAGCTTAAAGTCAGCAAGGAATGCATGATCCGTAAAGGTGTACTTTTCTGCAGCGTGCATTGAACCCTGCCCGGGAAGCACATCTTCTCCGTCTCCGGGAACTTCGATGTAGGCTGGTGGAATATTATCCAAAGAACCATCCGGCTGCTTGATCCAGGGCCAGTCATCTTTCCATTCAATTTCAGCAATACCGGTTTCACGGCCAAGAACACAACGTTCAGTTCCCGGCAGCGGACGACCGCACAGGTATACAAACCAGGTTTTCTTTCCGTCTGGCGAATGACACCAGGCGCCGTGTCCGGTACGTTTAACAGGAGCATCATCACGGCCCCATGCTGAAATCAGCGGGTTATTGGGATGAACTTCATAGGGACCGAACAGATTTTCTGACCGTGCTACGGTTTCTGCGTGTTCATAGCATGTTCCGCCTTCTGCACATGCCAGATAGTAATACTTACCTTTCTTAAAAATATGAGGACCTTCAACAAGTCCGATATCTGTTCCCAGGAATACTTTATGAACTTCCCCTACCAGTTTTTTCTGTTTGGAGTCATATTCCTGAACAAGAATTCCGCTGAACTGGCGTGGACCGGTAAAACGGTAATCCCATTCCATGTTAACGAACCAGTGACGGCCGTCATCATCGTGGAACAGGGAAGCGTCAAAACCTGATGCATTGGCGAACACAGGATCTGACCAGGGCCCCTCAATGGAAGGAGCAGTAGTTATATAGTTAGGAGTGTCCTTAAACGGGCCGTCATTCCAGCTCCGGACATTGGTATATACAAGATAAAAAAGTTTTTCGGCTTCGCACCAGGTAAGGCAGGGAGCCCAGATACCACAGGAAGCCTTGTTGCCTTCCATATCAAGCAAAGTAGTTGTTGAAAGTGGGGAAGGTACCTGATTCCAGGTTTTCAGGTCTTTTGACCGGTGCAGCTCAACACCGGGAAACCATTCAAAAGTAGAATTTGCAATATAATATTCGCCGTTTGCACAGCAAATTGAAGGATCAGCGTGAAAACCGCTGAGAATTGGATTAAAAACTTTCATAGCTATAAAACTGTAATGAAAAAAAGGAGCTGCCTGATATTGAATATTGGGCAGCTCCCCATACGTGTAAATTATTCTTTTACACCACCCATGGTTACACCGGCAATGATGAACCGTGACATAACTGCATAGAATACCAGAATTGGAATCAGTGATACTGCAACACCAAGGTAGATTGAACCGTACTCGGTGCGGTAGATATCACCACGCAGTGTCTGAACCAACATTGGCAGTGTGTACTTGTCCTGATTTGACAGCAATACGAATGGAGTCATGAAGTTGTTCCATGAACCAACGAATGCAAAGATACACTGTGTAGCAATTGCAGGTGACAGGATTGGAAGAATAATAGTATTGAAAATTCTCCATTCACCGGCACCGTCAATACGACCAGCGTCAATCAATTCAAAAGACAGGATGGATTCCATGTACTGCTTCATGAACAGAACCGTTCCTGCACCGGCAATACTTGGAACAATCAATGGAATGTAACTGTCAGTAAGGTGCAATTTAGCCATGAACTGGTAGAAACCGATGAACGACAAACTTCCAGGAATCATGATTACGATGAGGATGAATCCCCACAGTAAATTGCGGAACTTAAAGCGGTATACGTGAATACCATACGCAGTAAGAGATGAGAAGTAAACGCCCAAAATAGTACACCAGAATGAAATGAATGCACTGTTACCGAAACCACGCCAGATTTTAAATCCACGGTTTGTAAGGTTTCTCCAGTTCTGCATGGTATTTCCACCAGGAAGGAAACTTACACCGGCATTAATCTGAGCATTACTGCGGGTAGCGTTGATTAACATCAGGTAAATAGGTACTACTGCCAGAAGGGCAAAAATTACCATTAAAGCATAGATAAGAACACGTTTAACGGTGATACCAACATTATATTTATTTGCTGCCATTTTCCATTACCTCTTATGCCTTAACGTGCTTTCTTCTTGGTTCACGTTCTTTAATCAAACTGTTGATACCAACGGCAAGCACAATAGTGATGATGAAGATACCGATTGCAATTGCTGCTGCATACGAGTAGTCATTTGCACCCTGAAAGCCCATGTTATACATATACAGAGCCATGGAACGGATCTTAAAGTCTGGTTCACCGTGCATACCGGTTAACAGGAACGGAATTTCAAACAGCTGCATACCACCAATCATTGAGGTAACCAGCAGGTACAGCATCATTGGACGAAGCAGAGGCAGTGTTACATACCGTGTCTGCTGACGGGTATTTGCACCATCTACTACAGCAGCTTCATACAGGGTTGGGTTGATTGAAGTAATACCAGCCATAAGCATAATCAGGGTATGACCACACCACATCCACCACTGGATGAATGAAACAATACCACGTGAAAAAGCAACATCACGGAAGAAGTTGATTGCCTGTTTTACTTCCACACCATCGATTACGTTCATCTGACCGATACCCATTTTAAACAGAATCTGGTTTACAGGTCCTACCGGGTATGCGAACAAGCTGCGGAACAGAATGGCAATAGATGCTGTTGTCAGCAGGTTTGGCATATAGAAAAGTGCTCTGAACAAACCTTTACCCTTAATCTTTAAGCGGATATCGGTGAACCAGATAGCAAACAGAAGTGCAATTCCAAGCTGAGGAGCAAAGTTAATACCCCACATAATAAAGGTATTTCCTACAGATCCCCAGAAAAATTTATCTGTAATAAGTCTTTTGAAATTAACAAAACCAACAAGATCGAAATCAGAACGCAGACCTTTCAGGTTACCAAAGGCCAGCAGGAATGTATAAATTACAGGCCACAACTGAAATGCTGCATAAACAATAATAAAAGGCAGTACGAAAGCAATTCCGGCACGATTAGTGCGGGCTTCAATGCTGCTAACTTTTTTCTTCATAATACCTCCGAACTGAAGTACTGAAAAAAAAGGGCAACCAACCGTGATTGGTTGCCCTTTTCCTAAGCTAAATGCTTTGGGTCACCAGAATTAGTAAGCAATTCCGAGCTGTGAGCTAACCTGTTCTTTGAAGTCCTGGATAGCCTGAGCTTTTGATTTTTCACCGTTTACATAAGCAGTGGTAGCTTCGTTGAACAGTGATTCGATAGCCTGGTCAGTTCCCTGAGTCAGTTTACCGTTTACGTTGGCAGCCATTGCAGCAAATTCAGCATAGTGGTTCTGTCCAGCCAGGTATGGTTCAGAGAAGTTGTCTTTGATTTCGTTTACAACATTTTTGTTGATGATAACGTCACCAGTGTCCAGTGCATACTGTTTCAGGAAGATATCATCTGAAGTCAGGTATTTGATGAGTTCTTTAGCAGCATTTGGGTTCTTGGTTTTTGCCCATGCACCAACCCAGGTACCACCCCAGCGGTAACCGATAGGACCAGCACACATTGCCCATTTACCAGAAGCTTCAGGAGCGTTGGTTTTCAGAACGTAGTGGAGACCCCAAGTAGGCAGGAAGTAGCAGAGTACTTCTTTTGCATTACCGTTTTCATCAGCGAAGTCGCCTTTCATACCAGCGTACCAGCCTTCTGACCACTGTCCTACGCGACCTTCGTAACCTTTGTCGTGCAGAGTTTTACACATTTCCATGTAGTCATCCATCAGAGGATCGAATACCAGTTTGTCGTTTACTACCCATGGATCTTTACGAGAAGCTGAGTATGGTTTGAACAGGTCACCGGTGGTAGATACGATGTAACAGTCACCGTTTGATTTTTCTTTCAGTTCAGCAGCGGTTTTCAGGAAGGTGTCCCAGTTAGCCAGTTTTTTCTGAACTTCTGCTGGATCGTCAGTTCCGAAGTATTTCTTTGCAACATCGCGGTTGTAGAATACAGCACCAGGAGCTACCTGCCATGACATACCGTAAACTTTACCGTTATAAGTACCAACTTCTACTGGGTAAGCATACAGTTTATCTTTAACTTCGTTGTATACGTCAGTCAGGTCAAGAAGAAGACCAGATTCGATGTATTTGCGAACGAATGCATCTTCAAGAGCGAATACGTCAGGACATCCGTTTCCAGAAGCCAGTACTGGGTCCAGTTTGTTAGGGAACTGGTCAGTTGGAGTCATTGAGTACTCAAGCTGATATTTTCCAGCATAGCGTGAATCTTTTGCAAAGTAATTTTCGATCATACCCTGAAGTTCGTCAGTGAATGACCAGATTACCAGTTTGTTGTTTGCATCTGCGCCTTTAGCAGCAGAAGCTTCTTTCTTTGAGCATCCAGTGAATGCCAGTACCATTGCAAGAGCAAGAACTGCAGCAACGATTTTTTTCATAAGTGCCTCCTTATTAGCATATGAAAACTTTATGATATGGTTTCAGATTCCGGTTGGGGACCAGAACCGAACTGCCATTAGTTTTTGGCAACCGGTTTCCGGCAACCGGTTGCCATGAAGTCAGAATATAAGTGGTTGATTGATTTGTCAAACGAAATATGCAAAAAACTTGTATTTTTTTCGGTTTTTTTCAAAAAGTTACACTGGTCGGTGGAAAAATTTCGGTCAGAGACTTATTTCTGCAGTTTTGCTGCACAATCTGCCACACCGGCAGCACCATTTTTACACAGAGCCGTAATGAACGGACGTCCTACCATTACCTGTTCTGCACCCAAAGCAAATGCAGTTTCAATATCGTTTCTGCAACGAATTCCGCCGTCAATCCAGATATGATCACAGCATTTCTTCAGTTCAAGTGCGTTTTCCTGTAGGAACCGGGCGGTACTGCCGATGCGGTTTTCAACCCGGCCGCCATGATTTGAGACAACAATAATGTCAGGATGTACTTCTGCAGCCAGTTCCATATCTTTACGGGTAAAAACACCTTTCATGATAAATGGAACTCCGGCTGCCTTTTTCAGCGCTTTCAACTGGGAAGCCGATTTCCGTTCCAGATTGACCAGATTACGCATGGTCACAATGTTGTAGGAATCAATATCAATACCTACGGCCTCTGCAATATCCGACGCCCAATCCATTCTTTCCAGAAAAATGTCATCAGGATAGGGTTTTATGAACACCGCTGCTTTTGCGCCCTTTTGTTCCTTGACTGCCTGAATACCGCTCTGCAGTTTTATATCAGGACATCCATCACCAATGGAAAGCAGCACACCAGCCCTGTAACAGGCAGAAATCATGTCCCGATAGTATTGGACTTCATCATGATAACCAATATTTTCTACAGCACCGGTAACAGGCGCCAGCCGGATTCGTCCCCGCAGAGAACCACTATGGCCTATCTTTTCTACAGAATTTTCCATTTCTACAGCTATGTCTTTCCAGGCATCACAGTTCATCTGAAAATTAATGCTGTCGTTAAAACCGCCCATTCCAGGCATTTCACCGATACACCCGGTTCCGTTGCACTGATCACAGAAGTGGCATTTAAAAGTTGTTTCTGGCAAATCAGTCTCCAAAACAGGTTCCAACCTGACGTGCAGCAATCAGCAGCGGATGGTCCAGCGGTACTTTCTTGATTTTTCCGGCTATATCGGCCAGCGGTACTCCTACCGGCATACCGTTCTGAATGGCAACCATCTTGCCAAAATCGCCTTCTGCCAGCATACGGGCTGCTTTTGTTCCCACCTGAGTTGCAATAACCCGGTCATAGGGCACGGGAGTTCCTCCCCGCTGTAAATATCCCAGGACCGTTACCCTGCTTTCTATATCCGTTGCCTTTTCAATTTCTTTTGCTACCCGGTAGGCAATTGAATAGGGCATATCTGCCCGACTCTTCTTCAATTCTTTTTTGTCCATGCCGGCTTCTTTTACACTGCGGGCACCTTCTGCTACCACCACAATGGAAAACGGATGACCGGCAGCTGCCCGTGCCTTAATGTGTTTTGCAATAGGTTCAATTGCGTAAGGAATTTCGGGAATCAGAATGACATCGCCGCCACCGGCAGTTCCAGCGTACAGGCCAAGCCAGCCTGCCTTATGCCCCATTACTTCAATAACCATTACCCGGCTGTGACTATGGGCTGTAGTATGGAGACGGTCTATGGCTTCGGTTGCTACGTTAACGGCCGTATTGAATCCGAATGTGGTATCGGTAAATGGCAGATCATTATCTATGGTTTTAGGTAACCCGATGACATTCAGTCCGGCTTCTGCAAGCAGGGAAGCAGTAGTATTGGTTCCATTGCCGCCAAGAACCACAAGGGCATCAAGTCCCCATTTTTCGTAGTTGTGCTTAATCGATTCTACTGGTGTCCGGCCTGTTTCGGGATCTGGTTCCGGATGTTTAAAAGGCTTTTCCCGGCTTGTTCCAAGAATGGTACCGCCACGGGAAAGAATTCCCGAAAGATCCTTTTGGGTCAGCTGGCGGCATTTTCCTTCAATAAGGCCACGATAGCCGTCTTCAATGCCAATAACTTCCATACCGTATTCTTCAATAGCGGCACGGGCTACCCCACGGATAGCTGCGTTCAATCCGGGAGCATCGCCACCGGAAGTTAAAATACCGAATCGTTTTACCACAGAATTCTGCATATCTCTAGTATACCATAAAGCCATGTGATACTATCAAGCCATGTCATTTCTCCAAGCTCTATTATTAGGCATCCTTCAGGGTGTCGCTGAATTTTTACCTATTTCATCAAGTGGTCATCTTTCAATTGCCAAAGAACTGTTCGGCCTTGCCGATGTTCCTCTTGTTTTTGACGTCATGCTGCACCTTGCAACCCTGGCTGCAGTATGTCTGTTTTTCTGGAAACAGATCTGGGACCTGCTGAAGGTTTTCTGGCGCTGGCTGACCCGTCAGGCTGATGAAGAAGACCGTCCCCAGTTGGAAACCATCCTTGCCATTGTTCTTGGAACCATCGTTACCGGTGTCATTGGTGTTGTTACCAGCAAAATGATTCCCGACCTGTCTGCAAAATGGGTTTGTGGAGGCTTTGTAGTTACTGCAGTTCTGCTCCTTTCTTCCGGCTGGTACGGTAAATGGCGTCAGGAACATACCGGAACTGATTCCTATGTTCCGCCGCTGAAAGGCCTTTTTATCGGCCTTATGCAGGGAATAGGAACCCTGCCTGGTATTTCCCGCAGCGGAAGCACCATTGCAGCGTCTCTTTTTGCCGGCATTGACCGCAGCACCGCCGGTGAATTCAGTTTTATCCTTTCTATCCCAGCCGTTCTTGGTGCTTTTATTCTTGAAGCAAAAGATCTTGGAGGCGTTACGGAAAGTATCGGAGTATTTCCCATCATCGTGGGCATGATTGCGGCCTTTGTAAGCGGCATTTTTGCCCTGAAAGTACTGATGAAACTGATTAAGAACGGTTCGTTCCGGCATTTTGCCTGGTACCTGCTGGCAGTAGCCGTTGCAGGATTCATTTTTCTGTAATTTTCACGCTGTACTAGTATTTTTGTCTGTTTCCATACCGTCATGGTAGCCCTACAATGGCAGTATGGAACACATTTGGACAATGCCCGAAATTCAGGGCAAAAATAGATTACCCATGGCAAGCCAACTTCTTGCCTGGCCTTCTGCTGATGTTGCCGCTCAGGATGCCGCCAACGGTCCTGAACTGCGGAACCTTTCTGAAAACCCCTGGTACCTGAGCCTTAACGGCACCTGGAAGTTCACTCTGTTGCCATCACCTGACCTTGCTGAAACCCATCCTTCTGTTGCAGGTTTTACGGAACCGGCATTCTATGATGGCGGCTGGACAGATTTGAAAGTACCCGGAACCTGGACACGTCAGGGCTTTGACAAACCCCACTACACCAACGTACAGATGCCATTTGAAGACATTCCGCCCTATCCGCCGGAAAACGACAATCCTACCGGCCTGTACCGCCTGCGCTTTACCCTGCCGTCAGACTGGTCAGACAGCCGTATTGTGCTGCATTTTGGGTCAGTAGAAAGCTGCTATACCTTCTGGATTGACGGCAAAGAAGCAGGAAGTGCAAAGGATACCCGCCTGCCCAGCGAATTTGACATTACCCCTTTCCTGAACCCTGCCGCAAAAGAGCATACTCTGGCGCTCATGTGCGTCCGCTACAGCGATGCCAGCTTTATTGAAGACCAGGACCAGTGGTGGTTCGGCGGTATTCACCGGGATGTGTACCTGTTTGCCACGGAAAACACCTGGATCCAGGACATTGAAGCCATGGGTATGGTTGAGTCAGCCACTGACATATCCGGCGGCAGCACTCCGGCTACCCTGCCCTTAAAGATTACTTTGGGCGTAAACGAAAAGCTTCCGGGAAAACCGGTTCGCCGCATTGCATGGAAACTGCAGGCAGTAGAAAATGCTGCAGACCTGATAGCCGGTACCCCAACTCTTTTGGCTCCCGTTGCCCAGGGCGAGCAGGAACTGACCTGCTACTGGCGTGAAAACATGAACCAGATCCGCCCCGTACTGACCGTAGAAAACCCAGCTCTCTGGTCCAGCGAACACCCTAACCGCTACGTTCTTACCGTTTCTCTGTATGACGGGGAGCGCCTTATCGAATCAAAAGCCTGTATCGTTGGCTTCCGCTCCGTAGAAATTGATAACCGGCAGCTGCTGATTAACGGCCGCCCGGTATACATTAAAGGTGCCAACCGCCACGAACACAACCAGCACACCGGAAAAACCCTGACCACTGAAGAAATGGTACAGGACATCCGGCTTTTGAAAGAGCACAACTTTAACGCCGTTCGCACCTGCCACTATCCCGATGACGAGCGCTGGTACGAACTGTGCAACAAATACGGTATTTATCTGGTTGATGAAGCAAACATTGAAAACCACTACTACTACGACCCTATCTGCCGCAGTGAAAACTATGCAAATGCCTACATGACCCGCATTCAGCGCATGGTACGCCGCGACAAAAACAACCCCAGCATCATCATGTGGTCACTGGGTAATGAAAGCGGTCACGGCTGGAACCAGGAAATGATGTACGCCTGGTGCCACAGTTACGATACCACCCGCCCCGTACACTACGAAGGCGGTATCCGTCCTGAATACACCCAGGGTAACCCGGATATTGAAAGCCTGCAGCGGGGTAAAAATGTTACGGACATCATTAACCCCATGTATCCACCTATCAGCTTGATTAAGGAATGGGCCGACAAGGCAGAGAACCTGGGCGAATACCGGCCATTCATCATGTGTGAGTACAGCCACGCCATGGGAAACAGTAACGGCAGCCTGGGTGATTACTGGCGCACCATCCGAAGCAATTACGGGCTTCAAGGTGGCTATATCTGGGACTGGATTGACCAGGGCCTTCTGGAAACTGACATCAACGGCCGGCAGTACTGGACCTACGGCGGTGATTACGGCGACCAGCCCTGCGACTACGATTTCTGCATCAATGGTCTGATTCTGCCGGACCAGACCCCAAAACCTGTTATGAAAGAATGCTTCAAGGTATTCCAGAATGCAGAACTGTATCCGGTGCACCCGGAAAGCGGCATGTTTACTGTTGAAAACCGGCTGGACTTTACTACCCTTGATATCTATACCCTGAACTGGCAGCTTTTGAAAAACGGTGTGGCCATTGCAAGCGGCAGCACTGCTCTGCCACCGGCAGCACCAGGCACCACTGCTGACATTACCCTGCCCTATGCAGCTCAGCTTGCCACCGATATGGCACTTTCTGCCCACTCAGCAGGAATGCCGGCAGAATACGTACTCCATGCAGATTTTATCTATTCCCGGGATGACGGCATGCTTAAAGCAGGTACTGTTGCCGGCTGGAGTGAAGCCGTAATTGAAGACTGGCAGTGGAAACTGCTTCCAACTGCTGCAGCCCCATCAGCTGCTCCCACTTCCATCGGACCTCTTCTTACTCCTCTTGCCCTGCAGCTTTTCCGCTGTCCAACAGAAAACGACCAGCAGAAAACCATGATGCCGGTAACCAGCGACTGGACCGACCGCATCGGAAAAAAATGGGTTCATGCAGAACTGGACAAAGCAACAGTAGCCCTTAACGGAGATATCATGGCTGCCGGTAAAAAACTGGGAACCTGTTCTACCACCTGGACCACTGCAACTTCTCCCGATGGAAAAACCATTGCAGACCTCCATGCTGTCATCGACCTGAGTTCCTGCGATACTGCAGCCATTCCTGAATTTCCGCGCATCGGCTTTACGGCAAAAATTCCTGCAACTCTTACCAAAACCCGCTGGTACGGTAAAGGAGAGCATGAATCATATAACGACCGCTGTGACGGATCTGCTCTGGGTCTGTACACCAGAAACCTGCACGATATGGAACAGACATACGTTGTGCCACAGGAAAACGGTAACCGTTATGGCGTACGGTTTGTTGAACTTCTTGATGCTACAGATCATCCTGCACTGCGCATTGAAGCTGACGGCGCATTTGAATTCAGCGTTCTTCACCATACGGTGGAAAACCTGTGGAAAAGCTGGCATATCAATGAATTAACCGATACTACGGAAATTAGTGACACAAACAAGGCCGGATATTATATTCTTAATATCGATATTGCGCAGAGAGGTGTAGGAACTGCTACCTGCGGACCTGATACCCTTGAGCAGTACAGAATCCGACCGGGCGTGTACACCCGTACCTTCCGGTTCATTTATTGAGGAATGAATGAAATATAAGTATCAGTTCAAGTTCAGCAAAAATTCCCTGCCGGTGTATCTTATTGTACTTGCAGCCATTGCCGTAGCAATAAGTTCACCGTTCTGGAGCGGCAGTCTGCTTGTGGTTCTTCTGTGCGTTGGTGTTGCAGGCTATATTACCTGGCAGGTAGCAAAAATCCTGTTCAAGATGATTGCATCGAATGTGGTTACCTATGACGAAGGATTTACCGTTACCCTGCCCAGCGGCGAAAAAAAGCAGTTTGACTGGTCAGAAATTACCCATGCGGGAAAAATTGTTACCGGAAAGCATGCAGGAGCAGTTTTTGCCTACAACGAGAACATTGATACTTTTACCCAGCTGACCGCCGTGTTCAGCGATTTTGAAGCCCTTGAAGCTGAGATGAAAGCTCATCTGCCCATGTTCACCGACTATCATCTGGAGCCGGATCAGAGCATCAGCGAATACTTGCATGACCTGCTGACTCCGGAAGATGGCGAAGACGATGAGAATTGCGGCGATGATGACACCGAAGGCGCAACACAGCATGATGTATCGGCTGCCGCTATTCAAAGCACCGGATCCGATACTGATGACGATGACGACCGCGTTCCCAATACTTCTGTTGATGATGACGATGACCGGGAACCCGATACATCGGTTGATGACGACTAGGATGGAGCCATGACCACAGAAGAGTACTGGAAGGATTTTCTTGCTCGCCGAGGCCTGGATCCCTTAACGCCAAATAGCGGTGAAATAAGTTTTGGTACCGATGAACAGACCTGTGCTGGATATCTGGCACTGGTCCTCAGCGGTAAAAAAACTGCTGCGTTTGGCGCCTTGGATTCTTACAAGCTGGACAATGAACCACTGCCAAAAAGGGGAGCCTTTTCCATTCTTACCGACTGGACCGGTAGCCCGCTTGCCATTATGCAGACTACCAATGTTACGGTTCTGCCCTACAATGCCATTACCTGGGACATGGCCCAGAAAGAAGGGGAATGTCAGGACATGGCACAGTGGCATGATTCCTACGATGAATTTTTTGCCGATGACGCAGACATTATGGGATATGAGGTTACCCCTGATATGCCTGTTGTGTTTGAAGAATTCTGCGTTATTGACCGGGTAGGACAGTAGAGAACCGTCCCCCACTGTTCCAAACCGAAACATCAATTTTTTTCAATATGAACCATGCTAGAGAATTATTCTTTGCTAGCCTCTGACTCTTTCTTTACTGTCTTTTGTTTTCCATTTATACTGACTGTATGAATAAGCTTAAGTTTCTTTATTTACTGTTTTTATGTCTGTTATTCACTTCTTGTTCCAACCTTTTTAATAATTCTTCCACTAATTCTTCCACCAAATCTAAACCTTTAACAGATCAAAGATTTACTGGCACTTTTGTTTACTATAACAATTTTTCAAGTTATGACGGTACTTACGAATCTGAATGGTATGAGACCTATACATTTGATGGTACTTCTTTTTGTACAAATTATTGCAAGTACTCCATTTGGGAAGAAGGAAAAGGATGGAGTTTCTCTGGAGATTCACCTGGAGATGCTTACGAGTTCGAAAAAGAATTAGAAGTAAATAATGGATTTTATAGAATGCGTTTGTGGGAAAACCCATATGATGACTGGGATTCTTGGGAAAAATACGAGTTTAGTTATGATGGAGCAACTCAAATCCTAAAACTGAAAAACCGGGTATTTTATAAATATAAATAACAATTTTTCCTAGATTGTATCCGAATAAAACAATATTTATGTAAAGCTATTGAAACTACTTCAAGCTTTACAACCGAAAAACAGTAGACTGCCGGATCCCTGAGCTTGTCGAAGGGTGGCAGCCTTTTTTTCGCTCTGTCCGTAAAAAGTGTTGCTGAATGCTACACAGCAACAAAGAGTGTACAGGAATGCCACAAATCGAGAGGAGGGACAGTACAGACAAAAATTGTTGAAGCCCGGCGTCCATGCGGTCAGCATGGACTATACATAGTTTCTACGCCGGGATTCACCAATAGCGACGCTAGCTAGCGTTTTTGGATGTACTGGCAATCCGGCAGATTTGTGGACTTATGATGAGACCCTGAATCAAGTTCAGGGTGACAATAAGCAACACTTTTTACGGACATCGCCTTTTATATTTGAACCGTTAATACTTAAAGCGGAAGCCGCCGGTTGCAAGCCAGGCTGTACCGCTGAATATGTTCCTGTCTCCGCGGGTATCCACAGGAAGAACTGATACTGATCCATAAAATCCCTGCAGGTCAGTTCCATAATCAATACCCATACCAACGCCACCAGTCAGCGAAAAGACTTCATCTACCCGGCTGTCTATCCGTACTCCGCCATTAAAATCAAAGAACACCTTAAACTTGTTATTATCAGGTGAAATGGCATACGCTTTTGCATCAGCCTGAATATCTGTACGTTTGAATGTATCTGGCATAAGAAGCTGCCATGAAACTGTCAGGTCTATAACAGATTCTTTTGTGTAAAAGCGTGAGACTGATGCAACCCGGTACAGATAGGGCTTTTTCAAATCGTTTTCATTCAGTCCTAAGCTGCCGGAAATTCCGGTCTTTGCCAGTTTTCCTATGGTAAAATCAGCAGAAGCAGTTAAGGCTGGAAGCATAGCCGATTCATCGGTGAACAGCAGGAATCCTGCTCCTGCATCAAACCAAGAATAAAAAGACCAGGTGGTTTTTAAGGTTGCTTCGTATTCATTGTTGGTCAGGTATTGCACAGAGGAATCGATGGCAAGTTTATCAGTAACCTGCTGTGACACGATACTGGTAATACCAAAGCTGTAATAGTCAGCTTTCCCAAAACTGACTGCGATATCAAATGAGGTATCAGCATATAGGGTTGCATACCCAATCAACAGGATGCTAAGACAGATAAAGCCTTTTTTCAGTATGTTCATAACAGTGTTTTGTATCCGATACTCAGATTGATAAATTCAGCCAGATTTGCGTACAAAGCCGGGTGAATCTGCGAAAGAATGGAAATATTTCCGTTCAGGAATGAATAGTCGATGAACGGCGTTAACTGTACATCAAGCGATTTTTCATCTTTTGTCAAAGAATTTGCTGATACGGAGAAATGAGCACCTGCGCGGGCTGCATGTCCAAAAAACAGAAAGTCATAGCTTTTTGCCATAACATTAAATCCGATAGGGTAACGTGCATACGAGCAATAACTGAGGGCAGATTCTGGAAGACAGAAAAACGATGTGGCATACGAGAAGAGATTTGTTGAGAAACGTGGTTCCAGGAACAGATAGAAGTCGTCAAACGTAACGTTAAATGCGCCTTCCGGTGGTGCAATCTGAACATCGGTGATGCCAGCCTGGAAGAAAATACTGGTTGATCCGGTCAGTTCAAAGAGGGCGGCAGCTCCCGCACGTACATCTACTTTTCTCAGCATCATGATGACATCAGTTCCTGCTGTATCAACACTTTCAATAGGAAGAATAAAACCAATGCCGCTATCCAGTGCACCCCAGTCCCAGGCCATGGCATATCGTAAATCCAGGTTAATCCGGGGAGCATATTCAGCTTTTTCTTCAACAGTAGCTTCTTTAATTAGGTCCTTATCATAGGTAAAGTAACCACCCCAGGCCATCTGCTGTGGCATTTTTATAATATAGGAAGCACCCATACCTTCGTAGGAGAAAATACCAGGCATTGCATAGTTCAACTGAGGAGTAAGAAATGAAGAAGAGAAGTTTCTGATACCGAAATATCTTTTTACAAACAAATCTGATCCAAGGCTTTCCTGCTTACCGACAAAACCAGATATCTGCTGCAGAATACTGTTTCCTATAAAACGGTAAGAAACCGAAGCTTCATTGATGGTAAAACGGGCTGCAGTATCCTGAAAAAGACCGCCGCTTAAAATATCATCGGTATTGATGATAAAGTCGCCACGAACAACAAACTTGTTGTCAATGGCATACTGCCCGGCAAAAACACCACGAGCTTCTATAGATATGGATTTATTCTGCTGAACATTAAAGTCTGCAGCCGCACCTGCAAAACTGCTGAAAGAGTTTTCTGCAGCAAGTGCATGAACTAATAAGAAGCTTCCAGCGCAGATTGCGCATTTTTTCATAAAGGATTTAAGCATTTTCATCTCCAGAAACTTGTATCCATAACTGTTATCGGCAGGTGCAAATGGGAACATCAGAAAGTATACGTAAAAATCCCACAAAATTAGCAAAAAATCCAATGTCCATTATTCTTTCTTGACTTCTCATTTCAGTCAGATACAATAAAAAACATGAGTGACTATCTTGATATTAATAACGAAGAATTGCTGAAAGACTTCTTCTCTGAAGCAGAACAGCAGGTGGAAAACCTGGAGAGCAATATTCTCGTTATAGAGAATGACCCGACCAATCATGAGGCCATCGACGAGATTTTCAGAGCAGCACATACCCTGAAGGGTGGTTCTGCCACTGTTGAAATGACTGAACTTTCCAGTTTTACACACTGTGTAGAAGATCTTTTGGATGAACTGCGTTCTAACACTATTCCTGTTACGGAACCGGTAGTAGATGCCCTTCTTCAGGGTATCGATATTATCAAGGCTATGCTTGAATCGCGTCAGAACGGTTCTGTGTATGCAGATGATGTTGAACCGGTAAAACAGACACTCAGATCCTTTATTCCAGAAAAAGGTGAAAAGAAAAAGTCATCCGCACCAAAAATGTCTCTTGCTCAGGCTCAGGCTGTCAGCGCTCCTAAAGTTGAACCTGCACCAGCAGCTCCTGCTGCCGCCAGTGCTCCGGTTCCGGAAGGCGCTTCTCTGACTGAAGCTGAAATGAATGAGCTGAAAGATGCATGTTCTGGCGGCGAAAAACTGTGGAGCGTTACTGTTACATTTGATGAAGCCAACCCGATGAACAGTGTTGGTGGTATTCAGGTATTTGCTTCTCTTAAGAACAAAGGTACTGTTCTTAAAACTGCACCAGACTTTGATACTCTGTACGAAGATGAGTTCCAGCCGGTTGTTGTTTACTTCATTGCAACAAAATGCGGTTCTGATGAACTTGAGGATGCATCATTCCTTGATGATGTTACCTTGTGTACTGATGCAAAATGTCTGGACGGCTCTTCATCGTATACAGCAACTGTTGCAAGCCCTGCACCGGCCGCTGCTGCTCCAAGTCCGGCTCCAGCTCCTCAGCCAGTTGCTCCGGCTCCAAGACCTGCAGCTCCCGCACCTCAGCCTGCAGCACCAGCTCCTGTTGCCGCAGCTCCTGCACCGGCCCCAGCTGTCGAACCAGTTCCAACCCCAGCTCCTGCCGCCGCTGCAACACCTGCTTCTGCAAGTGCACCAGAAAAGAAACCAGCCGCTGCAGCCAGTGGACATAATAACCAGCAGAGCAGTGTTCTCCGCGTAGACTCAAAACGCATTGACTACCTGCTGAATCTGGTGTCTGAAACCGTAATTACCAAGGCTGCATTCAACCAGACTTCAACTCAGGTTGGAGATCTTCAGGGGCAGCTTGCCGCCATTGAGAACACTTATAAGGAAAAGGTTCGTAAACTGTTCGATACCATTCCCCGTTACATTGAGTCTTCTCAGAACGGTGCAACCATTAAAGATATTAAAACTGCACTGAACACTGACTTTGGTGATCTGTACAGTGTATTTGATCCTTTTGATGCTTCGTTCAAGACAATTGCCGGAAAATTCCGTTCTTCAACACAGAACCTGGGACGTATTGCCGGGGAACTGCAGGAAGGTGTAATGAAAATCCGTATGGTTCCTATCGCACAGATTTTCCAGCGCTTCCCACGTGTTGTTCGCGACTTAAGCCGTGACCTGAATAAAAAAATCAACCTGGTTATTGAAGGTGAAGAGACCGAACTTGATAAGGCAGTAATTGAAGATCTTCTTGATCCAATTATGCACTGTGTCCGCAACTCACTCGACCATGGTATTGAAACCCCTGATGTTCGTGCTGAAGCCGGCAAGAATGAAGAAGGTACCCTGCTTTTGAAAGCAAGCAACGAAGGTAACATGATTGTTATTGATATCGTTGATGATGGTCAGGGTATTAATGTTGAGAAAATCCGCAAAAAGGCCATTGACCGCGGACTTCTCCATCCGAACAAACAGATTACTGACCAGGAAGCATTTAACCTGATGTTTGAACCTGGTTTCTCTACTGCTGATAAGATTACTAACGTTTCAGGACGTGGTGTTGGTCTTGACGTAGTAAAACGCCAGATTGAAAAGATTAACGGTACCGTTGTTGTAACTTCAGAAAGAGGTTTGGGAAGTAAATTCTCTATCCGCATACCACTGACCATGGCAATTATTCAGGGTCTTTTGGTTCGTGTTGGAAAAGAAGTATACATTATCCCAATTGCATCGGTTATTGAATCTGTTCGTGTTCATTCTGATGAAATTGCCCGCATCGATAACTACGAAGTTCTCAACGTTCGTAACGAAGTTATCAGTATTCTCCGCTTAAGCCGGCTCTTTGGCATTAAGAATACGGTTGATTCTGAATACAGCTTCATCGTTATCGTAGGTACTGCAGATAAGAAAATCGGTGTCATGGTAGACGCCCTGATTGGAGAAGAAGACGTAGTAATCAAGCCACTGCGTGACCAGTTCACCAACTCGCCCGGTATTGCCGGTGCATCAATCCTTGGTGACGGTTCCGTTTCTCTGATTATTGATGTTAGCCAGTTGCTTGAACTTGGGGTTAAACAGGAACTTGATGCCATTAGCGCCCAGGATTTACTTATAGCCCGTGGAGGGAAATGATGGAAGCTGTTCAGGATTCAGTTCAGGCATTGAACGAAGAAATTGCTGAAGAACGCAAAGAACAGGCAATTAACTATGATTTCAAGATGGTAGCTTTTTCACTTGCTGGAAAAGATTATGCCATTGATATCATGAAAGTTAAGGAAATTGCCAAGGCTGGAAACTTCACCTATGTTCCGAATACCTCGCCATTCGTGCTTGGTGTTTATAACCTTCGTGGTGATATTATTCCAATCCTTGACCTGCGTCTCTTCTTTAATATTGATATGCCGGAGCGCAAAGGCGATGAAATTGAAAACATGATCATCGTTGGCGTAGGAGACCAGAGTTTCGGTGTTGTAATTGATGTCATCGATCGTGTAGTTGGTGTTCAGAAAAGCTCAATTCAGCCACCACATCCTCTGTTTGGTGATATCAGTATCAAGTACATTCAGGGTGTTGTTGAAAGCAACGGTCACCTGTACATTCTGCTGGATATTGACCGTATTTTCGGTACTAAGACAGTAGAACAGAATGCAGATGAAAACCGTCCACTTCCGGGCATTGCCGTTGATGCACCAGCTGCACCACAGCAGGCAGCCGCTCCCCAGCGTGTTGCTCCTGCACCAGCTCCTGCCGCTCCAAAACCGGCAGCTGCAGCACCGAAACCTGCAGAAGAAGATGTTAACATTGGTTTTGTAGAAGACAGCCTTAAAACATACAAGAAGTTTACCGTAAGCGATGTAAACAGTGCCTGGGTTCAGTCACGCATGAGGGATTGGACAGCTGAACGCGGAAAAGACAATGTTCAGCTGAACAACGAAAAAGATGCGGATGACTTCCTTAAGCCGTTCTATTCTCAGTTTACCGGCAACTTCTGGTCAGAAGCATATGCCAATGAGCTGTATAAAGTTCTTCCTGATAACAGTGCCCGTCAGATTACTGTCTGGAACCCTGGTTGTGGAAAAGGTGTTGAATCTTATTCACTGGCCTGTGTTCTGGCTAAGCGCTATCCGGAAGCAAGAATCAAGATTTATGCACAGGATGTTGACCTGTTGAATGTATCAAATGCTCCATTACTGCAGATCCCGCCGGAAGTTGCAGGTTCTTGGCTGAAACAGTTTGTTACAAAGACAGTGTCAGGGGCTTATGCCTTTATTCAGAACATTAAAGATGCAGTAATGTTCGAATATCATGACTGTCTTAATACAAGTGCCATGCCACCGGTAGACCTGGTTTTCTCACGTGATACCTTGTCGTTTCTGGCTGGACAGGCACAGAATACTTTCCTGGCAGATCTGCCGGAAAAAATTAAAGGTAATGGTATTGTAATTGTTGGTGAAAACGAAGTTCTTCCTGACAATACAATTTGGCACAGTAGAAAATCTGGTTCGCTTGTAGTTTACAGCAAGCAGTGATACTAAATAGAAGGAGAGTGTTAAGATGCGTGTTGAATACATAAACCCGTTCGTAGAAACAGCATTTAATATGCTTAAAGAAGTTCTTGGCGGTGAAGTTAGAAGAGGCGATTTGTACCTGAAATCTACTTCTCAGCCTGTAATGGGTGTTGCAGCCCTGGTTGGTCTTGCCGGGGATGTAGAAGGTCGTGTTCTTTTTGATATGTCTATGGAGACAGCACTGAATATTGCTTCTACCATGAACATGGAAAAGATTACTCAGTTTGATGATCTGGCTAAAGCTACAATTACCGAGCTTGCAAACCTGATTACTGCTCAGGCAGTAACCAAACTGCAGGATTTGGGATTCCGCTTTGACCTGACCCCTCCAGCTCTGTTCACTGGTGCTCAGATGGAAATTTCTGACCACGAAGTTGAAGCTCTTATCGTACCTATGCTTACCGATCAGGGTAAGGTAGAAGTAAACGTTGCAATCCGCGAACGCATGTAATACAATAGAAGAGGTATTGAATTATGAAAACTAAACAGGATTTCCCATCAATCAACGAAAGACCACCGGAAGGCGTAAAAGATGACGGAACCAAAGTTCGCGTTCTGGTTGTAGACGACTCAATCTTCGTAGCTAAGCAGCTGGGACAGATTCTGACCTCTGAAGGTTATGAAGTTGTTGCAACCGCTGAAGATGGTAAAGAGGGTGTAGATAAATACAAGGAACTGTGTCCTAATGTAGATATCGTAACCATGGATATCACCATGCCAAAGATGGATGGTATTACCGCTCTGGAACACATTATGGCATTCGATAAAAATGCTCGTGTAGTAATGGTTTCTGCACTTGGTAAAGAAGAACTGGTTAAAAAATCACTGCTTCTTGGTGCTAAAAACTATATCGTTAAACCTCTGGACCGCAAAAAGGTACTGGAAAGAATTGGTGCTTCACTGAAATAGTCAGATAAGCATTCTATTAAAAAGCTGCCTGGTTGGATGTATCCGCCGGCAGCTTTTTTTTATGCTTACGGCTTGGATTTGCAGGACGAAGGGAAAATAAAAGGGGCTGCCTCAATTATCTGAGGCAGCCCCTTTGTATTAAAGGATTACTTCGACAGGCTCAGCAATCCTTTAACAATTAATTGTTTACGCGTTCCAGGTATTCGTTGGTTTCAGTGTTAACGCGGATTTTTTCATCCTGATTGATGAACAGTGGAACACGAACGGTAAGACCGGTTTCGGTGATAATTGGTTTGGTTGCTCCTGAAACGGTATCGCCTTTAACGTAGTTTTCGCTTTCAGCAACGGTGAATACCATTTTCTGTGGAATTTTAACGTCAATTGGGTTTTCTTCCCAAATAACGATAGGATATTCTTCACCTTCTTTCAGGTAGTATTTCAGGTTTTCGTTCATGCTCAGTGGAACGTTAACGGTTTCAAAAGAAGAAGTATCCATAAAGATGTAGTTGTCGCTATCCATGTACTGGTACTGAGCGGTAATGGTATCTACAGTTGCATCTTCAACCATATCTGGGGTTTTGAAAACCTGCTGGCTGAGAACTGATCCATCTTTAAGGTTCTTGAGCTTACAGCGGGCAAATGCGGTTCCTTTTCCTGGGTTAACAAATTCGCGTTCTACTACGAGATAAGGAGCGTTCTTAATCAGAAGAACGGTGCCTTTATTGATATCGCCACCTCTAATCATGGGGGTCCTCCAAAAGAAAAAATCACGTAATTATACACAAAACAAAGACGCTCTTCAAGGTACGTCTCTGTGCCAGTGTCAATAGTATCCTGCTTTAAGCCGAAAGGGGAACGGCAGAACGCTTTCTATGGATTTTTTTCCTGCCAGAACCATCAGTAACCGGTCTACTCCCATGGCAACACCGGAACATTTGGGGAAGTCGGTAAATGTTTTGTAGTAATCAGGATCAATGGCGTGGGGAATCCGTGCCAGTTCATTTTTCAGCCGGCCTTCTACCTCAAAATAGGCCTTTACTTTCTGAGCATCGGTCTCTTCAGAATAGCAGTTGGCAAGCTCAATGCCACGGGCGTACAGCTCCCACCGTTCTTTCCACATGGGCTTTCCGGTGCCGTCATCGCTGCCGGCCACATCCTGGGCAAGACAGGGAACCTTTGCCGGGTAATCCATAAGAAAAACCGCCTTATCCTGGGGCAGATTCGGCTCAATGCACTGTACAAGAATCAGTTCGTACAGGTCGTCCCAGGGCCAGGTATCAAAGTTGCTGTCTTCCAGTTCTGTAATGCCAAGGCGGCGTGCTTCCCGGGCAAGATCATGGTTTGAAGGACATTCTGAAAGGCGGAAGCCGGCGTACCGTGCAAAGGCATCGTCCATGGTAAGACGGGTAAAGGGTGGCCGGATATCGGCAAACTGGTCTTCACTGCCATCGGTGGGGGCCTTGGGCAGCAGGTATTCAAACAGCTGTTCCGTAAGGGCTAGAGAATCCTTGTAATCGGCTCCCATGGTGTAGTATTCCAGCATGGTAAATTCAGGACTGTGGGTACGTCCTACAGATTCAACATTGCGGTAACATTTTGAAAGCTGAAAGCAGCTTACTTTGTGCTGGGCTATGATTTTTTTGATGAAAATTTCCGGAGAAGGCACCAGATAGACCGGTTTTTCCTCATCAGTCCAGGGTTCCAGATAATTGGCGGCAAAAACTTCAAGACAGGTTTCTGGAATAAGGTTGGGGCTCATGGCTGGGGTATCAAGTTCAAGGTATGAACGGTCAATAAAAAAGTTTCGTACAGCCTGCAGTTTAGCGGCGCGGAATTGCAATAACTCTAAATCCATGAAAAACAGTATAGCATTATGAATGAAGCGGCAAAAGTGGACAAATTGCCAAGGTGTCGGTACACTTTAAGGTATGATACGTGTATTACTTGTTGATGACAGTGCAATAATCAGAACAACACTCCGCCATATTCTGGGAAAACACCCGGATCTTGAAATTGTTGGATTTGCCGCAAATGGCGATGAAGCTGTCAGACAAAACAGAATTCTTAAACCTGATGTAATCATCATGGATATCTATATGCCCGTGCTTGATGGTATTGAAGCTACCAAACGGATTATGCATGAGCAGCCAACCTCAATAATCATTTATTCTTCGGAAGACACGGCGCGTATGGGTTATACCGCCATGGAAGCCGGAGCCCTTGATATGATCAAGAAGCCGGATATTGACAGTGTAACTGCCGGTTTCTATGACGGATTTATCCAGCGTATCATTGCACTTGCTCCTAAAGAAAGCATGCTGAACCAGCCGGTTTCTGCCCAGCCCGAAGCAGTTCCGGAAAAAGGTTTTTACAAAGCGCTGTTTATCGGTGCTTCTACCGGCGGCCCTGTAGCTGTTCAGAAAGTTATTGCAGGTCTTGGACAATCGTTCCCGCTGCCGGTGTTTGTTACCCAGCACATTGATAAGAACTTTGACGGCCATTACGCTGCCTGGCTGAATGATACAACCGGCATGCCCACGGAACTGGCAAAAGAAGGCATGATTGGTCAGGCTGGACACGTGTATGTTGCCCCTGCCGGATATCATCTGCAGCTTGCAAAAACGGCAGAAGGCATAAAGATGCATCTTGATGAAGGCCCGGAAGAACACTTTCTGCGCCCTGCCGTTGACCCCATGTTCCGCTCTGCAGCCAGTCTGAAAAGCGAATGTCTTGCAGTGCTTCTGACCGGTATGGGCCGCGATGGTGCTGACGGTGCCCTTGATATTCACAAGGCCGGCGGCTTTGTCATTACGGAAAGTGAAGAAACCTGCGTTGTATATGGTATGCCTAAGGCTGCTGATGATCTTGGCGCCAGTAACGTATCTTTGCGTCTTGAAAAGATTTCAGGATACGTAAACAAAAAGGTTCTGTAATTTCAGATCAGTATGGGTCAGCCAAAACTTTTCAGTATCATTGATAAAGCCTGTTACGATTACCGGCTGATAGAAGAAGGCGATACTATTCTGATTGGTGCCAGTGGAGGAAAGGATTCTACGGCACTGGTGGAGTATTTTGCAGCCCGTCAGAAGCAGCACCGGGAAAACTTTTCTTTTACGGCATTGCATGTGGAATCTGGTATCGGGTCACCGTTGAACCCAGAGCTAGTAGAGCTGTTTCATTCGTGGGGTGTTGAGCCGGTAACCATAGATGTTGATGTGCTTGGACGATTGAAGCCGGGACAGAAAATGAACTGCTGGTGGTGTTCTACCCAGCGGCGCACCGAACTGAATAATTACGCCATTGAGCATGGGTTCAATAAAATAGCTTTAGGGCACCATCTGGACGATATCCTTGAAACGGTGCTGATGAATGCCCTGGTGAAAGGCGAACTTTCTACCATGCCGCCCCGTCTGAAATACGATAAGTATCCTGTAGAGATTATCCGGCCCCTGTGTTACGCCGATGTACAGACCATTATCCGTCACAGCGAGGCAGCCGGCTATATCAATGCCACCTGCACCTGCGATTACCAGGATAACAGTGGCCGCAAAACCGCCCGCAGCAAACTGGAACTGTTGACCGGTGGCAGCTTGAAAGAGAAGCAGCACCTGTTCAACGCCTTGCGTAACGTGCGGACGGAGTATTTGCCGTAACAATCCCTGTGTTGCAAGACAGGATCCCTGAGCAATAATGAGCAAAGCTTATTGTCGAAGGGGTCATCCTCTATCCAGTTTCCCTACATATGATATATATTGAAAACAGAATATAAATCAGTCTCAGGAGTTTCAATGATGAAACAGTATTGGAAAATTACACTGGCAGTATTTAGCGTAATGACAGTATTTTTGTTTGCCAGTTGCCCGCAGCTGACTGAACCGGAGCCTGCAGCCCCTGTAACTCCCGCAGCTACAGAGACACAGGTTTCAACAGAAGGTGCACCGGCAGGTTCTGTAAATCCACCGGTTACGCCGCCTGCAGCAGGCAGGGCCGCCCCATCATTTTTCTGGGGAAACTGGGTACGTATGGATAACGGCCAGGAATACCTTATTACTGAAACCAAAATGGTGACGGGGGGGGGAACATCTCATGACATCCTTAGCCACACCGATACATCCATAACTACTTCCATTGGAACTTTAACAAAACAGACTGATAACGTAATACAACTGGGGAATGTCCCCTTCTTTAGAAAAGGCAGCAACAACGTTGCCTACACCCTTAATCTGGTTGGTTTTTCAAATAGCCCTGCCCGTTCTGCCATGGCAAGCGGTGCCCTTGCAAACCAGAAAGTAACGGTAACATCAAACACTTTCACCACCTACGCAGAAGAACAGTACACCGATGCAGAAGGAAAAGTAGTTCTGCATACACCGGTGGCAGGATCTGAAAACATCATCACAGTAACCACCGCAGACGGTTCTGAGGTAACGGCAACAGTAGCTCCGCAGAACAGTGGCGAAGATGCCGGTACCATTGCCGTAGTACCACAGGGTATGTACAGTCTTAAAGTAACCGGTCAGATTGATAAGACACAGACGGCCCGGGATAACGGCTATCTTTTTGCCGGCGACCAGTACAGCCTGAGTGTTTCTATAGAGAACATAACGTATATAAAAGCTAAGACCAGTGAAGTACGTCTTACATCAAACACCCCTGAACTGCACATTATTGGTGAGAATTCTTTTGCTATTTCTACGTTCATGCGCCCTGACAAAAAAACAGAAGTATTCCAGATACAGTGTGACAGTTTTGAAGCTCCGTACATTGACGCAAGTATTGGGGTAAGCATCAGGGATATGGATGGTAATATCTGGAACGATAGTATTTCACTACGGTTCTTCAGGGAACGCAAATAAATCCGCATACGGGCATGGAGTACCGAACGGAACCCCAATGCAACCCTTAATGGATTTGTCATGTATCCTGACGGGTATAGCCAGTTCTTTACCGTAGGCCACAATACTGCGTCAGCTAAAACACTTATTGTGCCAAGTTTTCCGGAAGAAGAAACATACAAGATGAGTTTCTGCGGGGCTACCAGCGCCGGACACCTTGATAGCAGTACAGAAATGGAATATTCCTTTGCCATTAACGCTGAACCGACGGTGTTGAACGGTAGTTTCAGAATGGATGAATTTCTGGCCTACGAAGAAAACGGTGGAAACGAAACGGAAGATACGGCTTCTCAGGTGCAGAATAAGGCGCTGGTAAATGCCTATATCCATGAAGACGACATTGATTTTTACAGTATTACCGTAAGTCATGACCACCGGTATGATTATACTTCATGGTCGCACAACAGTATTATCCACTGGAACCCGGCCACTTGTGAACATACTGAATTACGGAAAAATGCCGGTGAACATCTGTATGGCAGCTGGAGTGACTATGATGAAAACGGTGACCGGTACCGGGCATGTACCGTATGTGGCTATGGCCAGAAAGATCATGTACATGTGTATGAGAGTGAATGGAGTACCAGCGAAACCCAGCACTGGCATAAAGCCAGCTGTGAGCATGCTGGTGAAGTACATGCATTGGGTACTCATGTTTTTGGCGGCTGGGTTACGACCGACCCGGTTACCGGAGCCCAGAGCCGTACCTGCAAGACCTGCGGTTATGTAGATGATACCGGACATGTGCATGTGTATGATTCTGAGTGGACCTATGACACTGTGCAGCACTGGCAGAAGGCAACCTGTATCCATAGTACCTTAAAGCGGAATACGGCAACTCATACCTATGGGTTTAATGATTGGGAGATTGTAACTGAACCCGGATGTGTAACAGAAGGGGAAAAGCGGCAGAAATGTGATACTTGCGGCTATTACCGTCCAGAGAGCATTCCGGCAACGGGACATGCTTTTGCAGATACCTGGTCCTTTGATGATGACAACCACTGGCACGGGGCAACCTGTGGGCATAGTGATGAAAAGAGTGATATTGCAGTACACGTAATGGGTGATTGGACTGCTCCGGACAGTGATGGTACTTGCCTCAGAATCTGTACGGTGTGCGGAAAACCGGAAACAAAGCACGAGCATGTGTACAGCAGTACTTGGATCAGCGATGAAACATATCACTGGCATGCAGCTACCTGTGTGCATAGTAGTGAGAAAATTGATACTGTGAAGCATTCTTTTGGTAGCTGGCAGACGGTAACGGCAGCAACTTGTTTGAATTCTGGAGCAAAAGAGCGGGTATGTAGTGTTTGCAAGAAGGTAGAAACAGGTACTATTTCAGCAACTGGACATTCGTATTCAGCAGAATGGGCTCATGATGAAACATATCACTGGCATGCAGCTACCTGTGAACACACAACTGTTGTAAGTAGTAAGTCAGGTCATAAAGAGTCTATAAGATCAGTAACAGAAACAACGGTAACGGTTGTTTGTTCAGTGTGCAGAGAAGTTTTACGAACTGTTAAAAAAACAAGTCTGGATTATTTGGGAATGTACAAAGTCCTTATTGATTCAGAATTAGCAACTTACGGTATAACCAGCAGTTCCATACCTGCCAAAATCAACGGTGCCACCTATGTAAAGTTTGGTGTATATCCCCAAACCATAAAAGCAGCTTCTGTAACTGTTGATGAAACCATTGTGAACCCTGAAATTTCCGGTGCCCGGTATTATCTTGGAAGCGATGGTAACTGGTACTCCAAAGTAACAGAAAAAGGGTATTCAAGGTCATATACGTATAGTGATGGATCTGCAGTGGGTTCAAGTACTAAATACTTTAAGGTAGAACCCATTATCTGGCGTGTTTTAGACAGCAGTAAAGGACTGCTGCTTGCAGAACGGATACTTTCCGCTAATGTACCCTATTACGGTTCATCCAGCACTCGTTCTTTGAACGGAAAGAGAGTGTATGACAATAACTACAAATACAGCAATGTACGTGCATGGCTTAACGGCATTGATAACCAGTTTGTAACTGATGGCGGCAACCGTAACAGTGATACCATAGACTGGACCAATAAAGGATTCTTACAGCAGGCCTTTACGGTAAGCCAGCAGGAAATGATTAAGACGGCAACGGTAGATAACAGTGCACGAAGTACCAGTGATGCCGGTAACAGCCTGACACAGGCAACCGGGTATTACTGCGAAGATACACAGGATAAGATCTTCCTGCTCAGCTTACAGGAAGTTTCTACAACTGATTATGGATTTGCCAGCTACAGTAGTTCTGGCACTGGCAATACAAGAATCCGAAAACCAACGGATTATGCTCTTGCAAATTACGCTTACCAGAGCAGTACCAATGGCTATGGTGGTTGGTGGTGGCTGCGGTCGCCTTACTATTATTTCAATACGTACGCGCACAACGTCACCTACGATGGTAACGCTTCTAGCGACTACGTTAACCGTGAGGGTAGCGGTATAGTTCCGGCTTTGTTAGTTACTGAAAGTAACTAACTATCATCCAGGCGGCGTTGCCGCCGTTTACTAATCTAACTAAGGGGCTCCACGTCCGGGCGTGTTCACGCTCGGTGCCGCCAGGCAAGTGGGGGAAAGATAGGGATATGGCAGAAAAAGAGTATATTTTAGATTGGGTTATACCAGATGATAAATATTGGAATGAACAATGTCTGAAGAATCAGCCAAATTCAAAGAAATTGAGCAATTTCAAAAGGTGTTTTGACTATTATAATTTATATACCGACGGATACTTGGAAAAAAGTTTGGATGAAATTAAGTCACGTTATGAACTACACGGGAATGTAAAAGAATTTCTAGATAAAATAATCGATTTGTATACGACTAATTCAAGAGAAATCGGAAAAAAGTATATTCTTAAGCATCTTAACCAGTTCATAACACAAGGTAAATCGGGCATTTCTTTAAGATTTGATTCATACGCTCTTGAATACATTTTTCGAAAACTAGTACCTAAAGAATATAAAATTAACCGCAATGAATCTACAATGGTAATCACGACAGTAGCTTTTATTGACACATTTTCTGAGTTGATACCGGATTTTAAGGATAAGTTATATTCAGAGATTAACGAAGTAGCCAAGCAAGAATCTAATAATGTGATAGATGAAACTGTTAAATATTTGAAATCATCCCAGCCAGCATCTAAAAAATTTAAGAACTGGTACACAAAACATAAAAATGAAATAGACGAAATTTTTCTACAAGCCATACTTTTTGTGTTAAAAGCAGGAAACTACTATTTAGATTATGCCCACCCGTAAATCCGACCTGTACGTTGTAACCAAAGTTAAAGAACTCATCAAGTACGTGTTTACCGTAACCGAAAAGTCTCCCAAAAAGTTCCGGTATACGCTGGTTACCCGTATGCAGAATTTCTGTCTGGATGCTGTGGAATGCATTTATGAAGCCAACGAGTTACCCCTTAATGATAACCGGCTTGCACTGCAGCAGCGGGCTGGGATAGTACTGAAAAAACAGGGGTATTTTTCCATGCTCTGTTCCGATGTGGAATGTATCCTGCCAAAACAGGCGGAACAGAGCAGTAAACTGCAGGCAGAAAGTCTGCTGTTTTTGGGCAAGTGGATAGCCAGTGATAAAAAGCGGCGGGAGAGTAAAAAGGAATAAGAGAAACTGTTACGGACATCCCGGTGGTTGGTGGTGGCTGCGCTCGCCTAACAATAATAACGATAACAACGCGCGCAACGTCAACAACGATGGTGACGCTAATAACAACAACAACGTTAACAATAAGAATAACGGTATAGTTCCGGATTTGTTTCAACACACCCAGAAGGTCTGTAAGTGAGCAAGAACTCCACCCCGTGGTAGAAACAAAGGAACAGTTTCTTTTGCCGGTTGAGGAATGCTTCCGGCATAAATGTTCAGTTGTGGTCAGGGTAACGTAACTTTATCCTGTGTGGGGCACCCCATAACTGTAATCCAAAAGAGCGCGAGATTCAGGCTATTACGTATCGTGACCGCATTGTGCAACATGCTTTGTGCGATGAATATCTTACACCTCTTCTTGAACGCCATCTGATAGATGCTAACTGTGCATGCCGTCGTGGTAAAGGTACGGATTATGCCATTCGACAGTTTCCCGGAAAACGTGTGCGGCGTTGGACTCCCTATGGGAAATCAGTCATCTCAAAATTTTGCATTATTGTATCTGGATGTTGTTGACCGGTTTATAAAGGAACAGTTACGGATAAAATTTTATGTGCGATACATGGATGACATGATTCTGCTTGTGGAATCAAAAAATCGTGCAAGAAAGGTATTTCAATTAGTATCCAATGTGATACAAGCGCAAAATGTGGAAGTGAATCCTAAGTCTGGGTATTTTCCGGTGTCACGAGGAATTGAGTTTTTAGGATGGCGGTTCTTTTATAGCAAAAACGGACAGATTATCCAAAAGGTAAAGAATCAAAGTAAACAGCGGATGTTCAGAAAAATGAAATTTCAGCGTTTTCTGGTTGGTTGTGGACAGAAATCTGAAAAAGATTTGATGTGTTCTCTTGCCAGTTATCGTGGACATTTGCTCCGGGGTAATGGATGGGGAGTTTACAAAAGATTGCTTGTAACATATTGAATACCTGCCAACCGCAAGCAATCTTGTGACTGACAGGTATTTTTTGTCGTTTTTTTGCTTTTATTTCTTTGCCAGTTGTGCTTTAAGCTGTGCAATTTCCGTCGCTTGTGCAGCAATCATATCAGCCTGTTTCTTCAGTTCAGCTTCGTCCAGTTTGCGCTGCTTTTCCATACCGCGAAGTTCTGCCTGATCTAACATGGTACCCATAACTGAACCTCCTTTGTCGTCACCTTTTATCTGGCAAACCTGATTTTCTATTTCTTTGCCAGCTGTGCTTCCAGTTCAGCGATGCGGGCTGCCTGAGATTTCAGCTGTTCATCTTTAGCCTGCAACTGGGTTTCTTTAGCTTTCAGTTCAGCTTCATCCAGTTTGCGCTGCTTTTCCATACCGCGAAGTTCTGCCTGATCTAACATGGTACCCATAACTGAACCTCCTTCATTGTCGCCTTTCATCTGGCACACACGGTCTTTCAGTGGAGAAGTGCTCATGGCGCTGCTTTTGGTGCAGTGAAAGTCTTTC
>JAZLGC010000098.1:0-28305 GCA_045616125.1 Treponemataceae bacterium | reverse complement strand
TTTGGACT
Source organism: Treponemataceae bacterium (assembly GCA_045616125.1). GTDB lineage: Bacteria > Spirochaetota > Spirochaetia > Treponematales > Treponemataceae > Treponema_I. The sequence goes on along the minus strand of JAZLGC010000098.1, from coordinate 28,297 downwards.
TTCAGGGTATCACGGGCCTGTGCCTGACTTTCTACGGGAATCACTTCTGCAAGAAAGCGGCTTCCTTTTACCATCAGTTCTGCGCTGGTGTATCCGTTGCAGACTCGCACGGTGGAACCTCCAAAGCCAAAGTATCAGCAGTGTCCGGTGATGCAGCAGGTGCATCAGGCCCGGTTTCAGTTATGAAATAATAGAATGCATTTAAGGAAAGCAGAACCTTTACCAGAACCACGTATCTGAAAATGGAGCTGATATTGCTGAATACGGTACTTAGGGCAGAACCATCTGTAATAGTCCAGAATGATGCCGCAAGCAGTACGATATACACCACTGCAGGCCGCCAGCAGGAACGAAGCAGGAATACAAACAGCTGCTTTTTGTTTCCCCTGAGCAGAATTGAGCTTTGAGACAGACACCATTTAAGACTGCAGTTTTTAGGATTATGATACATAACGGGAAATACCAGCAGCCAGGGAAATACAATAACGGCAACAACGATAAGAACCGGAATAGTAGAAACCAGAAAAAACGCCATTATATCAAGTACTTCAAGTAAACCGAAAGCTGTTACCATGAATGCTACAATGAGTATTATCAGGAAAATCATCAGGTACCCGACAACCGTTAACCCAATAAGGCGGGAAGCATCACGGAATCCCCACAGCAAATGACCGATGACCGCTTTCTCGTGGCAATAAAAACGCCCCAGCATGACACATAATCCGTAAGATAGCATCACCGTAATAACCATGGCTGCTATGGACAGGAAAAGTGCAACCAGTGAGGCCCCTGCTGATTCTGCCGAGGTTAAAGCAAAGGCTGGAATTACCGTCAGCATACTGGTAATAAGCGTAAAAACCGTCATGATGATAACCGAAACGACAATTTTGCTCATGTTGTTGCTGATGACATTCTGCATGCGCAAAGAAAGTTCATCATATTTTTGAGGAGAAATGTTTTTTATCATGCAGACAGTATATCACAAAGTACGGTCTGGAGACTCGGCTTTAAGGATGGTCTTTGCAGTATCTTCGTTATATTGGCTTTCAAAAATCCGGCACATTTCATCTTTGCATTTGATGAATGCCTGAATCAGGTCTGGATCAAAAGAAATACCCGACTGGCTGATAATCCATTCAGAAGATTCTTCGTGGGAGAAGCCGGTTTTGTAAGGGCGCATGGAACGCAGTGCATCGTATACGTCTGCAATTGATACGATACGGCCGGAAAGCGGAATATTTTCTCCACTGATACCCCGAGGATACCCGGAACCATCCCATTTTTCATGGTGAGTCCAGGCAATTTCAGCTGCAGTTTCCAAAGTTTCTTTTCCATTGAGAATCTGATGCCCGATATCAGCATGAGTCTTCATGATTTCAAATTCAACAGGTGAAAGTTTTCTTGGAAGGTGCAGAATTCCGTCTGGAATACCTACCTTACCGATATCATGCATGGGAGCAAAAAATTCCAGTTCCCGGCAAAATTCTTCAGAACAGCCGGCAGTTTCTGCAAGGCACCGTGACAATGCGGCAATACGTGTCAGATGGGTACCGGTTTCATAGTCCCGGGCTTCTGCCAGTTCCGTTAATGTCTTATAACAGCTGATGCGTACATCCTGTTCCTTGTTTTTAAGGTCATGTTCATACTGGAACATACGGCGGCCAACGGTAATACGCGCCTTCAATTCAGCAATGGATACCGGTTTTACCAGATAATCATCTGCACCGCTGTTTAAACCTTGAATAATATCATTGGTGGTGCTGTTACCGGTTAGCAGAATAATGTAGCAGTACCCTTGTGATGGGAGACTGCGTATTTTCTGGCACAGTTCAACACCGGACATTCCCGGCATAATCCAGTCAAGAATCAGAATGTTGTAGTTTAATCCCCGCTTTACACAGTTCCAGACATCGGTACCGGTGGAACACGAAGTAACGTCATATCCCCATTTTTCCAGTGTATGAGAAAGTAGTGTTCTAATGGATGCGCTGTCATCTGCGACAAGAACGCGCAAAGGTTTCTGTTCTGCAGGAATTAACATACTTTCAAGATACCACGACATGGAGAAATGGATAATGAAAAGATTACGAAAAAGCGAAATGTGTTAAAAAAAAGGCTATGTCCGTAAAAAGTGTTGCTTATAGTCACCCTGAACTTGATTCAGGGTCTCATCATAAGTCCACAAATCTACCGGATTGCCAGTACATGCAAAACCGCTGTGAATGACGTTACAACTGTTGAGTTTTGCGTTAGCAAAACTCAGTAAGGTTGTGTTGCAATGCAACACAACCGACCGTCGCTATTGGTGAATCCCGGCGTAGAAACTATGTATAGTCCATGCTGACCGCATGGACGCCGGGCTTCAACAATTTTTGTCTGTACTGTCTCTCCTCTCGATTTGTGGCATTCCTGTACAATCTTTGTTGCTGAGTAGCATTCAGCAACACTTTTTTCGGACATCGCCAAAAAGATTTTTCTTGATACAAATCCGATTATTTACCTTTGCTGAGTTTATGGTAAAGCCATATAGAGATGGCAATATTGAAGATATTGAAACCTATAAGTCTTTTCTAAAGAAACTGGGAGTTTTAAAAACTTTTGTCAGTGATTCGTTAGCTGAGAAGTCAGCAGAACTTCGCGCCAAGTACCCGGGAATAAAGCTTGCTGATGCGTTACAACTGGCAGCTTCTATTGATGCCGGCTGTGATGTTTTTTTGACGAATGATATTCAGCTGACTCAAGTAACTGAAGCAAATGTTGTGTATCTTGATGGACTGAAATGAAGGTGAGTGTGCCTGCCTACAGGTACTCTACCGGAACAGCTTTTACATTCTTTTCAATGGGGAGTAGTTCCGGCGTTGTACAGATGACACAACCCTCTCCTAGCTGTATTCCCTCAAAAGATGCCGCCATGGTAGAGAAATGCTTGATGTCTTTTTTATCCGGATTACTGCGTTTTTTTACTTCAATGGGATATATCGTATTGTTTTCGTATAAAAGAAAATCTACCTCGGCTCCATTGGAATTTCTGAAAAAATAGATACTGCTGTTTTTTCCACAGTTGATGAATGATTTTATAATTTCTCCGAACACGTAGGTTTCAAAAAGAGCTCCGGCCATAGCCCCATTAGCCAGACTGTCTGGCGATGTCCAGCGGGTCAGATAGCAGACTAATCCGGTGTCTGTAAAATACAGTTTTGGTGTTTTTACAATCCGTTTTGTAACGTTTATCGAAAAGGGCTGTACAAGTTCTATAAGATGAGATGTTTCCAGAATTGACATCCAGCGTTTTACGGTGGTTTGGTCTACTCCAACATCTTTTGCAATATCTGCATAGTTTACCAGCTGCCCCGTTCTTGCTGCGGCGCTCACCATAAATCTTCGGAAGGTGTCTGAATCTCCCACTTGGGTAAGGTCCCGGACGTCCCGGTCCAGGTAGGTTTGCACGTAGGAATCGTAGAATTTTTCCCAGTTCATAGCTGGATTTGCCCACAACTCAGGGAAACTTCCACGATGGATTCTTGTCCACAGCGCATCATGTTTCAGTGAGAACGCTGGATTTCGCTTCATGAGGAATGATAGTTTTGGGGAAAAAGGTTCGTTGTTTGTATCCTGGTAGATTTCACGGGTAGAAAGACCCAGCATGGTAACAATGTTGATTCGGCCGGAAAGTGATTCAGAAACGTGTTTCATCAAACGATAACTTTGAGAACCTGTGAGAAAATACATTCCATTGTGACGGTCCTCATCAATTTCAGCTTTGAGCTCTTCAAAAAGTTCTGGAACTTTCTGTATTTCATCTAGAACAAGGGGTGTTCCCTGAATCTGGAGAAATCCACCGGGATCTTCCGTTGCTGCAGTTTTTACAGACGATCGGTCTAATGAGACATTCCTGATGTCAGGGTACATAGTTTTAAGTATGGTACTTTTCCCTACTTGTCGTGGGCCGGTAACGAGAACTGCAGGAAAAGTTTCAGCAGAGTCAGTGATATTTTCCGCTATTGTCCGCAAAAACTGCATGGAAATCTCCTTGTTTTATGCAAATCTGGTATCTAATCCTAGATTAGCATAAAAATATCCTGAATGCAACGTTTTCCGTCTTATGTGGTATACTGTCCCTAAAGCCGCACACGTATTCTACCTCCACTGATGTATCCATAGCGGCAAACGAGGTATTTCATGAATCAGACAGTAAAAGACTTACTTGAACGCAGAAGCTGCAGAAATTTCAAACCGGATATGGTTGCAAAAGATGTTATCGAACAGATTATCGAAGCCGGCCTGTATGCCCCCAGTGCAGTGGGAAAGCAGTCGACCATGATTCTGGCAGTTACCGATAAGGAACTGCGGGATAAAATCTGTAAGGACAACCGCGAAATCGGTGGCTGGAAAGAAGACTTTGATCCATTCTATGGCGCGCCGGTTATTCTGGTTGTACTGGGCAAAAAAGACTGGTCCCTTAAGGTATACGATGGTTCTCTGGTAATGGGTAACCTGATGAATGCCGCACAGGCTCTGGGTGTAGACAGCATCTGGATTCACCGCGCCAAAGAAGAATTTGAACGCGATGATTATGCAGAACTGCTGAAAAAACTGGGTGTAGAAGGCGAGTGGGAAGGCATTGGCCACTGTGCTCTGGGCTATCGTGCATCAGATCTTTCAGCCCCGGCTCCCCGCGCCCCTGGCCGCGTTGTGTGGGCTGAATAAACGTTTTGAAAGAGGAGGGGAACGCCTTCCCCTCGCTCCAGCCAGCGTTGCTGTCTTCCGCTACCCCTTCTGCGGGCTTCAGGCGCCAGCCCGCAACGCCTGGCTTACCGTTTTTACCATATGGATATCACGAAATTACGCACAACTGGCGGTGCAGAAGGATTGAACTGCATAGCCGAACTTGATGAATCACTTCTTTCTCAGCTGGAACGGGGAGATGCAACCATAGATATCGGGGAGCTTCCTCTTTCCGGCATGCCGATTCTGGTAAAGGATAATATCGATGTGCGGGGCCTGCATACTACTGCCGGGAGTCTTGCCCTTGAAGACAACCTGGCAGATACAGACGCCCCTGTTATCGCGAACCTGAAGAAAAACGGTGCGGTCATCATCGGCAAAGCCAACATGACGGAGTTTGCCAACTTTACCACAAAGGGAATGCCCGGCGGATACAGTTCCCGTGGTGGGCAGGTCATTCATGCCGCAGATCCTTCCCTGAACCCCAGCGGTTCGTCCTCCGGGTCTGCCGTTGCCGTTGCTGCGGGGCTGGTTCCTGCGGCCATTGGTACTGATACGTCATTTTCGATTATTGCCTGTGCCCAGCGCAACGGCATCTGTGGTCTTAAGCCGCCGGTGGGAGCTCTCTCTGCAGACGGTATAATCCCCTTAGCCCGTACATTTGACAGCGCCGGACCGCTTACCCGCACCATGACCGATGCCTTGAAGGTCTACTCCTGTATGCGGGACACACCGCTGCCGCCGGAAACGTTCTTGCCGGCAGAACTGTCTGAACTGTACCTTGGCGTTAACACCGCCAACCGGGATAAAGTATCAGACGGTCAGATTTCGTTTTTGGAAAGCTTTCTGAACCGCGCCCGGAAAAATGGTGCGTCCGTCACAGAAATCCTGCAGCCGCCCTCTGACTGTCAGCTATTCATGATGAGCTGTGAGTTCCGTCCCCATCTGGAATCCTATCTTGCATCATCCCGTGCCAGCCGGAAATCTCTGGCAGACATTGTCGGCTGTTACCGTTCTCATCCTGACACCATGATGAAATACGGTATCAGCTGGCTTGAAGAATGTCTGTCGCTTGATACATCCCTTCCTGAATACCAGAAAGCGGTAAAAATCCGTGAGGCAGCCATTCAGCAGGTACATGTAGAACTTGCAGGTTACGACGCTGTCATCATGACAGGATTTACCAACATCATGCATTTCTGCGGTCTGCCGTCTGTGTGTATTGCATCTTCCACCAAAGGAGACTTTGGTGTTCCCCGCTGCCTGATTATGTACGGTCTTGACGAACTGCATCTCTACCGGGCAGCATTAGCCGTTGAACAGCTGCTGAATAAACTATAATTCAAGTTTACCGTATAATTTTTCGTATTGGGCAAGTTTAGCAGCCTGTGCCGCAAGTTCAGCTTCTTTAGAACGAAGTTCGGATTCATCTTTTGCGCGTTGTTCGGCAGCACCAGCATCATAGCCTTCATCGTAGCCGGCATCATGTCCATCGTTATAGAAGAGTGTATTAGCTTCTTCGTCGGTGTATTCTTTGAACAAAATGCTCATGATGTTTCCTTTCAGCTTGCGGAGCAGGCCGTCAAAAAAGTTGTGTTCTATGCCATAGTCTACGGCTTGCGATAAGGCCGCGTCAAGGCTCAGTCCGGCAAGACGCCCTTGGTGAATCTTTCCGACAAAAAGGGAATACTGCTGCAGCGGCTGGCAGGCGTTCAGCAGACTGTTGTTGTGGCCGGCGTTGATGTTGTACATGGTAGCGGTCCATTCAAATCCGATATCATCTAGCGTATCGGTGCCGTCGTTATCAAAGGAATCTGAAAGCCGTAACTTTAATACGTCAGGTACATCTCTAGTCCCGTTGTACATGACAAAAAACTGAGGGCGGGGCAGTTTGATGCGGCGTGATGAATACACGTTCAGGTTGTGTTGCTGGATGTAGCTGTCGTACAGCTGGCCAAAGTAAATCAGACCACGCAACGGCATATTGGGGTTGTACGAACTCTGGTGTACAATCAAGAACAGCTGATGATCAATGAGATAAGACACATCGTTTTTCATCTTTATGTAGAGGATTTCTTCGATGGTGTTTACTTCTATCAGTTCATTCTCGGTGTAATGGGTACCTGAAAGTGCATTAACAAGGCTGATAATCCAGTCCTTGTGTTCAAGATTGCTGAAAATACGCACGAACAGAGGGTCTTTGTGGTTTCGGTTTGTCATATAAAACTCCTTTGTAAGAACAAACTAAAAATTCCTGCATAAGAGTTATTGCCGTCTCCGAGAAAAAAAAATTGCAGTTTTTAGGAAAAAAAGTAAAAAAAAACATCTCATAATGTATAATTTCAGGTAATTACAAAAATAGAGGCTAAAAAATGAAATTTAAACCAGATGCGCTGGAAATTGCAAATTTCTTTGGGGGACTTCATTTCTTTGCCCCAGTGGCATTGTAAATCCGTACACAGGCAGGACTTAGCCTTGCCCAATTCTTTACGCTGCAAGCAATCCTTTCGCTGACCATTTTTATTGGCGAAGTTCCCGGTGGCATACTCACTGACAGAATCGGGTACAAAAAAACGCTGATATTCAGCACTGCTATTGCTGTACTGGCAAAAGTTTTGCTGCTTATTTCCTTTTTGTCAGGAAACTATTATCTGTTTGTTCTTGAAGCAATTATCGAAGGTTGTGCCTGGTTCCTCAATTCAGGTACTTTTGATGCCTACGTGTACAATCATTATTCCAATGATGAATATCTTGCCAAAATGGCACGAATCGGTAATATCGGTGAAGTAGGGTTTATCCTTAGTACCCTGACATATGCAGCACTATTCCGCATAGGTGGCATACCGCTTCTTATCCTCTGCACGGTTATTTCCAACAGCATCGGGTTGTTTATTCTGCTGTTTATTCCAAAGGACGCATCATTGCCAACTCCGGGTGATGAAGATAAACCAAAGTATACGTTGCATGATTTCTTTTCAGACTCCAGAGTTATTTCCGGTATTATCTTTGGTGCCAGTACGTCTATTCTTGGCGTTGTCGTAAACTTTTTTTACATCGATAAGCTTGTTTCCTGCGGACTGCCGGAGGAACTGATGTCGGGTATCATCATTGCGTATACGTTGGTTAATCTGCTTGATGAACCAATCCTCAGGATATTGAAGAAAAAGTATTATTCTGCGGCGTTCATCGTAACTGTTGGTATTTCTGTTGGTAGTGTCGTGGCATTTGCTTTAATAACGGGAAAGATACCAGTGATAGCCATCATGGTTTTCTTACCCCTTACACTCAGCATTCCGGGATATATCTTTAATGAGTTTACCAACCACATCATCGACAGTTATGAGCAGCAGGACAAACGTGCAACTATCATGTCGGTGTTCAGTATGGGTGGAAATACTGTTGATATTGTCGTGCTGTTCGGTTCTGCCCTGCTCGTGAGTAAAGGCGTTACTTTCTGGTACTTGCTGACGGCAGCTTTTATGGGTATTACCGGTATACTTTACTTTATCTGTATGCAAAAAAAACGCTTATCGTAATCCGCCGTCTTCGTCGTTCTGCAGGGTTTTCAGGGCTTCGTGGAAAGAGCTTTTTATATCCATGAAGTCTGCATTCATTTTGATGAATTCGTCAGAAAAGCGACGCCGGTTTTTGTATATGCCGGATTTGAAATTATCAATGATGATTTCATACCGGTCTTCTGCGCGCCGGACCGCTTCTTCCCATGAAATATACAGCTCTCTGGCGGCGTTTTCGCCGGTCTGTTTCATAAAACTGCGGTTATCGATAATGCGCATGAGAAGTGCTGCCATGGATGAGGCGCTTTCCGTAATCTGAAAACAGTTCTGGTCTGCAATGGTGCCTTCTGCAGCACAACTACCCGCAACCAGTACCGATGGCAGGGAACAGGCAGCAGCTTCCCGCACTACCAGACCGTTGGTATCAAACGTTGACGGAAACAGCATCAGGTCAGCCCTTGTGTACCAGGCCTGCAGTTTTCTGCGGTCGTAAATCTTTCCGCAGAACAGACACTTATCGTAGATTCCCAGTTCCCGGGCAGTCCTCTTGATTTCTTCTTCGTCAGCTCCGCCACCGATAAATACCATTCGGAAATCTTTTCCCTGGGAATGAATACCTTCCAGAGCTTCAAGAGAAATCCTGATCCCTTTATACCACATCATACGTCCCACAAAGATAAAAACAGGTACATCATGGGGTAGGTTGTACTCTTTCAGCAGTTCATGCATTTCTGCTTCCGGCACCCGCTCCCGGGGCAAATCGACACCGTTTTCCATAACGTGATAGTTAATCTGGTGACCGATTATGTCGCACATGTCTTTTCCGGCGCCATTGCTGACAACCCAAACCTCATCGGCAGCTGTAATATTACTGGCTATGAAATCTTTTGCCGTATCCTGAATCAAACGGGAGCGCACCAGCTTTTTAATATCGATGCTGAATTTAGTGTGATAGGTATATACCAGCGGCGCCGGCATAATTTCCCGAACGCTTCTGGCAAACAGGTGTGATGTAAAAGGACAGTGAGAGTGGAGTAGGTCAATGTTTTTACCGGTCAGCTGGTCTAAAGCACGGCTGGAAAACGGAAGACCTGTCATGTAGCCTACTTTTTCGCGGGTATCAAGGCTCTTGAACCGGACAACGTCAAAATCAAACTGAGAATCATCGGCATCAGGGTGATTTGGGGTTACGACGATGGGTGTTCCGCCATTCTGTTTGATTATTCTGGCGTAGTTAACAACCGCGTTGGCAACTCCATCGATAATAGGTGGAAATGAATCGTTCAGAAGACAAATACTACGGTTACGCATACAACGACCCTCTCTTTCAGTGTCCCTTTGGTAATTCAGTTTTCTTTCTTTTTGTCAGTATCTGCTGATTCTGCTTTCCCAGGCTTGTATATCAGGCCGCATGCAAAGAACATCACTGCCAGAACAGAGTTTGTTCCGAGGCTGGCAATGGAATCTCCGGAAAAATAACCGATGGCTGCAGCAATCAGTTCACAAATACCGGCGGCCAGAAACAGCCATGATCTGATCTTATCGTCATGTTCATTTTTTTTCATTTTCATTCTCCTCAGTCTTGTGGTTTTCCCAGCTGAATGCTTCGTTCAGTAGCTTTAATGGCTGCCTGCATAACTGCTTTGCGGAATCCGTTTTCTTCCAGAGCTTCAACACCGGCAATGGTGGTTCCGGCAGGAGAACATACGGCATCTTTCAGTTCTGCAGGGTGGCGGCCGGTTTCAAGAACCATGGCAGCAGCCCCTTTTACGGTCTGTGCAGCATAAGTATACGCCTGTTTTCTTGGCATGCCCAGCTTAACGGCTGCATCTGCAAAAGCTTCAATAAACATAAAGACAAATGCCGGACCACTTCCTGAAACACCGGTAACACAGTCCATCAGGGTTTCAGGAACCATTTCTACTACGCCTGCTTTAGCCAGTAGCGTTGCTACGGTTTGAACATCTTCCGGAGTAATTTCACTCTGGCAGGTAAGGGCAATCATTGCTTCCCCTACGGTTGCCGGCAGGTTCGGCATCAAACGGATAAAACGGCAGTTTGTCAGTGCCAGTTTTTTAAGGGTATCGATTTTTACACCGGCAGCAATGGATACCAGAAGAGGCATCTGATCTGCAGGAATAATGGATGTGATATCTTTCAGTACATCGGCAACGTATGCCGGCTTAACGGCAAGAAACAGAACGTCAACTTTTTCAGCACAGTCAATGGCACTGGTGCAGGAAGTAGCGCCGGTGTCTGCAGCAACTTTTGTCAGGGTTGCCGGGTTCTGGTCATATCCAAAAAGGCAACCGTCTGCCACTACTTTGCTTACGGCTGTCATCAGTGCGCTTCCCATCATACCGCATCCAATAAATCCTACTTTTGTATGAACCTGCTGTTCCAGTTTTTCAGTTTTCCCTAATAATCCCATTTTTTTTTCTCCTTCGGCCCCTTCGCCTGTAGCGACGACAGCGAGCGGTTTTGTCAGACTCTGACTGACTGGTAGTATTTTCAGATACACATTCTGCAGTTAGTCTGCAAGAAACAGCGTTGCGGCCCGGCTGCCGTCGGTCAGCGCTGTAAGAACGTTTTGTGCACTACCATTGGTCAGCACCATGGGAATGCCATACTGTACTACCCGTTCTGCAGCTTCCAGCTTGGTTTCCATACCCCCGGTACCAAAACTGTTGGTAGATCCGATGGTAATTTCGCTCCGCAGCTTTGCAATATCCGGAACAACCTGTACCAGTTCGGCATCAGGATAATCCTTGGGGTTTTTTGTATACACACCATCGATGTCGCTTAACAGAATCAAAAGATCGGCATTCCACAGAATGGCTGTCAGGGCAGACAGGTTATCGTTATCACCAATACTCCGGATTTCGTCAAAGGCAACGCTGTCGTTTTCATTGATAATCGGCACAACGCCTTCATCAACCAGGGTAAACAGGGTATTGCGCATGTTCAGGGTACTCTGGTCATCTTCAAAGTTGTCTTTGGTAAACAGCAGCTGCCCAATGTGAATATCGTTTTCCGCAAAGGCACTGCGCCATTTATCCATCAATTCTACCTGACCGATGGCACACAAGGCTTGACGATAGTGAATGTCCTTTTTACGTGCCCAGCGGTCCAGGGTAGAAACACCTGCAACCTGTGCTCCGGAAGACACCAGTACAATCTGTTTTCCGGCTTTCATCAGGGTGGCGCATTGAGAAGCAAATCCCTGCATAAATTCATAGTTCATGGTGCCATCTGGTTTTGCCAGAGTATTTGACCCGATTTTGATTACGATTTTCCGTGCCTGAGCAACGGTTTCTGTTAATGTATCCATTTTTGTTATCTCCAAGGTCAGCGTATCTGACCATCTCCATCAATCAAGTATTTTACGGTAGTCAGGGCAGTAAGTCCCATGGGGCCGCGTACGTGCATTTTCTGGGTACTGATTCCTAGTTCGGCACCGTAGCCGAACATTTCGCCGTCAGTAAAGCGGGTGCTGGCATTAACGTACACGCAGGCTGCATCAACGGCGGTCTGAAAGTACCGGGCGTGGGCAACATCAGCTGTTACAATGCTTTCTGAATGTTTTGTATTGTGGGCATTGATGTGGGCTGCAGCTTCTTCCACGCTTCCAACGGTTTTAATGGCCAGAATGTTGTCCAGAAATTCCGTGTCAAAGTCGTCTTCACCGGCTGCAATAACATGACCTTCAGCTTCAGGACATGCCTGCATGAATACCAGAGATTCAGGATCGCAGCGGAACTGGGCACGGCCGGCAAAACGCTCAGCCAGTTTTGGAATAAACTCACCCAGTACGGACCGGTTTACCAGACATACTTCTATGGCGTTGCAGACACCGGGGCGCTGCAGTTTTGCGTTTTCTGCAATATTTACGGCCCGCTCAATGTCGGCGCTGTCATCAACATACAGGTGGCAGATACCGCTGCCGGTTTCAATAACCGGAACCGTAGCGGTTTCGCATACCATTTTGATAAGTGGTGCGTTTCCGCGGGGCAGGGCAACATCGATGTACCCTTTGGCGGTAAGGATTTCGGTAACTTCATCACGCTGTCCGCTCTGGGCCAGTTCTACGGCTTTTGAAAGATCCTCAAGGGCTGCATCTTCATCGCCGGCGGCGGTAAGACCTTCTTTAATGGCCGTAACAATTGCTTTGTTGCTGTTCAGTGCAGAAGAAGATCCGCGCAGCAGGATGGCGTTACCGCTTTTAAATGCCAGAGCAAAGGCATCTACAGTAACGTTGGGGCGGGATTCATAAATAATGGCAGCAACTCCCAGTGGTACGCGAACCTGACGGATGGAAAGTCCGTGAACCGTATTCCAGCCTGCAACAACCTGGCCAACCGGGTCGGTCTGTGCAATAACGGTGTCAATGCAGCCGACAATACCCTGCCACCGCTGGGGATTCAATGAAAGACGGTCAACGAGGCTTTCTTTGGTGCCTTTTTCACGGGCTGCAACCACATCGATAGCATTGGCGGCAAGGATAGCATCCTGATGTTCTAAAAGTGATTTTTTTACGGAAAAGAGAGCTGCGTTTTTCTGCCGGGCGTTGAGCGTAGCAAGCTTACAGGCTCCCTCCCGCAGTGAAAGGAATACTGGTTCAAGTGTCATGGTGTCCCCTTGATGTGCGCACCTGTACGGATTTCGCCACACCAAGTGTACACACGGTTATTTAGAAGTTTGACATGAACACGAATCCGGGAAGCAGTTTGATTTTTGCTTCCATTGAGGTTGCGGGGGCTTCTTCGGGCAGACAGGTAATGTACCACCAGAATACACCGAATCCGGGATCAATGCGGAATGCGTATTCAGTAAAGTCTTCTTTTTGAGCCTGTGCACCAAACATCAGGTACACGGCATCTTTCAGCATGGGAACAATTTCTGCGTAAGAAGTGTTGTAGCTTTCCGGAGTAAGGTTTTTGCACAGAGTATCAAGACGGTAAGTAATCTGCTCTTTTAAGGTAATATCGTCTTTTTCAACCCAGGTTTTCTGAACAAGAAGGTTCAGATTGTTGTGGAAACTGGAAATCAGTTTCTGTTCCTGCTCTGTGGTGTCGGATTCTTCCAACGCATTTTTGATGTTTGCAGAAGCTCCAAAGAACTGCGCAATTTCAGCGGCAGCTTTTTTTTGTGCTCCGATATCAGATTCTGAGAAAAGGACGTCCATGGCGTCCTGAATATTCTGTTCTACGAATTCAGCAATAAGCGCGGTCTTCATGGTTTTATTCTGCATAGGTAATTAATAACAATTTTCTTATAGATAGGTCAATAGAATCACGCTATTTTGTTATTATAAATAGAAACATTATCGAATCGTAGTGAAGAACGCATTGAAGAATTGGCGCTATTCAGATAGTATGAGACCATGGAAATTGTTATTTTAGGCGATGAAAGACTGCGTCAGAAATCGGAACCGGTAAAGGAAATTACCCCGGAACTTCAGCAGAATATTGAAGAAATGTTTGAACTTATGTTCGCTGCAGATGGCGTAGGACTTGCGGCCCCACAGGTAGGAATCAATAAGCGCTACTTTGTTTGTGTGGGCGACGATGATGTGAAGAGAGTTTTCATCAATCCCCAGATTATTGCTACCTCGGAAGAAATGTGCGAGTACGAAGAAGGCTGTCTTTCTATTCCGAAGCTGTATGAAAAAATCATGCGTCCTGCAAAAATCACCGTGCAGGCCCTTAACGAAAAAGGTAAACCGTTTACCATTGAAGCCGATGGTTTTCTGGCCCGTGTAATCCAGCACGAGTATGATCACCTTGACGGTATCATGTACATTGACCGCGGGGACCCTGAGTTTGCAGAAAAAGCAGCAGAAAAATGCAGACGTCGTGAAGAACGCCGTCGCGAGAAAGAGGCTGCCAAAGCAAAAAAAGAAGCAAAAATTGCACGTATCAATGCAAAAAGGATCAGCGACTGATGCGTATTCTCTATGCCGGCAGTCCTGATATTTCAGCCACTGTTCTCAATGATCTGTGCGACAGACTGCCTGCTGGTTTTGAAATTGCAGGAGTTCTCACTAATCCACCTACGGCAAAGGGTCGTCACGGCGACCTTACTCCTACTGATGTAGGTCAGGTTGCCATTAACCGTGGTCTTCCCCTGCTGACGCCGGAAACCTTAAAGGCAGAAGCCCGTGAAGCCGTAGCAGCCCTACAGCCCGATATTCTGGTGTGCTTTGCCTATGGCCGTATTTTTGGGCCTAAGTTTATGGAGTTGTTCCCTCTTGGCGGCATCAATCTGCATCCGTCATTGCTTCCGAAATACCGCGGCTGTGCACCTGCTCAGGCTGCTATCCTGAACCGGGAAACAGAAACAGGCATTACTATTCAGAAAGTTGCTCTTGAAATGGATACCGGTGATATCCTTTTGCAGACTCATCTGCCCCTTACCGGTACCGAAACGGCTGAAAGCCTGCTTGATACAGCCGCCGCACAGGGAGCTGACCTTATTATTCAGGTTCTGCAAGCTATGGCAGACGGCACTGCTGTTGAAACTCCACAGGCTGCCACTGGCAGCAGTTACTGCGAAATGCTCAGAAAAGAAGATGGCTGCATTGACTGGAGCCGGTCAGCAGCTGAAATAGATGCTCAGATTCGTGCTTTCTATTCATGGCCACTTTGCTGGACCATAGCCAACGGTTTGCAGCTTCGGATTCACAAGGCAGGGATCTTTACCGGAGACGTTGCAGCCTGTGGTGCAGACTGTACCGGTGCAGTTCCGGGAAAAGTGCTGGGTGTTTCAAAAAAAGACGGCATATTAATTCAGACTGGAGACGGCATTCTTGCTCTCCAGACTTTACAGTGGCAGGCTAAAAAAGCCATGTCCCATATGGATTTTCTTAACGGATCCAGAAATTTTATTGGAACTATTTGCGGAGCAGTATGAAAAAGATTTCATGGTCAAATTTTAGAATCAATTATCACAAAGGTATGGAAAACCTGCAGCAGAATACCGGAGCACTGGTATTTACGGTGCTTTCTACCATAGTTGTTATGGCTGCTGTTTTTTGCGCCGTATTCTTCTGGGTTGTAAAAAGCCCGGAACGTGTACTGGTTCCAAATGTTGTAGGGCAGAATCTTGAAGATGCCCTGATTTCCATGCAGGTTAAGGAGCTGTATCCAAAAATTTCGCTCCGGTATTCAAACAGTGCCTCTGAAAAAGGCTCCGTACTGGAACAGAATCCTCAGCCAGGTGCTATCGTTAAGGCCGGTCGTCGCATTAACCTGGTTGTAAGTAAAGGTGCGATTGTTGACCGTGTCGGTGATTATGTTGGTATGCAGCTTGAGGCTGTACGGTCACAGTTACAGGCCCAGTTTGCCGGATCTGCAGTGCAGCAGATTAAACTTACTGATACTCCAATGTATCAGGCAGATGAAGCTGTTGCCGGAACAATTCTTGAACAGGATCCTCCAGCCGATACTGCTGTAGATGGACCGGTTACCGTTCAGCTTGTTGTTTCAAGCGGTCCTGCAAATGAAACAACCATCATGCCATGGCTGGTTGGTATGTCGCTGAATGATGCTCTGCTTACCTGGAGCCGATACAAGGTAATTTATCAGTTTAGTGCTCGTCTGCCGGAAGAAGGAGAACAGCCGGGAACCATCCTTAATCAGAGAATGTCTACCCAGCTTTCAGAAGACGGTACCGTACCGATTTATACCGTATCACGGGTAGAAATCGCCATGCCTGACGAAGTTGTAAACAACAATGTTTACGGCATTTACGAAACCAGTCTGCCAAACTACCCCTATGCACTGAATGTTTCTCTGGATGTTGAACCTGCAGAAGGTGAACCATATACCCTGGTTAATCTGCGCCATACTGGTGGCCTGCTGACTATTCCTTATGCTGTACCCCGCTATTCAGTTCTGGTTCTGTCTGTACAGGGAAAAGAAATAGGAAGAACGACCGTTCAGTAATAATGTTTAAGGAGCGTCCTTATGACCAATGTAGAAGCAGTAAAAGCTTTGGAACAGATGAAAACATTCTGTTCTGCCGGAAGCCTTGACCAGCTGGAATATGCTATTCAGGTGCTTGAAACTCTGGAAGAAGTTGGAATTACAAATCCACTAGATAAGTCGGTATATAAGGACGTTCGCAAATGATTGGTACTTTCTGGTCTCTCGTTCCGGCCATCGTTGCAATTGCCCTGGCCTTGTTAACTAAAGAAGTATATTCATCACTGTTCGTGGGTATCGTAATCGGCGGTGTATTCTATGCTATTTCTACTGCAGCCGGGTTTGCCGGTTTTATTACCCATGTTTTCTCAGACGGTCTGATTGCCCAACTGTCTGACAGCTACAACGCAGGTATTCTGGTGTTCATGGTAATTCTTGGCACCATGGTTGCCCTGATGAATAAAGCAGGTGGATCTCTTGCTTTCGGTAACTGGGCAAAAAAACACATCAAGACAAAAATTGGTGCCCAGCTTGCTACCATCTGTCTTGGTATCCTCATTTTCATCGATGACTATTTCAACTGTCTTACCGTTGGTTCAGTTATGAAACCGGTAACCGACAAATACGGTGTTTCAAAAGAAAAGCTGGCATTCCTTATCGATGCTACTGCTGCTCCGGTGTGTATCATTGCTCCAATCAGCTCTTGGGCTGCTGCCGTTTCCGGTTTCGTTACAGAAGGTGAAAACGGTCTGGCCTTGTTCTGTAAGGCAATTCCCTATAACTTCTATGCACTGTTTACTTTGATCATGCTGTTTGCAATGGTACTTCTGAATGTTGATTTTGGAACCATGGCAAAATTTGAACAGGTAGCTGCAATGCTTGAGAAAAGGGAAGATGAAACTGAAGTTCATCACCAGATTGCAACAAAGGGTAAAGTTATTGATTTGGTTCTGCCAATCGTAGTTCTCATCATCTTCTGTACTTTGGGCATGATTTATTCTGGTGGATTCTTTGAAGAAGGCGATACTTACCATAACTTTATTGATGCATTTGCCAACAGTGATGCTTCTGTCGGACTGGTAATCGGTTCTTTTGCAGCCCTCATACTGACTCTGGTGCTGTATGTTTGCCGCAATGTTCTTAATTTCAAGGACTGTATGGCTTGTGTTCCGGATGGTTTTAAAGCCATGGTTCCTGCCATTCTGATTCTGACTCTGGCATGGACCCTCAAGGGCATGACTGACAGTCTTGGTGCTAAAGACTATGTTGCAGGAATCGTTGCCGGTTCTGCCGGAAATCTGAAAAACTTCCTGCCGGCTATTGTTTTCGTCATTGCCTGTTTCCTTGCATTTGCTACCGGTACTTCCTGGGGAACATTCGGTATTCTGATTCCAATTTGTATTGCTGTATTCCCTGATGCAGGTGATACTCTCCGCATCATCTGTATTTCAGCCTGTATGGCTGGCGCTGTTGCCGGTGACCACTGTTCACCTATTTCTGATACTACCATCATGGCCAGTGCCGGTGCCCAGTGTAACCACGTAAATCATGTTTCTACACAGCTGCCGTATGTTCTGTGTGTAGCAGCCATTTCGTTTGTCTGCTATATCATTGCCGGTGTGTGCAAAAACTTTGTTTTACCATGGATTCTTGGTGTAGTTGCAATTATTGCAATGCTTGTAATTATCAAAAACAGACAAGCAGCAAAAGCATCTGCATAAAATCTGCCAATTGATTTTTAGGAATTGAAAAAATGGAACGAACAAAAATCTGTCTCTGTCTTACCGGAAAAACTCTTGAAGAAGATCTGGCGATGATTGACCGCTATCGCAATTACATCGATCTTGCAGAACTTCGTGTAGACTTCCTGGATTATGATGAACGGCTTTCGTTGCGTCACTTTCCGGAACGGGCAGGGCTTCCTGTATGTCTGACAATCCGGCGTAATGTTGACGGCGGTATGTTTGTGGAGGGAGAAGCTGCCAGAACCACGCTGTATGCACGGGCTCTTGCGTTTGCTGAACAGGATGCCCGCAAAAATTATGCCTACATCGATCTGGAAGACGATTTTTACGTTCCAAGCCTGCAGGACGCAGCATTGGCTTTTGGTACCCGCATTATCCGCAGTTACCATAATATGACCGGCGCCGAACGGAATTTCCGGGAACGCATGGAACGCATGCGTACCACAGGATTTGAAATTCCAAAAATCGCCTTCATGCCCCAGTCTTTGACGGATGTTACCAATGTTTTCCGGGAATCCCGGGAACTGCGTGACATGGATCATATTCTGCTTGCCATGGGAAATATGGGTATGTCTACCCGCATTCTTTCCAATCAGCTGGGATCATATCTTACCTATACAACGTGCGCTGATTCTGAACAGAATTTGTCTGCTCTGGGGCAGATTGATCCCAAAACCTTGTGTGATGTGTACAATTTCCGTCTTCAGGATGACAATACAAAGATTTTTGGTGTTACCGGCTGGCCTCTTAAGGTAACCGATAGTCCACGCCTTCATAATTCCGGTTATCAGGCCCATGGCATGAACAGTGTGTATATTCCGGTTCCTTCTGATTCAATAGACAATACCCTTACATTTGCAGATGAAATCGGTATGCAGGGTATTTCTGTTACGGTGCCGTATAAGGAATCGGTTATGCCAAATCTGGCAAATCTTTCTGCAGAAGCTGGAGAAATTGGCGCATGTAATACCATCGTGAAGCATGGTAATGACTGGAATGGCTTCAATACCGATGCCTATGGTCTTCGCAAAGCTTTAGGTGAGTTTCTGGGAAGAGAATCATTGTTTGGAAAGAAAGTTGCAATCATTGGTGCTGGTGGGGCTGCAAAAGCTGCAGCATATGTCGTTAAGCAGTTGCACGGACGTGCCTGTATCTTTAACCGCACCGTATCAAAGGCAAAAAAACTGGCTGACCAGTATGGTTTCAAATATGCCCCTCTTGGTCCGGAAGGTCTTGATATGTTGGAGTACTATTCAAATCTGATTATTCAGACAACTTCAATTGGTAATGGATGTTTTGATCAGGAACCGAATGATACTAACGATCCGATTTATTTTTACAACTTCCACGGACATGAAGCTGTTTACGATGTAATTTACAAGCCATCCAGAACACCTATGCTGCAACGTGCCGCAAAGGCTGGCTGCAATGTTGAAAATGGATTTGGCATGCTGACCTATCAGGGACATCAGCAGTTCAAACTGTATACAGGAGTTGATTATGAGTGATTTGTCACAGGGAGAGCAGAAAAAACTGGTTGCTTCCCATGCAATTGATACATTGATTGAACGTGGATTGATAAAGAGCGGTATGAAAATCGGTCTGGGCACCGGCAGTACTGCCATGCCAGCCGTTGAACGGCTTGCCCAGCGCATAGCTGATGGCACTTTGTCGGATATCAAGGCTGTTGCCACCAGTTTTCAGACCAGTATTGCCTGTGAAGATTTGGGTATTCCGGTATATGAACTGGGAAGCCGTGAAATTGCCGGTTCTCTTGATCTAGCTATTGATGGTGCTGATGAAATCAGTCCGGAAGGCCACCTGATTAAAGGTGGTGGAGCTGCACACCTGCGCGAGAAACTGGTTGAGTACAATGCAGCCCAGCTTGTTATCATTGCTGATGAATCAAAAGCCGTACCGGATCTTGGTACAAAGTTCCCTCTGCCGGTAGAAGTACTGCAGCAGGCCCGTGTTCCCGTAACGGCAAAACTGACTGCCCTTGGAGCTTCTGTAAAAGTTCGCGAAGGTGTAAAGAAAGCCGGCCCGGTTATTACCGATAACGGCAACATTATTCTGGACTGCACCTGGGCTTCTCCCGTAGATGCCGCAAAACTGGAAGTTGAAATTAATCAGATTGTGGGTGTTATTGAAAACGGGTTTTTTACCCAGCGGAAACCAATCGTGTTCATTTCACATAAAGACGGCTCTGTCGAAGAGAGATAATCAATACAGAATCTGAAAATACTACCAGTCAGGTAGAGCCTGCCAAAACCGCTAGTTAGCGTCGCTACAGGCGAAGGGCGGCAAGGAAACTATCGTTCCGCCCTTCGACAGTTTTTGGCAGTCTCTCCCTTCCTTCCCGTATTTTCAGGACTGTCATCAAATAAAGACAAGCCCCCAGAGTCCTTCTCTGGGGGCTTGTCTTACTTATACAGTGGGCTTACGGTGCCTACCAGTTTCTGGTATTCAGCGTAGGCAGCATCGTAAGCAGCTGCTTTTTCGGCAACCGGGTTAACAACATGTTCCTGGTCTACGATAACGTGTTCTGCACACAGTTTTGCTATGGCAGCTTTTGCCGTTGCAGCATCAACAGTTCCGGTTGCACTCATTTCGAGACACCACAGAGCCTGAACGGCGGCACCAAGAGCTGCTGCTTCTTTTGAAACAGGCAGTTTAACCGGTACATTCATAACGTTGGCTACAATATCGCGCCACAGAGGGCTCTTTGAACCACCACCAATCAGACGGATTTCTTTCGGACTGAATCCCAGTTTCTTAAAACTGTCGATTCCGGCGCGCATGGCAAATACGGCGCTTTCCATGGCAGCACGGCAGATATTGGGGCGGTTGGTATTAGCCAGTGTCAGTCCGGTAATACTTGCTTTACCATGAGGCAGGTTAGGAGTACGTTCACCGTTAAAGAACGGCAGAACTACCACGCCTTCTGCGCCGATAGGAGCTTTTTCAGCCTGTGCATCAAAGTCTTTTACACCCAGATCAAATAGAGCGCGAACTTCTTCAGTTACTACGGTGCAGTTCATGGTACACAGCAGTGGCAGGTAACCGCCGGTGCTTGAACAGAATCCTGAAAGACCGTTAACCGGGTCTGCAATGGCTGCATCACTGTAACCGTACAGAGTTCCAGAAGTACCCATAGACATGGTCAGGAATCCGTCTTCTACGGTACCGGTACCAATGGCACCCATCATGTTGTCACCACCGCCTGAAGAAACCGGAATACCGGCAGGAATACCCAGCCATTCGGCAGTTTCTGCAGAAACCATACCGGCTGGTTCCCAGCTTTTAATCAGTTTTGGCAGAATAGTCATTACTCTAGGATCAATGGCATCACAGAGTTTCTTGGACCAATTGCCGGTTTTTCCGTTGAACAGTGCAGTACCTGAAGTATCGCCCCATTCCATTACGTAACTGCCGGTAAGAACCAGATTCAGAAAGTCGTGTGGCAGCAGGATGTACTGCAGTTTTTCAAAAGCTTCCGGTTTGTGGTTCTTAAGCCAGAGAATTTTTGGGGCAGTAAAACCAGGCAGCATCAGGTTGGAACATTCTGCAATAACACCCTCATCACCGCCGGCAGCTTTTGTCAGCTGAGCACATTCAGCTACAGTAGAAGTATCATTCCACAGTTTTACGTTGTACAGAGGTTTACGGTCAGCGTCTAATGGCACAAATCCGTGCTGGTGTCCGCTTACGCCCATGGCTTGAATAGTGCTTTTTACATCGGCAGGAATGCCGTCGAAACAGATTTTTAAGGCTTCTGTGTACCATTCAGCCTTCTGTTCACGGGTTCCGTCGTTTTCGGAAATAATATCGATGGGGTGGGCGCAAGAGGCCACTTCTTTTTTTGCTTCGTAATCGTATACGAATACTTTCAAACTCTGGGTACCAAGGTCGATACCTGCAACTGTTTTCATTTGGTTTCTCCTATTTTGAAACTTTGATTGTGCTCGTGCACGGTTTGGCTTCCAATGACTGCCGCCCCCAATCGCTGCAGTCATCCAGAAAGAACCGCTCTGTTATACTTTAAAGCGGAATACGTTCCAGGAAGCAGGTTTTACTCGTAGAGTAAACACTCCGTTCTCTGATTGTACCATGGAAACCGGTTGCGGTGAAACAACTTCTGGCTCTGCAAAGGTATTTTTTGCATGCAGATTGCTTCCGGTAAGCTCGGTGGCATAAACCATTTCCGGTTTGCCAAAAGAATCCATGTTCAGGGTGATTTCTTCCATGTCTGTTTTGTCAGTGTTCAGTGCGAAGAGTGTTACCATGCCGGTTTCTTCGTCGTATACCACGCTGGTTGCAACAGTTGGTGCATCGCCATAGCAGGTTTCTTTTTTGTCAGTAACATTGACGGTAGTAAGGACTGTTCCGTGTCCGTACAGTGAAATATCCTGGAACGGATAGTAAATGGCCTGTTTAATGGCCTTTCCACCTTTCTCTGTAAAGATAGGTGCAATAACGTTTACCAGCTGGGCAAGACAGGCAACTTTTACCCGGTCAGCGTTGTTCAGCAGAGTAATTCCTAAGCCTCCGAAAACCAGTGCATCCAGCAGCGAATACTGGTCTTCCAGAATGGAAGGAGCCGTCATCCATGGATGGTCTTCCTGTTTGCTCTGATACCAGACATTCCACTCATCAAAAGAAAGATACATGGTCTTCTTGCTGCGTTTTAAGGCTTTTACGTAGTCGGCCGTAGCGCATACCGATTTGATGAAGTTATTCATGTCCACAAAGCTGGCTAAAAAGTCGTCATCGTTGCCAAAATTTTCGTAGTACCGGTGCAGCGAAAGAAAATCAACGTTTTCGTAGGTGTGCTCCAGTACAATCCGGTCCCATTCAGGGTAGGTAGGCATGCCTGACGAAGCACTTCCGCAGACAACCAGTTCTACACTGTCATCTACCCACTTCATCATTTTTGCTGTTTCACGGGCTTTCTTTCCGTAATCAGCTGCTTCCAGATGACAAATCTGCCAGGGACCGTCCATTTCGTTACCTACACACCAGGTTTTTATGCCATACGGGTCTGCATGTCCGTTTTTCTTACGAAGGTCAGACCAGTAGGTTCCGCCGGCAAAATTGCAGTATTCCAGCATGTTGGCGGCGTCCTGCGGGGTACCGGTTCCCATGTTTACAGCACCCATGATGGCCGTGCCGGCTTTCTTACTCCAGTCGTAAAATTCATCAATGCCCACAATGTTTGGTTCCAGAGAGTGCCAGGCAAGGTCCAGGCGGGTAGGGCGCTGATTCCGTGGGCCGATACCGTCAGTCCATTTGTAGCCGGAAAGAAAGTTTCCGCCCGGGTAGCGAACCTGTGCTACGTGCAGGTCTTTTACCAGCTGGATAACGTCCTTGCGGAATCCCTGTTCGTCGGCCAGCGGGTGTCCCGGTTCATAGATACCGTCATATACGGCGCGGCCCAAATGTTCAATAAAAGAGCTGTACAGCCGGTCATCAACTTTTGCCAGGGTAAACTCTTTTTCTACAGTTATTTTTGTTTTTTTCATATATAACTCCGTAAGGTCATCTGACACGGAAGTCAGATGACCGTCTTCTATAACCGCTGCCATGGACGGCAGCAAAAAATGGAGTTTTGCGAATGCAAAACTCCGTAAGGTCAGCTGACATGGAAGTCAGATGACCGTCTTCCATTTGTTGTTGCCGGGGTATGGGCATGTTGCACCAGCACCCCGTGCCCGTAAGGCAATGTAGCAGCCGCACCAGGAACACATGGCGCCACCAGCAAGTGCCTCGCATTGGGAACAGCACTGGCGTCGTGCCTGCTGTACGGCAACCGGGGCAATGGCAGGATCGCTGGCAGACTCACTGTTCATGCTGTCTGCCAGTTCCAGAAGTCGCTCCGGTGCCAGTAAACCGCCGGAATTCAGTAGTAGCCGCTGTGCCTCACACTGGGGGCACGGAATACTGCTCATTTTGCCCGGATTACTGCTACTGAGCGTGGTGGCAGTACGCAGGTAATGGTGGTGCCGTTTACGGTAGTTGCCATATTTTTTGCAGCTACGGCGTTCGGATTTTCAAAGGTGTTGCAGGTATTCATGGCTTCTCCTGCCAGAACCTGGGCATCAAGAACGGTCAGTGTGCCATTGTGTCCGCGCAGTTCAACGGTCATTTCTGAAGATTCGTTCAAGTCGGTATTGCAGAAGGTTACGGTGTAATTGCCTTCTGAATCCTGACTGGCAGAAACGTTCATATTCGGCAGTGAAACATCGTCCATACCGGTACTTACGGCGGTACAGCCGGTTTCTAGCAGGGTAGCGTTCTGGTGGTATTTGTACATGTTCAGAACGTGCCAGGTAGGAGTCTTAACCAGTTTATCGCCTTCAGTAAGCACTGGTGACTGCAGAACGTTTACAGCCTGTGCCAGGTTTGCCATCTGAACGCGGTCTGCATGGTTGTTGAAGATATTCAGTGTGATGGCAGCAACCAGGGCATCGCGCACGCTGTTCTGCTGGTACAGGAATCCGGGGTTGGTGTCTGGTTCTACTTTGTGCCAGGTTCCCCATTCATCAACTACAAAACCTACTTTTTTCTCAGGATCGTATTTCGTCATAATCTGGTCATGGCGGGTAATCAGCTCATCCATATAAAAAGCGTTTTTCAGACAGGTGTACCACTGTTTTTCGGTAAATTCGCTGGCAGCACCTTTATGGTCCCAGTCCTGTTCAAAAGTGTAGTGGTGCAAACTTAAGCCGTTCATCATTTTTCCGGCTTCACGCATCAGTACTTCTGTCCAGTGATAGTCGGCAACGCTGGGACCACCGGCAATCTTGTAAATGGGCTGGTCAGTGTACTGACGTACATAGGTCTGATAGTTCCGGTACAGGTCAGCATAGTGTTCGGCAGTCATGTTTCCGCCGCAGCCCCAGTTTTCGTTTCCTACACCAAAGAACGGCAGCTTCCAGGCAGCTTTGTGACCGTTGGCTTCACGCAGCTTAGACATGGGTGATTCACCTTCAAAGGTAATGTATTCAACCCATTCAGACATTTCCTGCACGGTGCCGCTACCTACGTTGCCGCAGATATAGGGATCACATTCCAGCAGTTCGCACAGACCCATGAATTCGTGGGTACCAAAGCTGTTGTCTTCTACAACACCGCCCCAGTGGGTATTTACCATGCGTTTTCTGTTTTCTTTTGGCCCGATGCCGTCTTTCCAGTGGTATTCGTCGGCAAAACAGCCGCCTGGCCACCGCAGATTAGGAATGCGGATTTCCTTGAATGCTTCTACTACATCTTTCCGGTAGCCATCAATATTCTCTATGGGAGAATCTTTCCCTACCCAGAATCCGCCATAAATACAACGACCCAGGTGTTCTGAGAAGTGTCCGTAAATGTGCTTGTTAATAGTCGATTTTTTCTGCTGTACATTAACAACAATAGTGTCTTTTCGTGATTTCATAAAAAAATAATCGTACGAAAAAGACCATATGTCAAGACTTTATCATATTTAATCGTTGAATATCAAAAAAATATGATATATAGCAAGCGTCTTACATAATTGCCACTATCGGCAAATGGGTTACCCGCAAATCCGGCAGGGCTCAATAATACAGTCGCAGAATAATTCCCTGTCCGTAATTCCCAAATCCGCGGCCAAAGATATTCATACCACCCATATGACGGGCATCATCTTTTACGCCAATCTTCATTTTGATGGAATGATGATCTGCAATGTGCAGGTCCTGCAGGGTAATATCACTGACCTTTACGCCATCCACAAAGGATCCTTCATCAGTAATGCCAAAAGTTTTCAAAAGACCGTACTGGCTGCCTTCCAGTTTCCACCAACCGGGCGTAAAAATTCCCCGTTTGTCACCAAAATCTCCGGGAGAAACCCAGGTAGCAGTCTCAATGCCATTTACCCACATGGTAATGTCACTGGGCCAGTTGGCATTGGTTCCCGGTGTTTCAGAAGAAAGCTCCATCGAAAACTCCACACGTTTCAGAGGGCGGGCATCGTAAATACTGTTATTGGGAAACTTATATTCAAACCAGCCGCTTCCGCACCATAACAGGCCTGCTCTCATCCGGTCCGGATTCAGAAAACTGTCCGGTGTATCAAGAAAACCGATGACGCTTTCTGCAGAACAGAGTCCGCAAGGCGCTGAAACGTGAAAATCATTGAAGATACCGATGGGCATTTCAACCTGCACATAATCATCTTCTTTTTTCTGCCGCTCCGGAAACTGAATCAGAATTTCCTTAAAACTTGCACGACATATTTTCTGATTTCCTTTCTTTGCCTTGGTAATATCGGTGGTGATAAGACCTGCTTTTTCAAGAATACCCAGATGCGTAACCGCGTTTGACTGCGGAATCTCCAGCTGTTCTGCAATCTGATTTACGTTCAAAGACTGTTCCCTAAGAAGATTCAGCATTTTTATCCGTATGTCGGAAGCCAGGGCCTTTAAGGTATCCGTATCGGTCAAAGGGTTTATCGTTATCAGCTGTTCCGGTGCGTCACTCATAGGATTCATACTATATTATGAAAAATTGATATAAACAAGATAAAATAGATATATTCTTCTATCAGCTCATTGAAAAGAAAGGTGCTATACTGAATGCATGTCAAAAGCTTATGAGATTAATTCCTTTTCAGATATTTTTGCATCTGAAATCTGCTGTGGCAAACAGCTTGTGGCAAACGGTAAGTACAATATCGAGGTGTACCGGTTTTTGAAACCGGGAGATGCGGTATATGTATGGTTTGATACTCCGGATATTGTCAATAATTCCCAGTCCCATTATCTGGTTCTTGACGGATCTGTTGAAATCCGATTTCGAAACCGCAGGGAAATCATTTCTTCCGGTCAAAGTATCAGCGTATACACACAGGAAAATTTTTCCATCGTGGCTTCCGGTCCCAGTCAGGTTATCTGTTTTAATGATCAGCGGGATGCGATAGTTGATAACCGGTACGAAGAAATTGTAGAAGAAATAGGTCGTCTTGAAGTAAATGATCCCTATACCAAAGGACATAACGTTCGGGTTTCACTCTATACCGCTCAGATTCTCAACTGGCTGCATCCTGAATGTCGCCATACGGATGTCTATCTGGCTGCCAATTACCACGATGTAGGAAAAGTCAGGCTAGATCCGGCAATTCTCAATCTTGAACGTCGTTTGACACCTGAAGAATTTGAGCATATAAAAAAACATCCCGTGTACAGTTATGAAATCATGCTTCAGCACGGGGTTTCCAAGCAGGCTGCTGAATGGGCCCGGTGGCATCATGAACGGCTTGATGGTTCCGGGTATCCTGATGGTCTTAAAGGAGATGAAATTCCACTTGAAAGCCGCTGCATGGCGGTTGCTGATGTATTCGATGCATTGACTACCAATCGTTGCTATCGTCCCGGACTCAGTTTTGACGAAGCGTTGGGAATTATCCTGAAGGATGTTACAGCCGGCAAGCTTGATGGTGATGCATTTGAGGCATTGACCTGTCTCATATATTCGGGTTGTATTACGCAGGGTAAAGACAACGAATTCCGGACGGAGGAAAAAGAAAAAAAATGATAATTTCAAAGGATCATCCAGAAGCTCAGAAACAAATCGTAGCCGCATTGATGAAAGGATCCGCAGTCATAATTCCTACCGATACGGTCTATGGGTTCAGCGGAATAGTACCACAGACCGATGGAATAATCCGGGATATAAAAGGAAGGTCGGAAACGAAACCCTTCATTCAGTTGATTGCGGAACCGAAAGATCTTTCGTTGTACACTGACGATGCAGTTCCTGATACTCTCCTTAAGTACTGGCCTGGGCCCTTGACTATAATTGTTAATAATAAGATATCCGGAACTACAACAGCTTTCCGCTGCCCCGGCGATTCCTGGCTTCGGTCGATTATTAAGGAATGTGGAGTTCCGTTATATTCATCGAGTGTTAATCGCTCTGGAAGTCCGTTACTTACGCAGGTTTCGGATATGGAAAAGGAGTTCGGAAAAGAAGTAGCACTCATAATAGACGGTGGAGAGACTCCGGAAGATGCTCAGCCTTCGACAATTGTTTCGGTAACAGAAGGAACTATGCGGGTTATCCGCCAGGGTGCCATTGTTTTGTAAAAAAGCAAAAAACCGTAAGAAATTAAAAAGTTTTTATTGACAGAAGTGGGAGATATGATATATAGTCTCATTCACCGATGCAGTAATGCAGCGGCAAACATGAAAAGAGTTGCAAAGCCTTGAAAATCTTTGCAGATTCCGCAAGCCTGAAAAGGTGAGCGAAAAAAAAACTTCAAAAAAGTTTTGAAAAGCTCTTGACTAAACGATAAGAAGTGTGATAACTTCTTCATCACGCGCCACTGAGAGAAACAGTGGAAAGCGTAAAGTTCTTTAACAAATAA
>JAZLGC010000097.1:0-12365 GCA_045616125.1 Treponemataceae bacterium | reverse complement strand
ACCCGTTAGCAACATGGAGGGCTGCCGAAGGCAGGTGCAGAGCAACTTGTTGCGGCGCACCGAGGGTTACCGAGCCCGGAATACTGCGCCCCCAAGTTACAGCTTGCTGGAACTTGGGGGAACGGCCTGAAAAATCTGATTTTATTCTTTACAATTATCCAGATACAATCTGGTAATATCTGGATTAGAATTTTCCAGTGCCAACATCATGTATTTGCGGTCATCTGCCACGTTTTCTGAAAACACAAAATTGCGATACAGAAAGCGGATTACTTCATCGTGGGTTTGATTACGAAGGGCTTCTTCAAGATAGAAATCTGCATTTTTCAAAAGAAGAAATTTTTCGGAAGAACTTTCGTACAGCTTTTCGATTGTTTCCAGTTCTGCATCGTTTTTTAAGGCCAAAAGAAAATCGTCTGTGGTAACCACTTTTTTCTTCATATTCCAGAATACGATGTTTTCTATTATAACGATGATTACAACTGCCAGCATTGTAAAATAGAATCCCAAATCCAAACCCCAAAGCTGGGTTGTACCAAATGTGTTTATGTAAAATTGTGTTAAGTTCATTGTGTTCTCCTTGTGGTGGTTTCGAGAGCCTCAACCACCGCGCATTTTTTACAACAACTCTCCAAAGTGTCGTACATATGCCTTCTTCAAGCTTGTTGCCAATGCCATGTAAAGCAGGATACATGGAATCAAATAAGCAAAGTAACTTGCAGGAAGTGCCACGAATCCAAGCATTGCACCAAATGGTGTAAACGGAATGATTGTAAGCACTGCAATTCCTGTAAAGGTAAGCAAGGTCAAAGGCAGACTTGCACGGCTCTGGATAAACGGCAGTTTTGGCGTACGGATCATATGGATGACCAGTGTCTGGCTCCACATGGACTCAATGAACCATCCTGCCTGGAACATGGCTGCATATCTGAACTGCATCATTTCAAGGTCACTGCCGGCAAAATGATTGGGCAGATCGTTGAACAGGATGCCATTGCTGACAAACAGCGGACAGAAGACAAAATACATGAAAATGTAAGTAGTAAAGTCAAAGATGGAGCTGGTAGGCCCAATCCAGATCATAAAGTTACCCACACTGCCGGCATCCCATTTACGGGGAACGGCAAGGAATTCTTCATCTACGTTGTCCCACGGAATGGCTGTACAGCTCAAATCGTAAATCAGATTCAGAAAAATCAGGTGTACGCTCATCATTGGAAGGAATGGGAGCAAAGCCGAAGCTGCCAGAACACTGAACATGTTTCCGAAGTTTGAGCTGGCGGTCATTTTAATGTACTTAATCATATTTGCATAAGTCTTGCGGCCTTCTACAATTCCTTCTTCCAGAACCATTAAATCTTTTTCCAAGAGGATGATGTCTGCGCTTTCCTTTGCAATATCAACGGCGCTGTCTACAGAAATACCCACATCGCTTACCTTCATGGCCTGAGCATCATTGATGCCGTCTCCCATGAATCCCACCGTGTGGCCGTTCTGCCGGAGAATCGTCACAACACGGGCCTTCTGGTCCGGAGTCAGCTTTGCAAATACCTGGGTCTTTTCAACTACACGGCACAGCTGTTCGTCACTCATTCTTTCAATGTCGCTTCCCAGTACCATATTGTGTACGGTAAGGCCAACTTGTCGGCAGATGGTTCTGGTAACTTTTTCGTTGTCGCCTGTAAGAATCTTTGTTTCTACCCCATGATTTTTCAATGCACGGATTGCTTCTGCCGTAGACTCTTTTGGCGGATCCAGAAATGCCAGGTATCCTAAGAGAACCATGTCCTTTTCATCTTCCACACTGAATTTTCCTACAGGAGATGGATTGGTTTTGTGGGCAAGGGCCAGCACGCGGAAACCGTCGTTGTTGAAGTCATCTACGGTTTTCAGAATCCGCTGCTTTACTTCCTCGTCAATAGGGCGGACAACGCCGTCCATCTCTACAAACGAACAGACTGCCAGCATTTCTTCTACTGCCCCCTTTGTTACCATCTGTGACTTTCCGTTGCGGTCCTTTACTACAACCGAAAGTCTGCGGCGGGTAAAATCAAAGGGAATTTCGTCCACTTTTTCATAGTTTTCACTCAAATCCAAAAGCTCCGGATTGCTGTTTTCTTCTTCTTCCGTTTTCCGGATGATGGCCAGGTCCATGACATTCTTGTAGCCGGTCTGAAAGTAGCTATTCAAATATGCGTGGCGGAGAATTCTTGTATCTTCTGTTCCATTTGTGTTCCAGTGATATTCAAGAATGACCTTGTTCTGGGTCAATGTTCCGGTTTTATCGGTACAGAGAATATCGATGGCACCAAAGTTCTGAATGGAATTCAGATTCTTTACGATAGTCTTCTTCTTTGCCATGCTGACAGCCCCTTTCGCAAGACAGGTGGTGACAATCATGGGGAGCATTTCCGGTGTAAGACCTACGGCAATGGAAATGGCAAACAGAAAAGCCTGCAGCCAGTCGCCTTTGGTAATTCCGTTGATGACAAAGACTACCGGAACCATGACGAACATAAAGCGGATCAATACCCAGGAAACTGAGTTTACGCCCTTTGAAAAACTGGTTTCAACGCTTTCTTCGCTGATATTACGGGCCATGGTACCAAAAAGGGTCGTGTCCCCGGTGGTAACGGCAACTGCAGTGGCACTGCCGGAGATGACGCTGGATCCCATGAAGGCGATGTTGGGATACTCTGTCAGCTGGTCACGTACAGCTGCTTTTTCAGCAGATTTTTCAACGCCTTCACTTTCGCCGGTAAGGCTTGATTCGCTGACGAAAAAGTCCTTTGCCTCAAGAATCCGGACATCGCAGGGTATCATATCGCCGGAACTTAAGTGAATGATGTCGCCGGGAACAACTTCGTCCAGTGGAATTTCCATTTTCGGTCTGTTCCGGCGGGTGACGGTACAAGTTGTGGTAATCATTGCAAGAAGTTTTTCGGCTGCATTGCCGCTGCGGGATTCCTGCACAAAACGCAGGGTTCCTGACAGAATTACCATGGTCAGAATGATGATGACCGTCAGCGGATCAAAATCTTCCGGCGTGTTCCCCAGCAGGCTGAATGCTGGAAAAATCATGTCGGTAGCAGCTGACACTAGTGCCAGAACAATCAGGATGGCAGTAAAAGGATTGATGAAGGCTTCTGCAATCTTTTTCCCAAGAGATTTCTTTTTTCCTTTGGTGATGGTGTTTTTACCGAAATGACTGCGCTGGTCACGAACTTCAGATTCAGTTAATCCTGTAAGCCGTGAACCCAGGGTAGAAAGAATTTTCGGTACTGTTGACGTGGCGGCATCGGTAAGACGCCGTTTTACCGTGTCCAGAAAAACAGCGTTCTGAACCAGACGCTTTTTAACGGTAAGATTCTTTTTCATGTATACCTCCTGTGCGTACTGTCATCCCGAACTTGATTCGGGATCTTCTGAATAAGATGCTGAAACAAGTTCAGCATGACGTCATCGTTTTGCATGACGTGTTGCTCAAAAAAATAAGTCACCCTGAACTTGTTTCAGGGTCTACAGGAGGTAGTTTAGGTTTTTATGCTTTCAAAATGTATGGCGGAATTATTGCTTTTTTCTTGCGATGTAATCGCAAGAATTTCGCCATATTTTTCATAATTCATTCGTGATACACTTTGAAGTATGACAATACGTACCATTCTGCGCCGTTCCTTCATCAATCCCTTTTCGCTGATTCTTATCAGTCTGGCAGCTGTTTCCTTCATTACGGATGTGCTGTTTGCTTCAAACTTTTCAAGGAATTTTTCTACCACCATAATCCTGCTTACCATGTATGTGGTATCTGCAGTAATACGGCTGAAAC
Source organism: Treponemataceae bacterium (assembly GCA_045616125.1). Classification (GTDB taxonomy): domain Bacteria; phylum Spirochaetota; class Spirochaetia; order Treponematales; family Treponemataceae; genus Treponema_I. The sequence continues at coordinate 8,539 of JAZLGC010000097.1, read as the reverse complement.
AGGAGACAAAAGCCCAGCGGACAGCCGATTTTCTGGCATCCTTTGGAAAAGAGGGCCAGACCGGCGGACATCTGAAAACCGGCGATACGGTTTTTTTTGAAGCCGGTATGACAGTGCCTTGTACGGTTCGGCTTACTGATGCCGCAGATTTTTATGTTTCAGAATCAGCCATTACCGGCGAAAGTGACATTCTTGAAAAAACAGCTGCTGACGTGTGCAGGGCTGGTTCCATTGTGATTGGCGGTAAGGCTGAAGGTGTTGTCATGGAACAGGACCGGCAGTCTGACCGTCAGGCTTTCATACCGGATAAAAAGAAGAACACCGGCGAAAAGCAGAGACAGTCCTTTGATAAAGGTGCTTCTTCCATTGCTGCCGTGTTGCTCCGTTTTGCTGTGGTGCTTATTCCTCTGGTCTTCATCATCAGTTTTTCTACCCGGGGAAACGTGCTCCGTTCCTTTTTGTTCAGCCTTTCCGTTGGCGTGGGCCTTATTCCTGAAATGCTTCCTATGGTGGTAAATGCCTGTCTGGCTCATGGGGCTGCCGTTATGGGAAAAAAGCAGACGGTAGTAAAAAACATCAATGCCATGCAGAGTTTTGCAAGCCTTGATGTACTCTGTGTTGATAAAACAGGTACTCTGACCGGCGACCGGATCCTGCTGGAATATTACATGGACATTCTGGGAAACGAAAACCAGCAGGTTCTGGAATATGCATACCTTAACAGTCTGTATCACTCTGGCGTTAAGAATCATCTTGATGCCGGCATACTGGCGGTAAAGGAATGGGAGCGTTTTACGAAATCTGCAGAAGAAGCTGAATGCTGCTACCGGAAAATTGATTCATTCCCCTTTGATTACCGGAAAAAAACAGCTTCTGTGCTGGTACGGAAAAATGAAGAAAAGGAAAACCTGCTGATTGTAAAAGGCGGCGTAGAAGCCATTCTTGAAAAATGCACGTCCTTTGAATACCGGAATCAGATTGTATCCCTTGATGATGAAAGCCGGGCAAAGGCGTTGGAGATGACCGGTGACATGGCCCTTGATGGCATGAAACTGGTGGCAGTTGCATATAAAAAAATGGCAGGCAGTACCATTACGGTACAGGAAGAATCTGAACTGACTCTGGCAGGATTCCTTGCCTTTTTTGATGCTCCAAAACAGAGCGCCCTGAGTGCTATTGAAAAACTGAAGGCTCAGAACATCAGTGTGCGTGTCCTGTCGGGGGATAAAAAACAGGTGACCCAGTCAATCTGCCGGCGCCTGAAATTGAATACTGACCGCATGATGACGGGAAAAGAACTTTCTGACCTGAAGGATGATGAAATACTCCAGCGGGTAGAAACAACAGAAGTGTTTGCCGAACTGACCCCTGAACAGAAACAGCTTGTTATACGCATTCTGCAGCAGAATGGCCACACGGTCGGATTCCTTGGTGACGGGTTAAACGATGTCAGTGCCATCAGTGCCTGTGATGCGGGCATCAGTGTGGAAAACGCCGTTCCTGCCTTGAAGGAATGCGCCAACGTCATCCTATTGAAAAAAGACCTGAATATTCTTGAAGAAGGTATTATCCAGGGCCGCAAAGCGTTCATGAACATGACCAAGTACATTCAGATTACGGCCAGTTCCAACTTTGGAAACATTTTTTCCATCGTACTTGCTTCGGTCCTTCTGCCTTTTTTCCCCATGACTGGCTTACAGCTGCTGCTGCTCAATCTGCTGTACGATACCCTGTGCCTCTCGTTCCCCTGGGACAATGTGGATGAAGAACAGTGCAGAAAACCATTGGAGTGGTCAGGCCGGCATCTGGGATCTTTCATGCGGTTTTTCGGCCCGGTCAGTTCCCTGTTTGATATTCTGACCTTTGTGTTTCTCTATTTTGTCTTGTGCCCGTCCCTGTGCGGTGGTGCCTATGAAACACTGTCTGCCGCTGCTCAGAATCAGTTTGCTTCAATTTTCCAGACCGGATGGTTTCTTGAGTCCCTCTGGACGCAGGTTCTCATTCTGCTTCTTTTACGGACAGAGAAAATTCCTTTTGTGCAAAGTATGCCTTCCGTACCGTTTCAGGTGGTAACCGTCTGCGGTATCATACTGTTCACGGCCCTGGTCTATACTCCCATCGGAACAAGTGTCGGGTTGTGTCCGCTACCGTTCCGGTATTACGGGTTTCTGCTGGGTATCGCTGCATCCTACCTGGCTCTCATGACTCTGGCAAAAAAACAGTATGTCAGAAAGCACAAGGCATTGTACTGAGGAGGGGACATGAAAAAGAAAGTTGAGTACATAACATTGTCCCAGGAACTAACCCGGCAGTTGATCAGCAGTCTTCATGCAGGTACCGGTGACAAGGAGAAACAGGAACTGGAGGCCTCTCTTCTGGAGCTTCTTTCCGGAAACACCAATGCCTTAGTTATTGATTGTGGAACTGCAGAAACCTATGTATATGAGGATGTTATCCGTGCCCCTGGTCTTGAAATTTTCCGGAAGGAACGGAAAGTCCTGAAGAATGGCGAGGAAATCCTTTTAACGCCAAAAGAATTTGACATACTGTTTTTCCTGGCTTCTAACCGGGGTGAAGTTTTTACCAAAGAACAGATTTATTATGCCGTGTGGAAGGAAGGGTATTTTCTTGATGAAAGCAATATTATGGCGTTTATCAGGAAACTCCGTAAGAAAGTAGAAACAAATCCCGATTCCCCGGAGTACATTCAGACTGTCTGGGGAATCGGGTATAAGTTTGTGGAATAGCGTCTGTAAAGAACGTTAGTTATTTTCGTCTTTGTTCTTGGCGTCGTTCTCGGCCATCATGGCTCTGAACTCTTCCATGCCGAACTGTTTAATCAGCTTGAACTGCAGGTCTTTAAAGTCCAGTCCGCCCTGAGCAAAGAACAGCTTACAGATGCTGTATTTGCTGAAGAACATCATCTGATGGCTCTGAGCTTTCCATTCGCCATTGGTGCCGTTCCAGGTAAGGCTTGCGGCAATAACGCCACCGGTCATGACAGAAACCGGCATCTGGGCAATTTCAGAAGAATCAGATTTTGCGGTCCAGGTCAGTTCGTACATACCGGTATCAACAGCGTCAACGCCGAATACGTAGGTTCCGCCTTTGCTGGAAGAAAGACCGGTCAGATCTACGGTGCCGCCTTCTTTGGTGAAAGAGAACCATGGCATGTCGGTCAGCGGTTCGCTGGCATCAGTTTCCGGACGGTTGATGATTTCTACCGGTTCAGCACAGCCTTCAGCCCGTTTGCCGCAGGGGTATTTCTTTACCCAGGTGATGATGTTGTCTGCATTGCGCAAAAGTTCTTCACGGGTAATGTCACCGGCTGCAAGGGCTGTCAGGGTGTTGTCGTTCATGCTGTTGACGTGGGCATCGCTTGATACCATCCACAGGTCGTTCTGGGCACGGATCATGGCATCGGTCTGGGTGGTCAGCGGTTTTTCGTCTTCTTCATCCTTCATTTCTGCCCACCAGTCAGTCATGACGATTCCTTTGAATCCCCATTCATCGCGCAGAATGGTGGTGTTCAGATCGTAACTTGAAGCAGTCCAGGTACCGTTGATACCGCCGTAGGTGGTCATGATGACATCTGCCCCGGCTTCTTTTACGGCCATTTCATAGCCTTTCAGGTAAATTTCGCGCATGGCACGGGCAGAAACAATACAGTTGATGGTACGGCGTCCCAGTTCCTGGTTGTTGCCGGCATAGTGCTTCAGTGAACCTGAAACACCGGAAGCGTGCATACCACGGATGGTAGCTGCAGCGAATTTACCGGTAATGAAAGGGTCTTCAGAGAAGTATTCAAAGTTGCGTCCGTTCAGTGGGGAACGGTGAATGTTGATACCGGGGCCCAGCAGAATGTCTACATTGTTGTAGCGCATTTCAAGACCGCAGCAGGTATACAGTTTTTCAGTCAGTTCAGTGTTGAAGGTACAAGCCTGCATGGTACCGATAGGCATGCTGAATGCCTGAACGCCAGAGTCCAGACGGATGCCGGAAGGACCATCGGTACAGCATCCAACAGGAATGCCTTTTGCCTTCAGACTGTCAGAAACGCCACCGAATGCTGCTGCCGTACCGGGAGTAACTTTGGGTGATCCCATGCCTTCTCCGCGGATGATGCAGGAAAGATCATCATCAGAAAGTGAATAGAGCAGGTCTTTATTGGGAGAAGCTTCCAGCTGAGCCTTAATGCGGCCAAGGTTTTCCTTGCGGCGGGAGAGCTGCCGTGGAGGGTATGCTTTAAGGGTAGTGGTAGCAAAGGTACCGTCAGCCTGAGCTGCAATACGGTTCAGGTCTACAACCGGGTGCAGACAGTCGTGAAGCTGTTCTACAACAGTCAGGGCGTCAAAGGTAAAGGTTCCGGCAACGGCAGCAGAGCGTACGTCTGAACCGGTATACACCGTGTAGGTTCCGGCTTCCAGAACCCAGGCATCTGCGTTTCCGGTTACGCCGGTGTCATCAAAGCTTGCAAAGGTAGAAACAGGAACGGTAATGGTCACGGTTTCTGCTGCCTTGGGAGCCAGTTCTGCAGTTTTTGCAAAGCCTGCAAGAACGCGGGCGGGTTTATCAAGTTTTCCAGCAGGAGAACCAATATACAGCTGTACTACTTCTTTACCGGCAACACTACCAGTGTTGGTAACGGTAACAGAAACGCTTACTACAGCATCTTTCCCGGTACCGTTCAGGGTACAGGAGTTAACTTTCTGTTCAAAGGTGGTATACGAAAGACCAAATCCAAAAGGATACTGAACGGCATCTTTTGCACCGGTTTCAAAGTAGCGGTAGCCAACGTAGATGTCTTCTTCGTAGCGGGCTTCCAGCGGATTACCGAAGTTTTTGGTGCTGGGATAATCGCTGATGTTTCTGGCAATAGTGTCAGAAAGCTTACCGCTTGGTGAAGCTTTTCCGCACAGAACGTCTGCAGTACCCAAGGTACCTACCATACCGCCCTGCCAGATGTACATAACAGCATCAGGATTAACGGTGGTAACCCACTGCATGTCAACGATGTTACCTACGTTCAGAAGAACGGTCATCTTACTGAAGTATTTACGAACGGCACTGAGCATGTCCATTTCGGCTTCTGTCAGCAGATAACTGCCTTCAGCAGCGGCATTATCCTTGTCTTCGCCTGCAGTGCGTCCAATAATGACCAGAGCGCTGTCGTTACGGGAAGCGGCAGCTGCAACAACAGAATCGTCCAAAGGCATTTCTTTCTGATTCCATGGTTCCTGACCCCATCCCATACCAACTTCAAAAGGATTGGATTTTTCCCAGTCAGCGTAAACGGCTTCCAGTTCTGTATCGATAATTACGGTGTTCAACTCGCGAAGAGCATCCTTAACACCATATACTTTTTCAACGTTAACCATACCGCCGGAACCGGTACCACTTTTGTAGTAGGTATCCTGAATACGGCCAAAAACGGCAACTTTTTCTCCCTGTTTCAGCGGCAGGGCATTGTTGTCATTCTTTAAAAGAACAGATCCTTCCCGGGCTACAGCGCGGGCGGTTTCAAGGTAAATATTCCAGTCAAGTGTTGCTTTCATACCAGTAAACTATCACGATGCAAGGCCCCAGAACAAGACCCATTAACTGACATAACCGACCAATATTTGTTATACTGGTAACATGTTTAACAGCTTAACCGGCATCCTGACGGAGAAACTGCCTCAGAAGGTATGCCTTGATGTTCACGGAATTGAGTGGAACCTTGCAGTATCAGACGTAAGCCTTGATGCACTGCCCGTCATCGGTACGGAATGCCGTATTTTTACGTATCTTATTCATAAAGAAGATCAGATGAATCTGTACGGTTTTGCTACGGAAGATGAGCGCAACCTGTTTCTTGATCTTCTGAAAGTTGATGGTATCGGGCCCAAAGGCGCCATGAAAATTCTTTCAGGCAGCAGTGTAGAAGCCTTTGCCAGTGCTCTTGATTCGGGAGAAATCAGCATGCTTGAAGCCCTTCCGGGTGTATCAAAAAAGGCAGCCCAGAAGATGATGCTGACTTTAAAGGGTAAGCTGACCCTTATTGATGATGCAGGCCGTGGTGGTAAGAAAGCCGAAAAGGTGTCCAAGTGGAACGATGTCATTGTCGCCCTGGTTGAAATGGGATACGACCGGCGCCGGTGTGAAGAAGTAGTGGAGCGGGTAGCGGCCCAGCTGATGGAAACCGGTAAAACCGAAAGCCAGATTGAGGGTGAACTGTTCCGCCTTTGTATTGTGGAAATGAGTGTATGATGGGGATTATTGGATGAAAGATGAAAGCGGATACGGCATGGCTGGTGATATGTCGATTGTGCGTGCCGATGAAGTATACACAGGTGATAACGACAGTACGCTCCGTCCCCAGATGCTCTCTGATTTTCAGGGACAGACAAAAGTAAAGGACAATCTGGCCGTTTTCATAGAAGCTGCCCGTAACCGCGGCGAAAGCATGGACCACCTGTTTCTTATCGGTCCGCCGGGGTTAGGAAAAACCACACTGGCTCAGATTACTGCACGGGAACTGGGGGTTGATTTTAAGGTTACCAGTGCTCCGGCTCTTGATAAACCAAAAGATCTGGCAGGTATCCTCAGTACCATTACGGAACGTACCGTATTCTTTATTGACGAAATTCACCGCTTAAAACCGGCCATTGAAGAAATGCTCTATATTGCCATGGAAGATTATGAACTGGACTGGATTATCGGTCAGGGGGCAGCCGCCCGTACGGTCCGTATTCCTATTCCCAAGTTTACACTGGTAGGGGCCACTACCAAGGCCGGTATGGTATCAAGCCCGTTAATCAGCCGTTTTGGTATTGTGCAGCGTTTCAGTTTTTATACCAGAGAAGAACTGGCTGACATTATCAAACGGTCTGCCGGCATTCTTGATGTGGCTGTAGACGATGACGCAGCACTGCTTATGGCCAGCTGCAGCCGGGGAACGCCCCGTGTTGCCAACCGTATTCTCCGCCGCATGCGGGATTTTGCTCAGGTTGCCGGCAGTGAACGTATAACGCTCCGGATTGTGCAGATAGGCCTTGAAAAACTGGAAATTGACAGCCTGGGACTTGAAAAATATGACCGGGAAATATTACTTTCTATCATCCAGAACTATGGAGGCGGCCCGGTTGGGGCTGAAACCCTGGCTATTTCCATCGGGGAATCCATTGATACTCTGGAAGATTACTACGAACCTTATTTGATCCAGTGCGGTTTAATTCAGCGTACCCCCCGGGGACGCATGGTAACGGAAAAAGCGTACCAGCACTTGGGATTGGAGTACAAGAAAAATGATGCAGACCAAAGACTTTTATTTTGACCTTCCGGCAGAGCTTATTGCCCAGCATCCCAGCGGCATCCGCGGCCAGGATAAACTGATGGTTCTTGACCGGAACAGTTTTACTGTCAACGGCACAGACGGGGATGCCACCGTTACCCATTGCCGGATGGAAGACCTTGCAGACCTGATTCCGGCCAATACTCTGATGATTTTCAACAACAGCCGCGTACGCCGGAGCCGCTGTTACGGCCATACCACTGATACGGGCCGTGAAGCCGAATTCCTCTTTCTGCAGCAGCTGGTGGGTGACCAGTGCGGGGCTCCCGGAGCAGCAGATGGAACGGTCTGGAAAGCCATGGTAAAGAACGCCAAACGGCAGAAACCGGGAAAAGTGTACTCCTTTACCGACGGCACTCTGGGTACCATTGTGGATAACCCGGCCGATATGGGAACCGAGTTCCGTACGGTGCACTTTGACCGCGTCATTACCGAAGACTGGTTTGAAGTAAACGGTCATATTCCGCTGCCACCCTACATTAAGCGTGGTGATACGGAAGAAGACTCAGAACGGTATCAGAACGTGTATGCCAAAGAAACCGGATCTGCTGCCTGTCCGACAGCAGGCCTCCACTTTACTGAAGAAATGATGAAGAAACTTGCTGATAAAGGCGTTGAAATTGCCTATGTAACGCTTCATGTAGGTTTGGGAACGTTCCTGCCGGTTCGCGCAGAAAACGTTACGGACCATAAAATGCATGAAGAGTTTTATACCGTCAGCGAAGAAACGGCCCGCAAGGTCATGGAAGCCAAAAAAAGCGGCAAGACTGTCATGGCGGTAGGAACTACCAGCGTCCGTACTCTGGAATCTGCCTGGGTAGGCGGCACTGTGGAAGAAGGCGGCTATCTGAAAGCCGGTGCCGGCAGTACCCGCATTTTCATCTATCCCGGCTACCAGTTTAAATGTGTAGAACGGCTTTTTACCAACTTCCACACGCCGGAATCAACTCTCATGATGCTGGTCAGCGCCTTTGCGGGGCAGAAGAACATCATGAACGCCTACATGGCAGCCGTAGAGGAAAAATATCGGTTCTTTAGTTATGGGGATGCCATGCTTATCCGCTAGCTGCAGGCGCGCTTTTCCGCGTCTACTGCGTTGCCTCAGGTTTCCGTCACTACAACGTACGTCAGTACGCCTCCGTTCCGGAAACCTTCGTCGCCTTGTAGCCACGAAAAATCGCACCTGCAGTAGGCAAATCCAGAATG
>JAZLGC010000096.1:0-14823 GCA_045616125.1 Treponemataceae bacterium | reverse complement strand
TCTGTCTTCTTTGCAAGAACATGTTTTCCTTCCGTCAAAACCGGATTCACCAATAGCGACGGTCGGTTGTGTTGCAATGCAACACAACCTTACTGAGTTTTGCTAACGCAAAACTCAACAGTTGTAACGTCATTCACAGCGGTTTTGCATGTACTGGCAATCCGGTAGATTTGTGGAATCATGATGAGACCCTGAAACTAGTTCAGGGTGACTATAAGCAACACTTTTTACGGACATAGCCATCCATTTTATCTCAATTCACTAATCTCCTATTTCCTGATCTCCCCCTCGTTCCTTTTATACTCCGTGAATAGACCACAGCGGGATATTCATCATCCATTCCTGATTTCTATAATTTGCCATAGACGTTCGTATGGCCAGTTTCGGCTTGAATTTATCGCAATATACCTTCAGGCTTTTTGATTTCAGGTTTTCTTCTGCCTTAACTTCAATGGGAATAACATTTTTTCCTTTTTGAGTCAGAAAATCAGTTTCATAGGTGGATTTTTCACCTGAGTAATAATACGGCGTATAGGTGGTGCAGGAAATCAGTTGCTGCAGAACATATTGCTCTGTCAAAGCTCCCTTAAATTCGGTAAAAATCGAGTTTCCTTCCAGAATGCTTTCTGCGTCCAACTCAGACATGGCAGCAAGAAGACCTATATCACACATGAAAATTTTGAAGGACGAGAAGTCAATGTATGATTTTAATGGTATGGCTGGTTTTGATACTTTATGGACCTTGTGTATCAATCCTGCATCAGAAAGCCATTGAATGGCAATTTCAAAATCTTTCTGGCGTGCCCCTTTCTTTATTTGGCCAAAAAAGAATTTTTTATTTTCTTTGGCAAGCTGCATTGGTAAAGCATTCCAAACCATTCGAAGCCTTGGCAGTTCCTTAGCCTGCACGTGTTTTCCAAAATCGCCTTCATACTGGCTGATAATGGAATTCTGTATTTCACGTACCTGATCATAATCGTGATTCTGGCAGAATGCTTTTACACATTCCGGCATGCCGCCGGTAAAGTAATAGTTTTTCAGCTGCTCTATGTATGATTCACGAAAATCGGAGAGTAACGGATCAGCATACTCTTTGCACAGTTCAGCCAGTACCGGTTCATTATTTGCCAGCAGAAATTCTTCAAAATCCATGGGATACAGATGAAGTTCATTCACTTTTCCTGCTGGAAATGACACGCCCTCATGAATACTGACTCCTAATAATGAGCCGGCTGCTATTACCGCGTATTCAGGACTTTCTTCACAGAAGTATTTTAGAGATTCCAATACCTTGGGGGCATTCTGTACTTCATCAAATATAATCAGTGTAGTATGTGGCTCAATGGAACAGTGCTCTTGAACTTCCAAGGCTTGAATAATCCGCCGGGTATCATAGTCAGATTCAAACAACGCGGCAGTTTTCCTGTTGTTGTAAAAAGAAATATATACGTAGTTTGTAAAGCAGGATTCTCCGAATTCCTTCATAAGCCAGGTTTTTCCAACCTGCCGCGCTCCCCATAAAATAAGCGGTTTTCTATCCGGTGCGTCTTTCCATTGTCGTAGGCTGGTGATGAGTTTTCTCTGCATATAGTAAATATAGGCGAAAAAGTGTATCAACTCAACACTTTTTCCGACGAAAAAATGCAGTGACAATACATAAATTCTTCGTTAATACGAAATCACCTCAAATGTATTCAGAATTTCAAAATCTGACGGGTTGGCTGTTATGATTCGGGATACTCCGGCCTGAGCGTAGACTGCCGCCATGGTGGTATCACTGATTCGTTTGCGCCCCAGTTTGTACATGGACATCCACAAAAGCTGGCGTTTCAGAGCATTGTCATCGGTATATACTACCTTAACCCGAGCGTGATCTATCCAGTACCAGCATTTTTCAATGGCCTGTTCCATAGGTACCGGGTTGGTAAACCGTCTTGCATCAGTTATTACATGCAGAAACTCGTTAAAGACATTGCTGTAAATTACCAGATATGAGTTATTTTCCTGTCTCCACTGGTTAAAGAGTTCTACCGCAGCTGCATGGCGCGGTGATTCACTGATTTCAAGATCAAGTAAGAATGTCGTATCTATTCCTGTCATGATATTTCCTACCAGTTGCTGTCACAGGATTCATCCAGTAATTCATCCTGATAGTCTTTTGCAATCCAGTCTTTTGCACCGGGTTTTAAGCTTCCTACAGAGAAAGGCTTCCAGTCATCAAATGAATCATTTTTCTTCTGGTTCTTCAAATACGTATCCATAGCTTCACGTATCAGATCTGCTGTTTTACGGTGCTGCTTTTCGGCCAGATGCTGAAAAGCCATGTACTGCAGTTCTTCAAAGTAAATGGAAACAAGTTTTTTCGAGGGATTAAGTGTCATATCAAAAATATATATGCAGTATATATATGTGTCAATTGCCAAATATGTCGTACAATAGCAGTAATACATAAAAAACGGAGTCTTTCTCATGAATAATAAGAACTATGGCCGTACGGTCCTGGCCTGTTACCTGAGTTTTGTAACCCAGGCAATCTGTGCAAATTATGCACCACTGCTTTTTCTGACTTTTCAGACCGATTACCACATTACTCTTTCAAGCCTTGCCCTTATTTCTACAACCTTCTTCTTTACCCAGCTGATTGTTGATCTGTTCTGCGCCAGAATTGCCGACAGAATCGGCTACCGGCCCTGCATTCTGGCATCCCAGATCTGTTCTGGAGCCGGTCTTATCTGTCTGGCATTCCTTCCGGATATGATGGGAAATCCCTATGCCGGCATCATCCTCAGCGTAATTATTTACGCCATTGGTAGCGGCCTTACGGAAGTCCTTGCCAGCCCTATCATCGAAGCCTGTCCCTTTGAAAACAAAGAAGGCGCCATGAGTCTGCTGCACTCCTTTTACTGCTGGGGCTCTCTGGGTGTCATTCTGGGATCAACCCTGTTCTTCAAGGTGTTCGGAATTACCCACTGGAAACTGCTGGCCGTTATCTGGGCCCTTGTTCCCCTGTACAACATCTTTAATTTTGCCACCTGCCCCATAGAAAAACTGGTGGAAGACGGAGAAAGCATGACCATGGGGCAGCTGTTCAAAAACCGCCTGTTCTGGATTTTTACCATCCTTATGGTCTGCGCCGGTGCCTCAGAACTTTCCATGGCTCAGTGGGCATCAGCCTTTGCAGAATCGGCGCTGCACGTATCAAAAACTGTGGGCGATCTGGCAGGACCCTGCGGCTTTGCCCTCTGCATGGGAATCAGCCGCGTGCTCTACGGCAAATTCGGCGAAAAAGTAGACCTGGCAGGTTTTATGGCAGCTTCCGGCATTCTGTGCCTGTGCTGCTATCTGCTTGCCGCCTTTGCCCATATGCCGGTTATGGGATTAATCGGCTGTGCCCTCTGCGGATTTTCAGTTGGCATCATGTGGCCAGGTTCCATCAGTATCTCGGCAAAAATCCTGCCCAAGGGCGGAACTGCCATGTTTGCCCTGCTTGCTCTTGCCGGTGATTTAGGCGGTGCAACAGGCCCTGCCATTGTAGGAACCGTTTCCCAGCGCTCCGGAGACAATCTTCAGGCAGGAGTTCTTGCAGGCATCGGCTTCCCGATTGTTCTGGTTCTGTGCGTACTGGCCGTAAGAAAACAGTATGCTGCACCATCACAAAAATGATGTGCATTTATCATACTTGCCGTACACTATGACTATGGAATATTCAGCAAATTCAGACAGTATTACCCGGGACTTTTTAGATTCCCTTCTTTTGGAAACCCGATATCTTGATAGCACCATTCCTTCTACCTCGTTTCAGTTGTTCGGGAAAACCTTTGATACCCCTATTATGACCGCAGCCCTTTCCCATCTGGGAAACACGGCAGAAAACGGCATGGTGGTATACGCTCAGGCAGCTAAGCGTTCCAACGCCCTGCACTGGGTGGGCATGGGTGACGATGCAGAACTTGAAGCCATTGTGGCCACGGGCGCTGCTACCGTCAAAGTCATCAAACCTCACGAAGACAACCGTGAAGTGTTCAGAAAAATCGAGCACGCCGTAAAAACCGGCTGTTTTGCCGTGGGCATGGATATTGATCACTCCTTTAATGCTGGCGGCGGATACGACAACGTACTGGGCCTCCCCATGAAGGCAAAATCTACCGCAGAACTGACGGAGTTTGTGCAGGCCGCCAACGTTCCGTTTATTGTAAAAGGCGTACAGAGTACCAGCGATGCCGAAAAATGTCTTAAGGCAGGATGCAAAGGCATTGTAATTTCACATCACCACAACATGATGGCTTATTCAGTGCCGCCGCTTTTTATCCTGCCTGATATTCTTTCTGCTGTGTCCGGTGAAATTCCTGTATTTGTAGACTGCGGATTCCAGAGCGGCATGGACTGCTATAAAGCTTTGGCCTTGGGAGCCGCCGGTGTTTCCGTAGGCCGCCATCTGATGCCCCTTCTAAAGGATGGTCCTGAAGCCGTCAGCAACCGGATTAACGAAATGACCGCCGAACTGGCAGGTGTTATGGCACGCACTGGGGTTGCTGATCTGAATCACATGGATCCGACTGTTGTCCACCGGCGTACGTTTTAACAGGTCAGGTGCAGCATGTATTTAGGCATTTCATCATCACTGGAACACCGTTCACCGGAAGAGTGGGCGAAAAAACATGTGGCGCTGGGGTTACAGGCGGTAAACTTTCCGGTGGATTATACCGCCGGTGAAGAAACCTATATGGCCTACAAAAAGGCAGCTGAGGACGCGGGACTTGTCATTGCAGAAGTTGGCGTCTGGCGGAATACGCTGGCAGCAGATCCTGCAGAACGTTCAAAGTGGATAACCTACGCCGTAGAACAGCTGAAAATGGCAGATGCCATTGGTGCCCGCTGCTGCGTCAATGTGGCAGGTACGCCCTATGGGCCCCGCTGGGATGGCGGCTATCGGGAAAACTTCAGCCGTGAAGCCTGGAACATGACCGTAGAAATGGTGCAGGAAATCATCGACCGGGCCCAGCCAAAAACGGCAAAGTACTCTATTGAGTCCATGCCCTGGATGTACCCGTCCGGCCCCGATGAATACGTGCAGCTGATTCATGACGTAAACCGCAGCAGTTTTGCCGCCCACCTGGATGTGGTCAACATGATTACCGATCCACGGCGGTACTTCTTTAATGATGAATTTTTGAAGGAATGTTTTGCAAAACTGGACGGGCAGATTGTCAGCTGTCACTTAAAGGATATCCGCCTGAAAGAAGAATACACGTTTCAGCTGGAAGAATGTGCCTGCGGCCAGGGCAGTCTGAATATTGAACTGTTTGCAGAGCTGGCATCCCGGCAGAACCCGGCAATGCCCATGATTATTGAGCACCTGCACTCCGACGAAGAATACGTTCAGAGTGTAGGGTACATCAAGAATCTTATCGGAATGTAGGCTTATTTTGCTTTCTTAGTCTGTTTTACGAAGGTCTGAATACCTTCAATTACCAGAATAACAGCCAGGACAACCATGGCAGTTGCAAAACACAGCTGGAACCAGTTACCCCAGAAGAATGCACCTTCTGCATCGGCAACCATAGCCTTTACTTTTCCGACAACAGTCAGAATCAGGCTGGTAATGGTAACAGCAAGCATGAATGCCATAGCGAAGAAGAACATCTTGTTGTTCTCTCCAACTTCACCCAGCCATGCAGCAACAGCCAGCAGTGCAATACCACCCAGCAGCTGGTTTGCGGCACCAAACAGACCCCAGATTGCAGACAGCTGCAGGAATCCCAGGGTAGAACCGATGAGTACCATCGAAGCAGTACCGAACAGTGGGTTTGCAAGAACCTTGCGTACACCGGTGGCGTCCTTCCAGCTTTCTTCTCCTTCTTTCAGGAACAGTTCAGAGAACATAAAGCGGCTCAGACGGGTTGCGGTATCAAGAGAAGTCAGGGCGAATACCGATACTGCAAGAGTCAGCAGGGCAGAGATAACGTTGTACAGTCCGCTTCCTTCTGCAGCAAACATGGTTGCAATACCGGCACCAAAGGCAGCCGATGGAGAACCGTATTTACCTGATTTCCAGTTAGCCCATACAACACCAACAGCAACCAGAGAAATAACACCCAGAGCAGATTCAATCAGCATTGAACCGTAACTGATGATTTTTGCATTTGCTTCGGTATCAAGCTGTTTTGACGTGGTACCTGATGCAATCAGTGAGTGGAAACCTGAACAGGCACCACAGGCAACGGTGATAAACAGGGTAGGGAACAGGTAGTTACCATTGATTTTCCAGCCGGTAAATGCAGGCATGGTAAAGGTAACGCTACCGCTGAATGCGGTAATGACAACACCAACAACGGCAATGAGCATCATGGCGTACAGCAGGAACGATGACAGATAGTCACGGGGCTGCAGCATGATCCAAACCGGAATAAGGGATGCAACGGCAATGTACAGGGCTACGAAAATGATCCAGCCGGTTCTTCCCATAACCAGACCTACGTTTAATCCCAGTACGGTAATGAGTACAACACCCACAACACCGATGATGGTAGCGGGAAGTACTTTCATGCCGCATCTGTTGGTGAGAACACCGTAGAGAACAGCCAGCAGGATAAACAGAACAGAAACCATGGCGGTTGTCTGGTTGTTGGTAGGATTGTTGGTAAAGCCGAATGCAGTACCGGCATTGGCCAGATCCTGTGCCGATGAGAAGAAGGTTCCGGCAACAACGTTAACAAAAGAGGCAATTACAAGAATAAGAACGAGGAGTGCAAAAATAATGAACAGCTTTTTAGATCTTTTTCCCATTGATGACTGAATGATTTCACCAATGGTCTTACCATCATGGCGCAGCGAAGCAAACAGAGAACCAAAGTCCTGCAGTCCGCCAAAGAAAATACCGCCGATAACACACCACAGGAATACGGGAACCCAACCGAATACGGCAGCCTGAATAGGGCCGTTAATAGGGCCGGCACCGGCGATTGATGAGAAGTGGTGTCCCATCAGAACAGCAGGTTTTGCTTCAACATAGTCTACACCGTCGGGCATGGTTTTTGCCGGGGTGGTCCGTGTGGGGTCTACTCCCCACTGCTTTGCAAGCCATGAACCGTAAAAGACGTATCCACAGAAAAGCAGAGCAACTGCAGCAAGTACAATTAATAATGCAGTCATTTTTTTTACTATCCTCCTCAGGATTTTCAGCTTATATGTGCAAGAACTTTCTTCAGGTTTTCACCGGAGCGGTTGTGATATACCGCTCCCGAAGAAAGGTCTTTGACACTCAGTCGTAAATTGCTCCAGCCCCACAGGCTGAATTTATAGGATTTATAGAGTCGTGTTTTTTTGATATCCCTGATGGTGTCTTTATCAATATGGTCAGCCAGAATAACCAGGGTGATGTCGGAATTACGGTGGCCGTTGTAGGGCGTAACCCGGGTAAGACCTGCCTCCCAGGCAGCCTGTACGTATTCTGAAAGTAAGGATGATGTCAGGGTATCTATTTTTTTGAAGAAGGCATAATCGTTGGAATCTATGTCAGCTACTTTTGCCGCACGGACCAGCACGTACTGCTCTCCGTGGGAATGAAACTCGGCTTCAGCATCAAAAGGAACAGATGCAGAGCCGGTTTGTACCGTGTAATAGCGTTCAAAGGAGGAAAGAACTTTTTGTAATACAGAATCAGCTGCCATAGGTGATGTCATATGGGCATCCTATCACCAGCAAACTTTAGTGTCAATAAACTCTCTGCAGTATTTATAAAGTTTTTCCCAATGCAATAGTTTTGTTTGTTACTGCTAAGTAATTTTGGTCTGTTTTTCTCTGAGTTGATTGTAAAAATCGAGAGGCGGAATGGGTACTGGAAAAAATTGTTGAAGCCCGGAACGATAGTTTCTTTGCCGGGCTTCATCAATAGCGACGATATCGAGTGTTTTTTTCAGTACCCAGTACGCCGGTAGATTTTTACAGTTTACTGCTGTAATCCGTAGGGGCCGTAAATTACTGTGGTTCCCCAGTCTGACAGAACGCTGCCATCCCAGGTCTCTGCCAGATCCAGATACTCTACGCCGCCGGAATTGCCTTTCCAGCTCCATGCCAGCCACCCGATACCCTGTTCATGACAGTATTCCATCAGGTAGTCTTCCTTTACGTTGCCGTCAGAGTGGGTCCAGCCGAATTCTCCGACGCAGGCGCACAGGTTCTGCCGGGTAACACCGTTCAGATTGTACCGGATAAGCCATTCCCACCGTCCGGACATGCCGTACATATGGATTGAAAAGAGGGTGTTTCGCTCCGGGTCTGCGTCAAAAACTGCCTTTCCGTAGTCCCGGACGGCTTTTCCGTACTGTCCCCAGCCGGCGGTATCCACCATGATGCAGTTTCTGATGCCGGCCTCCCGGATCATCCCGATGGCTTCAACGTACCCGTCTCGCCAGCGTTTTCCGCTCCAGCTGCCGTACCATTCATTGGCAATGTTCAGAATCACGTCATCTTCCGTACCGGCCAGTACCGGCGCCAGGTCACACCAGTAGCGGGCGGCATCCAGCAGGTCTTCAGTATCGTTGGAACCGGTGGCATCGTGTACTTCAAGAACAGCGGTCAGTCCCCGGCTTCGGCACTGCGCAATCAGCTCAGTCACCGTTTCTGCTGAATCCTTTTCCCAACGCGATCCATCAGACAGTACCAGGCGCACTGTGTTGGCCCCCATGGCCGCAATGGCATCAAGGGCAACCATATCGTATTCCCGGTACCAGGAGTGGGCGTGGTTTACTCCCCGCATGATAAACGGGGTGCCGTCTGCTTTTTTCAGGAAAGTGCCTTCTACGTGAAGGCCTACTGGTGATTGATTGAAAGAAGATTCTGGTGCGGGGCTGCTGTCGGTGTTATCGTTTCCGACTGCTCCGGAAGAAGTACAGCCGGCAAGCAGCACCAGCAATAAAAGTGAAAGTAGGGTAGTACCGGCAGTGGTACAGATACGTTTTCTGGTCATACTGCCAGTATACCCCATCTTTAGAAAAATCAGCGCTTATTCAAAGCGTGCTTTTACTGTTTCCAGATGTTTGATGACCGGCAGGTGCTGGGGGCAGATACCTTCACACTGACCACAGCCGATACAGTCGCTGGCTTTACCAAAGTTCTTTGCTACGTTGTCGTAGTATTCACGCTGTGGAGTCCAGCCCCGTTTTCCTTCCGGGTCTTCCTTTACATCAGCGTTGTACAGGGCAAAGTATTTTGGAATGGCGATTTTGCTGGGGCAACCGTCGGTACAGTAGGAACAGCCGGTACAGGGAATTGATGAACTGCTTGCCAGAATGGCACGTACCTGATTAACAGCGTTCCGTTCTTCTTCTGTCAGCGGTTTGAATTCCTTCATGAAGCTGGTGTTGTCCGCAACCTGCGCTTCAGAGTTCATGCCGGAAAGTACCATCCGCACATTTTTGTGGCTCTTGGCAAAACGGATTGCGTAAGAAGCAACACTGGCTTCCGGATTAAGCTTTTTGTAAATGGCTTCTGCTTCAGGACCGATGTTAATCAGGGTGCCACCTTTTACCGGTTCCATAACGATAACCGGTTTATTGTGTTTTTCTGCAACTTCATAACACTTTCTGGACTGAACGGCAGGGCTTTCGTAGTCAAGGTAGTTGATCTGTAGCTGCACGAACTCAAATTCAGGGTGTTCTGTCAGTACTTTATCCAGCAGTTCCGGAGTATCGTGGAACGAGAACCCGATGTGTTTTGCAAGCCCTTTTGCTTTCTTGTCCTTAATCCAGCTGTAGACATCAAGACGGTCATATACTTCAATGCTGTGAACGTTGATATCGTGAATCAGATAGTAGTCAAAATAATCAACACCGGTTTTTTCTCTCTGGGCGTTGAACACCTTGTCACAGTCTTCTTTTTCCTTGATGAAACCGGAATGCAGTTTTGTTGCCAGGGTGAAAGCATCTCTGGGATAGCGGTTAACCAATACTTCTTTTACAGCGTTTTCGCTCTTGAATCCACAGTACATCCAGGCAGTATCAAAATAGGTGAATCCGTTTTCAATAAAAGTGTCTACCAGCTTTTTTGTCAGTTCAATGTCAATGTCGTCACTGCCGGCAACAGAAGGAAGACGCATCATCCCGAATCCTAAGGGAAGTGCGTTGTTAAAAACTTCTTCAAACATAGCGTTACTGAAACTCCTTGCTATTCTAAAGTGAGGGTAGTATAGCATATTTTGTATCAATAGCCGGTGATTATCCGAAAAATGAGTCAATTGCCTCGATAAGGACTTTTTTCAGGTCGGAATAGGGAAAGTCTGAAGGATTGCCACTGGTGCTTTTGTTGATGAAAAGGGATTCAACATCGATGTCCAAAGCTGTGGCGATTTTTGAGATTGTGTTGTCACTGGGCCACCGCCGGCAGCCCTCTATATCATTTATCATCTGCGTAGAAAGCTGCGCCTTTTCAGCCAGCGCTTCCTGAGTAAAATTCTTCTTTTTCCTCTCAATTTTTATGTTGTCAGACAACCGTTTTTTAATCTCATCCGAGGTCATATCCATAATCTTAAGCAAGAAATTATAAATATAAACTTGCGGATAGTATTAGTTAATACGATAATTGTTATTGTGAGCAAGTTTTATTTTAGACTTGGAAAAGCATAGGAGGTTCATTTATGAACAGAAAGATGATGAAAAAGGTATTGGTTTCTTTGATGTCCCTTTTGCTGACGTATTCACTTTTTGCACAAAGTGCAGAATACGAAAAGTATTTGGCTCAAGCAAAACAGTATGAATCACAAAAGAAATGGTGTTATGCATTAGGGGCTTATTATGATGCTCTTGCAACTGATGATGAACCGTCGGTAAAACAGGAAGCTTATGATGGTTATATTGAATTAAGTTCTGCAATTAGTAGTGGAAATCCCGGAAAAGGGAAATTTAATGTTTTTTCTATACATGATGAATGGAAAAAACTTCTCATTGATGCAGAAAAATATGGAAGTTCAATATCTAAATATGAACTTATTATTGGGAATCTTGTTCAGGGAGAATTGAACTATTCTACAAAAACAGCCAGTTATTCTGCTTCTGTAAAATTCCAGAATGGGGATAGATATAACAAAACAATTGGCATAATCAAAGAGGGATATGAAACCGCATATAAAGATGATTGGTCCTCAGATCTGCCACATCCGTATTATTGGCCTTGTTATTCCGTAAGTTCAAATAATAATTCTGCTTATAATATGGATGGGGCTTTAATTTATGTTTATGAGTGGAAAGATATATATCGCAATACTCATAGGGTATTTTATAATGCATTTGATGCTGATGATACCAACGAAGGTTGGAGGAGTACGCTTTATGATTATAAGTTTAATATTATTGATGAGTCGGGAAAAGAAGTTGTAAAAGGTAAACGGTTTTTATTGGGTGCAGAGAAAGCAATAACTTTTGATGGCGTAACTCCCGATGTTATGGATCTTATCGAAAATGGTAAGGCGTTTATTAATCCTGTATCGTTGTATCTTGAATATGGTAAATATAATCTAGATGACGATAATGGTGGTCGTACTTTCATAAAGAATCTCCCGGAAGTTACGCTATTACTGGAAAATGCAGTTTTCCATGGTACTAATTTAAAGGGGGATGTAAAAGGAGATAATTTCAGAAAGACTGCAGGATTTTTTGCATTACAAGAATGCAAATTTGTTGATATTCCAGACCAGCAATACTCAATGAGTGAAACAGAAGTAACACAGTTTTTTTATGAGGCAGTTATGAATGAGAACCCAAGCTATTATGTGGGTGATGAAAGACCTGTAGAAAGAGTGAGTTGGTACGATGCCATCTATTTCTGTAACGAACTCAGCATAATCGCTGGAAAAGAACCTGTCTATTCACTAAATGGAAGTACTGATGTAAGTACGTGGGCCTATATACCGCATAACGGTAAATCAATTAAAGGTAATATAACCCAGAATGCCAATGCAAATGGTTTCCGTTTACCGACAAATGAAGAATGGGAATATGCAGCAAAAGGTGGTCAGGATTTTACCGTTCTAATGGACGGAGGTCATGATTACTTTGAATTTAAGGGCTATTCAGGAAGTGATAATCTTGATGAAGTAGGCTGGTATAATGATAACAGTGACCGTAAAACACACCCTGTAGCACAGAAAAAGGCTAACGGCTATGGTTTGTACGATATGTCAGGAAATGTTTGGGAATGGTGTTGGGATTTAAATGATAGCAACAAACGTTATATGTGTGGTGGCAGTTATGATGAAAAAAGTTGGAGTTGTGCTGTGGATAGCAGCGACTTAGCTGGACCTAGTTACAGGGACAACAACCTGGGCTTCCGTATTGTCTGTTCCCCTTCCAAGTAACAGGCAAGATTAGCAGCAGTACGGCACATGCAGGCGTCAAGCCGTAATGGGCAGTACTGCTGCTTGCTACAGCAAGAAAAAACACAAAGTGAGAATCTATATGAATAATCCTATCTGTAATGGAAAAACTCTGACATACTATATTGAAACCAACGAAAAGGTTCATACTGTACCTGATGCAGTTTCTGAGATTGATGATTATGCCTTCAGTCATGCGGTGTGGGTGGAAAAGGTTTTGTATAAGAGCCTTGAAAAAATTGGCGCTTATGCTTTTTCAGACTGTGAATCTTTAGGTAGTCTTTTATGTGATGGCTCAGCATCGGAACCAATAAGTGAATGTTACATTGCTGAAGAGGCCTTCTGTAATTGCGAATCCTTAACCGCAGTAGAATTACCTCCTGCTGAAAAAATCGTTATTGCAAAAGAAGCTTTCAAGAATTGCACTGCATTGCGAACTGTTATCTGCAATGCAACTACTGCGTGGATTTGTGACAACCCATTTGAAGATTGCCCTGAGTATCTTACATTTGTCTGCAAAAAGGATTCAGAACTAGAACGTTTTGCCGTTGAGCATGGGTACAAGGTTATCTATGAATGATGCAGTTCTGTTTTCCAATGCGGTAAAACTTAAAGGCTATGGTTCTTTTGACAAAAATGAAAACAAAACAGTAGTTGAGCGGAAAAGAAAAGTATCAGATGATTTGGTGGTTAAGCCAACAGTTGTAACCTCTGTCGGTGAATATCTGGAATTCATTCAATCTTTGGAATCTACTTATGAAAATCCCGTTTTTTACCGTGGGCAGGGAAATGCCAATTATTTGATTAATCCTGGTGTTTTCCGCAACAACCTAGCCAATGAAAATAAAATACTGGAAGCTTTCAGACGTCATTTTCCATCTGAAGTTGATTCCTGCCCGAATGATATGGCTCGGCTTGTTCTGATGCAGCATTTTGGACTAAGTACACGGGCTCTTGATATTTCTGAAAATCCTTTGGCGTCCCTCTATTTTGCATGTTCTCCCATGAAGAAATTCTGTGTAAACAGAGAGCAGGAAATGGCTCACTGGGGAGAAGTGGTTATATTCCGGGATCTGGCAGCATATGACGATGATTCAGACGACGATTTGAAATCATTACGGAGTTCTTCTGTAAGTGTTATGGCAAGTACTGCATTCATGGGAAAAACATTTTCTTTATGGAAGCTGGGTATGGAATGGAAAAAGGATAACAACTATATGCGTGATGAACGATATATTCCGTTATCAGAGATTATACGTTGCTCAAAAATTGTCAGGGCTCCTCAGAATAATCCCCGCATAAAAAATCAGCAGGGAGCGTTCATAATGATAAATGCAAATAGGGTTTCTGAAATTGCGGAATCTGAAGATAAAACTTTAGAACTGACAAAACTGATTCTGCGCGATAAAGATTTGACGTTTAATTATCTTATGAAACAACCAAAATGGAAGAAATGCTTTGAAGAGGGGAATACTTGGGAATTAAAGTTTGAAAAAGTAACGCCCTATTCTGGTGCAAATGAGATTTCAATATTTGATACGGATCCTTTTGACCTGCACCGGCTGTTTTACAAAGATAAAGATGAGGTGCAGCAGGTAGCTTTGATACCTCCAGGTAAAAAAGAAGATATCATCAAAGAATTGGGTCGGTTCAATATTACAGAAGACTTCGTTTATCCGGACATGGATAACGTAGCTCACGAAATCGTTGAACAATACAGAAAAATAAGATGAATGCTGATCCGATATTTCCCCACGATTACATATAAACCTGCTATCTATTCAGCTTTTGCCGGCAGTTTATATGTAATTTCCCTGCAACCATGGCCGCGGATTACATAGTTTTAGTCCGCAAATGGCTGATTTATATGTAATCCCGTTTCTAAAACGCTGCAAATTCGCGGAACATTACATATAAGCGGCTGGAAACATCAACGGTCGCAACCAGTTTATATGTAATTTCAAAGAAATCTCATTTCTCATTGGCCAGTTCAGGGTGACAATGATTGAAAATACCTATAACTGGCAATTTTTTTGCTGTAAAACAGGTATTTCTTGCTATCAATGCTTTTTATTTCTTTGCCAGCTGTGCTTCTTTTAGTTGTGCTTCAAGCTCTGCAATTCTCGAAGCCTGTTTTTTCAGTTCAGCTTCGTCCAGTTTGCGCTGTTTTTCCATACCGCGTTTTTCACCGCGGGCTTCACCGCGTAATTCTGCCTGGTCTAACATGGTACCCATAACTGAACCTCCTTCTTTATCGCCTTTAATCTGGCAAACCCGGGTTTTATTTCTTTGCCAGCTGTGCTTCTTTTAGTTGTGCTTCAAGCTCTGCAATTCTCGAAGCCTGTTTTTTCAGTTCAGCTTCGTCCAGTTTGCGCTGCTTTTCCATGCCACGAGCTTCACCGCGTAATTCTGCCTGATCTAACATGGTACCCATAACTGAACCTCCTGTGCTATCG
>JAZLGC010000095.1:0-6395 GCA_045616125.1 Treponemataceae bacterium | reverse complement strand
CTACCTTAAGAACCGATGAATTATCAAAGCCGTTTATTTTCTGAAGATCTGCAACAGTAGTGTTATTTGAACGTGCAATACTGTAAAGGGTATCACCTTTTGCTACAACATATTTTTTTGTACTTACACTTGACTCAACAGCTTTCTCAACAATAAGAGAATCACCAACTTTTAACACGGCAGATTCTTCAAGATTATTAAGTTCAAGAAGTTCTTTTACTGTAAGGGTATATTGTTTACTGATAGAATAAAAAGTTTCACCCTTCTGTACTGAATGTTTCTTTGTTTCTGCGCCAGAAACAGTTGTAGTAAGAGTACAAAAAAGAATTATTGCTACACAAAAAAATCTGCAGAATTTCATACTTATTTATCGGTTAAATCAGACTGAAACTTGAGATGCAGTTTTTAATGGATTTCGTCAAACTGTGAATAAAACTCTTGGGGATTAAATCCGTTAACACTCGTCTTATTCATATAAGCTTTTTTAATATTATCCCGACCGTCGGTGAGATGATTTGATGAAATACCATATTTAATCGACCGGTCAGCTTCAATGAAAGCCGAAATGTGATCTGCACAACGAACCAGTTTTCCATCAACAGGACAGTACTGAGCATTATTAAATTTAGTATTTAAGTCTTCAAAAGAAACCTGTTCCAGGGTATAGGCGAATTTACTTGAAACTGATGCCCCATTTGGAGAAGGAATTACTATACGGTTGTCAAATTCGTTGCTGGTAAAATACATGAGCTCATCGGCATAAAAGGGTTCCATTAACGGAATCAGTTCCTTTTGGACAATTTCATCTTCTATGCGTTTTACGATTGAAGGAAGTTCATCAGTAGCCTGTTTTACCGGGGAGATAATGTCACGGGTAACTGCTTCAGGTAAGTCATGAAACAGTGCACTGAAGAAATTATTATACCGCCTGTTTTCACACATGCGGAGTCCCGGCTGGCGACCTAGAAGCATGGTAAGAATAGCAACATAAAATGAATGGCCCAGAACCGAGGTATGAGGAACACGGGGAGTCTGATTCCATCGCGTCTGGAATCGAAGCTGTTCAATGACCATGAGAAATTCATAGGGACGCTGACGGGTAATAAGCAGCTGAAGACCTTTCAAATCAAGAAATTCAGCAATATCTTCGTTTAACTGCTTTTCAATATTACGGGTACGGTAGGGTTCATTAACCACACTGAGCATTTCAAACTCACGCATGGCAGAATATTTATGGGCTGCACGAAGTACACGACTGCTCAACTGACGCCGTTCTGCCTCTTCACCTTCCAGATGAGCACTGTCAGTTCCATGAATATAATCACAGAACTGGGCATACAGTTCTTCATCCTGCAGAAGGTCATAGTACTGACCTAATACCCAGTTGTTAAGTCTTGCGTATTCTTCGGGATATTCTGAGCGAATCATACGCTGCACTGGTGACTTAATGTCACAAAGTGCAATTTTCTTTAAAAGATCAAACAGACTTGCATGAATCATCCAGTCCCAGTCCAGTTCCTTACCGTCCTGTTCCTCATATTTTCCGATGATATAAGCCAGAACCATTTTTTCAGCGGCCTTATCCATTTCTACAATTTCAAAGGGGCGAATCAGGTCATTCCACCGTTCAATGGAAAATGCTTCAAAAAGCTTCAATGCAAGCTGTTTAGTCAACATATAGTACTCCTGCTGTCAGCTGGCACCTTTTTCGTAGGGTTTACCAGAAGCTAGTGGAGCATAGTTTTTACCACTGAATACAACCAGAGCTACCAAAGTAATGATATACGGCAGCATACTGAATACTTCCGTAGGCAGCAGTGCCTTAAGGGATGGAATATTTACCACATAGATACTGAAGGCAACGGCAGTACCGAAAAGAAGTGATGAAAGAGATACTCCCAGTGGTTTCCAGCGGCCGAAGGATACGGCAGCCAGAGCGATAAACCCTGCACCATTGATTGTATTACTGGTGTACTGGATAGTTTCCGTAAGAACCAGACAACCGCCAGCCAAGCCACCAAGGAACCCGGAAGCAAGAACTGCAATATACCGGATCTTCCGAACTTTAATACCAACAGAGGCAGCTGCCTGTGGATGCTCACCGCAGGCACGAAGACGAAGACCAAAAGGCAGTTTGTACAGCACGAACCAACATGAAAGAACAACAACCAAGGCAATAATAGCAGTTGGATAAATACCAGAATTTCCCATGGTTCTCATACCCATTTTGAACGGCTCTGTACGGTCCATTGAAAAGAGAATCTGAGCCATAAAAATGGTAATACCATCAGTCAAAAGGTTAATACCGGTACCGGCAACAGTCTGATCTGCATTCAATGAAATTGCTGCATAGGCAAGAATAACAGAAAGAATCATGCCGGCAATACCACCAGCAAGAAGCGCAAACCAAACACTTGCCCCACCAAGAGCAGTTTCATTCATTACATGGAAAGCGGCAGCTGCAAAGGCTCCAATACCCATAAGACCTTCCAGTGCAATGTTAACTACACCACTGCGTTCACTAATCATGCCACCACAGGCAGTAATCAGAATAGGAGAAACAATCATCAATACAGAAGGAATCATTCCGAACCAGTTCATTTTGCAGCCTCCTGTGGGGTTACTTTCTTCATATCCTTATTCTTTTCACGCCATTTAAGATAAATTCGAAGTCCATCTCGAAGTGCAATAAATACAACAATCAGCCCCTGAATAATAAAGGTAATTTCCTTTGGGATCTGCCGTGACTGCATTAAAGGCTGTGATGCATGGAGCAAACCAAAGAGCAGACCTGCCAGAAGTGTTCCACCGGCAGTATTATTACCAACCAGAGCAACCGCAATACCCATAAAACCGTAGTTGTCCTGTGAAGAAACTACACGACCATATTTGAATGATCCAAGAGCAACGGAACCACCGGCAAGACCGGCAAAGGCTCCGGAAATAGCCATACTGAGCACGATACTGGTAACAACAGGAATACCGGCATACCGGGCAGCATCTTTGTTGTAACCGGTTGCACGAAGGCCAAAACCAAGATTGGTTTTTTCCATGATGAACCAATACAGGATAACGGCAATAAATGCAAAGAAAATTCCCAGACTTAAGTTTGATCCGTTGGTAAGTTTTTCAAGAAGGCTCCACTTAATGGACGCTGTTGCCGGATAATCAACAGTTTTATACGTATTGGTTCCAGGAATTGCCATGGTAATAATACGTGACAAATATAAGGCAACGTAATTAAGCATAATGGTTGCAACAACTTCAGATACTTCGTATTTGGCCTTAAGGAATCCGACAACACCACCCCAGACTGCACCAGCAAGAAGAGCACAAAGAATGGCAAACATCCAGTGAAGGCCAGGAATCTGTGCACAAGTTAAGGCTACCAGTTGCGCTACCGTCATACCAATAACATACTGACCTTCACCACCGATATTAAAAAGTCCTGCACGGGCAGCAAATGCCATACAAAGACCGCAAAGAATATACGGTACTGAATAGGAAAGCCATTCACCAACATACCGGATATTCCAGGTTAACGCACCTTTTCTTGAATACACACCAGTCAAAGACTGAACCAGAGCCCGATACATATTCAATGGATTACGTCCAACCAGCGCAATAATCAGTGTACCGAAAAGGAATCCTAAAAGTACAACAACAACTGAAACAGCACCGTCAGAGGTAAGCAGCAACTGTGTCAATGTCCGTTTCTGTTTTTTTTCAGCATTTGTATTTGATTTCATTCTGCAACCTCACTGGAAGCTTCAGATTTCTTTTTTGAACCTGCCATCATAATACCGATTTCACGTTCTGTAACTTCTCCGGCATTGAATATACCGACAATAGAGCCTTTTGAAATGGTAGCAATGCGGTCACAAAGATTCATGATTTCATCAAGTTCAAAGGAAACAAGCAGAATTGCCCTTCCCTTATCACGTTCTTCAATGATACGTTTTCTGATGTATTCAATGGCACCAACATCAAGACCGCGGGTAGGCTGAGCAATGATCATAAAGTCAGGAGACAGTTCAATTTCCCGGGCAATGATAACTTTCTGCTGGTTACCACCTGACATACTGCCGGCTTTTGTCTTTGCCATTTCACCGGCACGAATATCAAAGGATTCAATAAGACGATTTCCCGTTTCTGACATGGCATTCATGTTAAGAAGGCCGGATTTTGAACTGTACGGTGCTTTATAGTAATTCTTGATGGCAACGTTCTCTGCAACAGAAAATTCTGCTACAAGACCATGCTTATGCCGGTCTTCCGGAACGTGCCCAATACCAAGTTCATTTCTCTGACGGATAGACATTTTGGTAATATCAGTATCGTTTAAGAAGATTTTTCCGCTTTCAAGTGGCGAAAGACCGGTAATACCATAAATCAGTTCAGACTGACCGTTACCATCAACACCTGCAATACCGACAATTTCGCCGGCACGAATATCAAGCGACAGATTATTGACAGCCATCTGACCACGGCTATTCTTTACACAAATGTTTTGTACCGATAGAACGTTTTTTCCCGGGTTACAGGGACCTTTTTCAATTTCAAACTTAACGGCACGACCAACCATCAGTTCAGCCAGTTTCTCTTCAGTTACCGAAGCCACATCCACGGTATCAATAACTTTACCACGGCGAAGAACGGTACAGCGGTCAGCTACAGCTTTAATTTCCTTCAGTTTATGGGTAATCAGGATGATGGTTTTTCCTTCTGCCTTCAGACGGCGGATAATATCCATCAGTTCATCAATTTCCTGAGGGGTAAGAACAGCAGTTGGCTCATCAAAAATAATGATGTCAGCATTGCGGTACAAAACCTTCAGTATTTCTACGCGCTGCTGCATTCCTACAGTAATATCTTCAATTTTATCAGTAGGACTTACGGAAAGACCATACTTTTCAGAAAGTTCAGCAACACGTTTCTGAGCAGTCTTAAGATTAAGCATACCAAAGCGTCCGGTAGGTTCAACACCAAGAACGATATTTTCTGTTACGGTGTAATTGTGAACCAGCTTGAAGTGCTGATGAACCATACCAATTCCCAATCTGGTTGCAGCATTGGGATCCTTAATCTCTACTTTTTCTCCCCTAATGCGGATTTCACCGCTATCCGGATCATATGCACCGAACAAAATCGACATAAGTGTTGATTTTCCAGCACCGTTTTCACCTAAGAGAGCAAGTACTTCATTCTGACGTACCTGTATGGATACGTTATCATTGGCAACAACACCAGGAAATGTTTTGGTGATGCCAATCATCTCTATTGCGTTTTTTACTGAATCTGAAACTGTGTCAGCCACGTAGCTCCTCCAAAAAAAAACACAGAGAACCTATAACAGTTCCCTGTGTTTTTTATCAACAGAAATTAGTCGTCGATAGCACCAAGACCTGCTGGAACAGCACCTGCTGCCAGAGCTTCTTTGTAAGTACCGATAACTTTGATTTTTCCGCTCATAACGTCAGCTTTTGCAGCTTCGATTTTTGCTTTAACAGAAGCAGAAAGTTCATCGTTGGTAGCTGCATAGTCAACACCATCAGCTTTCATATCCAGTTTGGTAACACCTGATTTGAAGGTGTTCTTTTCAACTGCGGTCAGAGTCAGTACAGCTGAAGTTTCAACACGTTTTACCATTGAAGTAAGAACAGCTGATTTTCCATCAACATATACACCTTCTGCATACTGGTCAGAGTCTACACCGATTGACCATACGTTTTTACCAGCCATGCGATATTCTTTAGCCTGTGCGATGGTTCCGTTACCAGTACCACCGGCAGCAGAGAAGATTGCATATACACCACTATCGTACCAGTTTTTAGCCTGAGCTTTAGCCAGTTCTGGTTTACCCCAGTCGTTGGCATAGAAATCTACAATCTGTGCATCTGGATATACAGCTTTGATACCCTGAATGTAACCCATTTCAAATTTAGTAATGGTTGCACCGGGTACACCACCGATGAATCCGAATTTTGGATTTTCAATTCCATCTTCCTGAGCCTGATAAGCTGCAGCAAGACCTACAAGGTAAGAACCCTGTTCTTCAGCATATACATATTCAACAACGTTTGGCTGGCCTACCCAGTCAACGTCTACGATCATGTATTTCTGATCTGGATACAGTGGAGCAACTTCTCCCAGAGCATCAGCAAAAGTGAAACCGGTAACCATGATTACATCGTAACCTTCATCAGAAGCCTGTTTCAGGGTTGGAATGTACATATCAGCAGTCTGACAGGTAGTTACGTCGTACAGTTTACCGCGACCTTTCTGGTTTTCCCATGTGTCACCGTAATAAGCCAAAACGCCACGCCATGCAGCAGCATTGAAAGATTTGTCATCGATGCCAGTAGCATCTGTTACCAGACGAATAGTTAATCTAT
>JAZLGC010000094.1:0-4101 GCA_045616125.1 Treponemataceae bacterium | reverse complement strand
TGGTGGCCATAGTGGAGAGGTAATACCCGTTCCCATTCCGAACACGGAAGTCAAGCTCTCTTACGCCGATGATACTGCCCTTGCGGTGGGAAAGTAGGTAGCTGCCAGGCTTATTTTTGTTTTAAATCAACTGTTAATTTTATGAAATTCTTTGTGGATGAAATGGGTGTTGGAAACGTTATGACGCCGCAAGTTTTGCTTTGCAAAACTTGCTAAGGTGCGGAATGCACCGTCCTGCGGTTTCCGACGCCTTGCCATAACGAAAAATCCACGCTCACAATATAACTTTCATAAAAGTAACGGCAGCCGCACGAAGCGAAGCTTCGTGGTAAGGTGGCAGAGCCAACGTCCTACAATTGTACTGAAAATCCACCTGCTACGATACGTAGCGGAAAAAAACATCGTTGTAAACAACAGTTTCTGTTAAAAAACACCCCCTGAAACTATTCTAAAGACATGAACCGGGGTACAGATCATGTCTGCCTTGTTCCAAAAAATACGTTTTAGAGGTTTCACCATGTACACATTCAAACCCGTAAAGTTTTATGTCATTACTCTGGTCTGCACCTGGGTATTCTGGATTTCAGCTGCCGTTTTCAGCCACATACCCGGAGAATCTTGGTATGGAGTTGCCATGGCTTTCATGTTTCTCGGGCTTATCGTTCCCTGCGTTGTGGCATTCTGCTTTGTAAAAAAATCGGGCAGTAAAGCATTGAAAGATGACTATGAAGAAAAAATCTTCGGCTTTTTCAGAATAAACATCTGGAATGTGATTGCCGCCATGATCATTTTTACACTGGTTATCTTTGCTTCGATTCTGGTATCGCTCCTGTTTGGTGAAAGCACAGATCAGTTTGCCTTTGCTGAAGACTTCAGTTTTTCTATCGGCGGAGTGCCAACACTGTTCCTCATCGTTCTTACAGCGCTTTTTGAAGAACTTGGGTGGCGTGGGTATGCAGAAGATTCCATTGCCCAGTATCATTCCTGGTTTGTTGAATCAGTAATTTTTGGAGTTCTGTGGGGAGCCTGGCATATCCCGTTGTTTTTCATTCAGGGTACCTATCAGGAGATGATTTTTCAGATGAACCCCTGGTACATGGTCAATTTTTTTGTGGGGACCATGCCTTTGGGATTCGTCATTACCTGGGTATATGTAAAGAGCAACCGGAGCATTTTTGCCTGCAGCTTGTTTCATTTTATCGTGAACTTTCTGCAGGAGCAGATAAACATGACACAGAATACAAAATGCATCGAAACGGGTATATTGTTTGTGGTAGCTGGTATCGTTGTTCTTTGTAATAAAGACACCTTTTTTGAAACCCGCCACGTGGGAAACATCCTTGGAGAATGAAAATGAATTTTGCAGATAAATTAAAAGAATTACGGAAATCAAGGAATATGAGTCAGGAGATACTGGCGGAAAAACTGTATGTTTCGCGGCAGGCAATAACCAAGTGGGAAAACGGCACCGGTCTTCCTGATATTGCCAATATCATTGCCATTTCGGCGTTGTTCAATGAATCTCTTGATTCATTGCTCAGCGAAGAAAAAAGCCTCATGTCCCGCCAGGAATTTCTGTATCAGAGCATAACCCAGTACGATCTGGAATGTGCCAAAGAAATGGAGTTCCATTTTGGTACTGCCCACGAAGTTATTATTGAGCGGACTGCCAGCGAGAAAATTGAGGTGGTTCTTTCTTCCAACAAGTTGAATTATCTGGATCAGCAGGTAAAGGTAAAAATTGAGGAAAACAGAAAACGGATGGATGTAAGAATCAGGCATTCCGATGACCTGACAGATCTGGCAGCAAAACGTGATCTGTTTGTCATATTCCGTATTCCTCAGAAATTCGTGGCTCATCTGGAAATTTACGGGCAGACGGAAAACCTGAAGGTTCGTGATATCAGCCTGGATAATCTGGAGTTTGGCGGAAAACTGAAGAACGGCATCATTACCAATGTTTCTGGTCATATCGAAATGGACTGTAATGGTGATGCCGTGTATGAAGTCAGCTCATTCAAGGGGAAACTGGATATTAACCAGTGGAAATCTATCTCTGTCGTTACTGTAAAGAACTGCACCTTTGAATGTCGCCGCATTGGAAAAAACGTGCGTTTTCTGAATCAGGATAATCAGTGTATGGATGTTCCCAACTGGAAAAAACTGAAGGATGATGAAAAAACGGAAAGCGGGGCAGATTTTATTCTTGAATGCGCCGGCTGGAAAAGCGAACTGAAAGTTATTTCTGATAAATGAAATCGGATTTCGGGTATATAGGTATGGCTGTGATATTTGCGGTTTACCAGTCTGGGTTCATGAAGGAAAAACTCCAAATCCCAAGGCTGATGGCGGTTGCGGAAGTATTGATGAACAGTATGAAGGTCAGGATCATGTGTGGGTTTTGGCCAATGAACTGTGGGGAACAGACGTTCCTGATTTCATTGAAGAATCCCAATATGATGATCTTGAAATTACTGATTAACCCCTGAACTGATTGATTCCCGTTACCGGGTTTTCAGTGATATGCAGGGGACATCGTCTGCCAGTTCTTTAAATGACAGGTAGGTGCGGGCCCTGCAGTCGTTGTCATCATAGAAGGTGTAATTGTTCTGCGACGATTCTCGGGCATCGCCCCATGCATCACAGGGATGGTTGAACTGCCTGCAGATACTGATGAACTTGCTGGCATCTTTTTCTCCCGGTGTTTCTGCAACGTTGTTCAGACTTTTAAAACACTGTCTGCCTGGGTGATAGACGCACCAGCGCTTGGTACTCTTGGTGGTAAGCTTTCGTTTCCGCAGTTCCGGGTGATAGTGGATGCAGGCAATGTACGCCCGGTGCCAGTTACACAAAAAGGACGTTTCTTTTGGCCCCGGGTTCGGTGGTACGGCAAGTTCTGTTTTGAGTACTTTGTATGTCAGTGAAACGGCAGCTTTTTCCGGTTTTTTGCTGTTTTCGATAGTAACGTAATAATAATAAGAGTCCAGCTGATCAAAAATAGAAAGGTATTCAGAAAAATCGGCAAAGGCCTGGTCATCCCAGTTGAATTTCTTCCCGTTGATTTTTTCTACTTTTCCCAGTTCCAGAAACTCTTCAACCGTCCGGTGCGAAACCGAAAATTTCTCTGCCACATCCCGAATCGTCATACTATGCATAGTATCCCGGAACGCTGAACTGCGCAACGAATATGTTGTTTGACTGAATGTATCTTTGGATTATATGAGATATATCATGGTGAAAGTTTAAAGAACGTATTTGAAGATATAGACCGTCTTGTTGCTGAAAAACAGCATCAGATTGCCTGAGGTTTCTGAATTTTGCATAGAAAGCAATTGTTACACTTCGTATTTTTTACAGACATAGCGTATTTAAAATGTCACGCAAAGCACACAAACGTGGAAAGCCGACACATAAACGAGGACTTTTTAAAGAAAAGGTATTTGTTGGATTTAAGCAAGTCGATTCCAGCAAGACCTTCTTTGCCATTGGTTGCGTAAAGGGAAGAAGTGAAGTTTGCAGAATAAATTAAAAGATGTATATAATATTTAAATAAACTTAGAGGAGGTTTGGTATGTTAGATTTTGAAGAATTGGATAAACTTTATACAGTTGAATACACCTCAAACGTAGAAAATGTCCCTTTATACATAAGTAAAAGGGGTACCTATGAAGAAGGAAATCCTGAAAAATGTATTTCTTTCGAAGAAGCAATTAAACTCGTAAAAGAAAAAACTTTGTTTTTTTCGGCAGAAGGTTCTGCCTATAAATCAAGTTGGGATTTGGCGACCCGGGTCATGTTTCTGAAAGGACATTGAAAGACTGGTATGAACACCTTATGACAACTAATTGAGGTAATTAGTCATTCCTTTTTTGCCAGTTGTGCTTTAAGCTGTGCAATTTCTGTCGCTTGTGCAGCAATCATATCAGCCTGTTTCTTCAGTTCAGCTTCATCCAGTTTGCGCTGTTCTTCACGGCCTTTCTCTATACCGCGTTTTTCACCACGAGCTTCTCCACGGGCTTCGCCGCGAAGTTCTGCCTGATCTAACATGGTACCCATAACTGAACCTCCTATTGAGCCTCCGCGGCAGCGGTCGCACATGGA
>JAZLGC010000093.1:0-37124 GCA_045616125.1 Treponemataceae bacterium | reverse complement strand
GGTTTCTTATGCAAGAAAAACACTGCGTCGCGGTACTGAAGTAGGCCAGATGATGAAAGTAGTAGGTGAAGAAGGTACTTCAACAGAAGACTTTATCGCTTACCTTAAGTCAGATTTCTTGGACTCTGTATACTTCCAGCAGAACTCGTTCGATGAAATTGACTCTGCTGCCAGCGTAGAACGCCAGACTTACGTATTCAAGAAACTGCTTGCTGTTCTTGGTTCAGACTTTGATCTGCCAGGAAAAGACGAAGCACGTGCATACTTCAACAATATGCGTCAGACCTTCCTGGACTGGAACTATTCTCCATGGCAGTCTGATAAATTCAAGTCTATTGAAAAACAGATTGAAGACCTGTATGCATCTAAGAATGGTACCTTTACCGCAGAAGCCGCAGAACTTCTTAAGGACGGTGAATAACTATGAAAAAGATTTACAGCAAAATTGAATCAATTAACGGTAGCGTTATTACCGTTCGCGCTGAAGGCGTTAAGTACGGTGAACTTGCTGAAATTGAAACATCATTCGGAACTTCTCTTGCTGAAGTTAACCGTATCGCCGGAGACCTGGTTTCACTCCAGGTATTTGCCGGTGGTCGTGGTGTTTCAACCGGTGACCAGATCCGCTTCCTTGGCCACGAAATGCAGGTTTCTTTCTCAGAAGATCTTCTGGGACGTATTTTCGACGGTGCAGGTGAACCCCGTGATAAGGGGCCTGCCCTTAAAGACAACCTGGTTGCTATCGGTGGACCATCAGTTAACCCGTCTAAACGTATTGTTGCAAAACGTATGATTCGTACCGGTATTCCAATGATTGATATGTTCAATACTCTGGTTGTATCACAGAAACTGCCAATTTTCTCAATTTCTGGTGAACCATATAACCAGCTGCTGGCCCGCATTGCAATGCAGGCTGAAGTTGACGTAATTATCCTTGGTGGTATGGGTCTTAAATACGATGACTACCTGTACTTCAAAGGTGAACTGGAAGAAGGTGGTGCATTAAGCCGCACCGTAATGTTCGTACATACCGCAGCAGATCCAACCGTAGAATGTCTGCAGGTACCTGATATGTCACTGGCTGTTGCAGAACAGTTTGCACTGCAGGGTAAAGACGTACTGGTACTGCTTACCGATATGACCAACTTTGCCGACTCCATGAAGGAAATCGCCATTACCCAGGAACAGGTTCCATCAAACCGTGGTTATCCTGGTGACCTGTATTCTCAGCTGGCTGCACGCTACGAAAAAGCCGTAGACTTTGATGATGCTGGTTCAGTTACTATTCTTGCCGTAACAACCATGCCTGGTGACGACGTTACTCACCCGGTACCAGACAATACCGGTTACATTACCGAAGGTCAGTATTACCTGAAAGGTGGACGTATCGAACCATTCGGTTCTCTTTCACGTCTGAAGCAGAACGTTAACGGTAAAACCCGTAATGACCACCGTGCCCTTATGGATGGTATGATTCGTCTGTATTCTTCATACAAAGATACCCTCGAAAAGAAATCGATGGGTTTCATGATGTCAGAATGGGACGAAAAGCTGCTGAAATATGGTGAAATGTTCGAAAAACAGATGATGGACCTTTCAATTAATATTCCACTTGAAGGCGCTTTGGACATGGGTTGGAAAATCCTTGCTGCCTGTTTCAATAAAGAGGAAACCGGTATCAAGTCTGAACTTATTACCCAGTATTGGCCATCAGACAAATAACGGAGTAGTACGTGGCAACTATTAAGCTGACTAAAAATGAACTGAAGGCTCAGAAAGATGCGCTTAAAATGTACAAGCGCTATCTTCCTACCTTGACGCTCAAAAAACAGCAGCTTCAGTCGGAAATCCGCACTATTGATGAACGGGCCAAGGAAGTTCGTGCTAAACGGGAAGCTCTGGAAAAAGAATTCCAGCAGTGGATTGCCGTTTTTGGTGAACAGGACGCATTTAAAAGCGACATGGTTACCGTTAAGAACATCAAGAAAAGTACGGGTAATATAGCCGGTGTAACTATTCCAATTTACGAAGGTGCAGATTTTGCCCGTGGAGACTACGATCTGTATGAAACTCCGCTGTGGATTGATCTTGCTGCCGACCGTATGGAAAAAGCACTGTCTTATGACCTGGAAGCTGACGTGCTTGATGAGCAGGTCCGCCTTCTGTCTAAGGAATTACGTACCACAACACAGCGTGTAAATCTGTTTGAAAAGGTAAAGATTCCAGACACAAAGGCTAACATTAAAATGATTACCGTATACCTGGGTGACCAGCAGGTTGCTGCAGTTGTACGCGGTAAAATCTCTAAGAAGAATCTTGAAGAA
This sequence comes from Treponemataceae bacterium, assembly GCA_045616125.1. Classification (GTDB taxonomy): domain Bacteria; phylum Spirochaetota; class Spirochaetia; order Treponematales; family Treponemataceae; genus Treponema_I. The sequence goes on along the minus strand of JAZLGC010000093.1, from coordinate 34,800 downwards.
GCTGCTTCTAAATCTGCTGATGCAGAAACTGCAACCGAGGAGGACAAAGAATGATTGTTCCAATGAAGAAAGTATTCCTTGTTGTTCTTGATTCAGAAAAAAAGGAAGCACTTAAAAAATTACGCAAAGCCGGCCTTGTTCACCTTTCTGATGTAGAAGGAAAGGGTGAGGTTCTGGCACGTAATAAAAGTGAGTTCAACACTTTGGAAACTGCTTTCATGCAGCTTTCAGAAGTTAAACTGAGTAAGGCAGAATCAAAAGCTCTTGTTCCTGCAGCTGCTGACAATGTAACAGTTGAGGAATCTTTATCTTTTGCAAAAGAAGTTCTTGGCCTTTTTGAAACCAAAAAGGCAGCAGAACAGCTGATTATTCAGAATAACGTTGAACTTGAACGTTTTGCAAAATGGGGCAAAGTAAGCCCTGAAGACTTAAAATATCTTCAGGAGAAAGGTGTAAACCTTTCGCTGTATGAAATTCCAGCCAATAAATACAACAGTATCGGTAAGGATGTTCAGACAGTATACGTTAACAGCGATAAAGGAACTACCCGTTTCCTGCTCCTTAATGCAGTCGAAGGTCGTCCGGAAGGGCTTCCTCCAGAAGCATTTGCAATAACACTGCCTTCAAAATCAAGCGAAACAATGCTTGGTGAAATTGAAGATGCCCGTAAAACTATTGCTGACGTAGATGCAAAACTCCACGCTGCTGTAGCAAAACTTCCAGTACTGAAAGCTGGTATGGGTATCAGCGGTAAAGAAATAGAGTTTGAAAACGTTTTCTCTGGTATGGAACACGAAGAAGATATCAGCTATGCACTTGCCTGGATTACCGGCTTTGTTCCTGCTGAAGACGAAAACGCTGTAAAAGCTCTTGCAAAAGAAGAAAACTGGGGATATGCATCATGTGATCCAAATGATGACGATGCGGTTCCTACAAAACTGAAGAATAATAAGTTTGTGAGCCTGATTTATCCGGTTTCAGACTTCCTGGGTACCGTTCCCGGTTATACCGAATACGATATTTCCGGTTGGTTCCTTCTGTTCTTCTGTATCTTCTTCGGTATGATATTCGGTGATGGTGGCTATGGTCTTCTGATGGTAGTAGCTGCACTCTTTGCAATGTTGAAAAGCAAAGGAAAACCAGCTCCTGCTCTGTGCCTCCTGATGCTGCTTGGTGCTACCACTATGCTGTGGGGTATGGTTACCTGTAACTGGTTCGGTATTCCGGTTGCTTCTCTGCCAGACTGGCTGAAGAACCTGTCTCTGACCGGTGGACCCTTACCACTTTCTAATGTAACTGCTGCTGAATCAGCTGAAGCAAAAGATCTGATCAGTCAGAATCTGCAGGTATTCTGCTTTATTCTGGCACTGATTCAGCTTTCTGTTGCTCATTTGAAAGGCATTGTCCGCAATATCAAATCACTGAAAGCATTCGGTGAACTTGGTTCTCTTGGTATGGTTTTCGGGCTCTTCTTCCTTGTTCTTAACATGGTAGTAGATGCAGACCGTTTCCCCCTTCCAAGCTGGGCAATTCCCGTTATCGGTGGTGGTTTTGCTCTCAGTTTTGTTTTTGCCAACTACGAAGGTTCTGTTGGAAAATCAATTCTGGAAAGCCTGAAGAACATTGTTTCTGTTCTGCTTGGTGTAGTAAACAACTTCTCTGATATTGTTTCTTACATCCGTCTGTGGGCTGTAGGTCTTGCAGGTTCTGCAATTTCTGAAACGGTCAACAACATGGCAGGCCCAATGCTTGGTGGTTTCATTATCTTTGCAGGTGTTCTGCTGCTGTGTTTCGGACATGGTCTGAACATGGTACTGAACTTACTGTCAGTAATTGTTCATGGTGTACGTTTGAATACTCTTGAGTTCTCAAGTCACTTAGGTATGTCATGGAGTGGATTCAGTTATAAACCGTTCAGTGAAACGGTAGAAAAATAAAAGATTTACAGCAGGTGCAAAGAATGCAGTCAGCATTCGGAATGCACCATAATGCTAAAGGAGATTAATTATGTTAGGTTATTTTGGAGCAGCTTGTGTTCTTGGTATTGCAGCAATTGGTTCTGCAATTGGTATTGGTGCCGCAGGTCAGGCAGCAATTGGCGCATGGAAACGCTGTTACATGAACAACAAACCAGCACCATTCATTCTGACTGTATTCGCTGGTGCACCTCTTACCCAGACCATTTACGGCTTCCTTCTGATGCAGCAGATGCTCGGAAAAATTGCTAATGGTGCCAACGAAGGTGGTATGCTTGCTCTGGGTATTTTCTCAGGTCTGGCAATGGCCATGTCTGCTATTTCTCAGGGAAAAGCAGGTGCAGCTGGTTCTGATGCAATGGGTGAAACCGGTAAAGGTTTTGCACAGTACATCATGGTTGTAGGTCTTTGTGAAACTGTTGCACTGTTCGCAATGGTTTTCTCTTTCCTGTACAACTAAGGTTTACTGATAGTGACATTTCAAACTCCTCGTACCGTCTCCTTAGGCGGTACCGGGTCATGCAAACGTCTGGAAATCGGGGGCAATGCCCCCGTTTCTATTCAGACTATGTGGAAAGAGGGCATTACGGATGTAGCACACAACCGTGAAGCCCTTTCTTCTATTATTGACCGAATTGAAAAACTTGGCCTTTTAGGCTGTGATATTGTCCGCTTTGCTGTTCCCGATATGGCCAGTGCAGAAGGTTTATGCGCCATTGCAGAACTGTCCCCATTGCCATTAGTTGCGGATATTCACTTTGATTACAAACTTGCGCTGGCTTGTCTGGATGGTAATGTTGCCAAAATCCGCATTAATCCCGGTAATATTGGCAGTCGGGATCGGGTAGAAGCTGTTGTAAATAAGTGCCGTGATAAAGGTGCTGCTATCCGCATTGGTGTCAATACGGGAAGCCTGCCACGGGATCTTGCCGATGCAGTTGCTGCCGGAACCATAACAAGAGCCAAAGCACTGGCTGAAACCGCAGCCCGTGAAGCAGCAGTGTTTGAAGAACTTGATTTCACCAATTACGTTGTAAGTATGAAAGCTTCCAGTGTTCGTGAAACCATCGAATCAAATGAAGCCTTTGCGGCAAAATACAATGCTCCTCTTCACATCGGCGTAACCGAAGCCGGCCCCATTATTGGAGGGGTTGTAAAGAGTACCCTTGCATTCAGTCATCTGCTGAATGAAGGAATTGGTTCTACTATACGGGTGAGCCTTTCTGATACACCACAGAACGAAGTTATTGCAGGGCGTGAAATCCTTAGGGAATGTGGAAAACGAACCGGTGGGGTAACGCTGGTATCATGTCCACGGTGCGGACGGATAGGTTTTGATGTTCATGATTTTGTTTCCAGATGGGAACCTGAATTACTGGGCATGGACAAAAACGTAACCGTTGCTGTTATGGGCTGCGTAGTAAACGGTCCTGGAGAAGGTAAACATGCAGATCTTGGCATCTGTGGCACAGGAGACAGTGTTCTTATCTTTAAGCATGGTGAGATTGTCCGCACTCTTAGAGCAGATGATTTTGGTCTTTCCGGCGATACACCTCAGGATAGACTAAATGCTTTGAAGGAAAATGCCGATAAAGCATTTAGAGAGGAATTATTATCACTGTGAAGTGTCCATATATTCAGAAACTGTTTTGTTTAATCGTAGTTCTCAGTATCAGCCAACTGTTGTTTGCACAGGATACACGTTCGGCAATACAGCTTCTGGATGAAGCGGAAATTGAATTTGAACTGGGAAATCTTGGTACCGCGTTAAAACTTACTGAAAATGCTAAGGAAAAACGTGTTTCAGAGAGTACCAGTTATATTGATATTCTGGATAATGCTCTTACTCCGCTGGCAGTACAGAATGCAGGGGACTTAATTCCTGATGTACGCAGAATTCTTGTTTCACGTCTGGAATCCCGTGCTGTTGCCATCATTGATGAAGCTTTGCTGCTGCATGACGCAGAGTTCTTCAATAATTCCATTACTGAAATTAAATCATATTACATCAACAGATCGGTCTACCCGGAAGCAGAATATCTTTTAGGACAGATTTATCAGGCTGAAGGCGAGTATGACATTGCCTTTGATTTTTATAATTCGGCTCTCAATCATTCCTATGCCCTTGATATTCCCGACCAGAAAATCGATATATATTATTCCACGGCATATCTTGCAGAACTTATGGGAAATGATAATCTGTATGAAGAAATGCTGCTGTTCATTCTTTTATATAATCCCTGGTATACCCAGGGAAACGGTACATCTCCCTATCTTCTGGCTGCAATGGACAATGCAAAAAAACAGGAAACTGCCACAAAATTCTTTACGCTGTACCGGGCAAATCATCCCCAGAGTATAAATGCAGCCATTCAGCTCTCTCAGTATTACTATAAAAAAGGTGCTCTTGAAGAGGCTTATACCTGTGCTACATTAAGTTCATTACTGTCTTTTACCAGATTGTATGAAGTACTTGAAGAACGTGATCAACGGTTTACCTATTCAACGTTGCAGAAATTCTTTACTTCTTGTCTGAAATATAAAGATATTACCACCTGGATGAATGATCAGCAGATTTGGGATGGATTCTATACTTTTGCAGTTTTAAGCAAAGAGTATGGAAATATCACCTTTGCTGAAGAAATCTTTCGGGTTCTTGCAACGACTTCTTCTGACGAAGAAATCCGTAAGCTTGCCGTGCGTCAATTGTAAGATTTTCTGCTATTTCTTAAAATCACCTTGATTGACCACATCAAATAACTTCGATAAAATATTAATATAATCTTTTTTAACATCCCTTAGGGAGAGGAGTTTATTAACATGAACAAGAAAATTATTGCTGTTCTGGCTTTGCTGATTCTAGTTGGATCAGCGAGTGTATTTGCAACCGGTATTGGTGCTCAGGCTGGTTCTGTCGCCGGTAAAACTGCTGGTGCTCTTACCTTCAAACTGAATAAGAGCCCATACGTATTCGCTCTTAATTTAAAAGATATTGGTGCTGATACCGAAGTTGGAATAAGCATGGATAACTGGCTGGCTAACAAAACATTTGCTTCTCCATTTGCTTACTACTATGGCTATGGTTTTGCTGGTGGCATTTCAACTGGAAGCAACACAATCAGTGCTGGTCTTCGTCTGGTTGGTGGTGTAAACGTATTCATTGCAAAAGTATTTGAATTCTATGCTCAGGTTGCATGGCAGCCAACACTGGAAATCACAAGTGGTGTTGGATTTGAATTCGGATACTTCCCAGTTAACGTAGGTTTCCGTTTCTGGTTCTAATAGCTGTTTAGCAGAATAAAAAGGCTGTCCTCTGGACAGCCTTTTTTGTTATATGAATATAGTCATGCTGAACTTGATTCAGCATCTCCATACACTTCGTTAAGATTCCGAATCGAGTTCGGAATGACATTGTGTCTGTACAGAGAATTCCGAATCGAGTTCGGAATGACACTAGTCTGTACAGAGATTCCGAATCGGGTTCGGAATGACACAATAATTAATGTTCATCAAGTTCGTTCTTGAATCCAGGTTGCTTACTTAAATTTACTGCCCGGTTTGTGTAGTGAATGATAGTAAAGAACAGAATGGCAACAATATAACCAATCATTAGAACAATCAGACCACGTTCGCCGCCAATAATAATGCTTCCACATACCATAAGGCACAGAAGAATCTGAATTGAATAGAGAATTACCAGAATTCCTGGAGTGTGGAACCCAAGGTTCATTAATTTGTGATGCAGGTGGGCCTTGTCAGGACTGAAAAAAGAACGGTGTTCACGGGTACGGCGCCACATGGCTGCAATGGTATCAAAAATCGGCAGTGCACAAACAAGCATCATCAGAGTAAGTTTCTGAGGTTCAAACACCGTATCAGTTTTGTATAAGGGAAGGGCACACAGAATAAAGCCAAGAAACTGGCTTCCACCATCACCCATGAAGGTTTTGGCTTTTGGCTTATTATACAGCAGAAATCCACAAACGGCGCCGCTAAGAATAATGAATGTAGCAGAAGCGGTTGCATCAACAGTTGCAAAAATATATGCAAATGCAATACTGCAGATTACGGAAAGACCACCACAAAGGGCATCAACACCATCAATAAGGTTATAGGAGTTTACTACACCGATAATCCAACCCATAGTAAGGATAACACTTACCAGGTAGGGAAGTTCCCAACCATAAAAATTAGTAAACCGGTAGCCACTGAAAACAACGACACAGGCAGCAACTACTTGAACAAGAAGTTTCGCCTTTGCTTTCATCTCTGTAAGATCGTCTATTACGCCAAAAACAAAAATGATAAAGCCTGCAATTACCAGCGGAATTACATGGGATACATCAGAAAAACCTTCTGAACTGGTGCACATGTATACAATTACGCCTATGGTAAAAGCCGGTACAAAACCAACAGATCCAAGACGGGGAATTTTTCCGGTATGAACTTTCCGTTCGTTAACGGAATCATAAATGCCATGTTTATGACAGAATTTTATAATAAATGGAATGGTTACCGCTGAAATTGCAAATGCCAGTAAAGCGCTTAAAATCATGGATAAAGTATAAAACATCACAAGTCATAATTCAATAACTTGCCATTTTTTTAGCCTATGGTACACTATAAGAAAGAGGAAAATATGGCAATTTCACCAGATATAAAAAAAGCAATGGAAGGATCGTCTTTCATCAGGAAGATGTTTGAAGAAGGCATGGCCCTAAAAGCGAAGTATGGAGAAGATAAAGTCTTTGATTTCAGTATCGGAAATCCGGATCTTGAACCGCCGGAAGAAGTATTGGCTGCAATAAAAGAAGAAGCTCTTAATGCGCCTAAAGGAAGTCATGGGTACATGAGTAATGCCGGGTATCAGGAAACACGGCAGGCAATTGCAGATAAGGTTTCTAAAGAACAGGAATTATCAGGTAGTGATTCAGTACCATTTACCAATGTTATAATGGCTGTAGGTGCCGCAGGAGCCTTAAACGCCACATTCAAGGCAATTCTTTCTGCCGGTGACGAGGTTATTGTTCCAGCACCTTTCTTTGTAGAATACCGCAGTTACTGTGCTAATCACGGCGGAAAACTTGTTCCGGTACCGGCAGCAGAAGACTTTTCACTGGATATCGCTGCCATCAACGCAAAGCTGAGCAGTAAAACGGCTGCCGTACTTATCAATTCTCCCAATAATCCTACGGGAAAAGTATACAGCCGTGACGACATAAAGGCTCTTGCTGCCGTACTGACAGAACATGGAAAATCATGCGGCCGTACTCCCTATCTTATTGCTGATGAACCATACCGGAACATTGTATATAACGGTGTAGAAGTTGCTCCCGTATTCCAATATTACGACAGCGCCATCGTTGTTTCATCATTTGCAAAAGACTTAAGCCTTCCGGGTGAGCGTTTGGGATATATAGCAATCAGTCCCCGTTGTCCTGATGCCGCTGAAGTTGCAGCAGCCGTTACCTATACAACACGAACGCTTGGATACGTTAATGCTCCGGCATTCTTCCAGCGTGTTATTGCAAAATGCTGGAATGCTAAAGCTGACTATTCACTGTATGCAATCCGCAGAGATATTTTAACCGGCATTCTTGATGAGGCAGGTATTTCCTACGCTTCTCCCGACGGTGCATTCTATCTGTTCTGTAAAGTTCCGGAAGGGAAGAAGGCAGGTAAAGAGATTTCGGAAGGAAACACTCTTGACGGAGCATTCTGTGATCATTTGAAAAAGTTTAACATTCTTGGTGTACCAGGCAGCGGATTTGGACGTGAGGGATGGATTCGTCTTGCTTACTGTGTTTCACAGAAATCAATAGAGGGCTCGCGTGCAGCTTTTGTACAGGCCCGGGAGGAGTGGTAATATGAAAATTTTAATGGTTACTGCAGAATGTGTACCTTTTGCAAAAACCGGAGGGCTGGCTGATGCTGTTGCAGCACTTTCAATTGCACTGGAAAAACTGGGGCACGATGTAAAGATTATTATGCCGCGGTACTACAAAATTGACCGCGATACCCTGGAACTTCTTGAAGGGCCTATGGGAGTTTACACCGGATACATGGAAAACTGGACGGCTGTTTATCATAAGACACTGCCGGGATCCAAAGACGTTCAGACCTATTTCATTGATCATGAAAAATGTTTTGGACGTGATGGTATTTATGGAACTCCTGCAGAACCGGATTTCTCTGATAATCCGTATCGGTTCAGTCTTCTGGATAATGCAGCATTCCAACTGTGCCGCAAACTGAATTGGTACCCTGACATCATCCATGGTCATGACTGGCAGGCAGGTCTTGCCCCGACACTGCTGAAGATTAATGAACGCTGGAAGACTGAATTTGCCCATACCGCCAGCGTATTTACCATTCACAACCTGGGCTACCAGGGAAATTATGATAAAGGAAACTTCCCCCTTACCAGTCTGGAATGGGAACACTTTTACGATTCCGGTTTTGAAGATTATGACCGTATTAACTTCCTGCGTGCCGGACTTTGTTCCAGTCATGAGCTGACAACCGTATCGCCAACGTATGCACAGGAAATTCAGATGCAGGAAAATGGTTTCCGTATGGATGGTATCCTTCGTTCTCGGAGCGGAGATTTAACCGGTATTCTTAACGGTGTAGATACTGATGTATGGAATCCTTCAAAGGACAAGAAAATTCCGACAAATTACACCGTAAAAACATTGGCTAAAAAGGCTCAAAATAAAGCAGCTCTTCAGGAAAAAATGGGCCTTGATGTAGATCCTGATGTGCCGTTAATCGGTATCATTACCCGTCTTGCTGACCAGAAGGGTATTGCAGAAGTATTCGCTCCCGCGTATGGATGTGCCTACCGTATGTGTACCGAAATGAAAATCCAGATGGTTGTTCTTGGTTCCGGAGAAAAATGGTGTGAAAATGAACTTCGTTCGCTGGAATCAAAACTGCCCAACTTTAAGGCATATATCGGCTATGACGATGCATTAAGTCATCTCATTGAGGCAGGTGCTGACTTCTTCCTGATGCCAAGCCGCTATGAACCCTGTGGATTGAATCAGATGTATTCGCTGCTGTATGGAACACTGCCTATTGTACGCCGAACTGGAGGTCTTGCAGATACTGTACAGAACTATGATGAAGCAACCGGCAACGGAACTGGTTTTATTATGGATGCCCTGACTCCTGATGCAGTATTTGATACCGTTGGTTGGGCAGTTTATGCCTGGTACAACAAACGTGACCATATTGAAGCCATGAAAAAACGTGCCATGGAACAGAACTTTACCTGGGAAGGCAGTGCAAAAGAGTACCTGAAAGTGTACGAAAAAGCACTTGCAAAAGTCCGGTAATCTGACTGCTGCATAAAAAAGGGCTGCCACGAAATAACGTGACAGCCCTTTTTTTTGACTGTTCTTTCAATCCGCTCGATGTGCAGCAATCATTACTTTATTTCATCTAAAGTATCTACTGTAAGAAGTGCTATTGAGCCTTTTGATGTTGTAACGGCAAGTCCCAGACCGGTTATTATCAGGGGCGTTTTTTCCTGAACTTCAACCAGTGATTGAGAAACCAGGGCGAGATTCTGGTCCCAGCATGCGGCATAGTTCTTCTTGCCATCAGTCATTACACCGTAATACATGCCCTTATATTCAACCAGATCAGATTCTTCACAGAGTATTTCATGAGACTGTGAAATAATCTCCATAGTGTCTTCATCAATAATAACCAGTTTTACTGCCTGGTTGTTTTTATCAGAGGTACCACTGTTTTTTCCTGCAATGGCAATAAATCCACCTTCAACAGGATAAATACGTCTGCTCCTGATGGTAGTTACCGGAGATGTTTTCAACATCTGTCCGTTTCCTGCATTAAGGATAACCAGAGAACTGGTACGTTCTGATTCATTGTACAGAAGGGCATAGGTCGTAACAATTTTTCGTGCAGCAGCCGTTTCATCAATGTTTTTCTGCTGATCCTGGGCTATAGAAATACGTTCCTGCTGTGTTTCAGCATTCTTCCGGTCAGAGAATTTCTGCTTTTCTGCAGCTTCCTGGCTCTGTTGCTCGCTGTATTCCCGGGCTTTCTCTGCTTTTGCAACAGCGGCATCGTATTCTGCTTCTTTCGATTCCACCTCAGCATCTGCCATCAGCGCCTTTTCGCGGGCTTCTGCTGCATCTTTTTGTGCCTGTTCATCATCCGGATAGGCTGCGGCTTTGTCAGCGGTTTCTTCGGCTTTTTCCATAGCTATCCGCTGTTCTTCCCGGGCTTCTACCAATGCCTTTTTCACATTTTCAGCCTCAGCCTCTGCCTGTCTGGCTTCTTCTGCAGATACTACAGCTTCTTTTTGGGCATTCTTTGCTTCATCAAAGGCCTGGGAAGCTTCACGTTCTTTAAGATCAACAAGATTTTTCCGTTCTTCAACGCCACGGTCACTTTCATCGCGCAGGCTGGTAACTACTTCCCGGCCGGAAATGACGGTGGTATCAATGGTACTTAATCCGCCATCAACGGCGCTCAACAGAGGAATAACAATCTGTGAATTTCCGGCCCAGTCCTGCCAGTTTACGGAAAGACCACAGGCATCAGCCGTAAGATACTGCAGAACGGAAGATTTGTATTTTGCGGTATAGGTTCCAATGTTTCCGCGGTTTACAGCGTTATACACAGTTATGAAAACAGCCAGAGTATCGGCATCCTGAGTAGAATACCCGTATGCAGAACTTAAAAAACCCGCAATGATGCGGCGCAGGTTCTTAATATGGTCAACACCTGCGTTTGATCCCAGGATAAGAATATCAGCATCAAGTTTTCCTTTTTCTGAAGGAGTTACCACATGAATAATCTGATATCTGTCTGATTCTCCAATCTGTTGAAATGCACCCCTGTCGCTTGATACAGGTTCTGCAAGTTCAGAACCTATGCCACGAATCTGTGCTGCAGTGCTGATAACGGAATGGGGACCGGAATAATTAATAAATGATATGCTATCCGGATTTTTAACAACCGATTCAAGTTCAGATGTATCTACACCTTGAGCCACCAGCAGACCTGCTGCCAATACCAGTGCAGCAGTAAGTAAAATACATCTTTTCAACATTGTTTTCATACAGAAAAGTATATCCTTTCATAGTGAAAAAAACAATTTTCAACCCTAAGTATGGGAAATATGCTATTTTTGTATTTCTTTTTGTAAATCTATCAGTTTTTTTATGGTTTCAATGGCTTCTGCCTGAACTTTTGTGCCGTATTGTGGCTGAATCAGCTGGGTGAGAATCTGCTGTCCCTGATTGATTATGGCAGGAGTTCCCATAAAAAGGCAGATTCTGTATACCGTATTACAGGTTTCAAAGCATAATGAATCATCAAAAATACCGGATCTGTTGTATTTTAACCGCAGTTCAATGGCATTAAGAACCTGTCTGGAACTGTCAATGGGAGCTTTTCCGGCAGCTGCCAGGGTCTGTTTCAGCAGGGCAGAGTTTGTCTCATTAGTGATAATTCTGCTGTACCAGCCGGAAAAATCATATCCTGATTCTGCAGAAGATGAAATCTCTGTCAGATAATGCTTCATAAACCCACCTAGCTGACCGTACTGATCTTGGGCCGTAACAGCCGAAAATGATAAAGCTCTGTCACAAATACCATCAAGAACCTGCATGGTTGTTTCAAGCTGTTCCGGGACTGCATCTTCTCCCCAGGTATTCCGGCAGTCAGAAACTTGTGAAGAACGTTCTGTAATCATGCTGACCGGCGTTTTCCAGGCAGTTATGGACCAGTCATCTTTATACTGGCATAAAAGTCCTGTTTTTGTAACAAACACAGGTTCTTTGGAGGTAAGGTTCTTAATCCATACAACACTGCCGTTATCATTCAGTACATAGCACATGGTCCGGCTGATGGTATTTCCAGTTATAACCGTATAATTTCCTCTGGCCGCTATAGAAAGTCCATCAATAGGAGTGTCCCACAGGTTTTCACGATTAATTTCTACGCCATCTCCTGATCTGAAAGAAACCATGGTGCCATTTCCGCTTACCATCATAAGCCGTGATGCAGTTGGAATCATACAACAGTTCTGAGGGAAAACATCTGATTCAATTTTCCATTTGAGCCCGACAGAACCACCCTTCATTTCATAACAGAAAACCATGCCGTTTTCGGATAATGCATAGAGTCGGTTCTTGTAGACAGAAAACTTTTTGAATGATTTTTCCAGATTCAGTTCGTAAACTTCTTTTCCAAAAGGAGATAGGGCAGCAATAAAAGTAGTGTTCCCATCTGAAAATGGAAAGCAAAGCAACCCGGTACCATCCCAGAAAGGTTCAGAGGTCCATGGTTTTGAAAATGAATACTGCCATAAAAGGGTACCATTCCAGCTGACAGCACAGACACTATTGGTTCCGAAGCACAAAAAAACACCGTTGTCACACCAGATGGGATTTGCGGTCAGTGAGAAAGGCAGCGTTGTTTCCCATTTAACCATGCCATCAGGATTAAAAAGAGAAAGTGTCCGTTTATCTGCATATGCAAGACAGACATGATCAGTGGGAAGTACGGTAAAATAAGGGCTGGGGGAGCGTGACAGGAAAATCTGACGCAGAAGATGACCTGATTCTGTTACTGCAGTCAGAGCTTTACTGTCTGACAGTGCAACAAAACCGTAAGAAGTAGACTGGGATACCGAAAGAGGAGCACCGGTTAAGGTTATCTGCCAGACTGGCTCATTATTCTGGGCAGATATTTGCCGGGGTATTGTATAAAAAATCAGACATATTAAGAAGAATTTAAAGATACTTTTTTTCATTGCTTATTATTTTTGTTCAAAAACTGTTTCATTATGGCTGTAAAAATTCAGCATAAGACTCGATATGGCTTGTCTGCGGATAAAAATCCAGAAGAACAAGAGATTTCAGCTGATACCCTGCCTCAAGCAACAGCCGGGCATCACGGCCATGGGTTACCGGGTCGCAGGAAACACTGAAAACATTTTTTGGTTTTGTACTGCATATCCAGGCAGATACGGATTTTTCCATACCACTTCTGGGTGGATCAATGATTACTGTATCGAATTTGTAGATCCCGGCCTTTTTATTACAGAAATCTTCTCCAGAAAGAGCAAAAAAATCTGGTTTTGTTCTGGATTTTACGTTACTTCGCGCATATTCAACGGCGTGTTTGTTATGTTCAACAAGAACAGCCTTGGCAAACTGGTCTGCAAAAAAAGTGCTGAAAGTGCCGACCCCACAGTACATATCTAATAGAATTCCGGAATTATCACTGTAGGTAGAAATGGATTTCTGGATAACATCCAATGTTTTTTCCAGCATGGGTATATTACTCTGGAAAAATCCCCGGACATCAAAAGCTAAGGAATGATTTTTTACGGAAGCTGAAATTGTTTGAGACAGATTTTTACAGCCGGGGTCTTCAACGGCAACTGATTCCTCAAAAACGTGCACACGGCCTTTCATATTCTGAAGAACGCCGGAAGCAAGCAATTTCTGTATTGCAGGTGCAGCAACAGGACAGTGTTCAATTTTGATGATCTGATCAGAATTATTTTTCTTTAAGCCACCATTATGAAACTGAAACCGGCTTCTATAGCCCCATGATTTGTCACTGACGAACGTTGCACTGGATATAGTGTTGATAGTTGACTGATTATCAGGATTTTCGCAGAAAGCTCTTCCAAGGCTTCTGAGAAAACTGTCTTTCAGGATGGAAAGGCGCAGTTCACGCTGATAGTCATCATCTGCCATCTGCAGATTACAGCCGCCACAATCACCGTAATATGGACAAAGCGCTTGAATTCTGTGGGGTGATGGTTCCTTTATCGATACGACTTTTGCACGGCAGAAATCCTTTTTTTCCTGGGTAATTGCAATTTCTGCTTTTTCTCCGGGAAGCAAACCACTGACAAAGACAGTTTTACCGTCAATATGTCCGATACAATCTCCACCATAAATCATTTTTTCTGCTATAATGTCCATACAATTTGATTATATGAGATTTTTTCGGAGGATTCTACACTCATGAGTGAAATCAAAAAAGAGACCGTTTTTGTGCCGATGTCTGATGGAAAAAATGTTGCCTTACACACCTGGATTCCAGAGGGTGAAGTACGTGCAGTTGTTCAGTTAAGTCACGGTATGGCAGAATACGCCATGCGTTACGACCGTTTTGGTACGCTTCTGGCACAGAACGGTATTGCGTTTATGGCTCATGATCATCGTGGTCATGGTGACACTGCAGGTTCCATTGAAAACCTAGGATATCTGGCTGATAAAAAAGGATTCTTCCGTGTCGTAGATGACGTTCATGAACTGCTGCTCAAATGGAAAAAAGAATATCCCGGAAAGAAAGTTTTTCTTTTTGGTCATTCCTTTGGTTCATTTGTATCACAGTGCGTCATCGAGAAGTTCGGCAGTGACATTGACGGTGTAGTTTTGTGCGGTTCTGCCGGACCTAACCTTGGCTTAACCAGAGTAGGTCATTTTATGGCAAGTCTGGTATGCTGCTTCAGAGGCCAGAAAAGAAAAGGTGTATTCCTTGATTCCGTAGCATTTGGTGCTTACAACAAAAAAATCGATAATCCTGCAACATCGGTAGACTGGCTTACCCGTGATCCTGCCGAAGTAAAGAAATATCAGGATAGTCCGTTCTGCGGTTTCATCTGTACCAATGAGTTCTATCGCGACTTTATGGCTGGTTTTAACTGGATTCATACCAAGAACCATATGAAAATGATTCCCCAGAATCTGCCGGTATTCATTATCGCAGGGGATGCGGACCCAGTAGGCGGATATGGTAAACTGGTGAAGGATTTGCATGCCATTTATCAGGAAAACGGAATCAAAGACCTGAATATGAAACTGTATCCGGGAGCACGTCACGAAATTCTGAACGAAACTAACCGTGAAGAAGTTGAAACTGATGTACTGAACTGGTTCAACGCCCGTATCTAAGGCAGGCCATGAAAACAGCAGTTTTTGCAGGATCTTTTGATCCTCCAACATACGGCCACTTAAACATTATCAAGCGGGGAGCCGGCCTTTTTGACCGGCTTATCGTGCTGATAGCAGTAAACGGCAGTAAGAAATACCTTTTTTCTGAGGAAGAGCGTCTTTTCATGATGAAAGAGCTGGTACAAGATATTCCCAATGTAACGGTGGACTCCTGCAGCAAACTGGTAGTTGATTATGCCCGCGAACATGATGCCCGGGTTCTGCTCAGAGGTGTCCGTAATTTTTCTGATTTCAGCTATGAATTTGATCTTTCATTACTGAATAAGGGGCTGGCAGCAGATATCGAAACCGTATTCCTGCCAACTGACCCTGAATACTTTGTCATGAGGTCAAGCTCCATCAAGGAAATGGCTGCATTTGGTGGCGATATTTCCAAGATGGTACCCCCAATGGTAGAGAAGGCAATACAGGATAAACTTCATTGAGTTTGACTTTTTTTGTGATTTTGTCATTTTATTGCTGCTTTTATCTTGACAAAATCGGGAAAAATGTTATCCTAATTGACACTTAGATAGTAACTGTGATATGTTTTACCGGTTATTATAACAAATTATTTTGCGAGGTTAATATATGGCAGTACCTAGATCGAAAACTTCACACGCACGCACCAAGAGAAGACAGACCATTAATATGAAATTAAAGGCTCCTACTCTGGTAGCTTGCTCAAACTGTGGCAACCTGACCATGACTCACCACGTATGTCCAAAATGTGGTTTCTATCGTGGCCGCCAGGTTATCACCCCAGAAAACAACTAATCAGTTATTGATTATTGATTTTGGGAAACAATTAACAGGAGAAAACTATGGACGAATTGTTTGAAAAAATGCAGAAGCTTATTGCTGATAAACTTGATGTTGATCCAGCAAAAATCACTCTTGATGCTTCTTTCCGCCAGGATTTAGGCGCAGACAGTCTGGATACTTACGAACTGGTTTATGCAATTGAAGAAGAATTAGGCGTGTCTGTACCAGACGACAAAGCCAGCGAATTTGAAACAGTTCGTGATGCATATGATTTTATCAAATCACAGCAGAAATAACGGATTACATTAAATTATAATTCGCAGATGCTGTAATTGCATTTCTCTTAATAAGAGCTTTTAACGGTTGTAAGATTTGTTAAAAGCTCTTTTTTTTTCATCTGACTTATAACCGGGGACTGCAGTTGAAAAAGTCATTTTTTACCGCAAATACAAAAAGATCTTCAAAAGAGAGAATTACGGATCTTACTAATTTCCAGAAAAGACTTGGCATAAAATTCAAGGATATATCCCTTCTTGACCAGGCTTTTTACCATCGTTCATACGTCAATGAAGCAAATGGAGATGTTCAGAACAATGAACGTCTGGAATTTCTGGGAGATTCCGTCCTTGGCATGACTGTAGCTACATATCTGTATGAAACCATGAAGGATCATCCGGAAGGCGATTTGGCGAAAATCAAATCAGTAGTTGTTTCTGAAATGATACTGTCAGAAATTGCTCTGAACATTGGCATTGACCGGCTCTTGTGTTTAGGTAACGGTGAAATTCATTCAGGCGGTCGCCAGAAAAAGGCTATTCTTGCCGATGCAACAGAAGCAGTATTTGGTGCCTACTATCTGGATAGCGGTTTTAAGGCCGCTCAGGACCTTATATTGGAACTTTTAGTACCGGAGATACATAAAGTATGGGAGAACCGTCATCACAAGGATTTTAAGACCCTTTTACAGGAATATGCCCAGAAAAAATTTAAGAAGGTTCCAAAATATATTACTGTTAAAACAACCGGACCGGACCATGACCGTGAATTCTGGATGTCTGTTGATGTAAACGGAACTATTTACGGACCTTTAACCGGAAAAAGTAAGAAAGAAGCAGAGCAGCTGGTTGCTCAACGGGCCTGGGAAATTCTTACCGAAAGTGAAAAAAATAATGAAGGAAAGTGACGTAACTGCTTGCACTTTTTTTGTATTTTTTATATAGTATCAAACGTTGAGCGACAGTAATTTACTGAAGCAAAACTTCTTGCGGGAATAGCTCAGTGGTAGAGCGCCACCTTGCCAAGGTGGATGTCGCGGGTCCGACTCCCGTTTCCCGCTCAACATGCCGTTGTAGCTCAGTTGGTAGAGCGCTGGACTGAAAATCCATATGTCGACAGTTCGATTCTGTCCGACGGCACATTAAAGCAACTCACAACGAGTTGCTTTTTTTTTGCTTACATGACTCTACCAGTGAGGTTTTAAGAACAGTTGACCTATATAGCCATCGATCTGAAATCTTTTTATGCCTCAGTAGAATGCCGTGAACGAAACCTGAATCCCCTTACAGCTAAGCTTGTTGTAGCCGATGCCAGCAGGTCCAGTAAAACCATCTGTCTTGCTGTAACACCTGCATTAAAGGCCTACGGGCTTTCCGGACGCAGCCGTCTTTTTGAAGTAGAAGCAAAATCGCGGGAAATAAAACGCCGTACCGGTAAAGATCTGGAATACATAACTGCTGTTCCACGCATGGCGCTGTACATTGACTATTCATCCCGAATCTACAACATCTACCTTAAATACTTCGCTCCCGAAGACATTCACGTCTATTCCATTGATGAAGTCTTTATCGATGCTACTTCATACTTGAAACTGTATAATACCACTGCCCATGACCTAGCCATGAAAGTCATCAAGAACATTCTGCAGGAAACCGGTATTACCGCTACAGCAGGCATCGCACCGAATCTCTATCTGTGTAAAATTGCCATGGATATAGTGGCAAAACATATTCCGGAAGATAAAGATGGTGTTCGTATTGCAGAACTTGATGAGATGACCTACCGGAAAAACTTGTGGGAACATAAACCGATTACTGATTTCTGGCGTATAGGAAAGGGGACTGCAGCCCGGCTGGAAAAGAAATATCTTTTTACCATGGGTGATATAGCCCGGAAATCATTAACCGACGCAGATTCACTGTATAAGGAATTTGGAATTGATGCAGAAATTCTCATAGACCATGCCTGGGGCTATGAGCCGGTAACCATGAAAAACATTAAAAATTACCATTCTGAAGCAAAAAGTATCGGCTCCGGACAAGTATTACATCATCCTTATACCTATGAAAAAGGCCGGCTCATTGTAAAAGAAATGGCAGAACTTTTAGCTCTGGATCTTTTTGATAAACGGCTGGTAACGTCTTCTGTAACGTTGATGGTTGGTTACGATGTTGAAAGTGCAGAAGATGAACAGTTTTCCGGTGAAGTGGTCAGGGATTTTTACGGCAGGTCTGTGCCAAAACCTGCTAATGGTTCTATTAGTGTTGGAAATGATACCAATTCTTCAAGAGCGATTGTTGACGGTTTTATGGCCTTATATGAAAGGATCGTAAACCCAGCTTTAATGATTCGTCGTATTAACATAACTGCCAATAATGTTCTTCCCGTGTCTGAGCGGCAACTTGGGTTATTTGATGAACAGTCTGGTTCTGAAAAAGAAGACAGCCTGCAGAAGACCCGTCTTGCTCTGATGAAAAAATATGGAAAGAATGCACTGCTTAAAGGTATGAATCTGGAAGAAGGGGCCACCACCATAGACCGTAACGCACAAATAGGAGGTCATAAAGCATGAGTAAATACGACGATATCATTACAACTGAATGGCCTCAAGAATCATTGCGGCCAAAAATGCCTTTAAACCAGCGGGCTAAAATATTCCTGCCGTTTTCTGCATTAACCGGATACGATAAAGCACTTCAGGAAACGCTCAATACAGAAGTAGCTGAAATGGAAGTGAAGACTGGCAGTATTGTGTTTTATGAAGAGGAATAGTTACATTCAGCAACATTTTTTACAAACATAGCCAGAAAATAAAAAAAACTTGCATTTCTGCAAGTTTCAAGAGCGGATGAAGGGAATCGAACCCTCGTCTCCAGCTTGGAAGGCTGGGGTAATAAGCCATTATACGACATCCGCAAGGCATCAACTGCTTTCTCTCAGTTGACTTTTAGATAATAACAAAAAAGCACTAAGCAGGTCAACTACTTAGTGCTTTTTTATTTACGGTTTATATACCGATTTTTAGTCTTTCAGCCATGCAGTTTCTGGAGGAGTTTTCTTAACGAAAGGTCTCTTCAGAGCCTGTTTTGCACCGTTTGGCAGGATGTACTTCAGTTTATCCTCAGCACGTCTCATGTCAGAACAGTTTGGATTATCTCTGGTCAGTTTGATTGCATCAAACTCACATCTGGTAGTACACAGACCACAACCAACACATTTATTAGGGTCAACAATAGAAGCACCACAACCCAGACAGCGTTTTGTTTCTGCCTTAACCTGTTCTTCGGTAAAGGTCAGTTTGGTGTCACGGAATGTCAGTTTTCCGTCTGTTGCCTGAGCATATTTTGCAGTCTGACGACCGGTGTTGTCGTAGTTCTGTACCAGAATGTCTTCCTTATCCAGTTCGATGAAGTAGTTAGGATCACGACCAATGGTCAGTGATGAGTGAGGCTGTACGAATCTGTGGATAGAGATGGCACCTTCTTTACCGCAGGCAATAGCGTCAATGGCAAAGCGAGGACCGTAGAACATATCACCGCCGACAAAGATGTCAGGAACGGTAGTCTGGAAGGTAACTTTATCTGCTACAGGAGCCGGACCTTTGAATTCAACGGCTTCACCTTCAAGCAGGTTGCCCCATACGGTAGCCTGACCTACAGAAAGGATGACATTTGAACAGTTAATGGTCATGGTTTCGTTTTCATCGTATTTAGGATCAAAACGGGCTTCGGCATTCTTAACCTGAGTACATTTCTTGAATACGATACCGGTAACTTTTCCGTTTTCAGTAAGGATTTCTTTTGGTCCCCAACCGCCGGCAAATTCGATACCTTCTGATTCTGCCAGTTCAATTTCTTCCGGCAGGGCAGGCATAATGTCGCGGGTTTCAAGAGAAACCTGAGAAACTTTGGTAGAACCGCAGCGGATAGCAGTACGGGAAACGTCAATTGCTACGTTACCACCACCGATTACAACGGTATCACCGGTCAGTTTGTATGATTCATCGTCGATTACAGCGTGGAGCAGGTCAACACCTTTCAGTACGCCTTCTGCATCTTCACCAGGAACGTTTACACCACGACCACCCTGACAGCCGATTGCAATGTAGAATGCTTTGTAGCCTTCTTCTCGCAGCTGTTTGATGGTTACGTCCTTACCAACTTCTACACCAAGACGGATATCTACACCCATTTTGCGAAGAACGTCTACTTCGGCTTCGATGACATCTTTTTCCATAACGAAAGATGGAATACCGTAGGTTACCATACCACCTGGTTTCTTGTTCTTTTCAAACAGAGTGGGGCGGTAGCCTTTTTCTGCCAGGTAGTACGCACAGGAAATACCTGCAGGACCAGCACCGATAATAGCGATTTTTTCTTCAAATTCGCCCTGAACCTTTGGAATTACTTTTGGAGCAACATATGGAGCATTGCTCTTCATATCCTGCATAGCGATGAACTTCTTAACTTCATCGATAGCCAGAGCTTCGTCGATAGTTCCGCGGGTACAAGCAGCTTCACAACGTCTGTTACATACGTGACCACAAACAGCTGGCAGTGGGTTGTATTTTTTAATCAGAGCCAGAGCTTCGGTGTATCTTCCCTGAGAAGCCATCTTCAGGTAACCCTGTACTGGAATATGGGCAGGACATGCTGTTTTACAAGGAGCAGTACCGGTTTTATGGGTATTCAGACGGTTAATGTCGCGGTAATCTTCAGTCCACATTTCACGTGACCATTTCTGTTCAGTAGGCAGTGGCATTTTTGGATATACAACTTCTGATCCGTCTTTTTTACACAGTTTCTGACCAAGAGTAGCAGCACCGGCTGGACAAACTTCAACACAGCGTCCACAGGCAACACACTTGTCTTTACTTACATGAGCAACATAAGGAGACCGTGACATATTCGGAGTATTGAACAGCTGTGAAGTACGCAGGGCATAACATACGTTTACGTTACAGTTACAGATTGCGAAAATCTTGTCTTCACCGTCAATGTTGGTAGTCTGGTGAACAAATCCGTTTTCTTCACCTTTTTTCAGGATTTCAAGAGCTTCTTCACGGGTGATGTAGCGTCCGCTTTTGTTGGTTTCAACAACATAGTCGGCCATGTCACCCATGGCGATACACCAGCCTTCCGGATCATCGGCACAACCTTCATCAAAGGTCTTACGTGAACGGCGGCATGAACAGGGAGAGGCTGCATATTTGCCATCATATTTATCAAGCCAGTGGGAAATGTGTTCCAGACTTTTACTGTTGTTTTCGTGAGAAATAGCTTTTTCAACAGGAATAACGTGCATACCAACACCGGCACCACCCATAGGTACCATGTGGGTAAGACCTTCCAGTGGAATACGGGTCATGCGTTCAAAGAAAGCACCAACTTCCGGGTGTTTGGCAATAATGTCAGGATTCATGTTGCTGAATTCACCTGAACCTGGAACGTACATTGGCAGAACGTACTGTTTTACGTGTTTCTCGTTTTCGTGGTTATACTCGATGATACCGGTATAGGACATCTGATCCAGATGCTTCTGCAGTTCTTCAGCAGTGTATTCAGGACACAGGGCATGGATTTCTTCAAAAGTTTTTGGCTGGCGTTTTTCCATCTTCAGAGCAATTTCGCACTGCTCATCGGTAACCAGATTGTAAATACCCCAGTATTCCGGGCTTTCTTTGGTGATTTTTTCTTTACCAAGCTTAACAGCAGCTCTATCGGTAATAACTTTTGCAAGTTTTGCCAGTGGTTCACGGAATGGCGCATCCATGTCAACAGTAGGAGGGATTACTCCTGCACGAGAATCCACTCTGTTGCGGTTCGGGTCCAGAGAATAGGGAGTCATCAGTTCTTTCTCTGTATAGTATGTCTTCATATTTCACTCCTCTAAAACATGAATCAAGATATTTATATCGATAAAAGAATAGCATGAAATTGGGCAGTGCGATATAATTATTGGAGATAAAAATAGCAATATCGGAGATTTGATATGGATATTTCGTTTCAGTATTATTCAGTTTTAAAGCGTTTTTTCACCTATTTCCGTATCCCATTATCTGTAGTAAATGCTCAGGGAGAAACGCTGTACTGTTTTCCGCAAACCGATATGGGCTATATTGTTCCTAAAAACATCATTCATGAAGAATTAGACCGATATGAAGAACATTACCTGGATTTATATACGCCCCTCATGCGGAATACGCCCTATAATTCCATGATTGCCATTCTGGGGCTGCCGGATGCCAACTATCTTTTTGTGGGGCCCTGTTTTTCCCTGCCATTTTCGGCTGATAAAGCAAACCAGATTATCAGTGATATCTATCCAAGACCGGAACTGATGAAACTGCAGATGATTACCAGCCGGTTACCTTTGGTTGATGAGTATTATATAGCAGATGCTCTGTCACTTTTGGTTTTGACTATTCATTACAAAGATCTGCCGGCACCTGACATCATACAGGCCAACAATCTGACCCATACAGACAAAACAGTTCTGCAAACCAATACAATGATTGAAAAAGAATACGGAACACTGCTGGATTTTGAATTACAAATTCAATATTGCATTGAGCATGGAAAACCAGATGAATTACAACGGGTTTGGGAATCATTTTCTGTTTCAATAAAAGAAAATTTTCAGGAATATCTGTATACCGAAATTCATTTTATGATTCCACTGATTTCCTCTGCCAGACAGGCTGCATTGCGGAGTGGAGCACCTCAGGAAGAAGTTCTTTCTATTTTTCATTCAGCCATTTCCCACATTTCTTCCCGCGGTTCCATGTCGGTAAATTTGCGAACCATTGAACGGGCAACCTATGATATGTGTAATCTGGTAAAAAGAAACAAGAACATGCCGTTCCGGAGCGATGTCTGCTTAAAATGTGAACGGTATATTGATGAGCACCTGACAGATAAGGTTACAGCTTCGCTATTAGCCGATTACTGTGGGGTAGACCGAAGTCTTATTTTTGACGTTTTCCGCAGAAACTACAACATCAGTTTGACTGAATATATACAGCAGGAAAAAATGCGCCGTGCAAAAATGCTTTT
Organism: Treponemataceae bacterium; assembly: GCA_045616125.1. Classification (GTDB taxonomy): domain Bacteria; phylum Spirochaetota; class Spirochaetia; order Treponematales; family Treponemataceae; genus Treponema_I. The sequence goes on along the minus strand of JAZLGC010000093.1, from coordinate 11,733 downwards.
AACCCATTCCACGTATCCGATATCAGAAATTGCTTCCATTCTGGGATACTGCAGCAGTTCATACTTTTCAAAAGTGTTCTGCAAGTATTGCGGATCTACACCGGCTGAGTTCCGGAATGCTGAAAAATAACGCTATGTCCGTAAAAAGTGTTGCTTAAGGTCACCCTGAACTAGTTTCAGGGTCTCATCAAAACTCCACAAATCTACCGGATTGCCAGTACATGCAAAAACGCTCGATAACGTCGCTATTGGTGAATCCCGGCGTAGAAACCATATATAGTTCATGCTGCTGCATGAACGCCGGGCTTCAACAATTTTTTCCTGTACTGTCCCTCCTCTCGATTTGTGGCATTCCTGTAAAATCTTTGTTGCTGTGTAGCATTCAGCAACACTTTTTACGGACAGAGCGAAAAATAATCGGACAGGTAAAGGGGAGTTAGGCAAAAAAAAAACTTGCATTACTGCAAGTTTTAAGAGCGGATGAAGGGAATCGAACCCTCGTCTCCAGCTTGGAAGGCTGGGGTAATAAGCCATTATACGACATCCGCATGTATCTTTGCTGCATTACCAGCTAACTCTCATATAATACCAAAAAGTAATTATGAGAGTCAACTACTCAATTACAGATTTTCACATAACCATTTCTTAAATTCTTCGTAATCGTTGTTCATTGGAATTGCATGGTCAGGCAGACTCATAACTTTTTCCAGACGGTCTGGAATAGTTGGATTTACGCCAATTGCATTCTGAACAACTTCACCGAATTTTGCAGGATGTGCAGTTTCAAGAATAATACCAACTGATTTCTTGTTTGTAACATCATTTGCCCATTTCGGCAGGTTAGGTGTAAGACCAGGTTTTTCATAATCATTGCCAAAACCAGACTGCAGATTCAGCATAGCACCTTTACGGATATCATCCCATGCTTTCCAGCCACAGGCTCCATGTGGGTCAATAATGTATCCGGTACTGGTATAACAGTCTTTCATAGCCTTTGTAATTCCGGCATCATCAAGCCAGTAAGAAGCGAAAAGTTCACGTACTTCATCAAGAGTATACATGGCACGGATACGTTCATAGTTACTTGGAGCACCTACGTCCATAGCATTTGAAAGAGTTTTTACTGAGGCACGTGGTTCATAATTACCGGTGGCAATCCAGTCTGGAATAGTACGGTTAGCATTGGTTGCAGCAACAAAACCGGTAATTGGAGCACCCATTTTCTGGGCAATAAGACCGGAAGTAAGGTTACCGAAGTTACCTGACGGTACTACAACGATAATGCTGGGGTTTTCAATCTTGCTGTCATACGGAGCACGCTGTTTTACGCGAAGGGAAGAGTACATGTAATAAAAACTCTGTGGCAGAAGACGGGTAATGTTGATAGAGTTGGCAGAAGACAGACGGAATTTTGACCGCAGATCTTCGTCAACAAAAGCCGTTTTAACCAGTTTCTGGCAGTCATCAAAGGTACCTTTTACTTTAAGGGCACGAACATTACCGGTAAAAGTAGAAAGCTGTTTTTCCTGCAGCGGACTGATTTTTCCTTCCGGATACAGAATGGTAACATCAAGACCTGGAACGTTGTGGAATGCAGAACCTACGGCAGAACCGGTATCGCCGGATGTTGCAACCAGAATATGCAGAGGATCTTTATTTTCACGGTTGAAATATGACATAACGCGGGCCATAAATCGGGCGCCAAAGTCTTTGAATGCACAGGTTGGACCATGGAACAGTTCCAGACAGTAGCTGTATGAATCAAGAGGAACAACCTGACTGGTAAAAGGAAAACAGTCTGCAATAATTGACTGAAGATCATTATCAGGAATTTCACCGTCAACATACAGTTTTGCCATTTCAAAAGCAATGTTTCTGAAACTGGGAGCTGCTGTCTGATTCAGAATATCATCAGAAAGTTTTGGATAACTGGTAGGAATGTACAGTCCGCCTGTTTTGGGGTTCATTCCGTTAAGAACTGCCTCTTTCAGCGAAACTTTCACAGTATTATCACGGGTATCGGTATAAATCATTATAGTCCCCTTTTTTACAAATAGTAAAGTTATGCAGTAATTATACAGAAAACTGAATAAATATGCAATTATATGCAGCAATAACGATTCAAGTATTCAACTATTCATCGGTGGTATGAAGCGCTTTTCCCAACTGTCCGCATGCTCCACCGATTTTCCGTCCTCGCCGTGTCCTCTGAGTAACGGTAAGCCCAAGTTCTTCGAGCATGTTGAGATAATTCCGGACTTCGTTACGGCTTGGTTCTTCGTAAGGCAGACTGTTAACCGGGTTCCAGGGAATAATATTGATATGAACCGGCATGGTACCAACGAATTTTTTCATGGCCAAAGCGCTCTCACGGGTGGTATTTACGTTATGCAGAAGAGCAGCTTCCAAAGTACAGCGGTTTCCGGTTTTTTCCATCCAGTAACCGATAGCCTTACTTAATTCAGGAAGCGGGTTTGCCACGTTAACCGGCATCAGTTTTGTTCTGAGTTCGGGATCTGCAGCCGTAAGGGAAACAGCAAGACGTACATTTGGACCGTTATCAGCCATGTCATAGATACCTTTGATAACTCCACTGGTTGAAATGGTAATACGACGGGTAGAGAGATTACGTCCTTTAGGGTCTGAAAGAAGTCTGATGGCTTTTCTGATATTATCCAGATTGAGCATAGGTTCACCCATACCCATGAAAACGATATTCTGCAGTGTCCCACAGATATGTTCCAAATGAAGGAACTGTTCTACGATTTCGCCTGCAGTAAGATTACGGGCAAACCCTAATGTTCCCGTCTGACAGAAAGCACATCCCATAGGACATCCAACCTGACAGGATACGCAGGCAGTTTTCCGGCCTTCTGCATCAGTTAAAAGAACGGTTTCAATGCATCCTCCATCGTGAAGGGTAATCTGCAGTTTAACGGTTCCATCAGGATCTTTTAAAGTCTGTGAGATAGTAGTCGTGTAAATAGTTGCTTTATCAGAAAGACGGGCACGCAGGTCCTTGGAGATGTTTGTCATCTCATCAAAGGTTGTTACACCCTGATACACCCATTTAAAAATCTGAGCGCCCCGAAATGAGCCGGGGCGTTCTTCTATAAGGTCGTTAATTTTGTCAATTGTTAAGCCGGTTAATGATGGTAATAATGCCATGGCATCACTGTACAATGTAAACCGGCATCTGTCTAGTTACGCAAGAGAGTTAAGCGTTCAGTTTATCAAGCATTTCTGATACGGCCTGACTTCTGATACCCAGTTTCTGGAAACTCTGCAGGGTTTCAACGGCTTTTGTTTTCTGACTGGTTTTTACGTAACAATCAGCAAGATCAATATACAGACGATAGTTTTTAGGATCTGCCTGAATAAGACGGGTCAGGCTGGAAATTGCTTCATCGTATTTTCCTTCGCCTTTGCTGATAAGGGCAAGTCCCAGAACTGCATACAGATCAAATTCAATATCCAAAGCCTTTTGATAATACGTTTTAGCTTGGGTATAATCGCCCATATTGCGGTAAGCATCTCCGGCACGGGTAAGAATTACCTTGTTTTTTGGATCCAGTTCCAGAATGCGGTTCCAGTACTCAACTGACCGGAACTGCTGGTTCATGCCGCGGTAACAGTCTGCCAGACCGAACAGTGCATAGAAATTGTTGGGATCCATGGTAAGAGCACGTTCAAAATACACAACACCATTTTCAAAAGTCTTCAGCTTACGGTGACAGTTTCCGATGGAAGTCAGAACGCGGATATCTACAGCATTTTCATTGATATCAAGCATTCTTGACCAGTAATACAAAGCATCCCGGTATTCTTTAAAGTCATAATGCAGGTGTCCCAGACCAATCAGCGCGTAGGCATTGTTTTCATCCATGTCAAGAACGCGAAGATATAACTGTTTTGACTTCTTGAAATCACGGATTTTCCGGTAAGCATCTGCTACACGGGTAAGAACCGTAATGTTGCGGTCATCATGTATCAGATACTGTTCCCAGATTTCAATGGCTTTATGGTACTGATTCAATGCTTTATAGCAGTCTGCAAGACCAAAAAGGGCATAGTTGTTACCCGGATGACATGCCAGACAGCGGGTATAATAATCGATGGCATCATGGAAATAATTCCGTTTGCGCTCTGAATCTCCAAGACCTACCAATGCATAGTTATTATTTTCTTCAAGGGCAAGTATTTTCTTAAATGCATCTTCTGCTTCAAGAATCCGGTTTTCCTTTAGATACTGATAACCGGCTTTAGAAAGTTCTGAAATTTCGATGGCTTTTTCATCAAGCACTTTATTTTCTTGATTTTCCGGAGGTAATCCCAAACCGTCAGGAATGGAAGTATCACCCATTGAAGTAAATAATTCGTCCATACACTTTCTCCTATCAAGCTGTTGCCAGAATGGCAGAACAGTTGTCATTTATATATGCAGTAATTTTTCACAGCATTGAAGAAATGATAGACGCAAGTTTTTCGATGAGAACTTCTGCCTGACGTTTATTATGGGCCAGGGTATACAATTTCAATGCATCCAATTGATTTCCCTGTTCCATGGCAACATCGGCAAGACGTGTCAAGCCATCTGAATATCCGGTGGTTATGAAAAGTCTGCGTGCGCCAAGATAATCACCCTGATTGAAGAGAATATTACCCTTGCGATTCAATGCAACTTTCTGGCTGTCAGTTAATGTTCCTACCGGTTGGTCGGTGGTTTTAATGAAGCCCCCATGGGGAGCGAGACGATCAAAATCCTTTTTTAACTCAGTCTGCATCTCTTGCACCAAACTTTTTCTTTCCACAGAAATAATTACCTGTGAACTATCATCACTATTAATAGTAAATGATAATTTCCAGATGTCAAATTACTTTCCGTAAAAATCTACGATAGACCGTCCGTAAATACGATGATCTTTTTTCTGCAGGTTTCCTATCTGATCTGACATATGTTTTTCACCGGGATAGTGGATGAGAACCTGGCCGCCTTCATTCAGCAGGTCATTATCTGAAACGGCCTGGATGAGTTGTTCATGAAACCGGTAGGGAAATGGCGGATCAAAGAAAATAATATCGAATTTGTCTTTGCACCGTTTCAGGAATAATTCTACCGGCATGAAATGACATTCGATTTTCTTTCCCATAACTTCTTCTGTCATGGCAACATTTTCAAGAACGGTGTGGATTTTAATCTTGTCTTTTTCGCACAGAACAACCCGTTCTGCACCCCGGCTCATGGCTTCTATAGCAATGGTACCGGAACCTGAAAACATATCAAGAAAAGAACATCCGTCAAGGTCTCCAAGAATGGCAAATACGCTTTCCCGCATTTTATCCATGGCTGGTCTGATTACACCATCCGGGCATTTTGTATTACGACCACGCAATTCACCACCGGTAATTCTCATAAATAAAGCGCTCCTTTAATAACGCCAATAATATACCAGTTTTACTTGCCATTTGTGTAGTACGTGAGTATATTAAGAATACGCATAAGACACGGGGGTGCACCGGTTTCGACGGGTATGATCGTGGTCTTAAGCTGCAGGTGAGGCTGCCAGTCCTCTGAACTGACAAACATATAATTGCCAATACTGACAATTCTTTCGACTACGCACTCGCTGCATAATCGCGGACTTCAGATTGCACCGCTCTGAGCGGTCTGAATGTCTGTTACTAACCAGAGCTTGCTTTGTATCGGATCCTGACGGTGCAGGGGACTTTTTCAGGAATACGGAGACGACGCTTGTAGTGCTGCTACCGGCTCCCGACAACCACCTCGCACTACTAAACCTGTAGATGCTTCTGGTCCGCTTACTCGGACGGGGGTTCAATTCCCCCCATCTCCAATCATGTAACATGATTACCCCGCAAAAAAAAAAGCTCTGCATCCTGACGGATACAGAGCATTTTTTTTACAGATTTTCAAGTTCTTTAAGCCACAGGGCACTGCTGGCATCACTGGGCATACGCCAGTCGCCGCGGGGGCTCAGGCTTACGGTTCCCACTTTTGCTCCGTCAGGCAGACAGCTGCGCTTGAACTGCTGATTGAAGAACCGGCGGTAGAAGGTCTTGAGCCATTTCAAAATAGTTTCATCATCAAATCTGCCGGAAAAAGCCTGCTGAGCCAGATGATAAATCTTAACAGGTGTGAAGCCCCAGCGCATAACGTAATACAGGAAAAAGTCGTGCAGGTCATAGGGGCCAACCAGATCTTCCGTCTTCTGGCTGATTTTGCCGTTTTCTGGCGGCAAGAGTTCCGGGCTTACCGGCGTATCAAGGATATCGCGAAGTACAACGGCAACCGTATGTCCGGCAGCAGTTTCGTCGTACAGGTCGGCATAGTAGCTTACCAGATAACGAACCAATGTTTTAGGAATACTGGCGTTAACACCGTACATGCTCATATGGTCGCCATTATACGTTGCCCACCCCAAAGCCAGTTCGCTTAAGTCGCCGGTACCGATGACCATGCCGCCAGTCTGGTTGGCCAGATCCATGAGAATCTGGGTTCGTTCCCGTGCCTGAGAGTTTTCATACGTTACATCATGGACAGAAGGGTCATGGCCTATATCAGCGAAATGCTGGGTTACAGCTTTTGCAATACTGATTTCACGTAAGGTACAGCAGGTTTCTTTAGCCAAAGTACAGGCGTTGGTATACGTTCTGTCGGTGGTACCGAAACCGGGCATGGTAACGGCAGAAATTCCAGCCGTATCAAGTCCGCATCGTGTAAAGGCATCCAAGGTTACCAGCAGAGCAAGCGTTGAATCCAGCCCACCAGAAAGGCCTATAACAGCCGATTTACAGTGTGTATGACGTAGCCGTTTTGCAAGACCTTCTGCCTGCATGGCAATGATTTCAGCACACCGTTCTTTTCTGGCTGAAGTATCTGTCGGAACAAAGGGGCTGTCAGAAATATATCGTGCCAGCGGATTGTCTTTTGCATACTGACGGGTCTTTACACTGACGGAAATAGTGCCAAACTGGGGAGTACTGTTGTTTCTGCAGAAGGTATTCATCTTGCGGCGTTCATGGGTAAGCCGTTCCACATCAATATCCTGATAAATAAAACCGTCTGAAAAGCGGGCACTTCTTGCCAGCAGAGAACCGTTTTCCAGAATCAGGTTGTCTGCATCAAAAATCATGTCTGTTGTAGATTCACCGTTACCGGCGTTGGCATACAGATAGGCACAGCAAAGGCGGCCGGAATGTCCCTGAAGCATGGTCTTGCGATAATCAGCCTTTCCAATAACTTCATTACTGGCAGACTGGTTCAGAATAATAGTTGCGCCATTGAGACAAGCCTGAACACTTGGAGGTTCTGGAACCCAGGCATCTTCACAGATTTCAGCACCAATTTTTATGTCAGGATTATCTACATCTACAAGAAGCAAGCCGGGACCAAAAGGTATCAGTTCATCAAAACCCGGCATTGTAATCATCAAGTTTTTCAGTTCATCAGAATCAGTAAAAAACTGGGAAGCACCGGTAAAATGACGAACTTCATAAAATTCAGCGTAATTAGGTATGTATGTTTTAGGAATTAAGGCTAATACTTCTCCATGCTGAATGAAAGCAGCGCAGTTAAAAAGCATGCCGTTATACGATACGGGAAGTCCTGCTGCAAAAAGAACACTGGTATCAGCGGTTTCTTCAGCAATGCGGCGGAGAGCCTGACAGGCACTGTTAAGCAGCGTATTCTGCAGGAAAAGATCTCCGCAGGTATAACCGGTAATACACAGTTCGGGAAGAGCAAGAACTGACACCTCTTCTGCATCAGCGCGTTTTACCGCGGCAATAATTTCATCTGCATTGGCAACGCAATCAGCAACGGTGACTTTTGGGCTTGCACAGCCACAGCGAATAAACGAATAATTGTTCATCATTTTCTCCTGAGCAGGAAAAAGCGTACGGTAAATATTACGCCAACAGCAATGGCGATGATTCCGGCAAATGTTATAACACCACTGATGGTTCCGTTCAGAAGCTGTTTTGCTCCCAGAATACCAGAAGTAACAACCAGAGCAATTCCCAAAAGTCCGATGAAGCCCGCTCTTCCAGAAGTCTGAACTTTGTCTTTGCGTTCAGATTCAGTAATGTCTACGGGCCCCAGAAAAAAATCCAGAATTGCATTGATGAACCGTCTTACCGGCCCCGGATTTCTCAGCTTTTCAAGCTGGGCATAGCCATCAAGAAGTTCATCATCAGTAAACGGAATGCGCACATTATTTTCTTCAAGTTCCATTTCCAGAAGGGAAACTTTATCACTGATATCAACAACATTAACTGCAATACGCTCCCATCCCAAAGCTTTTGCCGCTTCAAGGCGGCGTTCACCGGCAATAAGTTCATGGCGGCTGTTTACCGTAATAGGGTTCAGAAGACCATATCTTCGAAGGCTGTCCTTTAAACCGGAAAGATCCCCCACATCACGGCGTATGCGGCGACGTACCTTTATGTCATCAATTTTCATCAACATAGGAATCCTCCTGGTCAGTATTCGTTTTTAATCAGTCAAGCCACCAGTTTGTCAGCGGCAATTCTTCAGGTAATTGATCAGGAACAGATTCCTGTTCAATGAGGTTAACATCAGATACCTCAGCATCCGGATCAGTAAGATCAAGACCATACCGTTTAAGTGCGTTAGAAAGATCAAGAGCTTCCAGATCAACTTCAAAAGAAGCAAAATTAAGGTCAAAACCTTTAATACCTGATGCAAGACGTTCGTTTGCCATAATTTCCGTACCACGGTACTTGGCATTTTTCCGTTCCTGATGAACTTCACAGACGGTAGTTGGTTCAGTTCCTGCAAGGAATGCAATCTGTTTTGTATGACCTGCTTCTACACAGTCTTCTGTAGGGAGCAGACCTGACTTTGTACAGACAGTAGCTTCTATGATGCCCGATTGTGGTTTGTAGAAATCTTTATATGGCAGTCCCATATGGATATCATGCATGAAATCACCCCAGGCAAGACCTGAAAGTGTTGCACCGGTAAGAGTACCAAGTGTAGGCCCCTTCTGGTCAAATCCAAACCAGAATACCGAAGTATAATAGGGCGAAAATCCCTGTGCCCAGGCATCGGTTGTATTCTGTGTCGTACCGGTTTTACCGCCCATAGGCATGGTAAATTTCTTTCCGTTGGAATCAGTAAAACGGAATTTTGATCCCCATCCGGAACCACGAGCCAGAGTACCTACCTTAACCGTATTCTGCAGAAGGTCAGTCATTACATAGGCAGTTTGAGGAGTAATAACCTGAATATCATCACCCTTTGCCTGCTGTGCATCACGAATCTCTTTTTCCGGCTGCAGAATTACGTTTCCATTTCTATCCTCAACGGTTCGGATAGCCATAGGAGTAACTTCTTTACCACCATTGGCAAAGATAGCAAATGCACGTGCCATCTGAACTGGTTGAACAGTAACAACACCAAGTCCCAGCGGATATACCGGAAGGAAACTGCGCTGTTCACGTTCATTATCCGGTATTCCAAGAAGGGCAGTGGCACGTTCAATGGCTGCATCAAAACCAATGGCATCAAGAATTTTCAGAGACGGAATGTTCTGTGAATTTGCCAGGGCAGACCAAAGCTGCATTGATCCCAGATATTCATTCTTGAAGTTTACGGGGATATACGGAGATCCGTCATTTTTATAGAAAACGGTTGGGGTATCGTAAATGATTGTGGCACCGGTAAACTGACGGCTATCGATGGCGGCAGAATAGTACAACGGTTTGAAACCGGATCCTGGCTGTAATGTTGCCTGTGTAGCACGTATATACTGGTTATCTTCATCAAAGGTACTGCCACCTACAATTGAAGTGATATATCCGGTGCTGTTCTCCAGGGAAATCATGGTTCCTTCAACGGCTGCAGTTTTTTTCTTATCTTTGTTCTGGGCTGAAACTTTGTTTACGTTAACTTTCAGATTTTCCTGTCCGGTTATGAGGGCAAAAAGGTCAAGCACCGGATTCAGCTGTTCGTTATATGTCTTTCTGATATTCGTTTCTGTACGCTGTTCACTGGTTTTAAGATTTGGAATATTGAAAACCAGAGAGAAAAGTTCTGTCATTGGAATATAGGTAGTTGTAGCATCATTTATGCGTCCGCTGTGTGATGCATTAAATGAATCATTGGCATACTGAATGTAATATTCCATTACGCGGTCGGCACTTTCCTGATGATCAAGGTGCAGGGTTGTATTTACTGTATAACCGTCACGATATACGTCCATGGTACCGTACATCATGGTATTCAGTTCACGAAGTACATATTCACTGAACCAGGGAGCTTTATCCTCACGCAGATGGTAGGCACTGGAACTTGTTCTTGTGTAGTCAAAGTTGGTCCAGAAATCTTCATAACTGGCATCTGCAACTTCTTTGGAAAGATACCCAAGCTCAATCATCTGGGAAAGAACGGTTTTCTGCCGTTCCTGAGCACGGTTCGGATGCTCAAAAGGATTGTAATACGAAGGGTTTGAAAGCTGGATTACAAGAAGAGCAGCTTCAGCAGGAGTAATGGCATCTGCACCATGGCCGAAATAGTATTTCGATGCTGCATTAACACCATTAGTACCTCCACCCAGGTATACCTGGTTAAGATACAATTCCATGATTTCCTGCTTGCTGTAACGCCGTTCCATCTGTACGGCATACCACAACTCGTAAATCTTACGTTTAACAGAAATATCGCTGCGGTCACAGTACAATGTACCGGCAATCTGCTGGGTAAGAGTAGAACCACCCCCTAAGGACCGGTGGGTCAGTTTTCCGACAACAGCACGGAAAATAGCCTTCAGACTGAAACCTCTGTGCTGAAAGAAAACCTGATCTTCACGGGTTACCAGAGCATCGATCATATGCTGAGGAAGCGAGGTAATCTCAATCATTTCACGCTTTTCATCAGAAGCAAACTCAGTGATGAGTTCCCCATTGATATCAAGAAGTTTTGTTGGAAGCGCGGGAGTAAATTCCGTGTAGTTTTCAGTATTAATGGTATTTACGGTAAGGCCGATAAGGGCCCCCAGACCTGCACCAAAAAGGACTGCAAAAAAAAGAGAAAGGCAGACAAGTATATGGGTGCTTTTTTTAATTTTTTCCATGGTATAAAAAGAGTAAAAAAAAGGCACGCAAAAGTCAACTCTTTTACGCGCCTCTGTATATTCGAAACTGTATTAAAGGTTACCAGTTACCCTTTAAACTCAATCGCTTTAAGAGTACCGGCTTCTTCCATTTCAGCTTCTTTCTTCATCTGGAAGTAAGTCATGGTATCAAGCAGCTGTTGTGCGTGACTTGTCAGCTGTTCAGCCATAGAAGCAAGTTCTTCGGCGGCACTGGCGTTCTGTTGAACAACAGTGTCAAGGCTGCTGATGGCATTGGTAATCTGCTGTGCACCAATATCCTGCTCACGGGAAGCTGCTGCAATTTCTTCAACAAGCTGTGCAGTCTGGCTGATTGCCGGTACCGTCTGGTTAACCAGATTTCCTGCAGTTTCGCTGGTTGTAACAGTATTCTTACTCAGTTCGCTGATTTCCCGTGCTGCCAGTTTACTGCGTTCTGCAAGGCGACGTACCTCACTGGCAACAACAGCAAAGCCACGACCGGCATCCCCGGCACGAGCCGCTTCAATTGCAGCATTCAGTGCAAGAAGGTCAGTCTGGGTTGCAATATCTTCAATAACATTAATCTTTTCAACAATTGAGTTAACTGCTTCCAGAG
>JAZLGC010000092.1:0-108308 GCA_045616125.1 Treponemataceae bacterium | reverse complement strand
TGAACCGTCTACGATAACGTCTTCTCCATACTGGCTGTCGTTGAATCCGATGAACTGCAGTGGAACAATGTCGGTTCCCTGATGCAGCAGCTGGTAGAATGAGTGCTGTCCGTTGGTTCCCGGTTCACCAAAGATTACCGGACCGGTTACGTAGTTTACTGGGGCACCAAAGCGGTTAACTGATTTACCGTTACTTTCCATATCGGCCTGCTGTAGGTGTGCTGGCAGGCGGCTCAGAGCCTGACTGTATGGCAGAATGGCGGTAGAAGGATATTCCTGAGCGTTGCGTTCATATACACCAATCAGGGCATCCAGCAGGGCTGGGTTTTTGGTAATGTCTTTGTTGCAGGCCAGAACGTCTTCTGCATGAGCACCGTCCAAAAATTCAGCAAATACTTTTGGACCGAAGGCCAGTGACAGTACAGCACCACCTACTGCAGAGGTAGAAGAGAAGCGTCCACCGATGAAGTCATCAATGTAGAAGCTGGCCAGATATGCCGGATTGTTTGCCAGAGGACTGGTTTCGCTGGTAACGGCGATCATGTGCTTGCTGGGGTCCAGGTTGGCTTTTTTCAGGAAGTCTTTAACGAACAGTTCGTTGGCCAGAGTTTCCTGGGTAGTTCCTGATTTTGATACCAGAATGAACAGGGTGTGTGCCAGGTCGCATGAAGCAGCAACGGCAGCACCATCGTCAGGGTCTACGTTAGAAATGAACTTTGCAGTCATTTTCAGGGTATTGTTCTTTTTTGCCCAGCCTTCAAGTGCCAGGTACATGGCGCGTGGGCCCAGGTCTGAACCACCGATACCGATCTGGCAAACGGTGGTGAATTTTTCACCGGCTGCATTGGCAACGGCACCGCTGTGTACTTTATCAGCAAATTCAGCAATGGCTTTCTGCTGTGCAACGTAGAATTCACGGGCATTTTTGCCGTCGTAGATTACGTCAGCTCCCAGCTGGCCACGGAGCAAGTGATGCAGAACGCGGCGGTTCTCTCCGGTGTTTACGATTTCGCCGTTGTACAGGGCAGCGAATTTTTCGGTCAGCTGAGCATCGTCAGCAAGCTGCTGCATAACACCCAGAATCTGAGCGTTTACCTGTTTTGCAGCGTAGTTATAGGTAAGTCCGCAGGCGTCTGCAACCTGATAGTCTGCAACACGCTGAGCGGTCAGTTCTTTTTTCAGTGAAACCTGTCCTTTCAGGGACATGAGTTTTTTCCAAGATTCAAGTGAATCTGCGTTTTCCCAAGAAATAGCCATTTTCTGCTCCTTGCTATATAAGTAGTCAAACTATAAAAAAATACCGCTTTTCATGCAAGAGAAAAGCGGTTTATGTACCAGTCTCCTAGGCGCGGGTTTTAAGCAGTAAAACTCGTTAAGGTCGCCTGTCCAACTGTCCGTGAGTTTGGCTCCGCCAAACTCGCTAAGGTCAGCGCTTGCGCTGACCGACTCTTATTCATCAATCTCCGGTACTTTCAGTTTCAGTGCGTCCAGGAACTGATCCCCGTTTACGCCCTCACGAAGACAGGCAAATACACAGTTATCGCCACCGGCAATGGTACCAAGTACTTCATCCATACCCATACTGTCAATGGACTGTGCAACAACATCAGCGTAACCGGAATAGGTTTTGATAACGGCAATATTACCGGAACATTCAATACTGATGTAACCGCGCATAAAATCCTGGGCAAGGGAAATTTCGCTTTCCTGACGGTCTTCTTCTCCAGGCAGGGTATAGACATAGCCATTGTGGCCGTCTGAGATTTTACCAACTTTCAGCAGCTTCAGGTCGCGTGAAAGGGTTGCCTGGGTAACTTCAAAACCTTCTTTTGTTAAATATCCCAGCAGAGCTTCCTGGCTTTCGATACGGTAGTTTTTGATTAATTTACGGATAGTCTTTAAACGGGTAAGCCGTTCTTTCATTGATGCAGTCCTTAAGCCGGAAAGTGTGCGCAATACGGCCAAAAATATTGAATAAGTATGCAATAATTATGTATAAAAACACAAACCGTGTCAACATTCTGCATATTTATACAGAGCATTGACCGGTTTTGCTGCTTATTTCAGGGTTACGTAGGTTTTTCCGAATCCACCGTCTTCCGGTTTTGCAAAGTGGTATTCGCTGACGGCATTGTATCCTTTCAGCTTGCTTTGAACCATCTGCTGCAGAACGCCGTTCCCCTTACCATGAATAATACTGAAGCTTTTCATGTTGTGAATACAGCACAAGTCCAGCTGACGGTCCAGAGCTTTTTCGGCCTCTTCGTAGCGCATACCCAGAAGACGCAGTTCCAGTACCGGTCGGTCATTCTTAACAACCCCAAACTGCACGCGGCCGTCGGCAGAACCTGATTTCATCTCTGATCCGCTATCCATACTCAGTTCCACAGAAACCGATGGCTTGCTCTGTTTCTGGGCTACCTGTATATCGCAGGCTTTTACGGTCATCTTCATGCTGCCAAACATGACTACATACCGGGCATCGGCTGCAGAGTTTCCTTTTTTGGCAATGGATGCAACTGTACCGGTCTGCCGTGTTCTGGCATGAATTACGTCAGTTCCTGGTTCCAGATATGACAGCTCCCCGTTATCATCAGAAACTACTCCCGCTGCCTGAGCTTTTCCGTCAGCTTGTGATACATACCGTTTTGCACCGGGAAGCAGTTCTTTGGGAAGTGCATCTTGTTCTGCCTGCAATGAAGCCTGCTCTTCTTCTACAGCCCGGGTCAGTTCGGCAATAGTTTCCTTAACTTTCAATGTCTTTTCGCGGGTAACTTCACCTTCGCGCAGTTCACGCACCAGATTCTCCAGCATGCTGCGGCTTTTATCCACAAAATCGCGGCTTTTCCGGTATCCCTGTTCCCGCAGTTCCAGTTCATGCTGTTTAAGCCGCAGGTTTTTCAGGTCTACTTTCCGCCATCGTTCGTTGATATCACGCTCTTTTATGGCAAATTCCGTTTCCCGTTTGGCCAGCTCTTCATGCTTGGCGTTCAGTCCACGGATAAGTGCTGAAATATCAGCCTGATTGTTTGAAATATACTGCTCAGCCTGGTCGGCAATGGCTGCCGGCAGCCCGGAACGGCGGGCAATATCCAGTGCATGAGATTCTCCTGGAACGCCCATCAGAATACGGTACGTTGGTGCCAGAGTTTCCGTGCCGAATTCAACGCTGGCATTGGTAACACTGGGATGAGTATACCCGTAGTTTTTCAGGATACCATGATGGGTTGTTACCAGAACAAAGGAATCCCGTTTAATCAGTTCATCAAGTACTGCCATGGCGATGGCGCCACCTTCCTGTGGGTCAGTACCGCTTCCAAGCTCATCAAGGAGTACAAGGGAATCTGCATCGGCGTGTTCAAGGATTGTGGCAACGTTTTTCATGTGGCCGCTGAAGGTAGAAAGGTTCTGGTCCATGTTCTGCTCATCGCCGATGTCAGCATAGACACCGGTAAAAATGGGCAGTGCTGTTCCTTCGGCTGCCGGTATGGGAAACCCGCTCTGGTTCAACATGGCAAGCAGGGCAATGGTCTTTAAGGTTACGGTTTTACCACCGGTGTTAGGACCGGTAATAATCAGCATGCGGTGACCATGACAGTTATTGGCTTCGCGCTGGAACTGTACGGTAATGGGCACGGCACGGCTTCCTAACAGTGGATGGCGTGCTTTTATAAGAATGGGCGAATGGAACGTAGGTTCTGCAACCTGTCCTTCTTCGTCCGGCAGGTCAAAGGCGTAGGTTCCCTGAACGGCAAGCCCCCATCTGGCGCTGGCAAGACTGGCATCAAGCCGGGCCATAAGGGTTAAAGCTGTTTCCAGATTGTCTTTGCCGGATCCCAGTTCTGCTGTCAGTGCTTTCAATATGTTGTGGATGGCCTGACTCAACCGGAATTGTTCCTGTACCAGTTCGTTGTTTTTGATTACCAGATCAGCCGGCTCAATGAAGCAGGTCTGTCCGGTCTGTGACATTTCATGCACGATGCCGGGAATTCGGCTTTTTGCAGAACTTTTTACGGCCAGTACCTGACGGTCTCCACGCAGAACGGGAATATTACTCTGCAGTGAACTTGCCAGACTGTTGTCTGTGGTATAGCTTTTGATGATGGCATCAATTTCATTCTGTTTTCTTCGGATTTCAGAACGAATAGCCCGCAGTTCCGGCAAATCCCGGATCATACCGCTTTCATCAATGACGCGGTAAATGGCATTTTTCTGACTTTCCAGATCCGGCAGCTGGTTTCCGGCGGCTTCCAGAAGAGAAAGATTCAGATGTTCGTCATTTTCTAGGGCCAGCAATGTCTGTTTGGTATGGATTTCTGCTTTACAGAAGCCTCCAAGAACGGCAATGCTTTCCACATCCAGAGCATAATCAGTAACGCCAAGTTTTGTAAGCAGAGGAGTACATTCTCCCCAGCCGGTCAGCGGACTGCCACCTTTAACCGTAATGTAGCGGAACCACTGTCGGCTTTCTTCTTTATGGCGAGCTACCTGTTCCTTTGTTGTAAAGGGGAGACGTTTTTCAAGAAGGGCTTTGCCTTCTGCGCTCATACAGTAAGATGCAACATCATTCCGTACACGAAAATAATCAAGTAATTCTAAAGTCTGTGTATCCATTCAGTCTTCCCAACTGCCTGTTCTCAGTTCCTCACCGATACGCTGCCAGCTTTCAAAACGTTCTTCACTGATGGCTCCGGCATAAACGCCTTCAAGAATTTTGCATCCGGCTTCATGAGTGTGGGTACAGCTCATGCCAAATGTACATTTTCCAACCAGTGGTTTCATTTCGCGGAAATAGAGCTGCAGATCATCGGCGGCTATATCATCAAGAACAAACCGGCGTACACCGGGGGTATCAATAATATTGGTAATAACGCCTTCACGGCCTTCTACCAACGATTCATTCAGGGTTAAGTGCAGCAATGTGCCCTTTGTAGTGGTGTGGGTACCACGGCCGTATTTTTCGCTTAAACTGCCGGTGCGGAGCACGCAGGATGAATCCAGTACGTTAATGATGCTGCTTTTACCTACACCAGACTGGCCGGTAAGAACGCACAGTTTATCTTCGATAAATTGTGCCAGATCTTCCATTCCTTCGCCGCTCTTGGCAGAAACTCGGAATACTTTGTATCCGATACGTTCCCAGTCCGTAAGGCGGAAGTCAAAGTCAGGATCATCTGCTCCCTCAACATCACACTTATTGGCAACAATAATGGGCTCTATGCCTGCATATTCTGCCTGGGCAAGAATGCGGTCAATAAAACGGGGGCGGAACGGTGGTTCATCCGGAGTGGTAATGCAGATTATGTAATCAACGTTGGCAGCCAGAAGCTGAGGCTGCCGTCCCTTTACGTTCCACCGTACATATTCATTGCGGCGGGGAACCAGAGAAGTAATCTGAGCCTTGTCGGCGTTGCCGTCAGTCAGTTCAAGGGTTACTACATCGCCGGGAGCCAGAGGATTGTAATAGTCACGGTCAGTCTTTAATTTTTTGCCTTTAATGGTGCAACGGCGGGTTTCGCCATCGTCGCATTCAACGTCAAATACGTTGTTGCTGCCACCTAACACAGTTCCTTTCATATATCTTCATTTTCCCGATTCTGTGGCAGTTGTCAACAAAGTACCGCTTTATTTGCGTTTCTGACTATCAGATATGCTGTCCCACTACCCGGGTATTCCGCACCTGGAAATACCGCATGATGGCAGCAAGGCCGGCGATGAACCATACCAGACCGGTTGACCACCAGAGCCCCCATACACCGATGACCGGAATCATGGTCAGAATAAAAGGCAGTGAACAGCGGCCGATAACTTCGATAACGCCGTTGGAAATGGCAAATACGCTGTCTCCAACGCCATTCAGGATACCGCGGGTGGTGTAGATAATGCCCAAAAACAGATAGAACAAGCTGGTAATGCGAAGTGCTATAGAACCCATGTCTACTACAGCCGGCTCATTGACAAACAGCAGGGTAATCTGTCGTGAGAAGAACTGCATGAATATTGTCATAATCATGGAGAAAATAGCCATGATGATAAGACTTTTCTTAAAGCCGTTTCGCATGCGTTCCGTATTGCCGGCACCGTAGTTCTGTCCCGTATGGGTAGAAAGGGCGGCACTTAAGGTCTGATAGGGCTGGTGAATCAGCTGTTCAATACGTCCGGTGGCAGTAAAGGCTGCAACGGCAACGGCACCAAATCCGTTAACGGCGCGCTGGATGGCCATGGATGAAATGGCAATGAGAGAGAACTGCAGTGACAGAGGCGCACCAATCTTTACTGACTGACTGACAACTGTTCTGTTCCACTGGAAGTCATCTTTTGACAGCTTGAAGAATGGGTTTGTTTTAATGGCATAAAGAAGGCAGGAAACGCCGGAAACAAACTGGCTGATGATGGTGGCAATACCGGCTCCGATAACGCTCATATGCAATCCTTGAACGAAAATCAGGTCCAGAATGGTATTGAGGATGCATGAGAAAATCAGAAAGTACAGCGGTGTACGGGAGTCTCCCAGGGCACGGAGCATGGATGAGATGTAGTTGTACAGGGAAACGAAAACCGTTGCAAGGCAGACAATGCGCAGGTAACCCAATGCATCGTGATAGATGGCATCAGGGGTACCCAGAAGATAGAGCAGTGGCTTTGCCAGGAAGAATGCAATAAGTCCGATGGCTGTCGGTAATACGGTCATGATATAGCCGACATTAGCAATACAGCTTTTTACGTTGGTAGTATCTTTCCGGCCGAAATACTGAGAAGTTACGATTCCACCTCCACTGCCGATGCCGTTACAGATGGCGAAAAAGAAAAACGAGATGGAAGAAGTAACGCCAATTGCTGCCAGAGCATCCGCACCTACCAGCTTGCCGACAACAATAGAGTCTACCAGATTGTACAGCTGCTGAAACAGATTCCCGATGAGCATGGGAATGGAAAAACGGATAAGAAGGGCAGTAGAATTGCCCTGAGTCATATCAAGAGTTTTGTCTTTCACGTAAGCCTCTTTGAATAGCAGTAACTACATCTATACCACGAGTTATCAGTGTGTGCAATAAGCCGGAAAAATACATTTTTTTTCTTGCATGACTTTAAGAAATGATTTAGGATATTTTAAGAGAGAGATATATATTCTATGTGAGGGTGGGGTCGTCACATGAATAAAAAAGTTTTTGCCTTTTTGGCATTTGTTTTGTCTGCAAGCCTGGTGATTGCAGCATGTTCTGATTCATACAACGGATGCTATTATGAGGTAACCTGGGGAACCTGTCCACGGGAACAGATGGAACCAATCTGGCAGAATCCTGATTTGAGTTACGCTGAAACAAAAGCTGCTTTAACGGCACAATCCGGTGATACGGTAAACTGTAAGGAAGATTTGAAGGAACGCAGTTTTCTGAACTGCCTGGAGGATGATGTTCATCTTCAGGACTGGATGGTAGAGTCACTGGTGGCAACGTTGAATACCAGACCTGATGCCACCCAGTCATACTATCGCAGTACCAATCCTGATACCTGCTACTGGGTTTACGTTAAGAAACGTTAACCCTGAATACTGATCATGGAACCGGTATGCTGCTGTACGGCGTACACGGTTCTGGTGTTGCGGTAAGGGTTGTTCAGATTTGCACGGGTAGCCGTAATTTTTGCCATCTGGGCTGCCAGAAGTTCCCTGTTCAGCTTATTCCGCTCCAGTACTTTCGCCTGCAGTTGGGCAAGATCGGTCTTTAATACCGGAATACCTGACATGCCGCCTTGGTCAAACATGGCAACCTTGTCTTTGTACAGAAGTTCCATAGGCTCAATAACTTTCTGCAGACTGGTCAGATTTGAAACAATCTGGCTTTCCAGATCAGTATGGGCTGCAATTGCATCTGCATTGCCTGCTTCAATTTCTGTTCCCTGCATTTCAAGTACATTCAGATAATCGTTGAATTTTTTCCGCTGTTCTTCCAGCAGCTGCTTAAAGCGCTTAAGAATTGCAATGCGTTCGTTGATTTCTTCCTGAGTAAGAGTTGCCTGAGCCATATGAAAGCCTCCGTATATCCGTAAATCTGATTAAAGTGAAATATCCACGTTCTGGCGTGTTATCTGCTGGTTGCCTGCAGTAGTTGTTTCTGCTGCAGTTTTCCACGCCCCCAGAAGGTCTGCCAGCATCTTCCGTACTGAATCAATACGTTTCTTGTCCTGACTGATGTTTGCCATGGTCAGTTCCTGATTGAAGAAGGTGTACAGAGAAAGCAGATTCTGTGCAATTTCGCCTCCTTGATCCATGTTCAGGGAAACTTGCAGCTCTGTAATGATTTCCTGAGTTTTTACGATACATTTATTTACTTTTTCAATAGAAGCCGGCGCCAGTTTATCGTTTTCTGAAAAGAAGCCTGTTGCATTTTCAAGCTGACGAACTGCTTCTTCGTACAGCATGACAATGAGTTTTCCGCCGCTGGCTGTCTTTACGCCGGTCTCTTTGTACGCAGCGTAGGGATTCTGATATGCCATATATAATCCTTTTCCCCATAGGGGACATCTCTTACTATTTCGGTTTCCGGAATAAAAGTATTAGGATTTTCCTTTTCATAACAAAAAATTAGTAGTCTCTATGTAAAAAAGTTAGTATCTTCAATACATAACAACGTGAGGTACTATTGTATGAGTGATGATAAAAAACCGGATAACGACCCATTCGATTTTTTCAAATTATCTCCTGAACCGGGAAACGGAAAGGATAATAAACGGAAACCGAAAATTCCTCTGTGGGCAATTCTGCTTATTGTATTTGCCATTACAGCGGGTCTGAATCTGCTGTTTACTGCAAGAACGAATAATGACGTTATTGCTTTTTCAGATTTTAAAACCCTGATTGAACGGGGAGAAATTACCTACGTTGAATTGAGTGATACGTATTTTTATGGTTACAACCGGAATTATCAGAATGTAGAAACAGATACCTATGGAACTTCTTCCGGCATTGCAGGTCTTGTTTCTTCTGCCGGCGGGAAAAAAGTGTATCGCTGTGCATCAATCCTGACTCAGGATTTTCTGAAATTTCTTGATGAAAAACAGGTTACCTACCGGGCAACTGTCAAGCAGAGTAATTATCTTCTGGAATTTGTGCTGAACTGGGTGCTGCCTATTGCGTTTATGATGCTTATGTGGCGGCTGCTCTTTAAGAGAATGGGCGGCGGTTCCATGGGGGGCAGTATGTTCGGTATCGGCGGCAGTAAATCTGCTGCTGTTGAAGAAGGTAAGGTTAAAACCCGATTCAGCGATGTTGCCGGCGTTGATGAAGCCAAAGAAGAACTGGTAGAAGTTGTGGACTTCCTGAAAAGCCCTAAAAAGTACACCGATATCGGCGGTAAGATTCCAAAAGGTGTTCTTCTGGTGGGACCGCCAGGAACCGGTAAAACCCTTCTGGCCCGCGCCGTTGCCGGTGAAGCAGGTGTACCGTTCTTTAGAATTTCAGGTTCAGATTTTGTCGAAATGTTTGTCGGTGTTGGTGCCAGTCGTGTCCGCGACCTGTTCAAGCAGGCCCGCGAAAAGGCTCCCTGTATCGTATTTATTGATGAAATTGATGCTTTGGGTAAAAGCCGCGTTAATGGTTTTGGTGGTGGTAACGATGAACGGGAACAGACATTGAACCAGCTGCTGGTAGAAATGGATGGTTTTGACAACGAAAACGGTCTTATCCTGCTGGCCGCTACTAACCGGGCTGATATCCTTGACCCGGCTCTGCTACGTCCCGGGCGCTTTGACCGCCAGGTACCCGTTGAAAAACCTGATGTAAAGGGCCGTGAAGATATCCTCCGCATTCATGCCAAGAACGTTAAGCTGGAAGATGATGTTGACTTTGTTTCTGTTGCCCACGGAACTACCGGATTTGCCGGCGCTGATCTGGCCAACGTGGTAAATGAAGCTGCCCTTCTTGCAGTACGCAACGGCCATAAAAAGGTCAGCATGGCAGACTTTAACGATGCCATTGATAAAGTGAGCATCGGTCTTAAAAAGAAGACCCGTAAGGATAACGAAAAAGAAATCCGGCTTGTTTCTGTTCATGAAACAGGTCATGCGCTGGTTGGTGCCTTTACTCCTGATTATCCGCCGGTAAACAAGATTACTGTTGTGCCACGAAGTCATGGAGTAGGTGGTTTTACCCAGTATCGTGATCAAGAAGAAAAGAATTTCCAGACCCGGAACGACATGCTTAATGAAGTAGACACCCTGCTGGGTGGTCGTGCTGCAGAAGAGATTCTTCTTGGGGACATTAGTACCGGTGCCAGTAATGATATTGCCCGTGCCACTGATATTCTTAAACGCATGATTGTGGACTTTGGTATGAGTGACAAGTTCCGGAATATGACGTTAGGTAAGGGCGTACTGGGAAATCCTGGCGGTGAACCGGTTCTGATCCGTGAATTTTCTGAAGAAACCCAGAAATGGATTGATGAAGAAATTGCCCACCTGATGGATGATCGGTACAACAAGGTTCTGAGTCTGCTTTCTGAGCATAAGGCGCTGCTTGAGTATATTTCCGACCGTCTGCAGAAAATTGAAACCATGGATGGTAAAGAGTTTGCCGAAATTGTGGCTGCAGAAAAGAATGTCATGGCAGGCGTTCAGCCTGCAGCAGAAACAAGTGCTGAATCCGCAGAAGAACCTGCAGCAGAATCTACTGCGGAGCCTGTTGCTGAATAAAAACTTGTCATGCTGAACTTGATTCAGCATTTGGATCCCGAATCAGGTTCGGGATGACATTAGGAACTGTCCTTTTGTGACAGTTCCTTTTTTTTATCTGAAAACCCGTGCATATATTGCGGTTTTTTGATATAGTTTGCGCATTACTGCGTGATAGTCCATTCACACGCACATTAACTCTTATGGAGATTTGACAAATGAAACGAAGGGCACTTTTGAGCGTCTTTGTAAAAGACGGCATTTTGGATCTGGCACAGTATCTTCACAGTGCAGATTGGGAAATCTTATCAACTGGTGGAACCGCACGTTACCTGACTGAAAACGGTATTCCGGTAACAGACGTATCAAGCGTAACCGGCTTCCCCGAATGTCTGGACGGCCGTGTAAAAACACTGCATCCTGCTATTCATGCAGGTCTTCTGGCTATCCGCTCAAACGAAGAACATATGAGCAAAATTGCAGAGCTTGGTGTTCAGCCTATTGATCTGGTTTGTGTAAACCTGTATCCCTTCTTTGAAAAAGTTCAGGCCGGCCTGAAGTTTGAAGAAACCGTAGAATTCATCGATATCGGTGGACCTACCATGATTCGTGCCGCTGCCAAAAACTTCCAGGACGTTATCGTTCTGACTGATCCTGCTGACTATGCAGAAACTATTGAAGGTCTGAAAGCCGGCAATGTTCCTTTTGAATTCCGCCGCAAACTGGCCGGTAAAGTATTTAATCTTACTTCTGCCTACGATGCTGCTGTAAGCCGCTTTATGCTGGAAGAAGAACTGCCAACCTACTACGATATGCCACTGGTTAAAGCTCAGGAACTGCGCTATGGCGAAAACGGTCATCAGAAAGCAGCTCTGTACACCCTGGCTGACAAAAAAGGCGCTTTTGCCGGCATGAAACAGCTGCAGGGTAAGGAACTTTCCTACAACAACATCCGCGATCTGGACGTTGCATGGAAAGGTGTCTGTGCATTCAACCGCTTTGTAAAAGAAGCAAAATCAGTATCAGGTACCGATTATTCTGCATGGAACGGTATCATCGCCGGTAAAGACGCAGACGGCAATAAAGCCTGTCCACAGGGAACTCCTGTTACTGCTGAATTCGGCGAAGCATCAAAATCGGTATTTACCATTGCCCTTAAACACAACACTCCGTGCGGGGCTTCTCTGGGTGCTACCGTGCTTGAATCATACAAACAGACCTATGACTGCGATCCTGTTTCAATTTTCGGCGGTATCGTAGGTTGTTCAGCTGTAGTAGACAAAGCTGCTGCTGAAGAAATGGTAAAAACCTTCCTTGAAGTTATTGTTGCCCCCGGCTTTACCGATGAAGCTCTGGAAGTATTTGCTGCCAAGAAGAACCTGCGTGTTGTAGTAGCCGAAGTTGCCGCTGATGATGACTGGGAATGCATGGCTGTTGCCGGTGGTCTTCTTGTTCAGAACCGTGACAACAACCTGTTTGAAAAATGGGACATTGTTACAAAAGCAAAACCAACCCAGGAACAGATTGATGAAATGGCATTCGGTATGACTGTTGCCATGTTTGCAAAATCAAACGCTATTCTGGTAATCAAGAACCGTACTGCTTACGGTATCGGTTGTGGTCAGACCAACCGCATCTGGGCTGCAGAACAGGCTCTTTCACGTGCAAAAGAAAAAACTGATGCACTTGGACTGGGAACTGCCGAAGTATTAATCAGTGATGCATT
Organism: Treponemataceae bacterium; assembly: GCA_045616125.1. Classification (GTDB taxonomy): domain Bacteria; phylum Spirochaetota; class Spirochaetia; order Treponematales; family Treponemataceae; genus Treponema_I. The sequence goes on along the minus strand of JAZLGC010000092.1, from coordinate 95,914 downwards.
CTTCCCATTTGCTGACTGTGTAGAGAAAGCTCACGAATTTGGTATTAAAGCTATTGTACAGCCTGGTGGATCAATCCGTGATCAGGAATCCATTGATGCTTGTAACAAATACGGCATTGCAATGGTTTTCACAGGTACAAGACACTTTAAACATTAATAGTAATTGCGGGGGATACTGGCAGTTTCAGGGTCACTGAGCCTGCCGAAGTGTCCGCCTGCAATAAAGGCAGATCATGTTATACAGACTGGCAGCGTTACTTCGCCCTTATTTTGGTCCTGCACGGCTTTTACAGTCGTACACCGTTCTTATCACCCTTGCTTTGTACACCGGTTTCTTATTGACTTGTGTTCTTCTTCCAAAATTTTACAGCAAACTTCCTCATGACCGCGGCCGTGAATTCACTGCAGCCGCAGCTCTTGCAAAGGGTAAGCCAACGGGAAGCGGTGTAGTATTCGTTTCTATTTTTGTACTTATCTGCTTTTTGTTCGCTCCTCTCAGTTGGACTCAGACCCTTATTCTTGTCCTTACCTGGTTAACCATGCTTACCGGTTATCTTGATGACCGCAGTGTTACCAGCTGGGGCGAGTACCGCAAGGCTTTTCTTGACCTGCTGGTTTCTGTTGCTGCAGCATTTGTCCTGTATTATGGGCTTCGTGATGAAGACGGTACTATCAGCTACTGGCTGCCTTTTGTTTCTAAGACCATAACGGTATGGCCCTGGCTGCATATCCTGATTTCTACAGTCCTTATCTGGGCTTCAATCAACACAACAAACTGTACCGATGGTGTTGACGGTCTTTCGTCTACACTGGTACTTATTGCCCTTATTACCATGGGTATTATCTTTTACTTTATCCTTGGTCATAAGGACATTGCGGCTTATCTGCTGGTTCCACATCTTGAAGACGGTGCAAAATGGGCAATCATTACCTTTGCCCTTGCCGGTGTTCTTATGGGATATCTGTGGCACAATGCGTTCCCCAGCAATGTTCTTATGGGTGATGCAGGAAGCCGTGCCCTTGGTTTTTACATTGCTGTAACAGTAATTGTCAGTGGAAATCCGTTCCTGATTATTGCAACTTCTGCCGTTATTTTTGTAGATGGCGGTTTGGGATTGTTAAAGGTTGCGCTGATGCGTTTCTGCAAAATCAAGATTTTCCAGACTGTACGGTTCCCGCTTCATGATCATGTCCGTCAGGCTCATGGCTGGTCACCAACCCATGTTCTGGTAAAATTCATGATTCTGCAGCTTCTGTGTACTGTTGCAGTAGTTGGTTTGATTTTCAAAATCCGCTGATACTGTTCTGAATTGTAATCAGTAATCATTACTTACGTTTCAGGACAAGTATTGTCACATCATCGTCAAATGTATCACTCAGAGTGAATCTCTTCAGCGACTGGATTACGGCATCTGCTAGTTGCTGGGCAGATGCATCACTCTGGCTGTACACCAGATTGCTGAACACTTTTTCAACCATATCCCTGCCATATTGAATTCCGTGAGGATCAGATGCTTCGGTGATTCCATCGGTGTATAAGAGCATGGCATCTCCGGGAAGCATTTTGAACGGAGCAACCGCAAAAGAAACAGCCATATCTGACATACCGATGACACCATACTGGGCCGTACCTGCCGGTGGAGAAATCAACTCGCTTTCCTGGATACTGCGATGAACAAGAACCGGAGGCTGGTATCCGGCACCGGCCAGTTCTCCTGTACCATCATCCCGTAGTCTGAGCAGAAAACCTGCCAGATAATTCTCTATATCTCCTTTCTGTGCAATGATGGAGTAGTGCATATTCATCAGAACAATCTGTAAAGGATTTGTCGTGTTGAATTTGTCTTCGATGATGCTTTTGCAGAGCATGGTAACAAGACCGGCACCCAATCCGTGGCCTGAAACATCAAACAGTGCCAGTCCCCGCAGTTTCCCTCTATTCATGAAAAAGTCAAAAAAATCACCGGAAACACCACTGGTTGGCTGCAGGTGGTATCCTAATTCCCATTCATCAAAAACAGGTAACTCTTTAGGAAAGAAATTCTTCTGAACGTTCAGGGCATATTCCATATCCTGTTTGTTTCGTTGTATCTGCAGTTCCAGTGCCTGGTTAGACTTTATCAGTTCACGGGTACGTTTCTGAACTTCTTTTTCAAGGGAATCATTCAGTTCCTCAATTTTTATATGAAGCCTGTTTAACCGGTAGCTGAGCAGTGTCAGGTTGGTAACAAGAGTAGCCTGCCAGCCAAAGATGGTAAAAAATGGCAGGGAAGAGTTCTGTCTGAGTATGTGGACATAAAAATCAAGGAACACTGTAATGATGACAGGCAGGAACGATGTAATCAGTGACCGGCATAACGGGTTGCCGTTGAATAGTCCGACTAACAGGGGCCAGACGGCAAACATAATTTGAATACCGACAAAAAGAAAGAAGAAGGGAACGGCACGGATAAACGTACTGTAGTCGTTAAGCTGGAAAAGAACGATAATGGGCATGATAACCAGTGCAATACGACAGATTATGACATTTTCGGTATTAGGCTGCTTGATGAAACAACGTATGTACGTAGTTGCAAAAAATGAAGTAATGATAGCTGCTACAACAATGAATAGCTGACTGAACATACGAAAATCAATTATTTTGGGGTTAATGGCAGGAATTTCGCTGACAAAGAATGGAAGCAGAAAGAATGCGGTGAAAAAGTTCAGCAATGCATAATATAAGTGTTCTTTCTGTTCCGGCCGGGCAAAATACTGGCACAGATAGAAGATGAAAATCAGAATCATGAAAAAACTGAATACTTCGTTAATGCGGGAGTGATAAAAGTTCTCATGACCCTGTATCTGCAAAACAGAGAAGGAACTGCCGATAAAACTGTCAGAATACAGACCACCCTGTTCATTTACGTATAATTCAACAATCAGCCGGTTTTTCCCTGCATAGTTCAGCAGGCGGTCGCTGATGGAATATGAGCGTGTTCCGTATCCTGCCGTAAACAATTCCGGGGGAAACATACCGCCTTTTCCAATAAATTCACCATTCAGGTATACCCGGTCAGCAATTCGTGCTCTTCCAAGATAAAATGTAAGGTCATAACTGTGCATGAATTCCGGGACATAAAAATCTGCAACTAAAAAGATAACACCCTGCCGTTCCTGAAGTTTTCTGTCCAGGTGATACAGTTCTTTTTTGTTTTCAATTTTTGTAAAACTGGTATCATCGGTTATATCGGAAGTCCAGTACCATTTATCTGTCAATGAAATGATATCGTTTGCCTGTTTTTTGGAACAGGCAGAGAGCGTAACGAGAAGAAGAATGATGGTACTGATAGCGGATATCTTTTTGAGATTCACAGAAAAAGTATATCACATACACCAAAATTTCGGGTATACTATGCGGACATTTACCCTATCTTAGTGATAATCGTGCAACTGCGTGAGCGGAGGCATGATAAGGAGAATAGTATGAGTGACGCATGTTCCCATAACTGCGAAAGCTGCGGTTCAAACTGCGCGAGCCGTGAAAAACCTCAGAGTTTTCTTGAAAAACCACACGAAAAAAGCCACATCAAAAAAGTGATTGCCGTTGCCAGTGGAAAAGGTGGTGTAGGTAAGTCATTTGTTACTTCATATCTTGCAGTTCTTATGAGCCGTCTGGGATATAATGTTGGTATTCTTGATGCAGATATTACCGGACCTTCAATTCCCTGTGCCTTCGGACTTACTGAAAAGGCCGGTGGCGATGAGACTGGTATCTATCCTGTAACTACTCAGAACAATATTAAAGTTATGTCTTTGAACCTGCTCCTGGAAAACAACAGTGACCCGGTAGTATGGCGCGGTCCGGTAATTGCCGGTGCCGTAAAACAGTTCTGGACTGACGTTATCTGGGGCGATATTGATTACCTGTTTGTTGATATGCCTCCGGGAACCGGCGACGTACCGCTGACGGTTTTCCAGAGCCTGCCTGTTGACGGTATTGTTATTGCTACCTCTCCACAGGAGCTGGTTGGAATGATTGTAGAAAAAGCCATGAAGATGGCCAACATGATGAACCTTCCGGTTCTTGGCCTTGTTGAAAACATGAGCTACGTAAGCTGCCCGGATTGCGGTAAGAAAATAGAAGTATTCGGCAAAAGCCATATTGATGAAATTGCCCAGAAATACGGCGTAAAAACTGCAGCCCGTGTGCCCATTGATCCAGTCATCGCATCAAAAGCCGATGCCGGCCAGATTGAATCTGTAGAAGGTATCTGGCTTGACGGCATGGCAGAAATGCTGAAAGAGCTGAGTAAATAAACTTTGTCAGGAATATGAAAAATCGGGAGGTGGGAGGGGGAATTTCAAAAACTGTCGAAGCCTGGTTCAATAGTTTCCTTGCCAGGCTTCGTCTGTAGCGACGCTAGCTAGCGGTTTTGAAATTCCTCAGCACACCGGTAGATTTTTCAAGTTACTACAGGAACCCATGGCTTTACTCAGGGAACCTGCAGATTTCATTAAGGGGAGTGTATGGCAGACTGGTTTGAAAAATTTAAAGATATTGATAACGAAGGTGTTCCCGAATCAAAATTCGTACATCTGCACGTCCATTCTGACTACTCACTCCTTGACGGTCACGGCAAGGTCCGTGACCTGGTACACCGTGCCAAAGAACTGAACATGCCGGCCCTGGCCTTAACGGACCACGGCAACATGTTCGGTGTCTTGAACTTTGAACACCTGTGTCACGCCAACGGTATCAACCCGATTGTCGGTTCAGAGTTCTATATGGCCTATGGCAGCCATCTTGAAAAAGAATCCGTACCCTACGGCCGTAACGGCAAACATGCCAAATACTTCCACTTGATCCTTCTGTGTAAAAACCAGACCGGTTACAAAAACATGAGCTGGCTTTCTTCCATCGCATTCCAGGAAGGATTCTACTACCGTCCCCGTATAGACTGGGAGCTTCTTGAAAAATACCACGAAGGCCTTATCTGCTGTTCTGCCTGTATTGCAGGAGAAATTCCTCAGCTGCTCTTGTGCGGCCGTGATGAAGAAGCCTACGAAGTTGCAAAAAAATACCGTGACCTTTTTGGCCCTGATAACTATTACATCGAAGTACAGAACCACTTTCTTCAGGACCAGATTGAAGTTGCTCCAAAACTGGTAAAACTGGCCCACAATCTTGGTATCGGCCTGGTTCTTACCAATGATATCCACTATGTAAATAAAGAAGACGCTGAAGCCCAGAATGCCCTTGTTGCCATCGGACAGAAAAAGCCATTAAAGGATGTTGAACCTATGGGCGGTCCTGAATGGTACATGAAGACCGAAGAAGAAATGGCCGGCGTTCTTAAAAATATTCCCGGCATTACCGATGCTGACATTCAGGAAGCCATGGACAATACCCTGAAAATTGCATCCATGTGTGACCTGACCATTCATCAGTATTCTACTCCCGAACTGAAAGGAACCCTGCCACGGTTTGAGCTGCCAAAAGAGTATCAGACCCATGGCGACGATTATCAGGCAAATCAGAACGACTTTGTCCGTCACATTGTAGAAGAGGGCTTAAAAAAACGGTATCCGGAAATTACGCCAGAAATCCGTGAACGTGCTGAATACGAAATCGGCATTATTTTCAGCATGGGTTTCTCCGGTTACTTCCTGATTGTATGGGAGTTTATCAACTGGTCAAAATCTACCTGGGATACGGTTCATGACTGTCCCAAGCCCTATATTCCCATTGGTCCGGGCCGTGGTTCCGGTGCCGGATCTCTTGTTGCCTACTGTATGGGTATTACTGACATTGATCCCTTTAAGTTCGGCCTTATTTTTGAACGCTTTTTGAATCCTGAACGTGTTTCCATGCCTGACTTTGACGTTGACATGGACTTCGACTACCGCCAGGACATCATCAAACACACTCAGGATCTGTATCATCCGGAAAACGTTGGCCATATCGTAACCTTTGGTACCTTAAAGCCCAAAAACTGTATTGCCGACGTTGGCCGTATTCTTGAAATCCCCCTTGCTGAAGTAAACATGCTGAAAAAGTGTGTTCCTGATAATCCTAAGGCAAAACTGAAGGACTGTTTTAATCCTCCAACGGAAAAAATGCCTGACGGCGGCCAGCTTATTCCTTATAAAGATGATCCGCGATACCAGAAACTGTTTGAGTTGGCATTAAAACTTGAAGGCTGTGTCCGTAATACTGGTCTCCATGCATCCGGTATGGTAATCGGACTTACACCGCTGCCTGACTGGGCGCCGGTATTCAAGGATAATAAAACCGGTGAAGTTGCCGTTCAGTATACCATGGATATTATCGAGCCCTGCGGACTGGTTAAATTTGACTATCTGGGTCTTAAAACCCTGTCTCTTATCCGCTACGCAGAAGATATTGTCAACAAGCATCGGCCGGCAGGTACTCCTGAATTCAGTGTCAGCACTGTACCGGATACGGACCCTGAAACATACGAACTGTTCTGCCGTGGTGATACGGTTGCCATTTTCCAGTTTGAATCTCCCGGTATGCAGAAGTGGATGCGCGTCCTGCATCCTGAAAAGATTACCGACCTGGTAGCAATGAACGCTCTGTATCGTCCGGGCCCTATGGATTACATCCAGACTTTCGTAGACGGTAAGAACGACCCCAGTACCGTAAAGTATCCGGACCCCTGTCTGGAAGGCATTCTGAAGGAAACTTACGGAGTAATGGTATACCAGGAACAGATCATGCAGGTTTCCCAGCGTATTGCCGGCTTCTCTCTTGGTGGAGCTGACATGTTGCGCCGTGCCATGGGTAAGAAAAAGCTTGAAGTATTGATGGGGAAGAAGGCTGAGTTTGAAGAAGGCGCTGTAAAAGAAGGCTTTACCAAGGAACATGCCGACGAAATCTTTGACATCATGATTCCGTTTGCCAACTACGGTTTCAATAAGTCTCATGCTGCAGCCTATACCGTTCTTGCTTACCGCACCGGTTACTTAAAGTGCCACTATGCGGCAGAATTCATGGCTGCCAACTTAACCAACGAGATTACCTCTACCGATACGCTTCCTGAATATATTGCAGAAGCCCGCCGCATGGGCATTCCGGTAGACGGACCTGATGTAAACCGCTCGGACGTTAACTTTGACGTTATTGACGGTCATATTGTATTTGGCCTCCGTGGTATTAAGGGTGTTGGAGGTGCTGTTGCAGAAGAAATCGTTAAAGAACGTGAGACTAACGGGCCGTATCAGAGCTTTATGGACTTTCTTGAACGTGTTTCTGACCAGAAAATCAACAAACGTACCCTTGAAACCCTGATTAAAACCGGCGGTCTTGACTGCTTTGGTATGAGCCGTCCTCAGATGCTGCAGAACATAGAAGGTGCCACTGCTTATGTAGATGCAAAAAAGGCCGCCAGCGAATATGGACAGGCCAGCCTCTTTGAAGAAAGCGGCGAAAAAGAATTTGAAGATTACAAGTTTACTACCTGTGAAGACTGGACCGAACTTGAAAAACTTGCCATCGAAAAAGAACTGATTGGATTTTATATTTCCGGCCACCCTCTCGATGGCTACCGGGACATCATGAAAAAATGCGCCACCCTGACTTCTGCCAACATTACTCAGGCAGCTGCTCAGGATAAGGCTGAAAATGAAGCCTGGGAAGCAAAGCATGGTGGAAACTCCGGCGGCGCAAACGGTCAGGGCGGCTACCGTCGTGAACGGCGTCAGCGGAAAAAGTGGGTTGCCATCGGTATGGTTCAGGGGCTTCGACCATACACACCAAAAAGCGGAAAACTGATGTGTTTTGGAAAATTAGGGGATCTTGACGGTCAGATTGACCTGACATTCTTTGCAAACACCTGGGAACGGCTGGCACCGCTTGTCCAGCAGGATGCTGTTCTGGCATTCCGCGGCGAAGTTGACGGTACCCGTGATCAGCCAAGTTTCCTGGTTGATGAAATTCTTGATATGAATGAGCTGGAACAGAAATCAATTCAGGAAGTGCACATCCTTCTGAAAAACGGATTCTGTGCAGAAAAGGATATGATGAAATTCCGTGAGTTTTTATTTGGCTATACGGGAAATTGTTTAGTATATTTTCATTTAGATAACGGCGGTAACCGGTACATTATTAAAGCCGGTAACCTGACGAAAGTTCCTGCTACTGATGACTTTCTTGATGATGTAAAGATGCAGTATCAGGTACGGGATGTCTGGACCGCCTGAGATTCTACTTATTTTTTGAAAACAAGGATTATTGCCATGCACGCTCTACAGTTTATTTTCAGGACAATTTCCAGTGCACTCAGTATCTATATGTTCCTGTGCCTTGCCCGTATATTCTTAACCTGGATTCCGGAACTGAACCGGTCAAAGGCTGGCTATTTTCTTTCTGAAATCTGTGACCCCTATCTGAACATTTTCCGCCGCATGCACATACTGCAGTTTGCCGGCCTTGATTTTTCTCCTGTTCTGGCATTGGGTGCACTGACTCTTGTATCAGGCTTATTCAGCGAACTTTCCATCTACGGTGTGCTGCGGTTTGGCGTAGTAATTGCATCATTGCTGAATATCTGCTGGTCCCTTGCATCGTCTGTTATCGGCCTGGTCAACATTCTTACCGCAATTCGTCTGGTGTTCTTTCTGCTTAAAAAAGAATCGTATTCTCCGTTGTGGAACAATATTGACCGTACCATTTACGGCATCTCATCAAAAATCACCGGCATTTTTGCATCCCTGTTCAAAAAACGGGGGGCCTATTCGTTTACTACCCAGCTGGTCATTGTTCTTGTTGCAGGAATCCTTCTGCAGATTGCCGGGGCATTTGTCTTTGGAAATCTGGCCCAACTGCTGGCAAAACTGCCTTTCTGATTTTTGAGGCTTCATGAAACTGAAAGAGATTGAGACTCCGGTATCAGCCATTTCCGGCGTAGGAACCCAGACTGCAAAACTTCTGGCTAAGCTGGGTGTTTTTACGGTGTCCGATCTTCTGACCTTATGGCCCCGTAATTATGATGACCGTACCCAGCGCCGTTCTCTTTCCCAGTGGAATGAGGGCCGGGTGCATACCATTGCTCAGGTCCTGAATCACAGCTGGTTTGGATACGGCAAAATGAAAACCCTGCGCATTACCATTTCCGACGGTACAGCGCAGGCAGAACTTGTCTGCTTTAACCGGGCGTTCCTGGAAAAGACGTTGACCATCGGCTCTGTTATTGCCGTTACCGGTCAGTTTACCCCCCGCTATAACCAGCTGCAGTGTACTGCTTTTGATACTCAGGTTCTTAATCATCATGGAAATCTTGCTGAACTTGCATCATCTCCCATTCCCAATTCCAAAGTGATTCCGGTATATCCGCTAACGGCCGGCCTGAACCAGGGAACCGTGCGCAAAGCCGTTGCTCAGGCTTTAAAACAGTATGCCCGGGGTATAGATGATGAACTTCCTCAGACGGTTATTGCAAAGCGAAACCTGATGCATAAACAGGAAGCTGTTTTTGCCATGCATATGCCTGAAAATCTTGTGCAGGCAGAAAATGCCCGTGCTACTTTTATTTACGAAGAATTATTTCTGTTTCAGAAATCAATCATATCCCAAAGTCAGGCACGGCGTCGTAGTGTTGAAAAAGCTCTTGCCCTCCATGCGGGAAAAGCTGTGCTGTGGAATACTGAAAACGATGGCATGACGGAAGAAAATCAGGTAGCGGGCGGTGTTGCAGAGGGAACGGCGGAACAAAATATCAGTCAGTTCAATCGTACTCTTTCCCCACGGCAAAAGCAGTTGTATGAACGATTGCCATTTGATCTGACCCATGACCAGAAACAGGTAATCATGGACATGAATCGGGACATGGATTTAAGTCACGGTTTCAGGGATGGCAGTCTGCAGTCTGATGACCCGTTTCATATGGCACGGTTGTTACAGGGTGATGTTGGTAGCGGTAAAACCCTGGTCGCATTTTTCATGGCATTGCGCACCATAGACTATGGCGGACAGGTAGCCATTCTTGCTCCTACTGAAATACTGGCGAAACAGCATGCCCAAAATGCAGCGAAACAGCTTGAAGTTCTGGGAGTGCGGGTTGCATTTTTAACCGGTAATGTGGCTGCTTCTTCCAGAAAACCACTGCTTGCAGCCCTAAAGGCTGGTGAAATAGATATTCTTATTGGTACCCATGCCCTGTTCAGTCAGAGTGTGCTGTATAAGGACCTGCAGTTTGCCATCATTGATGAGCAGCATCGCTTTGGTGTTGTGCAGCGGAATGCCATTCTTGATAAAGGTCGGCAAAGCATAGATGGAAAAGGACTGGCCCCTGATTTTCTGCTCATGTCGGCAACTCCTATTCCCCAGACTCTGGCTCTTACGGTGTTCGGGGATCTGGATGTTTGCACCATTAAAACCATGCCGGCCGGCCGAAAGCCCATTGTTACACACTTAACCCGCGATGGTAATGAAAGCCGGGTATATGAAGCTGTGCGGGCAGAACTTATGGCCGGACGTCAGGCCTATTTTGTCTATCCCCTTATTGACCGTAACGATCATTCTCTTGATGAAGATTTTATGGGGGGAGTTGATTTTGATTCTGATGGTTCTTCCGGTCCGGAAAACGGTTCCGGCGGACCAGGTTCTACAGCTTCCGGTAATACACTGAAGAGTGCAGTTGAGATGTTTGATTTCCTGCAGCATCAGGTGTATCCGGGATTTCGCTGTGCACTTATCCATTCGCAGGTAGAAGACGAAGAACAGACTAAGATCCTGAAAGAATTCCGTGAAGGCAAGATACAGATTCTTGTTGCCACCAGTGTTGTGGAAGTAGGTGTTGATGTACCCAATGCAACCTGTATGGTTATCGAGTGCGCCGAACGGTTCGGTCTTGCTGCCCTTCATCAGCTTCGGGGACGTGTCGGCCGAGGAGACGCTCAGAGCCAGTGTTTTCTGATTTATGGGGAAAAGCTTACGGAACTGGGAAAGTCTCGTTTACGGGTGCTTCACGAGTCTGTAGACGGCTTTTTTATTGCAGAAGAAGATTTGCGGCTTCGTGGCCCTGGTGATGTTACGGGTATTCAGCAGAGCGGTTACTTCACCCTTGGCCTTTCAGATCCTGTCCGGGACCGGGCCATTCTTGAAGTAGCCCGAACCGATGTAATAAGTGAACTTAACGTCCGTCGTTGAGCAGTTTTGATAGCGGCTCTATGGCTTTATCCAGAGTGTCGCATTTCCAGGTTACCTGTGCCAGTACTTCCGGTGGCACCACTGCCAGATCCGGTACATAGACACTCATCATGCCGGCCCGGCGTGCAGCTTCCAGTCCTGCAGGACTGTCTTCAAAAACAACACAATGTTCCGGTGGCGTGTTCAGCCGCTTTGCTGCCATCAGGAAAATGTCTGGTTCAGGCTTTCCGTGGGGAACTTCAGTTCCAAATGCATACGCATCAAAATAAGGTTTCAGTCCTGAGCGGCGGATCATGTCGCGGGCATGGGATTCGTTATTGCTGGTGGCAAGGGAAAATGGAACGTTATAGGATTTCAGAAAATCAAACAGGGGCCGGATACCTGATTTATCAGGGGTTCCGTAAGTGTCAAAATGCTGGACCATTCTCTGCCGCACAAGGATAAAAAAGTTTTCGCAGGGAAATGATTCGCCGTACATTTCCTTAAGAATGGCAATAACGTCTTTTTCGTTATGTCCGATACAGCGGGCATACTGTTCCGGGGTACAGGTAACGCCATTTTCAGCGCACAGGGTTATCCAGATGGATCGGCACAATTCTTCAGTTCCAAAAAGAAGTCCGTCCATATCAAAAATACAGGCGATGTTCATGACACAGATAGTATCAGACCATCGCCCTGCGATTCAAGTTTATGCAGCGCCGTTATGCGGCGACGTACTCTCCCGTCGCCGCAGGACGACGCTATTCAATAATTTCCGCTATGAGCATGTGGCTGCTCAAGCAGCCACATACTCTCCCGTCGCCGCAGGACGACGCTGTTCAATAATTTCCGCTATGAGCCCGGCGCCGTTATGCGGCGACGTATGCTTCCAGACGGGCTGCACGGGTAGGGTGCTGCATCCGTTTGATGGCTTTCTTCTCAATCTGGCGGATTCTTTCTTTGGTCAGGTTAAAAATATCACCAACTTCTTTCAGTGACATGCTTTCCTGTCCGTCAAGTCCGAAACGGTAGCGCAGAACCTGTGCTTCTTTCTGGGTAAGAGTATTCAGCACTGCATCAATATCGCTGATCATGTTTTCTTCAATGGCCATAGCTTCAGGATTGCCCAGTGAATCATCTTCAAGGAAATCTCCTAATGTTGCACTGTCTGCTTCCCCCGGGCGTACGGTTGCATCAAGAGAAACCATGTCACGGCTGATTGCCAGAAGATCACGTACATGATCTGCATCCATATTCAGGTTCTCTGCAATTTCCATGATTTCTGCTTCTTCTGTTTTGTTTCCGGTAACAGCTTTTCGTGCTTTTTCAATCTGAACCAGTTCATTGGCACGGTTCAGTGGCAGGCGGATCATGCGTGATTTTTCGCAGATTGCCTTAAGAATGCTCTGACGGATCCACCATACGGCGTATGAAATAAAGTGATATCCTTTTTCAACGTCAAAGCGGTCAATGGCTGTCAGAAGCCCGATGTTACCTTCACTGATAAGGTCAGTAAGTTCCAGACCGTGGTTCTGATATTTTTTTGCAACAGAAACAACAAAACGAAGATTTGCATTTACAATCTTGTTCTTTGCTGCGGTGTCGCCGTTTTTAGCTTTAAGAGCCAGTTCGTTTTCTTCCTCGCGAGAAAGAAGTGGAATTTTATTAATATCTTTTAAGTACATTGCTAATACTGCATCGTCGTTTGTCATGTGTAACTCCTTATAAATGAAATATGTTACATAAAAGTACTTGCAATAATCGTGCCAACTTTTTGAAAATTAGAAAATTGAGTAAAAATACCTGTTTATCAGGCAGTTGGGAGTAAAATCCTGTAGAAAATAACAGGTTTTTTATCTTTTTTTGTTGCCGGTCGTGTCATTTTGTTAGTATATTCTGTACATACAGAATGAAATGTTTCATTTTGACACACTGTCTTTTTTTTGAAGGTGAGGTGGGTCAATTTGACTCAATATAGGAGATATAACATGACCGTACGTCCATTAGGTGACAGAGTTCTGGTAAAAACCGAAAAAACTGAATCAAAAACTGCCAGTGGAATTATCATTCCAGATACTGCACAGGAAAAAACTCAGGTTGCAACTGTAGTTGCAGTTGGTGATGACAACGAAAAAATTTCTAGTCTGATTACCGTTGGTAGCCGTGTAATGTACGACAAATATGCAGGAACCAATGTAAAAATTGATGGTGAAGATCATCTGATCCTGAAAGCTCAGGATGTAATCGCCATTATCGGCTAAGACTTTAACTGATTGTACAGCAGGCGGGCACGGTAGTTTTCCGGATTCAACTGCAGGCTGTATGTAACTGAAATGAGCGCGTTGCGTATATCGCCGCGCTCGTTTTGTATACCGGCAATACGGTAGTGAACGTCAGAAAGCAGCTGCTGGTTTGTTTCAAGTCCGGCTGCAGTACTGTACAGGGCAAGCGCATCATTGGTGCGGTTAACAGCCTGATATAATGCTCCAAGATTCAATGCAATGCGGGTGTCTCCGCTGTTTTTCCTGTTAAAAAGATAGTTTTCGTATAATTCCTGTGCACTGGAAACGTTGTTCTGAACAAGTTCAAAATAGGCTGCTGTTTCGCATTCCCAGTCGGCAAGGGAAGTTGCGTATTTACCAAGATCTGCAGTTCCATATTTTTCTGCACAATAATCAGCAAATAAGGATAGGGCAGTATTTTCCTGATGATGTCTCAGAAACCAGCTGATGGCAAACCGTGTCAGCATGGTATACTGTTTTTCGTTCTCACGGTTTTCTTCCAGCAGGTGCCATATATCACTTTTGCAGTTATCTTCAGAAAAGTTGTATTCTGTCCATCGCAGTCTGGTATAGCATAACAGTAACCGTTCATCATCATACTGGTTACGGGTCAGTGCAGTTTCTATACGATAAATAGCATCTGAAACAGGAATTGAAGGCAGCATGCTGGCACTTTTCATAGCCAGGGTTTCAATTCCATTAGACTTTAATGCGCCGGATGTTTCGTTGTATCTGGTGCCGGAATTCTGGGTAAGCAGTGCAAAATTGCCGTAATCAGCAAGACCTGCTGCGTATGCCGGATATGAAGTTACCAATGAAAACAGGGTATCTTTAGCATATTCATAGTTACCGGATTTTACATAGTACCGTGCCAGATTCTTATACATCTCTTTTGGCGCCGGTGTACCAGTCTGTTCACTTTGTGCTATGGTCTGTTCCCAATACCGACGGGCTTCTTCAATTTCGCCCATCATAATGTATGCATCTGATCGGAGCACTTGAGCTTTTGTCCGGTGGTCAGTATCCAGAGCAATCTGACACAGTGTGGTACACTGGCCGTATTTTCCAGCGTAATAGTTCAGTAACGCCCAGAAATAGGGGTCGTCAGCAGCAGTAATAAACCGTGGGGTATATCCAGCTGCTTTCTGAATATCTCCATCCCGGGCAGTAAGAAGGGCTGCATTTTTCAGCCATCGCAGGTCTTGGGTAATACGGTATGCCTCTTCATACAGTCCGATGTAGTTGCTGTTGTAATACGAACCAGTGTCTGCGGTATCAAGCAGCAGCAGTTCAGCATACAGGCTTTCATACTGGGTGTTTTTTAGCTTCTGGGCATAGGGTAGTGCTTCTGAATAGCGCCCCCGGCTGATCAGATTTTCGGTATACAGCGCAGTAAGTACGGTGCTTTCAGGAAGCTTTGTTACTGATGTTTTCAGGTAGTCCTGACAGCGGTTGTCTGCCTGCAGTTGGGTATAGCGCTTGATTATGCTTAACCGTTGTTGTTCACTGACAGCTTGCTTTTCGGCTTTCTTCAGCAGGTTCATTGCTTCTTCTGTCTGTTTTTGGGCAATACAGGAATCAATGATGTCCAACTGGTGAAAAAACGTTGTTTTATCTACTGATTTTGAACAGGATAGGGTAATGAATACAAAAAAAAGCACCACAGAGAAAAGTGAGGCTTTATGCTTTAATTTTCCTGCAGTGCTCAGTATCAGCATGGCTATACCGTTCAGTTATTGTCGCGGGTGTCTTTTCTGATGTTATCAAGAACAGCATTGATGAATTTGAACGAATCATCACTGCCGAATTCTTTGGAGATATCAATGGCCTCATCAATAATGATGGTGGCTGGAACATCTTTCTGGAACATCAGAGGGTAGGTGCTCATGCGCAGAATTGCCAGATCTACTTTATTCAGACGGTCAAAGTCCCAGTTTGTCAGGTGATCTTTAATGGTCTTGTCGATGGCTTCAATATTTTCAATTGCCCCGGTAATAAGCAGGCGTGCAAAGGTCAGACCTTCGTCCCCCATACGTTCCAGAACAGCGCTGTCTACCCACTCAAACTCCAGTAATTCATCAATTGCAATCTGTCCCAAATCCCATGAGTACAGTGCCTGGAATGCTAAAATTCTTCCTTTACGTCTAGCCACAGAAATATCCTCTCTTGGTGTGTTAATTACCAGTTTTCAAGCAGTTTGTTCAGTGCATCGCCTGTTTTCAGCATCTGAAAGTTTTCAGGAGTACGCAGTGAAGCAGTAACTTCAGAAACAACGTTGGTAAAATAGTTGTTCTGCTTCTGTGCAGTCAGTTGACTGCGAATCAGTTCATACACAGTTACGTTAGAGTCTGGCTGTACTACATCACTCAGCGTCAGAATTTTACCGTCATATTTGTTCTGGATGATATAGAACTGATAGTCAGTTTGAGTTTCATTAAAGTCAGAAACATACCCATTGGCATTTTCAAAAAGGGCAAGAAGATCGTTATACGAAAGACCAAGCTGCTGGGCAGCAGTATTATTCTTGCTTACATACATATCTCCGGCCTGCATGGAAACAGGGTCGGCACTTACTTTTACACGCAGCTGGTCAATGGTGATGGTTCCGTTTTTAACGCCTTCATACTGGGTATACAGTAACTGTCGGGCTGCTGCAGGATTATCGCCTTTAGGAGCAACCATCAGGAACATTTTAAGAATATCTGTCTGATAGAAGGAAGCTTTGTTCATTTCGTAGTAATTGCGTACTTCTGAATCCGTTGCGGCTATTTTTTCCAGTTCATTCTGGCACTGGACAAGTACAAACTGCTGGGCAATGTACTGTGTTTTCAGATGTGATTTGTATTCAGCTACAGACATGGCAAGTTGCTGCTGAAAGAACTCTTCCAATGAAAGGTTGTACTGTTCCCGTACTATTGAAGCAAACTGAGCTTCAGTAACTGTCTGTCCAACCATCTGAGAAAGGCTGGAAATATACAGTTCGTTTACCTGAGTATCAGTAAGGGTAAGCCCGGCTTTGGTTGCAGCCTGCAGTATCAGTTTTTCGTTAATAAGGGAGTCAAGAATTTCTTTTTTCTGATCAACGGTAAAGGAGGTGAGTCCGGTCTGTTTCTGATAAACAGCAACGCGAGCTTTCAGGTTTTTAAGAGTAATTGACTCTGTTCTGTTCAGTTTAATGGTTACCAGCGGCTGTAAATCTGCCTGGGCAAATAAGGTTGTGGCAACAAGAGCCATGACACAAAGAGTAACGAGACGTTTCTTCATGAAATTCTTCCTCAGTTTTTTATTATGATGTTTTCTCAAGACAGGGCATTAAGCAACACTGTCTTGAGAGTATAACAATCGTCTGGAGATTTTGTTACAGTTTTTTATTCAATAACTGCTTTGATACGACGTACGCCGGCAGAAGAAGACTGTTCTTTTACAATCTTGAACTTACCGATGACACCGGTGTGTTCAACGTGTGGTCCACCGCAAACTTCCTTGCTGAACCAGTTGTCTTTGGTACCGATGGTATATACTTTTACGTCTTCGCCGTATTTATTGGTAAAGAGTGCGCGGGCGCCTTCTTCTTTTGCTTTTTCAAGGCTCATTACTTCCATGGTAACAGGAAGGTCAGCCTGAATCTGCTGGTTAACGATTTCTTCTGCCTGTGCAATCTCTTCTTTGGTCATTGGGCGTTCAAAGGTAAAGTCAAAGCGCATGCGTTCATCGTTGATGTTTGAACCTTTCTGGGCAACCTGCGGACCAAGGATATTTACCAGAGCCTGCTGCAGTAGGTGAGTTGCAGTGTGGTACTTGGTAGCGGTTTCGCTCTGTTCAGCAATACCACCTTTAGCTTTTCCGGCGTCCAGAGTCTTTGAAGCTTCCTGGTGCTTGCGTTCAGCTTCCTTGAATCCTTCGATATCAACGGTAAATCCGTTTTCTGCACCCAGTTCCTGAGTCAGTTCCAGTGGGAACCCGAACGTATCATACAGACGGAAAGCAACTTTACCGCTGATTTCTTTTTTAGGGTTCTTCATCAGGTTAGGCAGCAGTTTCTGGAATTCCAGTTCACCTTTGCGCAGGGTATCGCGGAATTTGTGCTCTTCTGCAGTCAGTTCCTTGAATACTTTTTCTGCGTTTTCTTCCAGTTCAGGATAAGCAATCTTGAAGTTTGCAATAACGGTTTCTGCAATAGGAGCCAGGAAGTCTTTGTCGATACCCAGTTTCATACCGTGGCGTACTGCGCGGCGGATCAGGCGGCGGAGAACGTAGCCAGCGCCAACGTTTGAAGGTGTAACACCTTTCTGGTCACCCAGAATGAATACTGATGAGCGGCTGTGGTCGGCAATGATACGTACTGAAGCATCTTTTGCGTCATCGGTGCCGTATTTGTAGCCCGACAGTTCTTCAATCTTGGCAATGATAGGCTGGAAAACTTCAGTCAGGTATACGCTGTTTTTGCCCTGCAGAATACAGTTGGTGCGTTCAAGACCCATACCGGTATCTACGTTCTGTTTAGGCAGTTTTACCAGAGTTTTTTCATCAATGCGGTTGTATTCCATGAATACGTTGTTCCAGATTTCCATCCAGTTTGCGCTGTCGGTACCTTTGTTGGAACCAACGGGTGGAACACCTTCGCCAACCCAGTAGAAAATTTCGGTATCAGGACCGCATGGGCCGGTTGGACCTGCTGCCCACCAGTTGTCTTCTTTTGGCAGGTAGGCAATTTTATCTTCAGGCATGCCGTTTTCTTTCCAGTAACCGGCAGCTTCTTCGTCTCGTGGAGCTGATTCGTCACCGGCAAATACGGTAACGGAAATCATTTTGGGATCCAGACCCAGCCATTCTTTGCTGGTCAGGAATTCGTAGCTGAATGCAATTGATTCTTTCTTGAAGTAGTCTCCCAAAGACCAGTTTCCCAGCATTTCAAAACAGGTAAGGTGTGAAGGATCTCCTACTTCATCGATATCGCCGGTGCGTACACATTTCTGGTAGTCAGTAAGACGGGTACCGGCAGGATGTTTTTCACCAAGCAGGTAGGGAACCAGTGGGTGCATACCGGCAGTAGTAAAGAGAACAGATGGGTCATTTTCAGGAATCAGAGACTGACCTGAAATCTCAGCATGGTTTTTGCTTTTGAAAAATGCGATGTATTTGGAACGTAATTCGTTAGCTGTCATAAGTAAGTAGTATAAAGATATGAAATAGACGTGACAATATGCGCATCGCTTCAAACCGTAAAGCGATTCTTTAACAGTACAAAAATACAGAATCTTCCTACTGTATCATCCGGGAATCTGAAAGATGAAAAACTTAACACCGGAAATTATTGAAAGGCGCCGTGAACAGCGGAAAAAAGCAAGAAAGGAGTTTAACAGAAGACTGAGGGGGAAAAACGCCATTCTTGAAGGAATGGCAACGGTAATTATAAACACAATCTGTGAAGAGATAGGTCTGGAAAAGGAAAAGAATGTCAGTCCCGGCTGGTGGACTGATAGGTCAGTGACAGAGGTCAGTGTTGCCGTTCTCTTTAAGTATGACATTGTCATAACCATGCGGCTTTCCATAAAAAAAGTTCTGGAATCTCAGAACTGGGTACGGGAACTGTTTATGGCCATCAAGAATCTTGAAAGCCGCAGTGTAGTAAACGCATCTGATGTACACAGGTTAATGGAAACGCAGATGGGACTGGTATGGGGATCTCAATGGCTTATGTCCGGATACGGCTGGTGTGACGCAGAATATGTACAGGCAAACTTTGAGCGTACATTTTCAAGTTATGGGGTGAAGGTTCTGGAAATTCAGTGCCCGAACGACGGTTCTTTTCTTCTTTCCTTGAATAAAGAGTTTGGCGTTGTACAGGTCTTTCCACAGGATCTTCAGTTCCACAAACATGCGTTTACCAGTGAGGCATACCATCGTATTGAAGAAGTACTGAAAAACTGAATTCATTACATCTTTGCATATTTATACAAAAATATTCGATAACTATTCATTATTTTGCATAAAGTTGCTATAGTGTGTCTGAAACCTGTGGGTAGCCTGTGCTGCCGGTGACAAAGGGGAAACACACATGATTAATTTATGGAATGGCGGTGCGTACTACGATAACGGTACGCTCATCTCTGCTGAAGAAGGCAGAGCAAAAGGCTTCAGTGCTGCTGACAATAAAAAGAACACCATTGCTTATGGAATCCTTCAAAGCCATAATACTTCAGGTAATCCTGAAAAACTGAAAATCAAATTCGATAAAATAACTTCACATGATATTACGTTTGTTGGAATTATCCAGACTGCCCGTGCATCAGGGCTTGAAAAATTCCCGCTGCCATATGTTTTGACCAACTGTCATAACAGTCTTTGTGCTGTTGGCGGTACCATCAATGAAGATGACCACATGTTCGGCCTTACCTGTGCACAGAAATACGGTGGTGTATATGTTCCGCCCCATCAGGCTGTTATCCATCAGTTTGCCCGCGAAATGCTGGCAACATCGGGAGGTATGATTCTTGGTTCAGACAGTCATACCCGCTATGGCGCCCTGGGTACCATGGCTATTGGTGAAGGTGGCGGCGAACTTGCAAAACAGCTTCTTGGTCGTACGTATGATGTTGATCTGCCGGGGGTTGTTGCAGTCTATCTGACTGGCAGCCCTGTTCCAGGCGTTGGCCCTCAGGACGTTGCTCTTGCCATTATCGGTGCCGTATTTGAAAAAGGCTACGTAAAGAATAAGGTTATGGAATTCATCGGTCCTGGCATTGCATCTCTTTCTGCCGACTTCCGTATCGGTATTGATGTTATGACCACTGAGACTACCTGTCTGTCATCAATCTGGGAAACCGATGATATCATCAACGGATTCTATGTTACCCATGGTCGTGCCGGAGATTTCAAACCTTTAAAACCACAGAACGGCGCCTGGTACGATGGCGTTATCGAAGTTGACCTGTCAAAAATCCGTCCTATGATTGCCATGCCGTTCCATCCGAGCAACGTCTATACTATTGAAGAGGTGAACAAAAACCTGGCTGATGTTCTTGCCGAAACTGAAAAACGTGCCCGCGTTTCCTTTGGCGATAAAGTAAACTACAGCCTGAGCGATAAAGTTATTGACGGAAAACTGTACTGTGACCAGGGTGTTATTGCCGGTTGTGCCGGTGGTGGCTTTGAAAACATCTGTGCTGCTGCAGATATCCTTCGTGGAAAGAGCATCGGTAGTGGTAAGTTTACCCTGAACGTATATCCTGCTTCCATGCCGGTATATATGGAACTGGTTAAAAACGGTGCCTGTACTGATCTGATGGCTACCGGTGCTATTATGAAAACTGCATTCTGCGGCCCCTGTTTTGGTGCCGGCGATACTCCTGCCAATAATGCATTCAGTATCCGTCACTCAACCCGTAACTTCCCTAACCGCGAAGGCTCAAAAATCCAGAACGGTCAGATTTCATCCGTTGCCCTTATGGATGCCCGTTCTATTGCTGCAACCGCTGCAAATAAAGGTTTCCTGACTCCGGCAACTGAATATCACGGCGATTACACCAAGCGCAGCTACCACTTTGATTCTACCATTTATGAAAACCGCGTATACGACAGTAAGGGTGTGGCTCATCCTGAAGTTGAAATCCAGTTTGGGCCAAACATTAAAGACTGGCCGGCCATGAGTGCCCTTACCGATGACCTTCTGCTTAAGGTTGTTTCTGAAATCCATGATCCGGTTACTACCACTGACGAACTGATTCCATCCGGTGAAACGTCAAGTTTCCGCAGTAACCCGCTGGGACTGGCTGAATTTACCCTGAGCCGTAAAGATCCTGATTACGTTCCACGTGCCAAGGCTGTTCGTGATGGAGATGCTGCCATTAAGGCAGAAGTTGCCGCTGCGGCCGCTGCTCTTGATGCTGCAACTGCAGGTTTTGGTGCACGTGCTTCTGCTGCAGGTCTTGGTTCAACCATTTATGCCGTAAAACCAGGTGACGGTTCTGCCCGTGAACAGGCTGCCAGCTGCCAGAAAGTACTGGGCGGCTGGGCTAATATTGCCCGCGAGTACGCCACCAAACGGTACCGCAGTAATCTGATTAACTGGGGTATGATTCCATTCCTGTTTGACGATGCTGCCAACGGCGGAAAACTGCCTTTTGCCAACGGAGATTACGTATTTGTTCCAGACGTACGGAAAGCCATTGCTGAAAAAGCAGACAGTATTACGGCTTATGCTGTTGCCATGAAGGATGGTAAGGCCACCGGTACCATAACAGAATTCCAGCTGACTACCGGAGCCATGACTGACGACGAACGCCAGATCATTGCGGACGGGTGTCTGATTAATTACTACAAGAACTAACGACGCGGAGTTTTGCGCAAGCAAAACTCCGGAAGGTGGGGCTGACAAGCCCCACCGACGTGCTCAACGGCCAGAAGGCCGCCTGCGCTCCTGGGTATGCCGTCGCCTTGTCAGGATACCAAATCATCCCCGACTGGTCGGGGCCCTTTGGTGCTGTACGATAAGTTCACTTCATACTGTCATTCCGAACTTGTTTCGGAATCTGTACTGTCTGCATGGTCCAGATGCTGAAACAAGTTCAGCATGACGGTGTTTGATAAGGGCCCTTTGGGCCCTTTTTTTCTGAACATTTTCTCAAAATCTGTAAATTCGTACATATTTCATCTTTTTTATCGATAACAAAAGATTGATAAATAAAACCGAAATTATGTATACTAAACCGAATATATAACACCTTTTTTAATAGGATTTGCCGGAAAGGCGTCCTCCTTGTTCGGGCTGATTTTATTAATAAGGCAACTTTATAAGGAGAGGACAATGAAAAAATTTGTTCTTACCATGCTGAGCGTACTGCTGTGCGCAACTATGGTTCTCTCAGTTACTTCATGTTCAAAAGCAAAACTTGCTGACGGAACATACACTGGAAGTGCTGAAGGTCATCATGGTCCAGTAGCTGTTGAAGTTACTGTATCTGGTGGAAAAATTGCTGCTGTAAAAATTACCGACCACAACGAAACTGCCGGAATTTCTGATGCAGCTATTGCAGACATTCCTGCTGCAATCGTAAAAGCTAATTCTGCTAACGTTGATATCGTATCAGGTGCAACCCACACCTCTGATGCAATCATCAATGCAGTAAAAGCTGCTCTGGCATCTGCCGGTGCTACTGCTGACAATGGTAAAAAAGCTGAACACAAAAATGTAGCTGTTACCTATAAAGCAGGAACATATGAAGGAACCGCTCAGGGTATGAACGGTCCTGTTACTCTGGCTGTAACTTTCAGTGACAAAGCAATTACTGCTATTGAAGTTAAAGCTTCCAAAGAAACCGCTCACGTAGGTGATCCTGCATTTGACATTATGTTTGCTGATGCAATTGCTGCCAACGGTTCTGGTGTAGATATCGTATCTGGTGCAACCTTTACTTCTATTGCTGTTCGCAATGCACTGACCGATGCTGCTAAAAAAGCAAACGCTTCTGACCTTGACGGATTCAAAAAGAATAAGATCGTACACGCTGCTCAGGCTGACATCAATGAAACCTACGACGTAGTAATCGTAGGTGCCGGTGGTGCTGGTATTGGTGCTGCTGCTCAGGCTGCTCAGAACGGACTTTCTGTTCTGGTTATTGAAAAGAACGCTGAAATCGGTGGTAACACAGTAGTTTCTGGTGGTCAGTTCCAGTCTGCAATGCCGTACCTGTGCTGGGAAGCTGATCGTCCAGATGCTACTACTGGTGTATATGACTTTGACGGCAAAACCTACAACAAAATCTTTGCTGCCAACGGTGATATCGCTGTTCTGAAAACCATCCTGAACTGGAGCGAAAAACCATTTGATGGTACCGGTTCAAAAGAATGGTTCGAAGCAGGTGATATTGAACGCCTTTCAACTCACGGTGTTCATCAGGAATACCTGCCTGTTCTGAAAGAACTGAAAAACGAAATCAAAGCTTATCTTGCTTGGGCTGAACCAAAAATGAAAGCAGGTACCGATGAAAACAAACTGACTCTGTTCTCTACTGTTAACCTGCATATCTTCCAGACCTACTACGGTGGTCTCCGTCCTAATGCAGATCATACCGCATGGATCTACGGTGACTATGACCTGGTTTGCCAGTTCATCCGCGACGGTCAGGACCTGAAGCCATGGCTTGAAGCTCAGGGTTCAAAATTCATCCCAGACTCACAGCCAACCATCGTAGGTGCTCTGTGGCAGCGTGAAAACGACTACGTAAAAGGTGCTCTGGATACCGATGGTGACGGTGTAATGGAATCTGCTCAGTGGGCAGCTTACTTTGCTCCTACCCGCAAGACCATCCTGAAAACCTCTCCAACTGCATCTAAGAACAAGATCATGACCCGCACCACCGCTGACGAACTGATCATTGAAAACGGTCGTGTTACCGGTGTTAAAGCTACCATGTACGATGGAACTAAAGTTACTGCTAAAGCTACCAAAGGTGTAATCCTTTCTACCGGTGGTTTTGCTGCTAACATCGATCTGGTTCGCAAAACCAACGAATACTGGGTAGCTTCTGCAATTACCGAAAAAACCCAGACTACCAACCGTTCTTCTCTGCAGGGTGATGGTATCACTCTGGGACAGAAAGCAGGGGCAGCTACTACTGGTATGAACTTTACCCAGCTGATGCCTATCTCTTGGATTAACAACGGACAGCTGGCATTTGGTGGTGGTAACTACGCTATCTACCTGAACCCAAAAACCGGTAAACGTTTCGTAAATGAAACCGGTGAACGTGACGTTCTGTCACTGGGTGAATTTGCCAACGGTATTGAATACCGCGGATTCATGGGTACTGTAATTGAAATTGCAAACAGTGCACAGGCTATTCCTGGACCATATCCTTACGGAACTCCAGCTACCCCAGAAACTTGGGAAGCTGATGTTGATCCACACCAGTGGACCCGCACCGTTGACCAGTTTGCAGCTCTGTTCAAAGAACTGGGACTGCCAACCAATGCTGACGATGTAATTGCTGAAATCAAAGCTTACGATATGGCTCTGATGACCGGTACTGAAAGCTCAATGGCTGTTAACAAAACCGGTTGGACCCGTCTTATCGGTAATGCTGAAAAAGATGCTAACGGTCACTACATTCCTTCAACCTACACTCTGGATGGTGTAAAACTGAAGATCCGCCTGCTGGCTCCTTCTACTCACCACACCATGGGTGGTCTGACTGTTGATATTGACCGCCACGTTCTGGATGCAAGCGGAAAAGCTATCCCAGGTCTGTATGCAGCCGGTGAAGTTACCGGTGGTATCCACGGTGGTAACCGCCTTGGTGGTAACGCAATCGTAGAAATCTTCGTTTCTGGACGTACTGCTGCCAACGCAATCACTAATGATAACAAATAATTGCGTAGCAATTATTTGTTATCATTGACGATTTTCGGCCTAGCCGAAACTCGCGGGACTTTAGCTTAATGATTCCCAAAAAATCCTCTCCTGGTTTTCAGGTGGGGATTTTTTTTTATATTACTTAAGTTCTGAAGTATTCATGCAAATTGTGCATAAAAATGCATAAAAACGCAAAAAAATATTATTTTTATGCATAAATTACTTGCATTTATGCAAGTTTCTATGTAAAGTTATGGTGTGAGTAAAAGTATGCAACCTCCTCTTACTCAAGACCGATTTTAAACGAAGCGCTTTTATCCTCCTTTCGGCGCTTCGTTTTTTTTTGCTTCAAAAGCTCTATACCTGCCGATACTCTATATATGCGTTATACCGAAAAAATGAAGGGACCTATTATCGGCCCTGTTTCTCAGCTTTTCCTGTATTTTGCGGTTCTTGCAATTCTGGGGTCCATAGCATTATCACTGCCAGTCTGTTACGTTGCAGACCAGCTTCCTCCATATATTGACCGGTTGTTTACTGCAGTCAGCGCATTGTGCGTAACAGGTCTCAGCACTGTTTCTTCCGAAATTTTTTCTACCACCGGATTCGTAGTGCTGATGATATTGATTGAATCAGGCGGTCTTGGACTGATCACTTTCTTTATTTTTTATCTGGTACTGCCTCGAAAAAAGGTTTCTCTTGTTAATCGACGTTTTGCCCGCAGTTTCTTTATTACCGGGGTAGAGGCTGACCCCAAAAAGATTGTCCGGGATATCATTATCTACAGTGGATTCTTTCAGCTTTTAGGAGCGTTTCTGCTGGGGCTGATTCTATATTTTCACAACTATGACCATTGCTGGTTCATCGGGGCATTTACGGCTGTTTCTGCCTTCTGTAATGCAGGTTTTACCCCCTGGGGAGATAGTCTGATCAGTATCAACAATAATGCCTTGTATCTTTCCATTATTATGGTGCTTATTCTTATGGGTGGAATAGGTTTTACCGTAATGCAGGATGTGAATGCCTGGCTATATTCCCGCATTTACGCCAAACGCATGCAGCGTATCCGATTAAGCCTTCACAGTAAGATTGTTCTATGCGCAACCCTTGTGCTTGTCGTTCTTCCATCGATTCTGTTTCTTATCTTTGAATGGAATCATGCCTTCAAAGATTTGTCAGCAGGTAGCAGAATAACAAATGCTTTTTTTCAGAGCGTAACCTGTCGTACCGCAGGATTTGAGGCTGTAAGTCAGGCCCGTTTTACCAATGCCTCAACATTAATCAGCGAATTACTGATGCTTATTGGCGGTAATCCTGGTTCCATGGCAGGTGGCATCAAAACTACCACCATTTTCATTGCCATGTGTACGGCTTTCCGAACCGAAGATGACACCGGAGCTCTATCAATTTTCCACCGGGATATTCCTTTCAGTGATACGGAAAAGGCCATGTCAGTAATGGTAAAGGCAGCACTGTTTCTGCTGGTAATGACACTGCTCATCTTTATGGCTGAGCAGAATCAGCTTGAATCAGGTGTTTTCTCTACTACAGACCTGATATTTGAAACCATTTCGGCACTTGGTACCACCGGACTTTCACGGGGAATTACGTCGGAGCTGCTGCCTGTTACAAAAGTGCTGTTGATTGTTACCATGTATGCAGGACGAACCGGTGTCATTACCCTGACTATGCGGGTGCAGTTTACTGAACAGAGAATAAAGGCCTGTACTGAGTTTCCTCAGGAATCGGTACTTATAGGATAAGGAGTAAAATATGCTTACTATTGCAGTTATTGGACTTGGAACATTTGGTGTACGTGTTATAGAAGAACTGGCAGAAGAAAATGTAGAAGTAGTAATCGTGGATAAGGACCGGGGCCTTGTTGAAAAATATAAGAGTATGGTTCGCGATGCCTATATTACCGATGCCATTACCAATGAAATGCTTGATAAGATTATTCCCCAGGATGTTTCTGCGGTTGTCATTGACTTTGGTTCAAATGTAGAAGGCTCAATTCTTCTGACCAATCATCTGCACAAAATCGGTATCAAGAAGATTATTGTAAAGGCAAAAACACCTGATCATGGTGATATCCTGAAACTGGTAGGGGCAACTACCATTGTATATCCGGATCATGATGCTGCCCAGCGGATTGTTCCGCAGCTTTTATCATCTGAACTGTTTTCGTTTCTGAACGTTTCACCGCTCTTTGGTCTGGCAGAAGTTGCCGTTAATGCTGATGATGTTGGAAAAACTCTGGCTGCGGTGAACTTCCGGCAAACCTACAAACTGAACGTTATTGCCTGTCGTCAGGCAGAAGACCAGGATTTTGCCTTTATTGACAGCGGAGATTTCGTTTTCAATGAAGGTATGCGGCTGCTCATTGCCGGTAAAGAAGGCGACATTAATGCCTACGTACGTGACAACAGCATTCTTGCCCGGTTTGAAGGTAAGGCAACTAAATTGAGTAAACGGTTCCAGCGGAGACTTGCGGCAGCCGGAAATACACCAAAAAGCCGCTGATTATGTTATGACTGTTTTGCAGATTCCCGACGCTCCCGTTTTGCTTCGTATTGTCGGGTATCTGCAATTTTCAGCAGGTTAATCAGGTTAGTTTTGGTATCAGAAAAAGATTCTGCGCCAAGACTGATGGATAACGTGAATGGCTCTTTGTTTTTTTCGTTCCACGCAGCACACATCTGGGCCAGCCGTTTTTGAATGCCGGTAAAGCCTTCTTCATCAAGGCCTACGGCTACTATTCCGAATTCATCACCGCCAAGGCGACCAACAATATCAGTTGAGCGGAACAGCTTGGTTAGGATTTTTGCTTCTGCAATAATTGCCCGGTCGCCGGCTTCATGACCATAGGTGTCATTGATACGTTTCAGATGATCCATATCACCAAAAATTACCAGACCCTGCGCTGCAGTCTGTACGGCATCATCAATGGCCTGCTGTCCCTTTTTCATAAAACCGCGGCGGTTCAGAATGTTTGTCATTTCATCGGTATACGAAATTCTATTCAGTGTATCATTTCGTTCTGTAAGTTTCCGGTTTTTTTCTTCTTCCAGACTGAAACTTTTTGATGAAGATACGATGGACGCTATAGAAATTGCCAGCATGGTGTAGATAGTCGAATCGTAATATCCCTGCCGGTACACAAAGTATCCGAACTGCAGATGACCGTGATACAGTGGTACAACACTGATAGTTCCTTTTGAAGACAGAACGTTTTCCGGAATGATGGTAGTATGGGGATCAAAGACAGGCAGTATTTGGTCTACATTATCGGATGAAAAACCGGTAAAGGTGTCAAAAGCGCTGAATACCGCTATCTGGTTGGGCAGAGTAAAGGTAGACGAATCGTCACAATGAAGCGGTTCCTTGTACAGACAGATGGCTGCTCCGCTGATATCAAAGCCCTGCAGGTCTCTGTTGATACGGGTTTTCAGTTCTCCAAGGGCCATAATGGTCTGGGTGTTTTTCTGAAATGAAATAATCTTCAGCAGTTCCGCTTTTTTAGAATACCATTCAGCAACACCCTTCAGTGTGTGGTGGTCAGATATTTCTCCTTCTGCGGTTTTCATGGCAAAGGATGAATCAGTAAGGGGAATGCAACCACAGCTTTGCCGGTAAACAGCTACTGAATCAATGATGGTTTCCATTGGCGGCATAATGCCGGTATTGTGGGAGTCTATCAGCGCATTAAGAACTCCTGCGGCCTGAAATCCCTGAGAAAATATTTTCTGATCAACCGTTGAAAGGGTAGGTTTTGAAATGGATGCACGTTCCACGTTATCAAACCCGGTAATACAGAACTGAGCAAGACGTATTTTATGCTCGTTCATAAAGTCTATCAGGGCGTAGGCCATGGTATCATTGAGGCAGATAACGGAATCATATTTGGTAATGTCGTGGACCGATGCCCAGTATTTCAGCGCTTCACTGGCGCCGTGGTAGGTGAAGCTGCCGTAGATAATGTCATCCTCTGAAAAGGGAATGTTGAATTCTTTGATGCATTCGTGGAATACGGCGGTACGTTCACGAACTTCCCGGCTGTTATCTGCATTGCTGAAAAGAATCGGTTTTTTGCAGTGATGCTCTGAAAACAGGTGGGAAATCTGAGCTTTAAAGCCGGGGGCAGGATTGGAAATAATAGAGGGAATTCCAGGATACGCTGCGCCGATACTTACTGTTGGAAGATTGCCGAATGATGACAGTACTTTTTCAATGTCAGTAAATGAAGGATGGTTTTCCAAGGTTGCAGAGGCAACCAGAAGTCCGTCTAAGGTGTGTTCGGAAATCAGGGAAGAAATGGCGTTATTCTGGTAGGCGTACATATCATTTGAATAACCGATTTCTTCTACGGGAAATTCGTAGAGTGTGCAGTTGTGACTTTCTGTATAGGCGAGAATTCCGTCTTCCAGATCTAAAGCGTATTCAGATCCGTAGTCAAAAAGCAAAAGCCCGATTTTCCGTGGTTGTTCCATACTACCAGTATACGGAGGAATTTCGGGCTTTTCCAATACAATTTTCTATTCTTTAAGAAGATTTACAGATTTTAGTCTGTACTGTCAGTTTTCTGCAGCTTCTTTTCCCAGCTTTTTGATCAGGGTAAGAAGGCCGTCCAGTTTTTCATGGCTTACCAGGGGGTTCAGCAGGGTGAACTTGAGGCATACGTGGCCGTCGCTGACAGTCTGGCCGATGATGACACCTTCCTGATGAATCAGGTGACGGCGCACTTTCTTGTTGATGATGTCGCACCAGGGTTCATCACTGGGGGTGCCGTCAAGACCGGTTTTTACAGCTGGTTCTGCACCGCAGAAGCTTTCTGACAGGCGGAATACAACGGAGCTGATTTCAGGCTCTGTGATAGTTACAAAGTCTGCATCGGCAGCAAGGCGGCTCTGCAGGTACTGGGCATTTTCCATACAGGTGGAAATCAGCTCTGACCAACCGTCTTTACCGCGGGTCTGGAAACTTACCCATACTTTCAGGGCATCAAAACGACGGGTGGTCTGCAGTGATTTGTCTACCAGGTTGGTGTAGCCGTCTTCTTCGTCTTCGGTGCGATTCAGGTAATCAGCGTGGATGGTCAGTGCGTCAAAAGTAGTGCCGTCTTTTACCAGAACTGCTGAACAGCTGATGGGCTGCATGAACATTTTGTGGAAGTCTACGGTAATGGAGTCTGCTTTTTTCAGGAACTCAACACGGCTTTTGTATTTTTCAGACAGGATGACACCGCTACCATAGGCTGCATCGGCGTGGAGCCACATATGGTTTTCATCGCACAGTGCGCGGATGGCGTCAATATCGTCAATGGAGCCGAAATCGGTGGTTCCCACGGTGGCAACAACACAGTAGGGAATGTTTCCTGCAGCTTTGTCTTCCGCAATCAGTTTTTTAAGGGCGGCAATATCCATTTTCTTTTGGGCATCTACCGGCACTTTTACAACGCATTCATAGCCCATACCCATAATATGGCTGGTCTTTTCCATGCTGAAATGGCTGATTTCTGAAGTATACATGCGCAGTTTGCGGAAGTTTTCCGGAAGACCGTGTTTTTTTACATCGTAGTGAAGCACGGTGTTGCAGAACCAGTCGCGGGCAAGAATCAGGGCAGTCTGGTTGCTCTGGGAACCGCCTGAGGTAAAGACACCGTCTGCTTTGGTTACGTCGTACCCGTACAGTTCACACAGGAATTTTACGACGGCAACTTCTACTTCGGTGGCAACCGGAGCCTGGTCCCAGCTGTCCATGGACTGGTTGAAGGTAGAAAGAATCAGCTCTGCGGCAACGCTTTCAAGGGTAACGGCGCTGTGCAGGTGGGGCATATAGTCGGTTGATGAGGTACGCAGAAAGTTCGGCAGAATCTGCTTTTTCAGCCGGGCAAAAACGGCGTCCCAGCCAAGTCCGTTCTCGGGCAGCATGCTGTCTACGGCAATGGCTTTCTGCAGGTCTGCCGGAACCGGGCCAACGTAGGCTTTGCTGTCAGTGATGGCATCAGCAACGGCCTGTGCAGTCTGGGCCATCATTCTGGTGTAGATTTCTTTTGTTTCTGGGTTGTCAGTTAAAAAAAGGTCGTTGTTGTTCATAGGGGGGAGTATATGATGAATCTCTCTAAAAAATCTACCGGTGAGCCGGGGGCTGAAAAACCGCTAGGTACCGTCTCCCGCATCAAAGTGTGGCTTAGATGAACTAATTGGCGAAAACTGGTATAGTGGTGGTCTGATTGGTGTAGATTCATGAAAAGAGCGTTTTCGTATTTATTTAAAAACAAGCTGCAGATGTTCATCGGGTATTTCTTTAAAATTTCAGGCACCATCGTCGGGCTTTTCATACCCAGAATCATGGAGCACATTCTTGATGTTATTGTTCCCGGGGTAAAATTGTCTGCCGACTACCGCCCCCTTTTGAACTGGAGCCTTTTGATGGTGGGCTGTGCCTTTATTGACCAGTGGTGCAATATTTTCGCCAACCGCCGGGCAGCCCTTGCCTCTACCAACGCCGTAAACAGCATGCGCTACGATCTGTATGCAAAAATCATGACCTTATCCGGCCGTCAGACAGATTCCTTCGGCATTCCATCTCTGGTATCCCGCCTTACATCTGATTCCTACAACGTGCATACCTGCTTCAATATTTTTCAGCGCATGGGAGTCCGGGCAACCATTCTTTCCATCGGCGGTCTCTTAATGTCTGCTACTTTGGATCCGGTCATGACCCTGACCTTTGCTGCCACACTGCCTTTTGTTTTCGGCATTGTTTTCTATCTGTCCCGTCGTGGTATTCCCCTCTATGCCGATGTGCAGAAAACCGTTGACGGTATGGTCCGCGTCATGCGTGAAGATGTTTCGGGTATCCGGGTTATCAAGGCCCTTTCAAAAGAAGATTACGAGCGGGGCCGTTTTGGTACTGCCAATGAGGCAACCGTTCAGAATGAACTGAAGGCTTCCGGTATCATGGCAGCTTCCGGCCCCTTTATCGGTCTGTGCATGAACATGGGGCTGGTACTGGTTATTGTTGCCGGCGCTTACCGGGTATACACCGGAGCTGCACAACCTGGCGTTGTCGTAGCCTTTCTTTCGTACTTTACCATCATTCTGAACGCCGTTATCAGCGTGAACCGCATATTCGTCATGTTCTCCAAAGGCTCAGCTTCTGCCAAGCGTATTTTTGAAGTTCTGGATACGGAATCAGACCTGATTACGGAACCGCTGCCGGAAGGTTTTGTGGCTGATGAAAACGATCCGGCTGTAGAGTTCCGTCATGTGTGGTTCAACTATGGTGGTGAACCGGTGCTTTCTGATGTGTCCTTCGTCCTTCCCAAGGGAGGTACCCTGGGTATTATCGGTTCTACAGGTTCCGGTAAGACAACACTCATCAATCTTTTGATGCGCTATTACGATGTGTCTGACGGGCAGATTCTGGTTAAGGGCCGCGATATTAAGACCTATTCCCTTACGGAACTGAGAAGCCTTTTTGGAACGGCATTTCAGAACAACATCATCTTTGCAGATACCATCCGAGAAAACATCAGTTTTGGCCGTGACCTTCCGGAAACTGCCATTCTTTCGGCCTTGGAAAACTCTGATGCTGCAGGTTTTGTCAGCAAAAAAGACAACGGTCTGGAACATGAAGCTGCCATTAAGGGTGCAGACTTTTCCGGCGGTCAGAAACAGCGGCTGTATGTGGCCCGTGCTCTTGCCGGTAAGCCAGAAATCATCGTTCTTGATGATGCAGCCTCTGCCCTGGATTACGCCACCGATGCCCAAATCCGGCAGAACCTGGAACGGGACTATGCCGGCGCTACCCGCATCACCATTGCCCAGCGCATCAGTTCTGTCATGAAGATGAATACGGTTATTGTTCTGGAAGACGGACGGATCAGTGCAGTGGGAACCCATGAAGACTTACTGCAGTCTTCTGAGATTTATCGTGAAATTGCAGCAACACAGCTGGGAAGTCTGGAGTAAGTTATGGCAAAACCTGAAGATACAAAAGCAAAAGATCCCCGTCAGGCATTGCGCTTTCTGTGGACCTATCTGAAAAAATTCCGTGGCCTCCTGTTGCTGGCCATCCTTCTGACTCTTGCGGGCAACACTCTGGCGCTTATCGGACCGGATCTATCCGGTAGGGCAGTGGATGCTATTGTGGGTAAGGATAACGTGAACTTTTCCGTAGTGTTTCACTATGCCATCCTCATGACCGTTTTCTTTCTGGTGTCGGCAGCCTTTTCCTATGCCCTGGCTCTTTTGATGCGGAGTATTTCCCAGCGGATGGTGCATGACATGCGCCGTGACGTGTTTGACAAACTGATGAAGCTGCCCGTGTCCTACTTTGATACCCATATGGCTGGCGACATCATATCCCGTGTTTCCTACGATATCGATGTCATCAATACCTCGGTTTCCAACGACGTGGTGCAGATTCTTGCCAGTATCGTAACGGTAACCGGTTCCTTCATCATGATGGTAAAGATTTCGCCTCTGCTGGTACCGGTTATGTGTATCACTATCCCCATCAGTTTTGTGTATACAAAAAAAATGACACAGCGCACCCGACCTAAGTTTTCGGCCCGTTCCCGCGCTTTGGGTGACATGAATGGGTATGTAGAAGAAACGGTTGGTGCCCAGAAAGTTATTCAGGGATACGCCCGGGAAGCTGTGTATACGCAGAAATTTGCCGTCATCAATACCAAGGCCACCGATGCCTATTATGATGCCGACCGGGAACAGGCTGCCATGGGACCCACCGTCAACATGATCAGCAACCTGTCATTGTGTCTGGTTACGGCAGTTGGTGCTTTCCTGTACATCCGGAATGCCCTGACATTGGGTATGGTATCGTCGTTTGTATTGTATTCACGGAAGTTTTCCGGGCCGATTTTTGAAGCAGTCAGCATTATCGGGGAACTGCAGTCTGCTTTGGCCGCAGCGGAACGGGTAAGCCGCATTCTTTCTGAAGAGGATGAAATTCCTGATGGTGCAGGCGCTGTGGAACTGCAGGACTGTACGGGAAACGTGGAAATTACTGACGTGTCTTTTGGCTATGGAGAATCCCAGCCGCTTATTCTGAAGGATTTTACCCTAAAGGCAGAAACCGGAAAGCTCATTGCCATTGTTGGGCCAACGGGAGCGGGGAAAACAACGATTATCAATCTGCTCATGCGGTTTTATGATCCAAATAGTGGCGAAATCCGGATAGATGGTGTAGAAAACCGGGATGCAACCCGACGGTCGCTCCGAAAGCAGTATGCCATGGTGCTGCAGGATACCTGGCTTTTTGGCGGTACGATTTTTGAAAACATTGCCTATGGTAAGCCTGATGCCACTCGGGAAGAAGTGGAGCAGGCTGCAAAGGATGCTCGCATTCATTCGTTTATCATGCGGCTGCCTCAGGGCTACGATACAGTCCTTTCAGAAGACGGGGTAAACATCAGTAAGGGACAGAAACAGCTTTTGACTATTGCCCGCGCCATGCTCCTTGATACCCGGATGCTGATTCTTGATGAAGCAACGTCAAATGTCGATACCAGAACGGAAAAGAAGATTCAGAGCGCCATGGAAGCCCTGATGCGGGGTAAAACTTGTTTTGTCATTGCCCACCGCCTTTCTACGATCCAGCACGCTGACACCATTATCGTGGTACAGGACGGCCGCATTGCAGAAACCGGTACCCACACCGAACTGATGGCAAAAAAGGGCGCATACTACGACATGTACGCGGCTCAGGTGCGGTAGGCGGAATTATTTTGTTTTTCACTCCATATTTCGCAACTTTTTTTCCGGGAATGCCAATCCCCTTTTCTGTATTGTAGAAGCATAAAAGTTCAAACAGCAATTTCATTTTCGAGACTAAAAGAACTGCACTGTGAAGTCTTTCGACTGTATCGGAGCAGGTTCTGGGTGACGTACTTTGTGGTGTAGCTGTAATGGTTCAAATCCATCCTTCTGCACATATTTCCAGCAGTGTCATTTTTTGACATTCCCCACGTGGTATCCTTTATTTGTGGGGGCTATATGGCTTACAAAGAACTGATAAAGAACTTTTCCAAAATCCGCAGTTACCTCAAAGAATTCTTCGTGTATGGGTATAACTCCCGCGGAAACGTGGGAAAAAAATCGGACCGCTCCTATGATGACGAAAAACGGCGGATATCCAGCTGGCTGGGCGATTACGTTGAAGAATCTCATGGACCAGATGGAAAGACCACGGCTCTTTGCATCGATGTCAGGAATGTAAGCTTCAATCCATTATACCGTGCCTGGAAATCAGCCAGTTTTACGGACAAGGACATCACCCTCCACTTTATCCTGATGGATGTACTCAGGGAATATCCCGCTTTAACCTTATCGGAAATCATATCGCACATTGATGCCGGATACCTTTCTCAGTTTTCAAAGCCCATGGAATTTGATGAGTCTACGGTCCGCAAGAAGCTTGCAGAATACGAACAGCAAGGAATAATCGAAATCACCAAAGACCGGAATAAGTCGGTATATGCCTTGAAAAACAATACTGATTTGATGAATCATTCCCGGGATGCCCTTATGAAAACCCTCGATTTTGCTTCGGAAATCCTTCCTGCTGGTATCGTTGGATCCTCATTGCTGGATAAACTGGCAGATCACGAGAATTTCTTCTCGTTCAAACACCGGTATATCACTCAGTCCATGGATACTGAAATCATGGTTTCAATTTTCCGGGCAATGCGAAAACAACGGTGGATTCAGATTCTCAGCTACAATGAACGGAAAAGCACAAAACCGGATTCCAGGGGGACACAGGCAAAACTTGTTCCGTTGAAAATCATTTCTTCCAGTCAGTCTGGGCGGCAATATCTGATAGCCCATGTACGGAAACAGAAGAAGTTTAAGGCGTTCCGTCTGGACAATATCCTTGAGGTAAAGGAACTTGAGGTTTGCATCAACTACGACCAGTTAAAAAGCGAATACAAGGAAGCTGAGAAACATTTATGGGGTGCCAGCTTTGGTAACTTTAACCAGCTTCAAACCGTTGAGTTTACGGTAAAGATACGTGAGGACGAAGAACATATCTATCAGCGCCTGCTTCGGGAAAAACGATGCGGGACCGTTGAACGTCTTTCTCCTGAAGAAGCAAGATTCTTTGCAGAGGTATGGGATGTTCATGAAATGATTCCCTGGATCCGTACTTTCATCATGCGTATTACGGAGCTGCATATATCGGATGAAGAGCTGGAACAGTCTTTCTGGCGTGATGTATATGAAATGCGGAATCTGTACAAGGACTACTTATGATTTTTAACGAAATATA
The DNA here is from genome assembly GCA_045616125.1 of Treponemataceae bacterium. GTDB lineage: Bacteria > Spirochaetota > Spirochaetia > Treponematales > Treponemataceae > Treponema_I. Next base: position 59,850 of record JAZLGC010000092.1, on the reverse strand, counting down.
CGGTACCTACTACAACACCATGGCAAAGATTCTCGAGAAGGCGCTGAACGGCAGACTAACTGCGAATGGATTGTATGAATGCATCATGGAAAATGCCTATGCAGAAAGTGTTGTGCCCATTACTGAAGCCATTGAAAAAGAAAAATGGCAGCTTTTGAAGTTCAACCGTGAAGAGAACCTGTTTTCTTCTGTCGTAAAACATACTCCGGTACTGCCACTGACTACACTGCAGCTGCAGTATCTGAAGGCAGTTCTAAACGACAGAAGAATCAGACTTTTTGATCTGGATTTTGACTATTTTGAAAAGCAGCTTGCTGATGTGGAGCCTCTCTGGCAGCCGGGAGATTACCAGGTATTTGATGCCTATGCCGATGGTGATGATTTTGAAGATTCCAATTACAAGAAGCGGTTCCGTATGATTGTTGAAGCGAAGGAAAACGGACTTACACTGGAATTTACGCTTCGTAACCGGCATGGTAAGGAATTCAGGGTAACAGGTATTCCGGAAAAGCTTGAGTACTCAGAAAAAGATGATAAATTCCGCATTGTTCTGGCGGGCCGAAGCGAAACCCATGTCATTAATTTGGGGCGGATTATTTCTTTACGGTTTGCTGATAATCCGCAGAAGAAATCATATTCTGAAGTAGGGGAGTACGATACTGATACGATTGTTCTGGAGATTACGGATGAACGAAATGCCCTGGAAAGAGTCAGCATGCATTTTGCAAACCTCAAAAAGAAGATTACGAAGCTTGATGACAACAGATACCGCATGGAACTGGAATTTAACCGGGAGGACGAAACAGAGATGGTTATCCGTCTGTTACAGTTCGGCCCGGTCATTAAGGTTCTGGAACCCAATTACGTTGTAGGGGAAATCATGCGCCGGATTGGGATGCAACTCAGACTGATAGGGTAGGGGACCGTTTTTCGCAATAATTTTTCCGCGATTGTGAATCTGGCTTTCAGCATAATGAACACACATATGGAGGTTTTATATGTTAGAAGTAACAGGTTCATACAACACAGCAAAAGTGTATACCGAATCAGTTGATGAAAAATCACTGCAGCAGATCCAGACACTGTGTAACCAGGAATTTACAGAAGGCAGTAAAATCCGCCTTATGCCTGATGTTCACGCGGGAGCCGGTTGTACCATCGGAACTACCATGACCATTAAGGATAAAATCGTCCCCAATCTTGTGGGTGTTGATATTGGTTGCGGTATGGAAACGCTGATGATTCACAAAGACAGTGATGCATCCCGTAATTTCAACCCTGCCGTTCTTGATTCCATCATCCGGAAGAACATCCCCTGTGGATATGATGTTCGAAAGTTTCCCCACAAGTACGTAGATGAAGTTGAATGGTCCAGCATCAAGGGAAAATATACCAAAAACCGGGCACGCTTGAGTCTGGGAACTTTGGGAGGGGGCAACCACTTTATTGAAGCTGACCGTGATGAAGAAGGGAATCTGTATATCGTTGTACACTCCGGAAGCCGTCATGCAGGATTAGAGATTGCTGAGTATTATCAGGAAATGGCCTGGAAGCAGCTGAATGGCAATACAAAGGCTGAGATAGAGGCAATGATTTCAGAGTTGAAAGCGCAAGGCAGACAATCAGAAATCGCTACGGTATATGCTGAAATGACTACGCAGATAAAAACTGCGATTCCGAAAGACCTTGCTTACGTAGAAGGGTATCTGTTTGATGATTATATTAACGATATGCGGATTATGCAGCATTTTGCCCGTCTGAACCGTAAGGCCATGATTGATGTCATCTCCATCGGGCTGCATTTGAAGCAGGATGAAATAATTGATCAGTTCACGACTATTCATAACTACATCGATACAGAAAATATGATTCTGCGGAAAGGTGCCGTCAGTGCCCAAAAGGGAGAGAAACTCCTGATTCCAATCAATATGCGGGACGGCTCCCTTGTTTGTATCGGAAAGGGAAATGAAGACTGGAACTGTTCAGCTCCACATGGTGCTGGTCGTATAATGAGCCGTTCAAAAGCAAAAAAGCAGTTGAGCCTGGAAGAATTCAAGGCAGAAATGTCTGGAATTTATTCCACTACGGTCTCTCTGGATACGCTGGATGAGGCACCTATGGCGTATAAAACCATGGATGATATCGTGTCGAATATCGGTCCTACTGCAGATATCGTGAATATCATCAAACCGATTTATAATTTCAAAGCAGCAGATTAGAAAGGGAACAACATGAGAGACTATACCAACATCATCTCCCAGAAGCTTCTGGATATTGAGAGGACAGAGAAGGTCCGGATTATTTATGCCTGCGAAAGCGGCAGCCGGGCATGGGGTTTTGCATCGCCTGACAGCGACTACGATGTGCGTTTTATCTATGTCCGTAGTCAGCAGGACTATCTTCGTCTTGATGAAGTCCGTGATGTAATTGAATGGCAGCTTGATGATGAACTTGATATTAATGGCTGGGATTTGAAAAAGGCTCTTAAACTGATACATGCAGGAAACCAGAACGTATTTGAATGGGCAAATTCTCCTATGGTGTATCGAACCACTGAGCAATGGGAAGGATTGAAAGCTTCTCTGGACAGGTATTTTAACCCACAGAAAGCGATATATCATTATTTGTCGATGGCTAAACATCAGGGATATCGCTATGTGTTTGGAAATGGCCAGTTGATTTCCCAGAAAAAATATCTGTATGTCTCCCGTGCCATACTGTCAGCAAAAAGCATTATTGCCGATAAGACCATACCGTGCATTGAGTTTAATTCTCTTCTTGTGTGTTGTAATGATCCTGTTGTAAAAGCGGAACTGCAGCAGATTGTCAAAACTAAAATGACTGCCCCTGAATCAGTTACAGGGAAGCGGATTCCAGCACTGGACGCATGGTTGGATAGAAACATTGAAGAGATAGATCTGCAGGTACGTGATATGGCAGAGACCAATACAGCCTCGTGGGAGAACCTTAACGCAGCGTTTATCAGAATAGTGACATGGGGCTGTAAATCTGGAAGCTAGGAAGACCAGAATGACAACTATTACCGAACAAGATTTTTTCCTGGGATACCCTCCTGAAAAGGTGTATATAACAATTGACCTTCATCTGTACCACAAGAACATAATTACATATTGCAACAGGCCTTTTGATGATTGTTTGAAAATGACTGAGTATCTGCTTACGAAATTTGATGAATTACCAGATGACTGTCTGATATGGAATCTTGGAGACGTGTATTTAAATGCGAATCTCGAACAATCACAGATTATGAATGATGTAATGCGAATGAAAAAGAATCGCCATATGTGTTTGATTCTTGGAAATCATGACATCAGGGCAAATAAAAAGCCTTTCAGCATCAAAAGGTGAATCCTGCAAAATACAGGAACGTTTGTATGGATTCTAACGAGTTTACTGTTCTGAAATATAGCGATTTAAAAACTAAAGAAATAACATTGATTCCAAAATGCATTTCTGTACCGCGTAGTTGATTTTTTCCGCTGATTACATATAAAACTGCAGGGAAGGCTGATTTTTGGCGCGGCTTATATGTAAGTCTGGGTGTAATGAAGGGCATAATAACATATAAGATGGCTGAATAGTGATGATTTATATGTAGTTACAAGGAAAAAAGGGGATTTTAATCGGTAGAAATACATATAAGCGATCGAATTTTATTGGCCTGGCTGGGTTTTTATATGTAATTCCAGAAAAAAGTGCTACAGACGAGTATCTGCAATTAAGGATAAAAAAAAGCCGCTGACATAATGCCAGCGGCTTTTGTCATCAATTATGTTTGCTCACGAGTTTTGCGAAGCGAAACTCGAGTTCAAAATAATCAAAGATTATTTTGATACGTATTCAGCGTCAACAGTGCGTACTACATCAGCAAAGATGTCGTAGGCTTTGTTCAGGTCTTCGCGGGATACGTTCAGTGCACACAGACAGCGCATTACTGAACCGCCCCGTCCACCTTTTTCAATTACCAGACCGCGTTCAAAGCAGAGTTTCTGAACACGTGCAGAGATTTCTCCGCTGGCTGGTTTTGAACCGATAGAATCAACTGGTCCGTTTGGATCGACAAATTCGGTACCAATCATGAGACCCTTACCGCGAACATCACCGATGATAGAAACTTCTTCTTTCAGTTTTAAGAGTTTTGCACGGGTCAGTTCACCTTTTTCTGCAACGTCTGCCAGGAATTCTGGTTTTGAAACACGGTTCAGAACAACGGTTCCTGCTTTCATTGCCAGCTGGTTACCGCGGAAGGTTCCGGCATGGGCTCCCTGAGTCCAAACGTCCAGGTCTTTGTTGTAGATAACAACTGCCAGAGGCTGGGTACCACCGATTGCTTTTGATGACAGAATTACATCTGGAACGATGTCTGCATATTCAAAGGCAAACAGTTTACCGCTGCGTCCGATACCGCACTGGATTTCATCACAGATCATAGGGATGCCCAGTTCTTTGGTTACGCGGCGGATGGTCTGAAGGAATTTAACAGGAGCGGGGATTACACCACCTTCTCCCTGGATTGGTTCGATAATAACTGCAGCTGGCTTGGTGATACCGCTTTCAGGATCTTTCAGGGTCCGTTCAAAGTAGGCACATGCAGCATCTACACCAGCATCGCCGCCAAGACCGAATGGACAGCGGTATGAGTATGGGTATGGGAAGAAATGTACTTCGGGCATCAGACCGTGTACTTTTGATTTTGCACCCAGGTTACCGGTACATGCCATGGCTCCGTGTCCCATGCCGTGATATCCACCACCGAAAGCGATGATCGAAGAACGGCCGGTAGCAGTCTTACACAGTTTGAGAGCTGCGTCAGTTGCGTCGGTGCCTGATGGTGAGCAGAACTGAATTTTTGCATTGTTTTTCAGTTCTCCTGGAAGAAGTGCCTGAAGTGTTTCTACAAACTTGTCTTTTGTAGGAGTTGTCAGGTCGAGTGTATGCAGTGGTGCTCCACTGGTTAACAGTTCGATCATTGCCTGATTTACTTCAGGATCGTTGTGGCCAAGTGCGAGAGTGCCTGCTCCGCACAAAAAGTCCAGATACTTGTTCCCTTCAACGTCTTCGATCCATGAGCCTTGTGCTTTTGCAAGTGCAAAAGGAAATTTTCTGGGGTAACTACGTGCGTTTGATTCGGTGGAATCCTGTCTGGTAATGTAATACTGATTGGTGCATTCAGAGTTTTTCTGAACCATCTACTTTCTCCATTACGTGGCTCTGCATCAGGTTATTTCGGATGAACTCCTGTGCGGGCCGGTGGGATAATGTCTGTCAACGGCAGTTGTTTATGCGTTTGCGCAATATCCACAGTATACAGCGAAAATGCGCATGTCGTAATCGCAAAAGTACCACAAATAACCGTGACACGCAATACTTTTTTGTGATAAAGTGTCCTATGAATGTTTCTACCAATAATAACAAACTGTCCGGTTCTGTGTCAGTTCCTGGATCAAAAAGTCATACTATCCGTGCCCTGCTTCTGGCTGCTTTAGGAGAGGGCGTTTCATATATTCATAATCCACTGCCCAGTGCTGACTGTCTGTCTGCTGCCCATGCCATCAAGGCCTTTGGTGCAGACTGTGATATCGGCTGCCCCGTTGATGCTGCCGGTCATCCACTGGGAACCCCGGCTGCTACCTGGGTGGTAACCGGTGCCGGCAAAAATGCCCATGTACCTGACGTAACCGTTGATGTGGGAAACTCCGGCTCAACCCTGTACTTCTTTACTCCCGTAGCAGCTACTTTTACCGGTACCAGCCGCTTTACCGGCGACGAATCAATCTGCAAACGTCCGGTGTCACATCTGCTTGATGCCCTGGTTCAGCTTGGGGCCTCTGCTGCTACAGAACGCACCGGAATCGACGCCCCGCCATTTACCGTAACCGGCCCCATTGCTCCCGGCACTGTCGTAACTGACGGCCGATTATCCCAGTACATTTCGGGCCTTATGATGGCTTCTACCCGGGTAAACGGCACCATCACCATGAAACTGACTGACCCCAAAGAAACCCCATACCTGACCATGACAAAGCAGTGGCTTGAAAGCGTTGGGTTCCCGGTGGCCATGTCAGACGACTTTACATCCATTACCGTAACCGGCCCTCATATTATTAAGGCCTTTGATCGCACCGTTCCTGCTGACTGGGAAGGTGTTGCATTCCCCTTAATGGCTGCTCTTTTAAGCCACAGCGACATTGCCATTACCGGCGTTGACTGTACCGGAAGCCAGGGTGACGAAGCTGTAGTAGACGTGCTCCGTGCGCTTGGGGCCGATATTGAACTGAAAAAAGATGCTGCCGATGCTCAAACTGGTACCTTGTATGTAAACGGCAGTAAGACTCCCCGTCTTGCAGTTCAGGACCCCAGTGGTGTTCTCCGGGTAAATATTTCAGGATTCCCTGATGCAGTCTGTGCACTGGCTGTTCTTGCAGCATTTACTGATGGAACTGTTGTACTTGATGATACCGGTGTCTGCCGCAAAAAAGAAACAGACCGTATTAAGGTTATGCAGGATGAACTGAGAAAATGCGGAGCTGATGTTACCGATGGCCTTACCTTACCGGAGTCTGATCCGCTGTACGGTGACTGTCTGGTTATCCGCGGCTCCAGTGATATTTCAAAACTGCATGGCGCCACGGTAGAAAGTTATCTTGACCACCGCGTTGCCATGAGTTTTGCGTGCATGGGCTTAGGTCTCCCCACCGGAGAGACCATTACCGTTACAGATGCTGAGTGCTGCTCAGTTTCATTTCCCGGCTTTTTCCAGGTTATGAACAGCATCGGCGCCGGCTTTAGCTTTGCGTGATACATCGTACAGACCCCAGTGAGCTTCCGATCCTTCCGGTTTAGGAGCTTTCCAGGGTTCATCAAAGGCTTCAAACAAAAAGCCGATAATCTGTTCTTTATCAAGCCAGGTCAGAACTTCTTGTGTGTATCTGCCCTGGTTTTCTTCATTTGCACCTTTTGACACGTCGTTGGGCATGGTAGACCAGCCGATTTCCGTAAAAAGCACCTGTTTTCCGGGGAAAGTCTGACAGGTTTTTTCGTAGTGTTCTTTATTTACGGCAACTGCTTCATCAATGGTGTTTCCGTAGTGCCAGGGATAGCTGTGTACGCTGATAAAATCCATTTCTTCTGCCAGGCGGGCCAGTTTTGGCCATTCAAAGAAACCTTCGTTAAAAGTTACGGGTTTTCCGGTGCCTTCCCGAAGGCGGCGTGCATGCTGGATAAGGCGGTCTTCGCTGACCGTGTGTTCTCCCCAGGAAGGTGTGTTTTCGTTACCGATGGAAACAGCACATACCTGTTCCGGAAAACGGTTTACCAGTGCAATGAGTTTTTCAACTTCTGCGTCATTTCGTGCAGCGTGGGCGGCCAGTTCTTCGTCAGATGCGTGCTGGGGATTCCAGGTGCAGTTAGGGTTATTGATTTCGTGCTGGTTATCAACACCAATCATGCACTGCAATGGGTAATTGTTTTCCTTAATCAGTTCCAGAACCCGTTCTGCGTGCACGTTGGGATCATACATACGAAGGTACCGGTATCCGTCTTTTACAAGAATTTCCAGATCTTCTTTGATTTCATCTTTTGAGGGTGCCACGGTCATGGGGCTCTGTCCGTGACGGTAGCCAGAATAGCAGATAGCTCTGCCGTAATCGAGAATTTTCATGAGAGAGAGTATACACGGCAACCGGTTGCGAAAAAAGTAGGTTGACGGTAGAAAATTTTCGGTTTGGTATTGGATTTTTCAGATGGTCTGAAGATCGGTAACGATGGCGTTTACCGGGGCATCAAGATTGGTGCAGGGAACTTCAGAAATTACCTGGCAGTCAAAGCAGAATCCGATGGTGGGAACGGTAATCCAGGTAGCAAGGTATCGGTCGTAAAAGCCTTTGCCTTTTCCTAGCCGGTTCTTTTGCCGGTCAAAAGCAAGGCCTGGAAGAACCACAACTGCAGATCCGTTACTGGGTGATGGTTCAAATACCGGCAGTGTTGATTTTGGTACTAAAATGCCAAAGTCTCCCGGTTCCAGATAACTGGCCCAGTTGTCCTTTGTGGCAGAAGATGGCAGAAGGTGAAAGGTCATGGTGTCACCGGTAGTTCTGGGTAGGGCCACCTGTTTTCCGGACGCCAGCAGTTCCTGTATCAGAAAAGTGGTGTCTATTTCCGTTCCATAGCTGACAAAGGCCAGAACTGTCGATGCCTGCTGTATCAGCGGGTGCTCAAGAAGCCGGTCTGTTGCCAGCATGCTTTGGGAAACGTGAATGGATTCCAGGGCTTTTATTTCCTTGAGTCGCATTTTCATTTTCTGTCTGATTTCATCTTTTGTTCCGGTTACCGGTTCATTCATAGTACAACTCACTTTTTCTGCACGATTTTTCGGGTATCAGACAACAGTTCCAGAATGTTGAACTTTGGCCGCAGTACGTCAAGGGCTGCATCGAAATCCTGCCACTGAGCCCGTTCCAGTGCCTGATACTGTCTGGTGTAGATGGTGGCATCTTTTCCGTACAGCCAGCCCTGTTCCATAAGTAGTGCGTTGTTGTCAAAAAGACGGGTAATTGCACGGGTTTTCAGCAACCGGATCTGCTCGTCTGAGTGGGTATCCTGCAGCGAATTGAAGGCGCTTGCAAAAATGGGGAATACGTCGGTTTTCTGAGGGACACTTTTGAAAATTACCTGGATAATGGGGTTTTCTGGGCAGAGAACCTGCAGCTCTACGCCGTTTTCCCACTGACGGTTCAGATTTTCTTCCAGCTCAAACATCAGTGCCATAAACAGGGGATACTGTTCGTCAGTAACGGCAGGACCGGCAAAATAATAGTGTACCGGGTCATCAAATTTGGTTGTGGGGATAAGATGAAGGGGGCGGGGACCTGCATCTTCCGCCTTTATGTCGGTGGTAAAAATATGGTTCAGTGTTACAAACCGGGTACTATCGGGAACTGCAGGTCTGTTGTTTTCTGCCAGAGTTACTGCCTGAGAAGAAAGGTATCGGGGTTGCAGAATGGTGCCGAATACTTTTTCAAGCTGAGAAAGGTACAGGTCTGGATTCTGTGCAATAAGTGTTACGGTGTACCGGTCTGGGGAAAGAAGTTCTGCATAAGACTTTGTTAGTTCAGACATGGAAATCCCGGTTAGCAGGTCTCCGGTGCTGGTATACCAGGCTGCTGCTGGATTTTTGCCGTAACACTGCTGCATGGCATCGCACAGCATCTGGAAATCAAGGGATCCCTGCGTAAGACGCCACTGATACTGCATGTTGTATAGAATACCGTCTGCCTGACTGGTAGTAACGGTTTCGTAAAACAGGGCTTTTCCTATGGCTGAAATAGCGTCATCTGCGTAGGGAGCAGCCGTTGTAATGGTAATACTTGAATTCCAGAGCCCTGTTTCCTGGCTGACAGTGGCGTCAAAACTGCGTGAACTGATGTTTTTCCGGATGTTTTCTGCTGCTGCCATGATGGTTGCAGTTTCAAGCCCCCGTTGGGTGGCCGGATGCTGGGTTTCTCCACCGGTAACGGTAATGCGCAGTGTTACTCCCTGACTATGTGGTTCACGCCTGATAAGCACCGGAATATCGTTTGAAAGGCGAACCTGCCACATGGTTTCTGCTACGTTGCTGTAGGAACTGATTGAAGCGGGGGCTCCTGCGGCATTGGTATCAGATTCTTCAGGGCTTACAGCTACGGCACTGTCGGCTGCTTCTTTTAAGGCAAGCTGCCGCTGCTGGGCATATTGCGGTTTTGAATACCAGGCTGATTCTTCCGGGGTAATAAGGGTATATCCAGCGTTTGTCAGCTGACCACCATACTGCTTCCAGTTCTTGGTATGCAGCAGTACAAAAAGAACCGGTGTACCGCTGGTGGCAGCTGCAACCTGCTTAACAGAAAGCTCTGCCGTAACCTGCGGAAAATCGTAGAAGTAACTGGAACCACCGTATGCCCAGTTCAGGGCAACTGCTTCCAGTAAAAGAGCTGATCTGGTCCGGGCGCTGACTGCCTGGGATTCCACCTGTTCCTTGGCTGCAGCAACACCGGCTTCGCTGAAAAGACTGCGGTTATTCAATGCGGTAAGAATGGCATTTCCCTGTACATCAGGACTTTGCTTCTTACTGTCAGAAAGACATTGGAACACCAGCCGTGGTACTGATGAGGCCTGGGTAAAAGCAATGTTGTACAGGCTGTAGTCGTCAATGCCGGTAGTGGTAGTAGTGAGGGTAGTGGCAAGTTCCAGGTTCTGCTGCAGTACCAGTGCTGCTGTCTGCCAGGCTGCAATGGAACTCATGTCAGAAGTCTGCTGTGTTCCTACATACTGGATAATGAACTGGTTGTAATCTGTAGAAAAATCATCGCTTACAAGAACATACTTTTCTGCGTTTCCACCATGACTTTCGTCTTCTGTCATCGGTCTGAAAAAGCCATCAGGGGCCGAAACCGTATACGCTCCCCGTTTCCAGTTTCCAAATAATTCTTTCACTTTTGCTAGAACTGCACCACTGTCCCGGGACGTGGCAATAAAAATGGCACTGTTATTCGGGGTATAATATTTCCCTGCATGGGACGCCAGCATTCCCCGTAATTCTTCGGTGGAATTCTTCTGAAAACTTTCAGGAAAGATGCCGGTATCAAACTGCCAGGGGGCACTGCTGAAAATAACCGTGTCTGTGGCGCTGTTTATATAGCCGGAAACGCTTTCTGCCCACTGTTGTTTTTCCTCAAGAAGTCCGGCGTGGGTTTTCTCAATTTCCGCGTTGCTCAGACGTGGGTCAATGGCGCACCGTGATAGGGCGGTGAGTACGTCTTCCAGTGCAATATCCGGACACTGCATGCTGTAATGCACTACATCGTTGAAGCAGCTGGAATACAGCTCCCGGGCACCTGCAGCCGTAAATGCAGCAAGACCTTTTTCGCCAGCATCAAAAAACAGCCGGCTGTATAATTCAGGTACTCCGGTTGTTTCTGGAGTCTGGCTTCTGTAGCCTGCTTTTACGGCAAAAATAATCTGGGCAACCGGAGTTTCGGCTGTTGGCAGCAGATATACTTCCATGCCGTTTTCCAGAACAAAAGTGGTAAGACCGTCACCGGAACGGGTGTATTGCGGTGCGGCATTCTGGGCATGCAAAGACACGGAAATCAACAGGATACACAGGAAAAGGACGATAGCAGCGCGTTTTTTCATGTGTTCAGTATAGCGCAAAGACAGCCATGGTTGTAAACTCTACCATAGGAGAAAAAATGATAACCGTAGAAACTATCACACCGGAGTCTGTGGCTGCCAGTGAGGCGTCACGCTACTTTCCGTCTGCTGAACATCTTGCCGGCAAGCGGCAGCTTACGGCCGCTGAAAAAGAAATTCTGATAAAAAACAGAAACCGTTCTTCTGACCCGGAATGGAACAATATTTATGTTAGTGCCGATTTTGATCCGGCCCTTTTATGCAACAGTGAATTTCAGGGACAGGTCGTTATCGGCCGTCTTACTGCTTCAACCCTGAAATACCACGATCTTATTCTCCGCACCGGCGTATATAACAGTCTGTTGCGTAACGTAGTGCTGGGGGATGATGTTGCAATCCGCAATGTGCGCTATCTGAAAAACTACAAAATAGGTAACCGTGTCATTCTGTTCAATATTCAGGAAATGAGCTGTACCAATCACTGTAAGTTCGGAAATGGTGTCCTGAAAGAAGGTGAATCCGAAGATGACCGCATCTGGATAGGGGTTGCCAACGAAAACGATGGCCGCGCCATTCTGCCCTTTGAAAGCATGATTCCAGCTGATGCCTTTATCTGGAGCCGGAACCGCGGCGATACAGAGCTGATGAACCGATTTAAGGAAATTACCGAAAAACCCTTCAGCAAAAAGCGTGATACTTATGGTATCGTTGAAGACGATGTCATTATTAAAAATACTACCCTTATCAAGGATGCCAAAATCTGCAGTGCTGCATATATCAAAGGCGCCTTCAAATTAAAGAATATTACCGTGCTTTCAAGTGAGGCTGAACCAAGTCAGATTGGTGAAGGCGTTGAAATGGTAAACGGTATAATGGGATATGGCAGTAAGGTATTTTACCAGGCTGTGGCAGTCCGCTTCATTATTGGCCGCAACTGTCAGTTAAAGTACGGGGCACGTCTTTTGAACACGGTTCTTGGCGATAACAGTACCGTCTCCTGTTGCGAACTCCTGAATAACCTGATTTTCCCGTTCCATGAACAGCACCACAACTCATCATTCCTTATTGCGGCTACCGTTATGGGACAGAGCAATATTGCGTCAGGTGCAACTATCGGGTCCAACCACAACAGCCGCAGTCCGGATGGCGAAATTTATGCAGAACGCGGTTTCTGGCCGGGACTCTGTTCAGACTTCAAGCACAACAGCCGGTTTGCCGCATTCAGTCTTATCTCTAAAGGAAGTTACCAGGCTGAGTTGAACATTACCTATCCGTTCAGTCTTGTGGCCAGTAACGGTCCTGATGAACCTATTACCATTATGCCGGCCTACTGGTTCCGCCATAACATGTTTGCCATGGCACGCAACAACAGCAAGTTCCTGAAACGCGACAAACGCAAGATTAAGGTACAGAACATTGAAACTGATCCGCTGGCTCCTGACACCGTACAGGAAATCATGGCAAGCCTTGACCGCATCATCGTTCTGACAAAACACTGGCTGAAAGAAAATGATGCCTGGTTTGCCAACAAGACTGATGATACTGATAACCTGTATCAGCTGGCAAAAGATTATCTGCACCATAATGTAAACAGCGATATCATTCTTGAAGACAATCAGTGTATGAAGCGCTATGGAGCACGAATCATCAATGCTGCGCAGGGATACAAGGAATACCGCAAAGTGGCAAAGTATTTTGCCTGTAAAACTCTTGCAGCCTGGTGTTCTACTCACGGTGGACAGGAACTTTCTGAATTAACCCTGACATTGTCCGAAATTGACATGATTCCGCTGTATACCCAGTGGACCAACGTTGGCGGACAGGTCATTCCTCAGGCTAAGCTCGATGGTCTTTTTGATGCCATAAAATCCGGTACCGTAGACAGCTGGGATCAGATTCATCAGTTCTATGATGAATGCCAGCAGAACTATGAAGCTTGGAAAGCCCGATATGCTATTTATGTTATGGAACAGCTGTACAGCAGATCCATGGAAGAGTTTACCCAGGACATCTATCGGGATATTTATGAGGATGTTATTGCCGTAAGCAACTATATGTATGAAAGCAGTATTTCATCACGTCAGAAAGACTACACGGATTATTTCAGGACCATTACCTACGAAAATGAAGAAGAAATGCTGGCTGTAGTTGGCCGGCTGGAAGATAACAGCTTCCTGAAAGAGCTGAAACGAGATACAGAAACGTTCAATATGGAACTGGAGACTCTTTTCTCACACGTTCTTGATTAATCTTGCGATAGTACGGCAGGATAATGATAAAAAACTGCTCAGTATGACTGTGAAGTGTGTCATGCTGAGCAGTTTTTTTTACGGACATAGCATTTTTTATTGAACAGAACTGCCATGCTGAATAAACAGAACTGTCATGCTGAATAAACAGAACTATCATGCTGAATAAACAGAACTGTCATGCTGAATTTGATTCAGCATCTTAAAATGGGGTATTAGAACAGGCCTTTCTTTTTCAGAGTGAGGGCATCATCGCCTTCGCCGATCTTGAGTCTGTTGCCCATACTGTTGATCTGTACGGTGCCACCAAGGTTCAGTACTGAAATGTCGGCGTCGTAGTCAGCATGTACTGCTACTTTAGGCGATTCTACAGATGCCTTTACGGTAATGGTTTTCTTATCGCTTGAAAGGGTAAGTGAGTATTCTGCACTGGCACCGGTATTGTCATCTTTTGCCTGTGTTTTAAAGACTAAGTTTTCCAAAGTTTTTACAGTTGAATCGCTAAACGTACCATTTTCGGTAGTCAGATACCATTTTGCAGTGTATGAACTCTTCATTACCCAGTCATTATTTACTTTTGAAATATTCATACGACTGTCAGCCTTTCCGTCAACTTTGTATCCTGCAAGTGATACATCCAGTCCCAACTGTTTTGCGGTCTGAGAATATTCCCAAGTACCTGCAAGTTCAGAAATCTTTGTTACCGGAGTAAAGTTGTCATCGGCTAGGAAAGTACAACCGGTCATTGCAACCAGCATCAGAACTGCAAGTACAGTTCCCATAATTTTTGTGTTTTTCATATAAACTCCTCTAGAAGCACCTCTTACCAGAACAATCAGTTCAGTAAGAATCATAAAATAGTATGAAAATAGTGTAGCGCAGCAAATGCATCCTGACAATGTAGTCAACTACCAGCAGGCATTCCGGTTCATCAGGATTGACAAGTGGAAAAGATGGCGCTATGATTCATTTAACAATTAAGTTAAATGTTAAATGAATCTTGAGGCAATGGCATCAGCGCAGTATGCCGGTTCGTTTGACAGGAGGTACACAATGACCGTAAGCACTCTCAGTATCGTTTGTATGGCAATTTCAGCTCTGGTTACCACCGCTGTTTTCCTGTCCCTGTTCTTTGTCTTGAAAATCCGTTTCAAACAGCCCTGGCAGCCGTTCCTTTTCGGCTGTCTTACCTTTCTGGTAACTGCCATCATTCTGGAACCAATCCTTCATCAGCTGGTGCTGTCATCTGCAGCCGGCGCTGCCATTCAGTCAAATATCTGGCTTTATGGCCTGTACGGGGCCTTTGCTGCAACCTTGTTTGAAGAAACAGGCCGATTTCTTACCATGAAGTTCTTTCTCAAAAAATACCACACCCAGGATGATGCCGGCATCATGTACGGAGCCGGACACGGTGGCTTTGAAGCCTTCATGCTGTTGGGTGTTACCATGATTTCAAACATCGCCGTTTCTCTGTCATTCAACTCCGGTGCCCTTGCTACCCAGACTGCCGGCCTTGATGCAGCATCTCTTGCCGCTGTTCAGAACCAGGTGATGCAGCTTTGTACCACACCTGCCTGGATGTATGGTCTTGGCATTGTGGAACGCCTGTTTGCCATTACAGCTCAAATTGCCATGTCCATGATTATGTGGCGTGGGGTAGTAAAAAAGAACGGCGGATACATTGCCCTTGCCTGTGCCTTCCATTTCATCCTGGATTTTGCTTCAGTCATCGCATCCTCATTCATCGGGGCCATCGGAACAGAAATCGTCATTGCTTTCATTGCAGTGGGCATGATTCTGGTGGCAAAAACTATCCGGAAGAAGTAAACTGAACTTATGGGATTACAGGATACCTTACAGGCTCTTGCTGATCCTACAAGACGAAAGATACTGAATATGCTGAAAGCCGGCCGCATGACTGCCGGTGAAATCAGCGAAAAGTTCGATATCAGTGGTGCTGCCATATCGCGGCACCTTTCTGTTTTGAAGGCGGCAGACTTAATCCGGGATGAACGGGAAGGAAAGTTCATCTGGTATGAACTGAATGCATCGGTTCTGGAAGAAATATTGATTTTTGTGAATACCTTGACGGGAACCGGAACTGGTTCTGAAGGAGACAATGATGATTAAAAAGTATTGGAAAACGATTGTTGCCAGCGTTATCGTGACGCTGCTGCCACTGTTTGTGGGTCTGGCACTGTGGAATCAGCTGCCAGACCTGGTGCCCAGCCACTTTAATGCCCAGGGAGAAACTGACGGCTGGATGCAGAAGGCACAGTTTATTTTCTTATTCCCTGCCATTCTTCTGGGAACCCAGTTGTTTGTCATTCTCTGCATTGTATTTGACAACAGCAATAAAAAGATGTCAGACAAGGTAGCCCGTCTGGTATTCTGGATTATTCCTGTTACCTCAATTCTGATGGAATCCATCTCCTATGCCAGTGCCATGGGAATCAATGTTCCGGTGGTGACCATCGTATTTATCTTCAGCGGTGTTCTTTTCATCATTTTAGGTAATGTCATGGGGAAGGCCCGGTACAGCTTTACTGTCGGGCTCCGTCTTCCAACCACTCTGAACGATGAGCAGAATTGGTTCCACACCCACCGGGTATTTGGCTGGACCATGGTTATTGCGGGGCTTGTTCTGGTTGCAACTTCATTTCTGCAGAGCTGGGGCATCTATATCACCGCAACTGCACTTGCAGTCATTGTTCCCATGACCTACTCATTTGTGTACGCCGCCCGTCATCCGGCAGCAGCTGTTAATCAAGACGCTAAATCCGAAGACTGATGCAGTACCAGCACGTTGTTTCCGGCACATTTATCGAGCGTCCCAACCGGTTTATCGCCAAGGTATATATTGCCGGTACGATAGAAACGGTACATGTAAAGAATACGGGGCGCTGTAAGGAACTGCTGGTTTCAGGTGCCACTGTCTGGCTTGAAGACTTTGCGGGCCGCATGGGAAGCCGGAAACTGCGGTATTCACTGATTGCGGTGGAAAAAGTTGTGGACGTGCATAAGGCCCTTTTGATAAACATGGACAGCCAGGCGCCCAACGCGGTTATCAAGGAATGCTTTGAGCGGAGTGGGGTGAGTTTCCGGCCGGAAGTTACGTTTGGCAAATCCCGTTTTGACTTTTATTTTGAAAAAGATGGCAAACCCGGCTTTCTGGAAGTAAAGGGCTGCACGCTTGAGTCCGATGGCCACTGCCGCTTTCCGGATGCTCCCACAGAGCGTGGGGTAAAGCATCTGGAAGAACTGATTGCAGCCAAGATTGCCGGGTACTGGGCCGGGGTGCTGGTTCTGGTGCAGATGGCCGGCATGACCGACTTTGCCCCCAATGACGACACTGACCCAGCCTTTGGTTCCGCTCTTCGTAGGGCAGCTGCAGCCGGAGTTCAAGTGCTCTGCTATGGCTGCCATGTAACCCCTGATTCTCTGGAACTGTCTGAACCGGTGCCGGTTATTCTGTAATCTCTAACCTACCGCCCCCGCTTCATCATAATGCCGTCCCCATCGTGAAAAAAGCCGGCTATCCTGCCGCTCTCCATAAATCCCATGCTTTCATAGATATGCCGTGCAGCTGGCCACTGCTCGTTTACCAGCAGCACAATCGTTTCCACCTGCGGAGCGGTCTCTAATATCTGGTTGAGACATTCTGCAAGAAATGTCTTTCCCATCCCCAGGCCCCGCGTTTTCGGCAGCAGCGCTATAGAGCTGATATAGAGCACCGTGCCGCCAGCCACATGAGAACGGCTTGCATCATGACCAAGAGAAAAATGGGCAGCTAAGTCTGCTGCCTCAGGAATCGCATCCCAAAGTTCACCGCAACAGTAGCCGACAACTTCTGCATCACTAGCGGTCATCACCAGGAATCCTTCCGGAAAAGCTGCTATCCGCCGGCGGAATGTTTCTTCATTTTCACGTGTTTTCGCATCAAAAGACTGCTGCTCTATGGTCATAATGGCTGGCAGATTGTTGATGGTGGCAGTTCTGACTTCGTATGGGCAATGCATACGTGCAGTGTATCATGTTCTGCATCGCCGGCAATATATGGTATACTTA
This sequence comes from Treponemataceae bacterium, assembly GCA_045616125.1. Classification (GTDB taxonomy): domain Bacteria; phylum Spirochaetota; class Spirochaetia; order Treponematales; family Treponemataceae; genus Treponema_I. The sequence goes on along the minus strand of JAZLGC010000092.1, from coordinate 42,343 downwards.
TTTCATGGCCAAAAATTACCTTCTTCCAAAAACAGAACAATCAATCAACCGGCTGCTTCATGACATGCATGCACTGGCTCATGGGCTTATGATTGCCCTGTATAGCGTGTTTTTTGTGTATTCTGCATACCGGCTGGCCTTTAATCATGCAAATCCCGTTATCAACGGTGTGTATCTTTTTATAACTGCAGTTTCTTTGGGCTTCTGTATCGTGGAACTGGCCCACAGCAATGTGGTTTCCCGTACTCTTCAGACAGCCCTGAAAATCTCCCGCCGCCTTGTCCGCCTGGTTATTCTTATGGATGCCATGTGGACCGTTTTTACGCAGGTTCAGGGGTTCCGCGCTTCAGGTGCTGTCATTGGCGTAGATACAAGTATCAGTATCGTGTATGCCCTGTTCTCAATCATTCTCTACGTACTTGTTGTTGTAGGAGATTCAGTTTCATCCCTCTGTCAGCGTTACATCACTGACATACTTGATAGCTTTACCGCAGATATCCAGATTGATGGTCTTACCAGCCGCGGGATATCACAGGTACAACAGGCGGCCCGCAAAAAAATCACCACCATTATCCCCGGCCTCCGGGACGAGAAAGAGTAAAAAAAACGCTGTCCGTAAAAAGTGTTGCTTATAGTCACCCTGAACTAGTTTCAGGGTCTCATCATAACTCCACAAATCTACCGGATTGCCAGTACATAAAAAAACGCTGCAGCTCTCCAACTGCAGCGTTTCACATTCTACTTTTTTACCTGATAAACTCTCTCAAGACCGGCTCTCCCACCGGATATCATCATCCAATAACAGCGTTAACTGTAACAGCTTTTTCTCCAGCACCAGCTGTCACAACGGTTCCTTCAACGGTAGCGTTTCCGCCGGTTACGATCAGGACAACGTTGCCGTCAGGATTGTTGTTGGTAACATTGATGGTGTACTCAATGCCACGGAACTTACGGGTAATGGTTGCGCTCTTAACGTGAGATGGCAGCCGTGGTTCAACACACAGACCGCTGTAATCACCGCGGATACCGCAGATGTACTGGCTCAGTGCAACAAAGTTCCAGGCAGCCGTTCCGGTCAGCCAGCTGTTTTTGGCTTCTCCGTGGCGGCGGGCAGCTTTACCGGCAATCATCTGGGCGTATACGTATGGTTCCAACTTGTGAATTTCGCTGATTTCTTCGTTAAACGAAGGTGCAATCTTGGTGTAGTGCTCCCATGCTTTTGCCGGGCGGCCGTTTACTACTTCACCAATGATTACCCATGGGTTGTTATGGCAGAAGATACCGGCGTTTTCTTTGTATCCTGGTGGATAAGAAGAAACTTCACCAAGTTCAATATGGTAGTCTTTGTAAGGAGGATCAAGGATAACGATACCGTACTGGGTATCCAGGTATTTTTCTACGCTGTCCAGAGCTTTCTGGGGATATCCTTTGTCCGCACCAATGCGTGCCATGGTACCGAAGCCCTGAGTTTCAATGAAGATTTTTCCGTCTTCACATTCGTGGCTTCCGATTTTGTTTCCAAAATCATCGTAGGCACGGATGTACCATTCGCCGTCCCAACCGGTTTTACAGATCTGTTCTGCCATTTTTGCAGCTTCTGCTTCAGCATAGGCAGCTTCATCTTCCAGCCCCTGCAGACGGCACAGTTTTGCGTAGTCTGGTGCTACGTATACGAACATCTGTGCAATCAGAACTGATTCAGCGTTTGCGCCTTCTTTGTTGGTACAGGTCTGGAAACTGTCGTTAGGATCAGTAGAGAAACAGTTCAGGTTCAGACAGTCGTTCCAGTCAGCGCGGCCGATAAGTGGCAGTCCGTGAGGTCCAATGTGCCCGGTAATATAGCGGAAAGAGCGTTTCAAGTGCTCAAACATGGTTGCCTTGTTGGTTTCGCTGTTGTCAAAAGGAACCATCTGGTTCAGGAAGTCAACATCGCCGGTTTCCTTGATATAGCCACTTACGCCAAGGATCAGCCACAGTGGGTCATCGTTAAAGTGAGAACCAACATCGGCATTTCCACGTTTTGTCAGCGGCTGGAACTGATGGTAAGCACTACCGTCTTCAAACTGGGTTGCTGCAACATCGTACAGACGTTCGCGGACACGTTTCTGGGGCAGCTGGTGAACAACACCCAGCATGTCCTGACTTGTGTCACGGAAACCGATACCACGGCCGATACCGCTTTCAAAGTAGCTGGCAGAACGAGCAAAGTTGTAGGTTACAACACACTGATACTGGTTCCACAGTGCCATACGGTCAAGTTTTTCATCGCCGGTTTTCAGAGTGAAGTGAGAAAGCAGGTCAGTCCAGAATACTTTCAGTTCATCAAAGGCTGCCATTACTTTTTCTGGAGTATCAAAGCGGTCACGCAGGGCAATTGCTTTTTCCTTGTTGATGACACGCATGTTTTCATTGGTCTGCAGAAGTCCCAGCTGTTTTTCGTATGCAACGGCATTGGCAGTGGCAAACTTGTTGTCAGTATCGTTTTCAATGTATCCCAGAACAAATACAAAACTGCGGCTTTCACCGGCTTTCAGTGTTACATTGATGCGGTGGCTGGCTACAGGGGCCCATCCGTCTGCCACAAAGTTTGAAGCCTTTTCTGCACGTATAGCAGCAGGATTATCGTATCCGTTGCCCCATCCCAGGAAAGTGTCCCGGTCAGTTTCAAATCCATCAATAGGGGTATTTACCGAATAGAATGCAAAGTGGTTGCGGCGTTCACGGTATTCAGTCTTGTGGTAAATGATGCTTTTCAGAACTTCAACTTCACCGGTAGAGAAGTTTCTCTGAAAGTTCGTACTGTCATCAAGGGCATTGTACAGACACCATTCAACATAACTCTGCAGAGTAATAGTCTTGGTTTCTGAGCCGGTATTGGTCAGGGTAACCATCTGAACTTCAGCATTTTCGCCGTTTGGAACCATGAACAGTACCCGTGCACGGATATTGTTCTTACTTGAGTCGAATGTTGTATATCCAAAACCGTGACGGCATTCATAACTGTCCAGTTCAGTCTTGCAAGGTTTATAGCCGGGGTTCCATACGGTGTCCCCATCTTTAATGTAGAAATATCGTCCGTTGTCATCTAACGGCACATTGTTGTACCGGTAACGGGTTAAACGGCGCAGACGGGCATCGGTGTAGAATGCATAACCGCCGGCAGTATTAGAAATAAGTGAGAAGAATTTTTCATTTCCAAGATAGTTGATCCAGGGATACGGAGTTTTTGGGGTCTCAATTACGTATTCCCGCTGTTCATCATCAAAATGACCAAAATGCATTTTTCTTGCCTCCTAAAGCAAGGATACAGGCGACGGCTGATTTTGGCAACCGGTTGCCAAGTATTATTTTATAGTTTGGAAGCCTTAGTATCACAAATATGTTTAAATATGAGTGGGGGGAGGATTCCGAGTTAGTTGATAAATGTCAACTAACTTAATTTTACCGTACAAAGTTGATTGTGTCAACTAACCCTTCATCAAGCGTTTTTGCATGTGCTGGCAATCCGGTAGATATGCATTGCTTCAGCTTGCTATGGATATGCAGAGTAACTATCACAAATCGGGAGGAGTACTCCGATAGATTTGTAAATTTAATTGATATTGATTTATTTTACAGAGATGATTTTTTCAGAAGGCTATGTCCGTAAAAAGTGTTGCTGAATGTTACTCAGCAACAAAAATTGGACAGAAATGCCACAAATCGAGAGGAGGGACAGTACAGGCAAAAATTGTTGAATCCCGGCGTTCATGCGGCAGCATGAACTATATATAGTTTCTACGCCGGGATTCACCAATAGCAACGTTATCGAGCGGTTTTGCATGTACTGGCAATCCGGTAGATTTGTGGAATTATGATAAGACCCTGAAACTAGTTCAGGGTGACAATAAGCAACACTTTTTACAGACTTCAGAATATGGTATACTGAACCCATGTTCCTAAAAGTCCTCTACAGCTGCCTTGTCGTGCTTAACTTCCTATATCTCATCGCCCTTGTAGCTCATCATCATAACCGCGTATCCGTGTTCTACATCGCCCTTTTTGCGTCCATTTTCCTGACGGATTTCGGCTATCTTCAGATGTCCTTCTCTCTAACTGCAGAAAGTGCCATTACCGCAAATCAAACTCTCTATCTTGGAGCCAGTTTTTCAAGCTTCTTCCTATTCATGTGCCTTGCCGATCTGTGTAAAACGAAAGTACCCGCATGGGTCCCTATTACCTGGCTGGCCCTTTGCAGTTTCATCCTGATATGCGTTCTTCATCCTGCTTTGAACCGCTATTTCTACACCAGTGTCCGTTTTACCCGGAACCGGAATGGCGTAGGTATGCTTATGAAGCAGTATGGGCCCCTTCATCTTCTGTACATCCTGTCCCTGCTGGTAGCAACGCTGGGGTCTCTCTATATCATCGCTGCTTCTTTCGTAAAAAAGCGGCAGGTTTCACTGATTACCAGCTGGACCTTATTAGGTGCCCTCCTGATTACTGTGATGGCCTACATAATAGAAAAAACAACCCGCATGGAAATCCCTGTAGTACCAATCGGATATGCCGTTTGTGAACCTGTTATCCTGCTGCTTTTGCACCGGATCCGCCTGTATCAGACCGATGCCATAGCCCAGCAGTTTCATGTAGAGCAGGATAGCGCCGGCTACCTTGTGCTCAGTGAAAAAGGTTCATTTCTGGGGTGCAACGATATAGCCCACTCGCTGTTTCCAGAACTTTCTTCACTTCGCATTGATTCCATGAACAATAAAGTGAAAGTTCCCATTCTGATAAAGGCACGTAAGTGGGTTGATGGTAAGAATACAAAGATAAAGGATTCATACTGGGAAAAGTCTGGAAAAGGCAAGGATAAAAAGGTGCGGTACATTACTATTCAACACCGTACTCTGCTGGTGGACCGTCGTACGGTTCATGTCTTCAAACTTACGGATGAAACGGATTTCTGGCAGGCTCAGCAACAGGATAAGAATACCCGCAAGCAGATGAAAAATGATCTGCAGTCTAAGAATGCCAAAATCCGCAGTATGGAAAACGATATCATTACCAGTCTTGCCTCATTTGTTGAAAACCGCGATGGCAGTACCGGCGGTCATATTGAACGTACCAGCGATATTGTACAGGTTTTTACCGAATTTCTGCAGGAAACTGATGCGGACCGGTATACTCCCGATATGTATGACAGAATTGTCAGGGCAGCGCCGCTCCACGATTTTGGTAAAATTGCTGTGCCCGATAATGTGTTGAATAAACCGGCACGCCTTAATGACGACGAATTTGCAAAGATGAAAGTTCATTCCCAGAAAGGGGCTGAAATGGTAGAAGAGATTCTTCAGCATGCCCAGGATATAGAATTCAAGAATGTGGCGGTTAATGTAGCACGATATCATCACGAAAAATGGGATGGAAGCGGATATCCTGACGGTCTTGCGGGTGATAAAATACCGTACGAAGCCCGGATTATGGCGTTGGCAGATTCTTTTGATGCCATGGTAAGTACCCGTATTTATCAGAAAAATCCAAAGACACTGGAAGAAGCCTTTAACGAAATTTCCCGCTGTTCGGGTGGCCAGTTTGACCCTGTTCTGGCACAGCATTTCATTGCATGCCGCAGCAGAATAGAACATCTCTATCCTGATGCCATTCTGCGGTAAAAACAGAAAGAGACTTTTACAGGCCGCTGTAGCAGAAAAAATATCACAGTTAGTTGCACTTCGCAATTAACTGTGATATTTTTGATTCATGAGTAACAGTATTTGTTTGCACAACGGCACCATCGTCACCGGTTTCTCCGCCATGGAAAACTGCGCCGTTCTCTTAAAAGACGGTAAAATTGCCGATGTGTTCAGTGAACACCGGCTTGAAACAAAAAAACTGCCCAAAGGTACCAGAATGATTGATGTTGATGGTGCCTATGTGTCACCAGGATTCATTGATACGCACATTCATGGATTTGGTGGTCACGGAACTGATGAATTCAGTGCCGAAGCAGTTCTTTCAATGAGTGAACGCCTTGCACAATACGGCGTTACTGCATTTAACCCAACCATGTATCCATCAGATCCTGATACTATGGTGAACGGTCTGGTAGCCATTTCCGGTGCCATGGGCAAAGAAAAAGGGGCAACCATCATGGGTATCCATCTGGAAGGTCCTTTTATTTCACCCGAAAAACTGGGGGTTCAGCGCCCGGAAACCGTAAAAAAAGTTGATTTTGAACTGATGGAACGGCTTTGGGACGCTTCAAACGGCCATCTTGTGAACATGACCGTTGCTCCGGAACTGAAAGGCATGCGTGATCTAGCCCTATGGTGTCTTAAAAAAGGCATCGTACTGCAATCAGGTCATACAAACGCCGAATATCATCACATGGTAGAAGGCATGCAGGCTGGTATTCTGCACAGCACCCATCTGTTTAATGCCATGAGCCAGATGCATCACCGCAACCCGGGGGCTGTTGGTGCGGTTCTTATCCATCCTGAAATGTCCTGCGAAATTATTGCAGACGGCATCCATGTACATCCTGATCTGATCAAGCTTCTTGCCCGCGATAAACCCCTTGATAAAATCGTTCTTGTAACAGATGCGCTGACACCAACCCAGCAGACTGAAGGCCAGCTTTTTGCCAATGGTGAAGAGGTTGTCTACAAAGACGGCTGTTTCCATCGTGCCAGTGATGATGTAATTGCCGGAAGCGCACTGACCATGATAAACGGTGTAAAAAATCTGGTAAGTTACGGATTTTCCGTATCAGATGCCGTTAAATGTGCCACTGCTAACCCTGCAGCCATTATGGGATACCGTAACAAAGGCAAGATTATTCCTGGTTACGACGCTGATGTTATTGTATTTGATAAAGGTTTCAAAATTCTTATGACAGTCATTGGCGGAGACGTAAAGCGGGATATTACAGACTGATAGCGGTTTTTTGCCGTTATTTGGTGTATACTATGTACCATAAAAACTGTCATGCATGATTGAAAGACTGTCATGCTGAACTTGATTCAGCATCTCCATTCAATAAACCGATTCCGGATTAAGTCCGGAATGACATACAAAAAGGAAACACTACATGAGATTAATCATCAGACCAGATTACAACAAAGCTACCGTATGGGCAGCCAACCACATTGCAAAACGCATCAACGATTTTGCTCCAACCGCAGAAAGACCATTCGTTATGGGGCTTCCTACCGGAAGTACTCCACTTGGTGTTTATAAAGAACTGATCCGCCTGAACAAAGCAGGAAAGGTTTCATTCCAGAACGTTGTAACATTCAATATGGATGAATATGTTGGTCTGGATGAAAACCACGACCAGAGTTATCACTATTTTATGTGGGAAAATTTCTTCAGCCACATCGATATCAAAAAAGAAAACGTTCATATTCTTAACGGTATGGCAAAAGATCTGGCAGCCGAATGTGCAGCCTATGAAGAAGCAATCAAAAAAGCCGGTGGTATCAAACTGTTTATGGGTGGTGTAGGAGTAGATGGCCACATCGCATTCAATGAGCCAGGTTCATCACTCAGTTCCCGTACCCGTGTAAAGACTCTTACAGAAGACACTATCATCGTAAACAGCCGTTTCTTTGGCGGTGATGTAACAAAAGTTCCTGCTACTGCACTGACCGTAGGTGTTGGAACCATCTGTGACAGCGAAGAAGTAATGATCCTTATAACCGGTCATAACAAAGGTATGGCTCTGAAACACGCTGTAGAAGAAGGTATCAGTCAGATGTGGACCGTTTCTGCCCTTCAGATGCATCCAAAAGCAGTTATCGTTGCCGATGACGCTGCAACTGATGAACTTCGCGTAGGAACTGTCAAATACTATAACGATATCGAAAAAAACAACTTCGATAACGAAATCTGATTTGTTATGCTGAAAGTGGGGGAGCTGTTACTTTTGTGTCCTGCTGACCATTACGTGTCATGCTGGCCATTACGTGTCATGCTGGCCATTACGTGCCCTGCTGACCATTACGTGTCATGCTGACCATTACGTGTCATGCTGACCATTACGTGCCATGCTGACCATTACGTGCCATGCTGGCCATTACGTGCCATGCTGGCCATTACGTGTCATGCTGGCCATTACGTGCCATGCTGACCATTTCGTGTCATGCTGAACTTGTTTCAGCATCCCCTGCTTCAGTTAGTTTAATTTGCGCTATTTTTGTAAGTATGATATAGTTGTTAAGTGATGAAATCAATTAACTCTCTCTCTGATATAAATGTATCCCGCATTCTTCGTCTGATTTGGACTCAGAAGGGAATTTCCCGAGTTGAAATTGCCAATAAACTCGGCATTGATAAATCAACCGTTACCAAAATTGTTTCTTCTCTAAACGAAATCGGCATTATTACTGAAACATCAGAAGGCTCCACCGGTCCACAGGGTGGTCGTAAGCCTATTTATCTGGAAATTACCCCAAAATTTGCCTGTGTTGGCGGCATAGAAATAAACCCGGAACGCTTTGTCTGCTGTCTTCTTGATTTACATGGAACAGTCCTGTTTCAGCATCAGGAAGTTATCCAGCCTCAAGCCTTTGAAGAACTCCGGATTGAAGGTGTATTCCAGCGTGCCTACAAGCTGATTGCCTATGAAGCCTTAAAACTCAACGTTACCATGATTGGTATCGGAGTTGGTATTCCGGGTCTTGTCAACAGTGATAAAGGAGAAGTTGTCTGCTCCGTACCATTGATGATTACAGAACCATACCCCTTTATTCAAAATGTCAAACAATACACCGACATCCCCATTGCCATCGAAAACGATGCCCGTTGCTGCTGTTTTGGTGAAATCATGGCTGCCGATGACGACCTGGTAAAGAATATGGCATTTGTTCTTACAGAATACCGTGTTATTCATCCTACGGAAAAATCAAAAAAGAACCTGTCTGTCGGTCTGGGTATTGTAATAAACGGCAAACTGCTGAAAGGTCCTGAATGTTCAGCCGGTGAATTCCGCAGTCTTTTATGGGAAAGCGGCAATGAAGGTCAGTTCCTGTCCGGTGAAGACAGCCTTGCCTCAATTATCAGTGATAATGATCAGATGAATAACGTATTCCAGGAACTGGCACGTCATGTTGCATTTCTGGCAAACACCCTGAACCTTCAGGTAGTGTATATTGGCGGCATTGAACAGAAATACGGCCGGAAGATTGAGTCAATCATCCGCCAGCGTTTTGATTTTCAATGGCCTTACAAGGAGCATCGTATCTTTGATGTCCGCCAGTCGTCTTTTGGAACTCTGAGCGTAGCATATGGTGCTGCGTCCATGTACATCGAACAACTTTTCTCTCTTCCCAGCCTTGCAACAGCATCAGAAAAAGGACCATCTATTCTGGAATACCTTTCTGCAATGTCCGCAGGTGCCCCCATCGCCTGAAAAAATTACGAAAAACCGAAAAAAAAACGCTTTACAGATTGATAGGGTGATGATATTCTGAATATGTTAGTTGGTTAATCCAATCAACTAACTAAGTAAAGGTATTTTACTGATTAACGGTACTTACTCCGCAGACGGGCGGATTAAGATAAACACCAAAAAAGGAGAACATTATGAAGAAAGTAATGCTCGTAGCTCTTGCTGCTGTTCTGGCAATGAGCATGGTATTTGCTGGCGGTAAAAAAGAAACTGCTGCAAAAACAGAAAAAGTAGTCCTGGATGTAATGGGCTATGGTAACAATGCAAACTCAGAAGGACAGGATTTTGTTCGTCTGGTTGAAGAATTCATGGAAGAAAATCCAGATGTAGAAATCGTTTACGAACTGCTGTTTGATGAAGCATATCATCAGAAAGTTTCTGCTCGTATGGCTGCAAAACAGTTCCCAGATGTAGCTTACATGGGTGCTGATGCACGTTGGGGTGGTCCATGGCAGGAAGCTGGTCAGCAGGTAGATAACGTTCCTTACATGCCTGACTTTATCAACACCAACCTGATCCCAGACTTCTTCGGAACTGGTGTTAAACCATATATCCCACTGGGAGGATCAAACTACTGTACCGTTGCCGCTGTTAACATGGATCTGCTCAACGAACTGAACGGCGGAAAACTGCCAGAAACCTATGATGACATGAAAGCTCTTGCTAAAGCTTGTGCTGCAAAAGGTATCACCTGTATGACTACTCAGGGTAGTGCTTCTTGGGTATGGGGTTCATGTGTAATGTCAGCTATCTACCCACGTTTTACCAACGATACTCAGTGGATTGAAAAAGCTTGCGAAGGAAAAGTAAAATTCACCGATCCAGCATTCGTAGCTTCTCTTGATTCACTTGCTACCATGGTAAAAGATGGTGTACTTGATCCTAACTCAACCCTGCTTGATCAGGGAACCGCTCTGTCAGCATTCCAGGCTGGAAAAGTTCTGATTTACATTGACGGTCAGTGGGCAATGGGTACTCCAAACCTGGGTGAAGGAAACATCAAACTGATGTCATTCCCTCCAGTACCTGGTGAAAAATACTATGCTGGTTCACTGGCTGGTGCTTGGCAGGTTGGTTACGGTATCACCAAAGCTGGTGCTGCTGATGCTAAAAAACTGGACGCTGCAAAACGTTTCCTGGCTAAAATGTACAACGAAGAAGAAACCATCATCCGCATCCGCAATGGTGCCATCTCTTCTTCAATCCTGAAGAGCATCACTCTTCCAGACGACCTGGACCCATTAGTAGCTGAAAAAGGTAACCTGGGTGTATATCCTTCTTGTTACGTAATTGACTCTTACCTGAAAGGTGAAGCAAACGATCTGCTGAACTCTGGTATGCAGGATATCGTAAACGGAAAACAGACTGCTGCTCAGGTAGCTGCTGCTGTTCAGGCTGCATTTGATGCTCAGTAATCAATAGATTACTGGTCATTCCCTGTAACTGATAAAGGGGAGCGTACGCTCCCCTTTTATTAAGGGTTTGTTTATAACCCCTAAACACGGATGAGTTAGGATTATGTGTAACATGTCTTAACCCGATGTATTTAGTGCCCCTTCTTTTTTGATATTTATAAAAGAGGCAGATTGTGTCTGATAAAACAAAAGCAATCAACAAAAAGGTTGATACCCGTGATCTGTTAACGTTCATCGGTTTTATTGCTCCAGGTCTCCTGATTTACCTTTTTATTATCGTTTACCCGGTTTTTTACTCAATTTTCTTGAGTTTCTCTGATTACAATCCTAACGTAGGATCTGCAAGTGGCCTCGTAGGATTGAAGAACTATATTACGGTTCTCACCATGAATCGTGGTGTTATTGATCCTTCGAACAATACCCCGGAATTCTGGTATGCTTTTAAAAATAACATGCTGGTAGTTCTGGTTTCTGTATTTGGCCAGATTCCTATTGGATTTGCTCTGGCTTTCATTCTTTACCGCAAACAGGTAAAAGCATCAACATTCTTTCAGGCAATGGTATTCCTGCCTAACTTCCTGTCTACCATCGTAATCGGTATCATGTGGCGTCTGCTGTTCAGTGTAGATGGTCCTGTTGCCCGTGTTATGCAGGCTGTTTCAGGCGATCCAACACGTCAGTTTACTTTGATGTACGATCCCAGCAAAGCAATGATTCCAATTGCTATTGTTCTTATCTGGATGTACACCGGTTTCTACATGATTATCTTCCTTGCCAACCTGCAGAAGATTAATGAGAGCATGTTTGAAGCTGCAAAAATTGATGGTGCTACTGAATTCCAGATGTTCTATAAGATTACTATTCCGCTGATGGCAGCTCCAATCCTCACCAGTTGTATTCTTGCCATTGCCGGTTCTTTGAAAGGTTTCGCACTGATTTTCGCTCTTGCAACAGAAGGTAAACAGCGTATGAATACCGAAGTTCTTCCTATCTTCATGTACAATCAGGTATTCGGTATGGCCGGAACCGGTAATCCAAACCGGTACGCCTACGGTGCTGCTATTTCAAACATTATCGTATTAATCAGTGTTCTGCTGATTATGTTCAGTAACTGGGTTGGTAAAAAACTCGGAACTGATGAGGAGTACTAAGATGGCTGTTTCTACACCTACTACTGCCGTAGCTCCAAAACGTGATGAACTGAAAACTTCATTCTTTGGTCGTTATCTGGCAAAACCGTTGTCATATTTTGTTTTCGTTCTTTGGACGGTTATTACTATTGCTCCGCTTATCTGGATGGCATATTCGTCATTCAAGACTAATGAAGAGCTGACACGGGATATTTATTCTTTCCCAAAAGAACTGTTCCAGCAGAGTGAAAAAACATTTGATGTTGTTAAGTCACAGTCCGGTGATTCTATTGCATGGCCGGCAGGTTATCTTGAAAAACTGGGGCTGAAGAAAAAGGATTATGATGGTATTAACAAACGTGTTCTGATTCTCGAATCAGAAACCATTGGTATGCATCGTCGTGTATTCATTTATTTCTTTGACCGTGAAAAACTGCCTGATGATTACACTCTTTCTGACGGCCGTAACCTGAAGACCCTTGCTCCGGGAAAAGATGTTAAAGTTAAGGTTTCTGACCTGCCAAAGAGTTGGCAGCGGAAAATTAACTGGACCAGTATCTGGTGGAACTATACTTCTGCCTGGACTCGTGGTGGACTTTCCGGCAAGTTCCTTAACAGTATTATCTATACCTGTGTATCAACATTCCTGGTTGTATTCCTCGGTCTGATGCTTGGTTATGGTGTATCAAAATTCAAATATAAGAAAACTGCCGCTTTGATTGCAGCTCTTATTGGTCTGGGGTATCTGCTTGACGTAAATCAGGTACTGGTACCTTTGTTCCTGATGATGACTAACCTGGGACTTACCGATACACATATTGGAGTAATCCTGATTTATACAGCTTTTGGCCTGCCTATGGCTGTTATGCTTAGTTCTACCTTTATTCGCGGACTTCCCAACAGCTTGATTGAGTCGGCTTATATCGATGGTGCAACTCCGTTCCGCTCATTCGTAAGTATTATCGTTCCAATGACGGTTCCGGTTATTATCACAATTTCAATTATGACTGCCCTTGGTATCTGGAATGAATTTCTCCTGGTATTGGTTATGGCTTCAAGTGATGCAACTAAATCACTGCCTGTTGGTATCTATTCATTCTCTGGTAAGCAGGGATTACAGCTTGGCTGGCAGATTGCAGCACTTATTATTGCAACTCTTCCAATTCTGGTTGTGTACTTCAGTTTCCAGAGTAACCTGGCTGAAGGTGTTGCTGGTGGAGCAATCAAGGAATAAGTCGGTAGGGCGTTGGCGCTAAGCGCCAACTTACCGGGAGTTGCCATGCAATTCCCAATGGCTTATGCGGGAAGCTTGCTTCCCGGTAAGTAAAAAGCCGCAAGGCTTTTTATGTCGGAATTAGTTCGCAGGCTTTTGAGTAGCAGCAAAAGCCTGACGGGTTTTTTCATTTTTCTCTCCTATGGGAGGCGGGTCTGTCAGATCCGCCTCCTGTTCTTTTCCGGACAATATCAGGCTAATTTATTCAGCTCTTTTTCGTACTTCCGGTCTTCAATCTTTTCTGCCGGACGATAAAAAATGGCTACATTACCGATAATACGTACCAGTATTGCACTTGACCGTTCAGCCATTTCTGCTGCCAGTTCTTCTTTTTCGTCTTTGTATTCATTGAATTTAACTTTCAGAAGTTCGTGACTGGCAAGACTTTTGTTCAGCATATCGTGAACACCGTCTGTTACACCTGCGCCACCAACAATAACAATTGCAGACATTGGCTGTGCATTTTTTTCAAGAAATTTTCGCTGTTTACTGTTTAATTCCATACAAATAATCCTACAACTGGGGTGTCCAATGCTACTTTTGGACATCCCCTTTAGTTTAATACAGGTCGTTGAGGCTGGTTACGGAAAGAGTTTTCGCAAATGTTTTGAGCGAAGCTTTCCGCCAGGTTTTGCATCCTGCCAGCGGCTGTTGCTTAAAATACACTGTTTTGCTCTTTCCGGGCAACAGGGTCAGCAGGTTATCACTGAAGATACCCTGAATTGCTCCCTGATCAAGTGCAACATAGAAGGCCGGGTTTTCTGCGGTAAGTGTTACGGCAAAACCGTCTTCTGTCTCAGTGATTTCTGTTTTAATTCCTGCTTTTTCAAGCTGACAATGTTTCTGCAGATCAATAAAGAGTGCATCTTCTGATACTGCAGTTCCGTTTACTGTAAGCGTTCCGAGTACAAAAGCTTCATCAATCTTTATGCCAAGATCAGATGCCTTGCATTCCCAAAGGAGGGTAGCTGTATCTGCAGGAACTTTTTTGCTTACGGTTATGTTTTTACGAACAGCGTTACCCGTAAAATTCAGGAACTGAACTTCAAGTGTTGCATCAAGCTCTTTTCTGGTGTCGTTCAATGCATAACCGTACACAGTGTCACCTTTTTTGTACAATGCCAGATGTACGGGGGCGCAGAAATGACGGCTTGCGTAATGCAGCATCTTCCATTTTCCGGAGTATTCCAAAGAAGACCAGGAAGCAATTGGCCATACATCATTCAACTGCCAGATAATTGATCCCATACAGCCCGGACGGAGGGAACGCCAGTATGTTACGGCTGTTTTAATTGCTATTGCCTGCTGAACCTGACTTAAGTAACTCATGTGAGCAAATGTTGCTGGAACCCGGAAATAGCGGCTGAAGTTTTCAAAAATAATGCTGTTGCCACCAACTGAACGCTGATGGAATTCCATAACAGGACTGGTAAGGTTCATCTGATTCGGTGGACAGAAGGTACGAACCTCACTTAATGAAGGCAAACTCTGATAGCCAAATTCAGAAACAAACCGTGGAGTAATGTCGTAATATGCTTCAAAAGGTTTTTTCTCGTGCCATACGGTCCAGTAGTGCATATCACCACGACCATCGCTGTGCCAGTTATCGCTGAAATCGTCTGGTCCCGCAGAAGGAGAACTAGGCCACCAGATGCGGCTCTTGTCGTTTTTCTTAACTTCATCGCCTACAGTTCCTTCATTCAGCCGATCGTACAGTGTTGCATATGCAAGAAGATTATTGCGTGTTTCAGGGAACCAGGTAAGTGCTCCCAGGTTTTCATTGTTGCCGCACCACAGTGCTATACTCGGATGGTGACTTAACCGGCGGATCTGCTCACGGATTTCTATGCGGACTGTATCAAGAAATTCCTGATTTGCCGGATACGTTGAACAGGCAAACATCATATCCTGCCAGACCATTATACCTTTCCGGTCACATAGTTCATAGAAAACTTCTTTTTCATACTGGCCGCCGCCCCATACGCGGATTGTGTTCTGGTTTGCAGCTACCAGTGCATCAAGCAGATATTCGTATTTTTCATCAGTCTGACGGCTTGGCAGAGCGTCAGCAGGAATCCAGTTGGAACCACGGGCAAAAACAGGCCGTCCATCAACTTCAAAACGGAGACACTTTCCCTGGGCATCTTCTTCAGCGATTACTTTCAGTTCCCGGAATGCAATCTTTACGGATTTTGCGGCTTTTGCACAGGTAACCACTACGTCATACAACGGGTTTTCGGAAAGACTCATGGCACCTTTTGCAGCAGCGTCGTCATTTTCGGGGTTTGTCCCGGCAACATACCAGGGGGCTGTTCCACGTACCGTAAGATCTGCTTCAATGCAGTTTTCGCCTTCTTTCAAAGTCTGTTTTTCAAGATCAAGAATTACCGGACTGAAATCTGCTGTTGCTGCAACACCTGATTCTGCTGCAACAGAAATGGTTATGGGTGCTGTTGCATTCTTTATTGAAGTAATCCATGTCTTAACATGTAAATTCCAGGATCCGTCAGCATTTTTCGTTGTTTCAGTCTGGATGGCATCAATCAAAGCACAGTCTGTCTGTTCAAGCCTGATATCGGTGTAAATGCCATAGGCCATGATACATGGACCCCAGTCCCAGCCGGAATGACAGTGTACCTTTCGTACCAGATTGTGGTTTGGAGAAGTAACGTCATATTCGCTGTAGGGAAACTTCATGGGGAGTTTTTTTGCAGCTTCAACTGCATAATTTTCTGAAGATTCAAAAATCAGGGTAATTTCGTTAAGACCCTCTTTCAGAATATCAGTTACATCAAACCGCCATTTTCTGAAAAAGTTTTCACACAAACCTGCTTCGGATCCGTTAATCAGAACCCGGACGAAGGTATCGGCGCCTTCAAGCGTGATGAACTGGCGGCCTTTCAGAAAGTTCTTGGGAACTTTAATCTGACGGGTTGTGGTCCAGTCAGTGCGGCCTACCCACTGAATTTCCAGTTCGTTTTTTGCCCAGTAGGGATCGGGTATGATTTTCTGTGCCAGAAGGGCACTATGGATATCACCGGGAAAAGAAACAGAAAGATTTTTATGGTCATTACTTTCAAGAGACCATTTACCAAGAAGTGAAAGAGTATTCATTATTGCATCCTCTGTAAAAATCAGAAATACGGAATAATTTCTCAAGAAAATATTATGAGAAGACGGGTATTATTCCTTCAAATGATAAGTATATCACTAAAGTGCGTTATAATAGATGCCATGAATGTTTTTTCCCATGAAGAATTAGCAAAAAAAGTGCCGTGGTTTCACCGGGAATACCTGATTGTTCTGGTAACTATTCTGGTGATTACTCTGCTGACAGCAGCCGGCGCATTTACCAACCTTGAGTACAATGCCTTTGACTCTCTTATGAAGGTAAAAAAGGCTCCGGTTGAGCGGACTGATGTCGTTATGGTTGCCATTGATGACGATGCTACAGAAAATGTTGGTCAGTTTCCCTGGCCCCGCGATATTCTTGGCGATGTCATAATGCGAATGAGGGAACTTGGCGCACGAAAGGTTGTATTCGATATTGAGTATCCCACTGCTTCGGTAAAAGGGTTGAACCGCGATGTTGAAAAACAGCTTCCTGGAATGGTTGCAGAAGCAGGGGATAATGTCAGTGGATATTTGGGCGAACTTCTGGAACGAATGGCAGACCCGCAGTCATATGGATTGACTGATGATGAAATCCTGGATCTTGGAATCGAACTGTACGAAGATTACATTCCTGCAGAATTTGATGCATTTTATGAAGATGTAGCAGGTTCTGTTATCCGGGACAACGATATGTACTTTGCAAAATCGCTTCGTTTTTTTGGTGATTCCTGGCTTGGTTCCAATATGCAGGATCTTGGTGTCCGGATTACTGAAGAGTATGATCAGTGGATAACGAATAATAAGCTGATTAAGAATGTTTCGGATGACGGTGGGTATATTGCAAGAGAATCCAATTATTTCTTCAACAAGCGTACAGTCGGTCGGCGAGGTTTTGCTCCGGCATTGCAGAGTATGGTAGAGGCTGCAGCCGGATTTGGCTACTGTAATGTATGGCTTGATGATGATGGTGTACGCCGGCGGGTTAAACTGTTTTATGATCATAATGATGGATATGTTGGTCAGCTTACTTTTGCTCCCATGCTCAGTGAATTGCAGCCAACAAGGATTATTCGGGAAAAAGCCCGACTGACCTTGAAAGATGCACATATTGTCAACGCTGATGGGCAGGAAGAAATCAAAGATATGGTTATTCCTCTCGATAAGGATGGTAACGTTGTAATTAACTGGACGCAGAACAAATTCCTTGACAGTTATACCATTGTTTCTGCTTATGATCTGGTACGCCTTGATGATCTGGAGGATTATCTTATCGGCTGGCTGCAGAAACTGACGGATACGTATGGTGTTGCAATAAACAGAGCATCACCTGCATACGTGAAAGAGGCAAAGAAACTGGTTAAGGAATATGACTCTCTGGAAAAAACGCGGGAAAAACTGTTCAACCGGACCAGTGGTTCTACCATTGATGATCCTGATTTTGACGTTTATTTTGAAGGGCGAAAATCATTTTTCAATAAATGTATGCAGCTTTCGGATATGAATTATCAGCAGGAAATTATGGATTACTGGGATACCCGTATGGAAAAATATGCTCATAATCCGGCAGAAGTTACCCGTTGTACCAACGAACGGGCAGGTTTTGTTGCTTTGTATTCAGCGTATCGTGATGCCGTTGAATCATACTATAATGCGGATGATTACCTGTCCCGCAAATTTTCCGGTGCATTCTGCATCATCGGTCATACTGCAACAGGCTCTACCGATTTAGGTAACACTCCTTTTGAAACAGGATTCCCCAACATCGGTACCCATGCCAATGTTTATAATACCATCATGAATCAGGACTTCATAACACCAACACCCTGGTATTATGGCATCGTAATTGCATCGCTGCTTCTTATTCTTATTACGATAAGTTTCCGTTCAACCGGCATGTTTGCTCAGAATATGTCGTATTTCATCGGTTTGGTTGCTTTCCTTGCCATCATAGTTGCGCTTTTTGTGACAACTCAGATCTATATCGAAGTTGTAGCCGGGGCAATTATCATGGTTGTCGGTGCTATCGGTCAGGTTGCTCTCAGGTTTGCCAAAACTGCAAAAGAGAAAGGTTTTATCCGTCAGGCTTTCGGTACGTACCTTTCTCCTGCAGTTATCGATGAAATCATCAAGGATCCAAGTAAACTTTCTCTTGGTGGTGAAGAAAAATATCTTACTGCCATGTTCACTGATATCCGCAGTTTCTCAACTCTGTCAGAAAAAGTAACGCCTACTCAGCTGGTAAGTTTCCTCAATAAATATCTTACCCGCTTAAGTGACATTATTCTTGAAAACGGCGGAACCATTGATAAATACGAAGGAGACGCAATTATTGCCTTTTTTGGTGCGCCTATCAGTTTTGAAGATCATGCCTGGCGTGCGGCTATTTCTGCAGTCCGCATGAAGCAGGCAGAGGCCGATTTCAATACTGAGATGCTGGCTGCCGGTATTATTCCAACCCCGGTATATACCCGTATTGGCTTGAATACCGGTGACATGGTTGTCGGTAACATGGGTACTGACGCAAAAATGAACTATACCATGATGGGTAATGCGGTAAACCTTGCTGCTCGCCTTGAAGGTGTAAACAAAGTGTACCACAGCTGGATTCTGGTTTCTGAAGCTACCTGGAATGGAGCCAACAGCGGGGAACACGAAGGAGTTCTTCTGGGCCGCAGATTCGACCGTGTCCGTGTAGTAGGTATTAATACTCCTGTCCAGCTTGTCAATATTCTGGGTGTTAAATCTGAGCTGGATCCTGCATTAATTGAAAGTGTTGACTTGTTTCATAAAGGTCTGGACTGCTATTTGGCAAAAGACTTTGCAAAGGGTAAAGAGTTTTTTGACCAGGCTACTGCCCTGTATCCGTCAGATGAAGCTGCCAGCGTTTTCGCTGAACGGTGTGCCACAAATCTGGCCAATGGCGTTCCTGATGAGTGGGATGGTGTAGTCAACATGACCAGTAAATAACAGCTGGAATTTATATCGCTAAAAATTTATCAAAAAGGCAGCGGATTTTTTTCACCGCTGCCTTTTTTCATGGTAGAATGAAATCACAAAAAACGCTGTTAGTAAGAGGCAAAAAAAAGTGACAGAAATAACCATCTGCATGGGCAGTTCCTGCTTTAGCCGGGGAAACAGTCTGAATGCTGCATTTATTCAGAAATTTGTTGAAGAACATGGATTATGTGATCAGGTTCGTATTAAGGGATGTCTATGCGAAAATGAATGCAAAGGCGGTCCTAACGTAAAAATCAACGGAAAGATGTTTACCCAGGTTGAGCCTGCTGGTCTTGAACTGATTCTTCGCCATGAACTGGGATTGTAAATAGGATTTCATATGAATTTTCTTTATCCGATTTATACCGAACAGACTGAATGTCAGGATTGTTATAAATGTGTCCGCAATTGTCCCTGCAAGGCCATCCGCGTTGAAGGCGGACATGCCATGGTTGTTCCGCAGCTTTGCGTATTATGCGGTAACTGTGTAATTAACTGTCCTTCTCATGCAAAACATATTCGTGACGATTTAAGCCGCACCAAACAGCTGCTGAATGTTAAGCAGAAAGTTATTGCATCGCTTGCTCCATCATTTGCCAGTGAATTTCCTGACTACCCGGTGGAAGTCCTTGTCGGCATTTTGAAAGCTCTTGGTTTTTCCGGTGTGTCTGAAACTGCCATTGGTGCAGATCTTGTAACTCATGAAACTGCTCACATGCTGCGTGCTTCTGCTGCCGGAGAAATTGAACAGAAGCTGTTCCTGTCTTCTGCTTGTCCCGCTGCCGTTGAATACATCAAGCAGCAGCATCCTGAATATGCTCCCTATATCTGTGATACTGCTTCTCCGTTGATGGCTCATGCCCGGTATCTGAAGAAAATGTATGGTGATGACATCGGTGTTGTTTTTATCGGCCCCTGTATTGCAAAGAAACGGGAATCCGATGTTTTTAACGAGATTGATGCTGCCATTACTTTCTCTGATTTACGGAAATGGATGAATCAGCTGGAGGAGCAGACTGCAAAGCCTGAAATGCGCCCCAGTGCCATCAGAAAACAGTACGAATCAGGCGCCCTTCATGAAGAATTCATTCCGCATCGTGCCGCAAAAAGTTCTCTGTATCCGGTAGAAGGTGGTATGGGTCAGGCTGTTGCAATGTACGAAGGCCTTGACGATGTCCGTATGTTCAACTATTCAGGAATTTACCGTATCGGTCCGGTGTTTGCCGATCTGAATCCAAAAGAAATTACAACTCCGGTATTCATCGAATTTTTGAGTTGTCCGGGTGGATGTATCAACGGCCCAAGTGCTTCCAAACTGGGCTCAACTGCTGCTAAAAGCATTGCGATTTTTGATTATGCCAAAAATGCCGACAAAATTCTGAATCCTGCTCTTCTTGAAATGAAACCCGACTTAACGGGAACGCTTCCGGTTGATCCTGCTTCTGAAACACATTACAGCGAGGAAGAAATCCGTTCTGCTCTGAAGTCTGTTGGTAAATACACCCTTGAAGATGAGTTGAACTGCGCCTGCTGTGGGTACGACACCTGCCGCTCATTTGCCTGTGCCATGCTTGATAAACATGCAGAAAAGACCATGTGTGTTTCGTACATGAGAAAACTTGCCCAGAAAAAAGCAAATGCTCTTATGCGGTCAATTCCCAGCGGTGTTGTTATTGCTGATAAAGACTTGAACATTGTTGACTGTAACAGGAACTTCGCTGCTCTTATGGGGCCCGATGTAGAAGAGATGTTTGAAGCCCTCCCTGGTCTTGAAGGAGCTGATCTCCGCAAAATTTCAGATATGGCACGGTTCTTTACCGATGTTATCTCAGCCAATGGCCCTGATGTTATTGAACGCGAGTTCCGTAATGGCAAGAAAATCTATCATGTAACCGTATTTGCCATTGAAAAGAATGAGTGTGCCGGTGGTGTAGTAGAAGACATTACTGCTCCTCAGGTACAGCGTAACCGCATCATCAATCAGGCAAAGAAAGTAATCGACAAAAATCTGTCTGTAGTACAGAAGATTGCATTCCTGCTGGGAGAAAACGCAGCAGAAACAGAATCAATCCTTAACAGCATCATCGAGTCTTTTGCCGGTGATGATGAGGATTCCGGCAGGTAACGGTTATGGCAATGGATAATACTTTTATCGAAGTAGGATATTTCCAGTACTGTAAGCACAAGATGCAGGCTCCCGGTGACATGTTTATGTCTCAGAAAAATCCGGCCGATGGTCGTGTAATTACGGCTCTGTCGGATGGACTGGGAAGCGGTATTAAAGCCGGTGTTCTTGCAACCCTTACAGCAACTATGGCAACGCAGTTTATTGCTGCTGATATTCCTATCAAACGTGCTGCTGAAATCATCATGAATACGCTGCCGGTTGATAAGGAACGTGGTATCAGTTATGCAACATTTACTCTTGTTGATATTGAACCCAGTGCCATGGTCCGCATCATGGAATATGATAATCCGCCGTATGTTCTTATTCGTCAGAATACGGTAGTTGAACCGATTAAGGAAATTACCGAACTTCACCGGAAGAACAAAAAAACAGCACCACGTATTGATGCGTTTCTGAATTACTCAACTTATGCTGCCCGGCCTGGCGATCGTCTTGTTTTCTTCAGTGATGGAGTTACACAGTCTGGTATGGGAAGCAATACCTATCCTTTCGGATGGGGATGGCTCAATGTTCAGGCTTTCATTCTTGAATGCATTGATAATGATCCAACAATCAGTGCACGGGAGTTGGCCCGGAAAGTAGTGCAGCAGGCATCCAGTCACGATGCCTTTAAGCCTAAAGATGATATAACCTGTGGCGTAGTATATTTCCGGAATCCCCGGGATATGCTGGTTCTTACAGGACCGCCTGTTTTCAAGGAAGCTGATGCAGAATATGCTCATCTTTTTGAAACATTTGATGGCCGGAAGATTATCTGTGGTGGAACGACAGCAAATATCATCAGTCGGGAACTGGGAAGACCGGTAACCGTTAATCTGAAAGACTTTGATCCTACCGTTCCTCCAATTTCGGAAATGGAAGGCGCTGATATGATTACCGAAGGTATCATAACCATGGGTAAAGTATCGGAACTGCTGGAAAATGGTGCGCATACTGAAAATCTTAAACCCAATGCTGCAACTCGCATGGTTGATATGTTCCTTG
This sequence comes from Treponemataceae bacterium, assembly GCA_045616125.1. Lineage (GTDB taxonomy): Bacteria > Spirochaetota > Spirochaetia > Treponematales > Treponemataceae > Treponema_I. The sequence continues at coordinate 19,809 of JAZLGC010000092.1, read as the reverse complement.
ACAGTGACCGGATTCATTTTGCCGTAGGAACCAAGATTAACGAGGCTCATCAGGATCCTAACATGCCGGTGGAACTGGAAATCCGCCGTAACGTTATAAAAAAAATCGCCAATCTTCTTCAGGAAAAATATCTGAAAGAAGTGGAGATTCATTATTATTAAGAATTTTGAGCATATTTAGTGCTTTTTTTATCTATAACCTATTCTCTATTTGAAAAAAAATCGCTAGAATGGGCCATCAATCGGAGGAATACTCATGGAAAAAACAAAAGTTGTTATCTGTACTGGAACTCACTGCTACGTTATGGGAGCATCTGAACTGCTTCTGCTGCCTGAACAGCTTCCTGAACATCTGAAAGATAAGGTTGAAATTGAAGGCCGCACTTGTATGGAATTGTGCAAACATAATGGAAAAGATGTGGGGCAGGGAAAAGCTCCTTTTGTTATGATTGATGATGAAATAATCGAAAGCGCTACCTTACAGAGCGTAATTTCAAAACTTGAGGAAAAATATGCTTAACATCAACAACAACACCGCGAATATTAAGCGCGAAATTCTGGTTCGCCTTGCCAAGCTTATGCTTGAAGGAAAATTGGAAGAAGGAGTTCACCTGATTCCACGCCAGATGATGCCACGCGGTGCTCAGCCTTTCCACTGCTGTATACACCATGACCGGGAAATTATCCGTCAGCGTGTAATTGCCCGTCTTGGCTGTTCTGTAGATGATTACGATGATGAAAAACGTCTTGCTGATTACGTTCAGGAAGCTCTGAACCGTGAAAAACCCGGTGAAGAAATTCTGACCGTTCTCCATGATGCATGTAATGCCTGTGTAAAATCACATTACATGGTAACAAATGCCTGCCAGGCTTGTTACGCACGTCCCTGTATGATGAACTGTGGACGTAAAGCTATTAATGTAGAAAATGGCCGTGCACATATTGCCGAAGACAAATGTGTTAACTGTGGACTGTGTATGCAGAACTGCCCATATCACGCCATTATTAAGATTCCTGTACCATGCGAAGAAGCTTGTCCTGTTGGAGCCATCAGTAAGGATGACAGCGGACGTGAGCACATTGACTACGAAAAATGTATCGCTTGCGGTCATTGTATGAGTGAATGTCCTTTCGGTGCAATGATGGACCGCAGTCAGCTCATTGATGTCCTGAAACATATTCTTGGCGGCAAGAAAGTTGTAGCCATGTATGCTCCTGCTATTGCTGCTCAGTTCCGTGCATCAAGCGGTCAGCTGGAATCAGCTTTGGTAAAGGCTGGGTTCAGCAGTGCAATGGAAGTTGCAAAAGGTGCAGATATCTGTGCCGATCTGGAATCACACGAATTTGTAGAACGTATGGAACGTGGTGATAAACTGATGACCACCAGTTGCTGTCCTGCCTATGTGGCCGCAGTACGTAAACATGTTCCGGCCCTCAATCCCTGTGTATCTGATACCAGAAGCCCTATGCATTACACAGCAAAACTTGCTAAAGAGGCAGATAAAGATTGTGTAGCTGTATTTATCGGTCCATGTCTTGCAAAACGCAACGAAGGTATGAAAGATGAATATGTGGATTACGTTCTGAGCGTTGAAGAGATAGGAGCTCTGTTCATTGCCAAGGAAATCGATATCGGACAGGAAGTAGCGGTAGAACTCCCGGAAGGTGAAAAAGCTCCTACTGCCAGTGGTCGTAATTTTGCAATTACTGGTGGTGTAGCCAATGCCGTTAAGGTTCGTCTCAAGGATCCTTCAATTCTGCGTCCTGCAATTATCAATGGTCTTGATAAAAACGGTATGAAAATGCTGATGCAGTTTGGAAAAATCCAAGCAGGTGAAGTTCCGGCAACACCAGAGACACCGAATATGGTTGAGGTAATGTCATGTGAAGGCGGTTGTATTGCTGGTCCTTCAGTTATTGCCAATCCAAAAATTGCTGCAAATCAGCTGAAGAAATATGTTGAAGCAGGTTCTGAAGGCTGATAAAGCAATGAAATTAATTGATATTTCATGAGACAAAGGGAGCATTACAATACTGGTGATGCTCCCTTTTTTGTTTGGCGATGTCCGTAAAAAGTGTTGCTTATAGTCACCCTGAACTAGTTTCAGGGTCTCAGCAAAACTCCACAAATCTACCGGATTGCCAGTACATGCAAAAACGCTCGATAACGTCGCTATTGGTGAATCCCGGCGTAGAAACTATATATAGTTCATGCTACCGCATGAACGCCGGGCTTCAACAATTTTTGCCTGTACTGTCCCTCCTCTCGATTTGTGGTATTTCTGTCCAATCCTCGTTGTTGTGTAGCATTCAGCAACACTTTTTACGGACATAGCCTTACAAAAAAAAAGGCTGTCCGGTTATCGGGCAGCCTTCTATGGTACGTAAACTGAATTACCTCAGATTACTTAATGTTTCGCACAAAGCAGTCTTTGTAGCCGTAACTTCTGAATCGTGCCTGAATAATGGCATATTCGTCTGGAGTAAGAGGTCCGATAAGAACCTGAATGCCGCCACGGGCACTTTCTGCAAACTGCATAGGATAATTCTTACCGTACATATCCACTGTATCTTCTACGGTGGTCATCTTACTTGCTGTAAGAATCTGAACATAATATCCCTTAGGCAGTTCATTCTGTGAAACGACCGTAATTGCCGGCAGTTCCGGTTCTGCAACATCTTCCACATCGTAATCTGCTATGATAATCATGTCATCTTCGTCAGACAGACCGTTCTCTTCATCATCAATCAGTTCTTCTACTTCTTCCAGTTCCACATCATCTTCCAGTTCAACAACTGCGTCATCTGCTGTTTCTTCAACAAGTTCTACAACAGGTGGATAGAATTCAGTGGGGATAAGGATTACTTCAGTTTCTACGATATAATCTTCTTCTGGATCGACGGACACTTCGACTTCGCTCAGTGATCCTGCGTCTTCAACAAGGACATCATCATCTACTTCAACAATGTCATCGTCTTCTTCTTCCAGTTCGTATACAACTTCGTCATCTTCCTCCAGTTCATAGAAATACTCAATTTCTTCAACAGGGTCGTCGTCTTCTTCAATTTCGAAATCTTCTATTTCATCTTCTTCAAGTATAACATCATCATCTTCCAGATATTCCTCAATATCTTCATCAGATTCAATGACATTATCGTCTTCAAGATCTTCTTCTGGTTCTTCTTCTACCGACATTTCAGAAACAAATTCAGTATCATCAGAAATTAACGCCCATTTAGTGTCAGAAGTTGTATCGGACACTTCAACTTCGCTCAGTGATTCTGTGTCATCAATCTCCACTTCTTCTTCAGTTTCAAAACGTGAACCGCGGCTGATTAACGGAGAACGTTCTGAAGTTTCAACAACACCTTCTTCCGGGTCGTTATCAACGTCCTCTACAGGAATTTCTTCAGCCACCACGTCTCCCGGTTCTCCAGCAGATTCTTCAACAACCTCTTCAGCAACATCATTTACCGGTATTTCAACAAATTCTTCCGGTGGCAGAATGGGTTCTTCTACATAAAAAACAACATCTTCTACCATTACACCGGGTTTATCAAATATCGGATCTTCAATATCATCAATCATGATTTCCTGGTTGACGTCAGGATCGTCTTCGGGCATATAGGATTCTACAGTTTTACTGAGAATAGTATTTTCTGACCAGGCATCTGTTTTTTTCGTTACCTGAACAATAACATTGCTGCCTTTTGTAATGTACAATTCACGGGCTGCTTCAGGAGAAAGCACAATAGCAATGCCTTCGCTAGAATCAAAGCCACCAAAAATCATAACTTCAATGCTGATGTGAGTTGCAGGATTAGTAACTACAACAGTATCACCTGGCAAAAACGCTGCCGATTTTGCAAAAAGTCCGATTGGCAGTTCGCCAATGTCTGCTACAACAGCCCTTCCATCCATTGATGGTTTTACAGATGCCGCAAACAATGAGAAACACAGCAGCAGGGCTGCAAGCAATGCACTCAGTCGTTTCATTTTCTATCCCCTCACGCGTTATTTAGACGCTGTTATTTCCTTACAGATTTTCAGCGCAATTTCTGAACCAAACCGGGTTACCCCCTGAGATTCAGTTTCCCTTGCGTTAACTTCCGGTGTAATCACTTCCTGATACACAACTGCATCAGAACGAATTTTGCGAACAGTTACTTCCACATTCTCAAGGGCCTTCAGGCTTACTTTTGAAGGAGATGCAACGCTTTCACCGGTGAAATGAACTGAAATAACTACGTAATAATCCATGTAACTGTCCTGAGCCGCATATAAACCGTTCCGGACACTGACATCAATTGAATCACCACAGCAGATATTTTCGTTGGTTACAATATGACCATTATCAAAAAGGGTATCCATAATGACAGATTCCATGGTCTCCGAAATCTTCCGCACCGGTAATTCTACCTGAGAATCAGATTCTTCCTGACACAGAATCATGGTTATGGCTGCAGCAAAACATGCCTGTGCTGACACACAGAGTAAGCAGAATGCTGCGGCTAATGTTCGTTTCAACATATTCGTTTCCTTTTTTGACGGTCTAACTCTTTTTGATTTTCGGAGAATTGAAAGTGGCGGTTTAGGATTTTTTCTGTTGGATTGTGGTATACTATACACGGGAGATTTAAATGGGATTGCCATCAGAAAAATCACTGTACATTATTGGTGCCGGGTTTGCCGGTCAGATGATTGCAGAAGAAATAAAACGGAAAAAGATATTTGGCCAGGTAGCGGCTTTTATAGACGATAACCCGGAAATCATAGGAAAAGAAATTGACGGAGTGCCTGTTTTAGGTCCTATAAATCATTTCATTTCATTTTTGCGGCACAGCGATGCTGATGAAGCGATTATCGCCATGCCATCAGCTCCCAACGAGCGCATTAAAGAAATATACGATATTCTGAGCCGTTGTGGATTTACCCACATCCGTATTCTGCCGGCCATCAGTCAGGTAATTGAAGGAAATGCCCACCTGATTCAGGCAAGAGAAATTGATCCGCTGGATATTCTGGGAAGAACACCTATTACCATCAATTTGAAGGAAAGTCTTGCATACCTTAGGGGTAAGCGGGTTCTTATTACCGGCGCCGGCGGAAGTATCGGCAGTGAACTTGCCCGGCAACTGCTCAGCGGCGGTGCTGAACGGCTGTACCTTTTCGGCCACGGAGAAAACAGTATCTGGCAGATTGACCGGGAACTGCGTATTCTGCAGAAGGAAGGAGTTGGCGAAAAAGCAACTATCGTGCCGGTTATCGGTGATATTAAAGACCGCGACTATATGCGCTACATTCTGAAACGTCTTAAGGCAGATGTTGTATTCCATTGTGCAGCCTATAAACATGTGCCGCTTATGGAAGAAAACCCGGTTGCCGTTGTAGAGAACAACGTATTCGGTACGAAAAACCTGATTGATGCCGCCACAGAAGCCGGTGTTTCACGGTTTGTTCTGATTTCCACCGATAAGGCAGTAGAGCCGGTTTGTGTTTATGGTGTTTCTAAAATGCTCTCTGAAAAGCTGATTATCGATGCAGCGGCAAAGAACACGGACCCGGAGCGGGCATTTATGTTTGTCCGTTTTGGAAACGTCATTGGTTCCCGTGGTTCCGTACTCAATATTTTCATGAACCAGATTAAAACAGGCGGACCGTTAACCGTTACTGACAAAAATATGCAGCGCTACTTCATGACCATACCGGAAGCCTGTTCTCTGGTATTGAAAACCGGAGGAGTCGGAAAAAACGGCCGTACCTATCTGCTGGATATGGGAGAACCTATTAAGATTCTGGAACTGGCAGAGCAATGCATCAGATTCAGCGGCATGGAACCGTATCGGGACATCCAGATTCAGTTCAGCGGAGTCCGTCCGGGAGAACGCATTGATGAACCATTGTGGATTAAAGAAGAGAACCCAATGCCCACCGAGTATCCCAAGATTATGCAGCTTACTACGCCGAACAATGTGCTGACAGGTGCTGCTCTTGAACAGCTGCTGCAGAAACTGGCTGCGGTGTGTCTTCCGGCAACAGCCAACTGCAGTTACAACAGCTGCACCCCACTGAACGAAGACTACCGCAACAAGGAAAAACTTATTGCACTGTTACGGGAAGCAGTTCCCAGCTATGATTATTTTCTGAGAAGTAATGAGGCTCACTGATGGCAACTGAACAGAACACTGATTTTGTACCTTTTTTCAAACCCCAGTTGGGAGCTGCGGAAGAAGAAGCCGTGCTCCGCATTATGAAAAGCGGCTGGCTTACTACCGGAAAAGAAGCCGCAGCCTTTGAACAGGAATGGTCTCAATATACTGGAAGTCCATTCAGCCTTGCCGTAAACAGTAATACCTCTGGGCTGATTCTTGCCATGGAAGCCTGTGGCGTTACAACCGGCTCAAAAATTCTGACCACGCCGTACACGTTTATATCAACAGCAACAAGTGCCCGCCATCTGGGAGCAGAAATTGCCTATGCGGATATCGAACCTGATACGTACAATATCAGCCCCAAAGCAATAGAAGCTGCCTTACAGGCAGATCCTACCATACGGGCTGTTGTTCCGGTGCATATTGCCGGTAATCTTTGCAACATGGAAGAAATTTGTGACATTGCCCGCCGGTACAACGTACGCGTTATAGAAGACTGCGCTCATGCGTTTCCAGCCCAGACAGAAAAAGGTCATGCAGGAACCTTTGGCGATGCCGGTGTTTTCAGCTTTTATGCCACAAAAACCATGACCACCGGCGAAGGCGGCATGGTCATTACCAAAGATGAAAATCTGGCAAAACGTATGACCACCATGCGCCTCCACGGCATTGACCGCACCGTATGGGACCGGTACACCAGCACAAAGGCCAGCTGGCAGTACGATGTAATTGATGAAGGCTTTAAGTTCAACCTGCCTGACGTACTTGCCGCCATAGGACGAGTACAGCTGAAACGGGCACAGGATTTTTACCGGCAGCGGAAAGCCGTTGTTGACCGGTATAACGCAGCATTTAAAGATGCAGACTTTCTGCAGCTTCCTCCCGATGGAGAAGGAAATGCCTGGCATTTATACCTGTTAAGAATCAGGGAGGAAAAACTGACCATTGACCGGAACCAGTTTGCCCAGAAACTGCAGGACCGTGGGCTTGGCATCAGCATGCACTTTATTCCCCATTACCACTTTACCTACATAAAAAACCGTTACGGCTTTACTCCCGAGCAGTTTCCCAACGCAGAGAAACAGTATCAGGCTACGGTAAGTATTCCACTGTGGCCCGGTATGTCAGAAGAACAGGTACAGAAAGTTATTGATACGGTTCTTGCAGTTGGAAAGGATCATTATGGCCGCTAAAAAACGTTCTTCTATCCTGAAATCAGACTCAGCCCAGGTATTCTATACCGATATTCAGACAGACAATATGCTGTACGCTGCCCTTATCCGCAGCGAAGAATCGGGACGAACCGTAAAGGGCGTTTACTTTGATGATCTGGTACCGGAAGAATATGCAGCCTTTACCGCAAAAGATATTAAAGGCAAAAACCTGATTGTTACCGAAGATACTTCCATGCCGGTGTTTGCAGAAACCGTGTCGTATCCCGGGGAAGCTATCGGGATTCTGGTAGGCCCAAATGATCAGCTGGTGCATGACTACCTTGAAAACGTACATATTGAGTATGAACCAACACCGGAGGAACTGGAAAATTCATCGGGAGCACTTACGGAAGAAGAGCTGGAATCTGAGAGCGAAGCCGAAGAACAGCTGGAATCCGATACTCTGATTAATGAAGCTTTGAGCGATGAAGCTGAAACGGTACAGAAGGCTGCCAGTGAAATATCAGATGAAAAAACGGCCACACCTGTAAAAGATGCAGTATCAGAAAACCCCATATCTGAAGAAGTTTCTGATTTCAGTGAATCTGGTGATGCAACTGATTTATCCGATATTGATGAATCTGATTATCTTTCTGAAACTGCTGACATACCGCCAGAAGCCGAACTTCATAGCTATAAGGAAGATCCATTTCCAGAACCGGCTGGTGATATTCTGTACCAGCGGGTTGTTGCAGCAGGCCCTGTTGAAGACTATTTTGCAGAAGCACCGCATCATCTGCAGTCAAGCTATGCCAACCGCATTACCTATACTCCATGTGGTGAATTATCTGGTGCACTGGTATCCAGTACCAGCCGCACCGTAACTTTCTTTACACCAACCCAGTGGGCAAGCCACCTCCGCGAAAATGCCAGTCTGGTTACCGGACACAAAACCGACGACATAAAAATAAAGCGTACTATCTGTGGTGAATCTGCTACCAATGCCGTATGGTACAATACCCTGCTCTGTTGTCAGGCTGCCGTAGCTGCCCAATGCACCCAGAAACCGGTAAAACTTACCCTAACACCGGCAGAACAGCGGCAATACATTGAACATTCACCAACGGTAACTATTATTCACCACGCAGCATTTCTTGACGATGGTACTATTTCTGCCATTAAAACCAGGATAATGGTTGAAACTGGTGAGGGAAGTCCTTTTGTGCCACAGCTTATTGACCGCCTTGCCATTGCAGCATTGGGTGCCTGTAAACCATTTTCTCAGGAAGTAGTAGTACAGGCTGTTCGGACACCAACAGCACCAACTGCTGCCAGTATGCAGGGTGCCGACTCGCTGGCATTTTTTGCTCTGGAAGTACTGTTTCAGCAGATAGCTCTGGAAACGCGGACAAATCCCTTTGATGTTCACCTGAAAAACTTTTTCCCCGGTGGACGTTCCTATGCTTTTATGGCTGATAAACCTCGTACCAGACACCCCTATACTATCGATACAACCTGTATTGTCCCCCTTTTTGAAAAACTGACCAATGAAAGCGGATTCTTCCGCCGGTATGCAGCCTATAACACCGTTCCCCTGACAAAAGAAAGCGCTTTAAGTCCTAATTCCGTTCGGGGGATTGGTATGTCAAACTCTTTTGAAGGCCACGGATACTACGGTTCGGCTTTTGATACCCTTAAACAGAAACTGGAACTTACCCTTGATGAAGACAACCGGGTTATCATTCATGCACGGGAACCTTCACGGTCCATTTCTGCCATCTGGAAACAGATTATTTCAACTGACCTTTCAATCCCTGAAAGCCAGATTCTTTACGACCCCAATTATGCCCTGTCAGATGAACTGGAACTGCCGGAAACAGCTAAGGGCAATATCAGCATTCAGACTCAGCTGATAAAAAAATGTTGTACGGCAATTCAGCGCCAGCGTTCCAAGGAAATGCTTCCCATTACCGTAAAAAAATCGATACCGAAGCCTCGCTCAAAAGTCTGGGATCCGAAAAACTTTACCGGTTCTCCATACTATTCTGTTTCCTGGGGATGCTGTGTTGTAGAACTTGATATAGACAGCATTGCCTATGAGGTAAACGTCCGGACAATCTGGATTGCACTTGATATTGGTAATGTTCTGAACAAAAAAGTTGCAGAACAGTCAGTGCTTCATGCCTGTCATGAAATACTTAGGAACCTGATCAGACACCGGCCTCTTCAGTGCAATAACATTCACGTTACCCTTATGGAAAGCGATTCTGAGTCAAAGCAGATTGGTCAGCTGATGTACAGTATTCTGCCGGCCGCATTTGCCAATGCCCTTACTCAGTCACTTCACCGTGCGGTTACCACGCTTCCAGTAACCGATGATCTTTTATACAGGATGATTCAGGAAAATGCAGATTCAAGTAACACTTAACGGCGAAAATACGACTATTGATGCTCCTTTGGAAGAACGTCTGTCAACGGTTTTGCGAAACCGGGGATTAACATCTGTAAAATGTTCCTGTAATCACGGAATCTGTGGAACCTGCGCCGTTCTGGTGAATAACAAACCAGTGCCATCGTGTTCACTGCCACTGGCAGCAGTTCAGGGGAAACAGGTTATGACTCTGGAATATTTTCAGGAACTTGATGATTTTCAGGATATCCGAAAAGGTTTTGAACAGGCAAAGGTGCATCTGTGCGGATTCTGTAACGCAAGCAAATATTTTGCTGCCTGGGATTTGATAAACGAGACACCGCGCCCGCAGAAGGACGAAGTTCTGGCATATATTGGAACGTTAGGCTGCCACTGTACAGAAACCAATGCTTTGCTTAACGGTATTCTGTATGCAGCGACCACGCGGAGATTAAGACTCAGCAACATGCCACGGGAAACAGGAAGCAGAAAATAACATGGAAACTACCGGAAACATATCATACTATGCAAAAAATATTTCAGATGTCCTCTATCACTTGAAAACACTGCCATTAATCGGCATCTACAGTGGTGCAACTACGGCCATAGATCTTCCGCCATTAAGCATGATTATCGGTAACGTAAAGGAACTGCAGACCGTAGACAAGCATGAACGATATATCGATTTTGGGTGCTCTGTTACTCTGGCAAACCTTTTGAAACTGGGTAGGAATAACCTACCCGAAGTACTGTATGATGCAGTTTCCACCATTGGGACGCCATTTCTGAAGAATGTGGCAACCATGGGAGGGAACCTGTGCTGCACAAACCAGTATCGCATTAAACCTACCCTGTATTCTCCGCTACTGGCACTGGATGCACAGATAGAAGTGCACAGTCCTTCTGAAGTTACCTGGGTTTCTCTTTCAAAGTTCTCATATCTTCCGGAAAGCAGTTTCATATCCAGAATCAGAGTTCCCACCGATGACTGGGAAGTTGCCGTTTTCCGCCGGTTGGGTAGCCCGCACGAAATCAAGGAAAACAGCGCATTCTTTACCTTTCTGGCTGATACATCAAAGGGAACACTGGCAGATATCCGTATCTGTTTCTGCAGTTCTCTGGTAATAAAAGACCGTGACTTGGAAAACATTCTTCTGGGGGCACGACTCCCCCTTTCTGAACGGGAAATTGCCATGCTTATGGATAAGGCTGAAGAACTGTATGATATTCAGCAGGCAAACGTGGAACTGACCGGAGTTCAGGTTCCAGCCATCCAGAAAGACCAGTTCCTGAACTTACTGCGCTCTTCTGTCCAGCATCTGATGTAACAGCCGGATCGTTGTTCCATCAAAAGGGACTGTCAGGTTCGGATTACCTTTCTACAGGCTTACAGATAAACCTGATGTCGGTTATATTGCATGAACCTGGCTCAAGCCCCAGAATCTCGGTCATCTTTTTTACAAATTCAACATCATATTCCTTAAGGTGCGGATCAAAAATCTTGATTATTTCATCCAGTTCTTCATAGGTACAGATACAGGGATGAAGTTTGGCTTTCAGGTGTTTATGGCTGCCAGTGTTGGCCGAGTATCTTCTTGCATCCTCAACAGGAACACTCCGCCACCCTTGCGATGACTGAAAGGCTGTCCACCGGTCATGTTCAACCCGACCAAGATAATCCATCAGAACATCATCAGAAAGTTTTTTCTTTATTTCTGCCAGTACGGCGTCAGCTGCTCCAATCTCCTCTTCAGTTGCATCTGAGTAGTCTATTAAATCATATCCAAGCAGATGAAGCTTATATTTAAGATGAATGCCATTTGCGCGGTTGGATTTTTTATCGATCTCATTGTAATTGAAACTTTCCGTTAATTTCTCTGAAGCAATCGGTGTTCCATCGCCAAACATATACTGGTAAGCAGTATGACAATTAAGAGCAAGATTAAGCGTTGTATTGTGAACGATATTTTCATAGCAGTAAATTTCATCATCACAACCAAAGGGAACAATGTTGTAGTTTTCTGATTTGGGCGAATAAATATCCCACCCTTTCAGCGAAATTTTCTCTTTATTGACGGCCGTAAGCTCTGTGGCAGCAATATACTTTTCCCTGCTTCTGATTTGAACGGTAATAAAAGGCTCTTTCTTATATTCAGAATCGGTTCTGATAAAAAATCTCCGCAGATACAGTGCTGTCTGAATAGCCAGCGAATCATCATCAACACATACCGCTGCATATGTAGTGTTTACACAATGTTCCAGAAGAACCTTTTCAAACTCCGGCGACTGTATTGCTGCATCATAAAAAGCCAGCTGATAATGCCATTTCGGATTGAAATATTCAGGACATTCATACTGAAGCTGTGTCTGTAACTTTGAAGCATGCTCATCAATTACTGTTACCGAGAACTTGTATTCACTACCGAACTGACAGGCCCAGACTGCACTGCGGACTATTTCACGTGCAATGGTATTGGAACCTGCAACCAAAATAGAAATTTCATGGGAATTTCCCATGTTTTTGTAGAAAGGCTTGGTAAAAATGAGATTATTAACGATAACCTCGTTTTTATTCAGCAGATATACCAGAAAGCCCTTTTTGTCTGTTGAGTTCAAAATATCTTCGCTGTCAGTTTCATCTGAAAAAATGTACATTTTCATATTGCTGAAAGACTGAAGTTCCTTGCTGTTCTTGCAAAGTTCAAGCAGTTTCAAGCCAGCTGGAACATTTTCAGACTGTTTTTCATTGATGAAGAAATACGAAATCTGTCTGCTGGATTTGAATACGATATTTTCCAGTTCGGTATTCAGCACGATGAAGTTGTTTTTAATTGCTTCTTCTTTTAAGTCCTCATTCCCATCGTAATTGAAAAAAACAATCAGTGCTTTTGGATTGTTCTCACAGATACTTTCTGCCAGCATAAGCGAATGGTCATTCAGTTCGGAAAAATAGTAATTGTCACGGCGTTTCCGGATGGATTTTAAGAACAGTCCCTGAATGATGCTGTCAAAAAAGCTGAGTATGAATCCACCGCACAGGATGGGGCACAGAATTACGAGCAGGTAATACAGAATCTTAAAGAACAGTGTTTTGTCCTGTACTGCATTCAGAACATCACTGAAATCAGAGTTAAGCGTACCTACCTGCAGCGCAGCAAAAGTATTTATCACAACGTTCTCGCCGGATACAAGTTCCATCATAAGGGCAAGACTAATTACATCAAAAACTGCTACATATTTTAATACAGCAGCAATATTCCGCCTGTTTTTAGCAATTAACACTGCCAGTACTATATCTGCCAATCCCAAAATGTATATCATACTTCACCTGCCTGTTTATTTTTCTTCCGGATGGTTTTCTTCCCGTTTGATTTCATTATTCTCAGTATCGTAGTAGATGGTCAGTATACACTGATTGTTTTCATCATAGACCTTCTCCCATCGGAAATAGCCATCTTTCTGAAGAACCGGTTCTCCATCAACGCCATACGAAGTTTCTGTTATTTTATTATTCCGCTCATCATAGGTCGCAATCCACTTATGGCGGTTTGCCATATTCAACACCGGTTCATCATTCAAACCAAAGAATGCATACTCAATACAATTGTTCCTTTCATCATACGTAGAACGGTTACTTGCATAATTTCGATACAGCATCTTTTGGCCATCTTCTCCGTAATATGTAACAACGAGCAGATTTCCTCTTTCATCGTATTGAGAACATTTCTTTGCAAAATTTTTACTCATCCGTAATGAACCGTCTTCATGAAAATATGCCAGTTCCGTTACATTACGAGATTTGTCATACAAAGAAACGTTATAATCTCCATCCGGATAACATCTTTTTACCGATTTTAAGGTTATGTCATCTTCATAATACGTGAAGAAATAGTGTGAATAGCCGTTTTCATCTGCCAAAGGTGCATTTTGGGCATCAAATTGTGTTTCTTCTGTTTTTTTGCCGGCTTTGTTGAAACGTTCCAGCAGGACTATACCTTCTGACGAAGTTTTTTTTGTTTCACACTTGTTTCCTTCTTCATCATAGCCAGTTTCGTTGATTACGTTATGATCCAGATATATTGTCTCCCGTATCCGTTTGCCGGAAGAGTTATATTCCCGTGAATATCTGCAATATCCATCTACAACGGCATAGGATCCATCTGCATTGTAATGCGCCAGATCGACAATCATATTCTGATCATTATATGCCGTTGTCTCTTTGGCAAATGTGCTGCGCAGATTTCCGTCAGCATCGTAGAAAGTCCGTTCTATTTCATTATCACGGTTGTCATATTTCCTGCAGACTTTTGCATACCCACTGCTGCCGCTTACCGACTCACCGGAAACTCCCCAGAACGAAGTTTCAATGAGATTGCCACGGGCGTCATACACTTTTTTTAATTTATGGCCGTTTGCTGTCAGTACCGGTTCATTATTGAATCCATAATACTGCATTTCAATGACCTGGTCATAATCGTCATATACGGTAACACACCGTGCAAAACCTGATTTAGAATTCAGCAGTAACTTTCCGTCAGTTCCATATTGCCGGTTCTCAACAATCAGTCCACGTTTATATGTAAACTCATTATGGGAAAAACCAGATTGTTTTTCTGTTACTAATTCACCTTGTAATCCTAAATATGAACATCCCAGAAGGTTTCCATACTCATCGTATTCGCCAGTTTCTTTAAAATACCCATTCACATTGATGATAGATTCATCATGAATACCAAAATTGGTTAATTCTGTTCTGTTTCCCGCTTTGTCATACTTACACCGGACAATGTGCTGTCCTTTTATGTTCAGAACCGGTTCTTCATTAACTCCATAGTATGAACGCTCAATGATATTTCCCTGGTCATCATACACTCTGTTTTCTATGGCATAACTGTTTTCATACAGCGTCCGCTGACCGTCAGTTCCATAATAACTTATCTGCAGCAGCCGTCCGCGGGAATCATATACTGAACGAATAATGGCACAGCCATGCTTATCTGACCGAAGTTTATCGTCAGTACCGTAATATCGCCGTTCAATTGGGTTTCCATAATCATCATAAGTAATCCGTACGGTAGATGTACCCGTTCTGGCCAATACCGGCTGTCCCTCAGTACCAAAAACAGATATTTCCAGAGGATTTCCATTTTTATCCATCTTGAAACACATTTTTGCATACCCGTTTCTGTCGCAGACAGGCTTTCCATCTACCCCAAAAAAACTACCTTCAAGTCTATATCCCTTTTCATCATAAACCTGTTTTACCGTTGCAACTCCATCTTTTTTGGTCAGAACCGGTTCATCAGAACGTCCTAAATAATCCTGCTGAATCATATAGTTTCTTAAATCGTATGCCTGAACCACTGATGCATAACCTTCTGCACAAAGTACCGGTTCATTATTCAAGCCTGAATAGGTTTGCCTGATGGTATTTCCTTTATCATCAAATGTACTGGAAAAAGATGCAAATCCCTTTTTTGAAAGCACTGGTTCATTCTGTAATCCATAAAATGACATCCTGCCGATGTTTCCATAGTCATCATACTCAATACAATAAGCATGAAAGCCATTTTTGCGTATGACCGGTTGATTATGAGTATCAAAGTATTCTGCTTTAACCGTATTACCATATTCATCGTAGGTATACTGTATGCTGGAATAACCTTTCCCATTTACTGTGGGATTCC
The DNA here is from genome assembly GCA_045616125.1 of Treponemataceae bacterium. Lineage (GTDB taxonomy): Bacteria > Spirochaetota > Spirochaetia > Treponematales > Treponemataceae > Treponema_I. The sequence goes on along the minus strand of JAZLGC010000092.1, from coordinate 4,406 downwards.
CTTGCATATCAACAAAAGAATCCCTTATTCTGTTTCCTTTTCTGTTGTATTCGTAGATTCTGCCTGCAACGCCATCTTTTGCGCTTACATGATCATCGGCTGCATTCAAATACCAGAAACGCTGTACACGGCCATTCTCATCATTTTCATATTCAATGCCGTAAATTCCTGCACTGTCACAAACAGGATATATTTCGTTGTGATATTTATGATAACTTTTTTTTATAATAAACCCTTTTTCATTTCTGACAAGCCGGACACTTTTTACCTCTGATTTCTGTTTGAACCAGTTACCATCATCAACATCAGAAAGAGAAAAATTGGCATCCATGTTCTTGGAATCATCTTCTGTGTCAGTAAAATTCATAACACAGAAATTCTTTTTGAATTCAACTACTCTGGATACATTTCCATGTATATCACGTTCTTCAATTTTAAGAAGACTGCCTTTTTCATCGTAAAAGAAAACCGAATCAATAATCCGATCCTTTTCTTCTGAATTACTATGAATAATTACTGCGCCGTTTCCGTTTTCATACCGAACTTCATCAAGTAAATCTTCCCGATAGATAAACTTGTAATGTTTTGTATGCTTCCAGACTTCTTCGGTAAGTTCCCCAATACCAACAGGAATGCCATTTACATCTGCATAATCAGAAAAATATTTTTCCTGATGGGCATAGTTCTTATACGCACCGTAGTTCAATCCTAAAAGCCGTGCCTTAAGGGCATCAAAAACTTCATCCTTTGCCTGTTTTTCTGCCGCAGAAATAGTTTCTTTTTCCTGACCATCTACCAGCAGTGTTTTAAGGGCTGTTCCGGCAATCCCCAGAGCTTCTTTAGTCTTACCATCATCAGATTTAAGATTCAGGAGTGACGGTGGAAAGCATTCGTTCTGGCTGTGTGGAACACCATCAATAATAATTGGGATTATCAATGAATCGTCGTTATTGTGGTACGCAAGGAACTGTTTAATTTCTTCGTCACACCAGTTGATTCCTTCGTTGTTGGCTTTTGCGTAATTTGGGGAACAGATAGCAATAAGGAATTTAGAGTTCTGTAATCCAAACTGGATCTGATCCTCTAACGCACCATTTCCAAAATTGTTCTCATCACGAAAAATCTGATCAAAACGCAGTTTCTTTAATTCCGGGTTATTCTGCTCAATAATCAATGGAAGCTTATACTTTTTCAGTTCTGCTTCAAGATACTTTGCTGGCGCTGCATCTTTATGGCTGTAACTGATAAAGGCAAGCCAGTTATAAAAACTTTGGGCATTTCCCTGTTTTTGTCCGCAGGATAGACAGAACTTGGCAGTTTCCGGTAATTCAATTCCACATTTAATACAATTCATTTTAGTCCCCTTGTCTGTATTTATCTGCTCCATATTTCAAAACTTTTGCAAGCTACATAGTTTTATCTTCTTTATCGTTGTAGATTTCCCATTCAAAAGATTCGACATTCTTTTTGAGAGTTTTGACCAATTTTTCAACGGTAACCTTTTCGCCTTCAGAACGGACTTCATCAAAAGCAGTTTGAATTTCTGAAAGCTTTTTCAGAGCAGTTTTTTCTGGAACTGTAATTTTTGCGTATTTTGGCTTGTTTTCAGAAGACAATTCTTTTGTAAAAATCGTAACTTCGATATTTTTCCCGACTTTTTCGATTTTCTGCTCTTTTCCAATGCCTTCACAATATGCAAGAAGAAGTCCTTGTGTTCTAACTGCTTTTATTTGTTTGATTTTTGCCTGTTTTGCCTGTTCCAGTTTTTTGTACAGTTTTTTTAGTTTTGCATTCTTTTTTATTGCTTTTTCTGTCAAAGATTTTTCTGGAGCATACAGTTCAACATCTGGACAACCATCAAAAATCTGTCCAGTCAATTTTTCAATATTTCCACCAAAATGAACTTCTTTGAGATTTTTACAATCTTCGAACGCTCTTTCTCCAATAGTTGTAACGCTATCTGGAATGACAACATTCTGCAAGTTTTCACAATGATAGAACGCATCTGATCCAATCTCTGTTACACCTTCGGGAATTACAATTTCTTCCTTGGAAGCATTTGCACAATACAAAACTGTCTTTTCATCACTTGAAAGGAAACATCCATTTTTTATTTTGAAAAGTGTATGTTCATAGTTTTCGATTTTACAATCTTCGAACGCCTCATATCCAATCTCAGTTACACTTTCTGGAATTGTTACGTTCTGCAAGTTTTTACAACCATAGAACGCATATTCTCCAATCGTTGTTACACTTGATGGAATTACAACATTCTGCAAGTTTTCACAAAAAGAGAACGCCTTTTCTCCAATCTCTGTTACTCCTTCGGGAATGGCAACGCTCTGCAAGTTTTTACAACCATAGAACGCATTTTTTCCAATAGTTGTTACGCTATCTGGAATGGCTACGCTCTGCAAGTTTTCACAACCATAGAACGCATTTTTTCCAATAGTTGTTACACCTGCTGGAATGGCAACGCTCTGCAAGTTTTCACAACCATAGAACACACCCCATCCAATTTCTGTTACACCTTCTGGAATGGCAACATTCTGCAAATTTTTACAACCATAGAACGCATATTTTCCAATAGTTGTTACACCTTCGGGAATGACTACGCTCTGCAAGTTTGAACAATACCTGAACGCCCTTTCTCCAATCGTTGTTACACCTTCGGGAATGGCAACGCTCTGCAAGTTTGTACAACCCTCGAACGCCCTTTCTCCAATCGTTGTTACACCTTCTTTGATAACGGCTGTTGTGATTTCTTTGTTTTCAACGCCTTCTACTGTTGTCAGGTCGTCAGAATACATGATGTTATCAATTGTCTGTGACATTGTTTTCTCCATAAAAAAAACAGGGCGTTCACATTCCCGGCCACCAACCACGGTGAGAAGCTCTGACGGTTTGTGAAAAAACCTCGCTCACTTAGTGCCTTAAGCGGAGTCATTACTGCTCCGCATGGGAACCGCCCTGCAAATTACTTACAGGAACCCCTTTTAATCTGTTTTCTTTTACGGACATAGCCAATTTTATTATGATAATTATAGTACGAAATATCTAAACGTCATTTGGAAATTTACCCGATTTTGCATTTTATTTATTATAACCAATTATAAATTCTGCTATACTATGGTTATGACAGAAAGACGGAACCTGCCAATCGGTATTCAGACATTTGAAGAGCTCATAACAAAAAATTGTATATATGTTGATAAAACTCAATTTATCCAAAATTTAACGAGCATTGGAAAACCATATTTTTTAAGCCGTCCCCGCCGTTTCGGAAAATCGCTTTTTCTTTCTACTTTGAAAAGCTATTTTGAAGGACGCAAAGATCTTTTTGAAGGGCTTGCAATCTCAAAGAAAGAAACAGAATGGAAAAAGTATCCGGTTTTGTATTTTGATTTTAATGGTCAGAATTATGTTGATGAAAATACTGTAAATCAAACAATTTCGTATCGTTTAAGCGAATATGAAAAGCTTTATGAAGTTGAAAGCATTGACGCATCTGTTTCAATACGCTTCAAAAAACTCATCAAATCCGCTTACGAAAAAACTGGTGAGCAAGTTGTTGTTTTAGTTGATGAATACGACAAGCCGCTTTTGCAAAATATCGAAAATGTGGAAATCGAAAACCAAATCAGAAATATTCTGAAAGGCTTTTACGGAAACTTAAAGAGTGAAGATGCTTATATCCGTTTCGTTTTCATCACAGGTGTAACTCGATTTGACAAAGTTAGCATTTTTTCTGATTTGAATAATCTTCATGATATTTCCATGAGTGAAGAATATTCTGCAATTTGTGGAATTACGCAGGAAGAAATGGAATCGAATTTCGTTCCAGAAATTGAAAAGATGGCAGAAAAAAATGAGATGTCGAAAGAAGAATGTCTTGCAACTCTTAAAAAGAATTATGACGGCTATCATTTTTCAGAAGATGTAAAGACCGATATTTACAATCCGTTCAGCCTTTTGAATGCTTTTTCTGATTTAAGATTTTCCAGTTACTGGTTCTCAACCGGCACACCGACATTCTTAACTCTGATGATTAGGGATAGTGACTTTGATTTTAAAACGCTGGAAAACGATATTGAAGTGGGCTTTCGAACTCTCGAAAATTACAGATTGACGGCAACAGACCCACTTCCGATGCTTTATCAGACTGGATATATCACAATCAAAGAATACGACAAGACTTTTAGAAGTTTTATTCTCGGTCTTCCAAACGATGAAGTCCGCTACGGGCTTTATGATAATCTCATTCCTTTGTACGCAGGTTACACAGAAAAAACGAACAAAATCGAAGTGATGAATTTCATCCGTGAAATCCAGAAAGGCAAAGTTGAAGATTTTATGAAACGGATCAACAACATTTTCGCCTCCGCTCCAAAACAGACGAATCAAAA
>JAZLGC010000091.1:0-39898 GCA_045616125.1 Treponemataceae bacterium | reverse complement strand
TATAACGTCCATGCTGGCCGCATGGACGCCGGGCTTCAACAATTTTTGCCTGCACTGTCAATCCTCCCGATTTGCGGTATTTTGTGCCTCTCTTGTTGCTGAGTAGCATTCAGCAACACTTTTTACGGACATCGCCTTTTTTTTTGCCTTCTGGGCTGTAATACTATAACTTTTTATTATATTTTGCGTTTTACTATTCCTTATATTTATAGTTTATGATATTCTATAAATGGGTGGGGGCTGCACAAGCACCAAACTGTGTCTGATTTTTATAGCCGCTGGCACGAACAGTCAGGGCACAGCTTACAACCGCCGGATAAACACCGGGGCGAGCTGATAAAAACACGACACGCTTATACATCAGGCAATAGACCTGGCCGTGGGTGGGACCAAAGGATCGGTCAGGTCTTGTGCAGCTTTTTATGGAAACAAGACTTCTTCAATACTTTCTGGCGGTGGCTCAGGAGCAGAATTTCTCCCGGGCTGCAGAATTGCTGCACACCAGTCAGCCAAACCTCAGTAAACAGCTCTCAGATTTAGAGTCGCAGCTGGGTAAGCAGCTTTTTATCCGCGGCAGCCGCCATATTACGCTCACCGAAGAAGGCTATCTGCTTCAAAAGCGCGCACAGCAGATTCTCTCATTAATCCAGCAGACAGAAACCGACGTACAGACCCTTAACCAGTCTCTCTCCGGTACCATCCGGCTGGGAGCAGAAGACGCAAGCCTTTTTACTCTGCTCTCTCCCCTGATGCAGCAGATGCACCGAGACCATCCCCAAGTCACCTTTGAACTCAATTCCGGTACCAGCCGTGACCTTTCTGACATGCTCCAGCAAGGCAGTCTTGATTTTGCCATCCTTTCTGAATCCGCTCCCGGCATGGAACAGCTGCATACCCACCCACTATCAAAAGCTGACCCCATAGGCCTTCTGATGGCAGAACACCACCCTCTGACATCATCCAAAACTATTTCTGCATCCCAAATCAGTACCGGTTCAAAAGGAACTCCGTTCCTGCTTACCCGGCAACAGCTTGCTGACCCCAACCTCTCCCACTGGCTGGGTACCCCTCTTTCAACCCTGAACACTCTTGCCGTCATCGAACAGCTTCATTCCTCCGTCCCCATGATAGCTTTCGGCATGGGCATCGCTTTCTGTCCTGCATCCTTTGCAGAACAAAACGCTCACACACCCCCGCTGATCTGGAGACCTCTGACTCCACCCCTTACCACCAGCCGCAGTTTCAGCTGGAATCCCCATCACACCCATTCCAAAGCTGCAGCACATTTTCTGACCTTAGTACAATCCCGCACCACATCCACCCCTATGTCATGACCTGATAAAACGTGATACACTGGAACCATGGGTCACCTGTATTTTGTCCGCCATGGACAGACTGTCTGGAATGTAGAAAACAAAATCTGCGGCGCCACCGAAAGCCCGCTTACTGAAACCGGCCGGAATCAGGCTCGGAAACTGGCCGATGCCATCATTGAGAAGGGAATCCACTTTGACGAAATCCGCTTCTCACCCTTAAGCCGCGCCCGGGATACAGCCCAGATTATTTCGGATACCACGGGTGTTCCATTGGTAGAAGAACCGCGACTTTTTGAGCAGAATTTCGGCAAATGGGAAGGAACTGCCAGAGACGGAGAAGCATTCAGAGCTGCCAAAAGCCAGTTTGCCAACAGTTACCAGGGTGGAGAAAGCATGCTGAGGCTCTGTCAGCGCATTTACAACCTGGTAGATGAACTGAAAGCCACACCGGAGAAAACTGTTCTTCTGGTTGCCCACAACGGCATTGCCCGAGCACTCCACTCCTACTTTACCGACATGACCAATGAAGAATACGCTGCCTACGGTATCAAAAACTGTGAAATCAAGCGGTACGACTGGCAGTCATGAACCTGACTCATCTTCTCAGCGGCCGAACACTCGATCAATCCCCTTCGTCAGATTCACTGCAATGGACAGAGAGTATCCAGGATTTTACCGCATCATGGAATCTGGCCCCCGGCAATTTTTCCGTCACCATTATTGACCCGGCAACCGACGAACCGTACCTACCATTTGAACTGAAACGGAACACCGGAGCCTTTGTCAGTGTGCTTCGGGATGCCGTCCTCACCCGCGCCGCTGAAATAATCACAGAACGCACCAAACCCGACAGTTTGCGTGACAAAGTCATCCGGTACACCATTGACACCTATGGCACTGTCCCTGAAAATCCCTGGAACGATGATGCCATTACCCTGAACAAAATCATTACTCATCCCAGCGGACTGGAAACGCAAAAATGGTACGGTCTTATCATGCAGATAAAACGGAAGTCACTGGGAGAAAAAGATCCGGTACTGGCTCAGGCGTTGGTAGATGTTATGAACGTAAAGGCAAGTTCAGCAGATATAGCAGCCGTCAACGGAATCACCACGTTTCCCGCCTATCACATGAATAAGAAGCACTGGATTACCATCATACTGTCAGGCAATTCCAACTGGCCTGAAGTAAAAAAACTGATTGACAAAAGCTGGAAACTGGTAAAATAACCTATTTTTTACCGAAATCCTGCAATTTCTTACCTTTTTTCGTTTCTTACATAAAAAATTTGTCCCGGTACACTACCCGTGGTACAGTTATTTTGAAGTACTGTATAGAAAAAACAGGAGTTACCCGTGCGCAATTACTATGCTGCCGCATCATTTATTGGTTGTGTAGTTCTTCTGATTCTCTTCATCAGGATGAAGGAACTGGAAAGTCCCACAAACTACAAAAAACGGTTCAAGAAACTTCTTCTTCTGACTATCGCTATTTGCATCGATGACCTTCTGTTCGGTCTTTCCTATAACGGATCCTATTTCAAGAACCGCTACCTGTTCTATGTCATTACCTATGGGTACTTCACTCTTACAGCACTGGTTAATAAAGCATGGATGGAGTATTGTGCAATCCGGCTGAAAAACAGAAAAGTTGGAGATTTGTTCACTGCCATTGCCTGGGTATCTTTTTTCCTGCAGGCTATCATTATCTGTTCCAATATCTTCACAAAAGATGTTTTCTATATCAGGGCCGATTATTCGTATGTTGTAGGGCTCTCCCGCACATTAATTTTCGGACTGCAGGCATTGAACGCTGTTTTTCTGTTGATTTCTGCATTTTTTACCCAGAAAGACATGGAAATTTATGATTCCAAAGAACGTGAATTCAGCATCCTCATTGACTGTATGGTTCTGTTCACCAATTACTTCACCTGGGACGATACAGAATCACCCATGTTCTCTCTGGGCTTTATGATTATCTGTCTTTCTATCTATGTCCTGGATATTACGCAACTGCTTGTGGTTAAGAACCGTAAATTAATGACTCAGCACAAGGATATTCTCAGGGAACAGGATACGGTTCACGAGGTGTACATTCAGGCACAGAAAGCAAACGAGGCAAAAAGAAACTTTCTTGCCACAATCAGCCATGACATGCGTACTCCTATGAACTCCATTATGGGTATGACTGCCATTGCACGCGCAAACCTGAATAATCCTGATAAAGTACGAGACTGTCTTGACCGCGTTACCTATTCTTCTGAGCAGCTTTTGAACCTGATAAATGAAATTCTTGATATGAATAAAATTGAATCAGGCAGTGTCAGTCTCCACACGGATTTCATCTCTCTGTCAGAGCAATTCTCCATGGTCATTGATATAGTTTCAAATCAGATGCAGCAGAAACACCTGAATTTTGAAACGAATATCATGAAGCTTACCCACGATGATGTATTTGGCGATGCAAAACGTGTTCAACAGTGCTGTATAACGCTGCTTACCAATGCCATCCAGTATACGGCCGAAAATGGAACGATTTATTTCTCAGTACGAGAGATTCCGAGTGAAACGGCAATGCGCGGCTGTTACGAAATTTCTGTCCGTGACACCGGTATTGGTATCAATCCTGCGGAAATCAATCACATTTTTGACCCGTTCTACCGTACCAGCGATCCCCGTGTTCAATCCCAACCCGGTTCAGGAATTGGTCTGGCTATTGTCAAAAACATCGCAAACATGATGAACGGTACCATTACCGTCGACAGTCAGCCTGAAAAGGGAAGTACCTTTACCATGACCCTTTGCTTTGCATTGGCAGATGAACATGAAATTCTTAATCCCAAGAATCTGGAAGGACACAGTGTTCTTATTGTCGATTCCAATCCTGTTTCCTGCGAAAGTATGCTGTATATCATAAATCAGCTTGGCATGACCGGGGAATATGTAAACCGTACACAGGATGCAATAAACCGGATTTCTGAACGGAAAAACACCGATACCATGTACAGTGCTGTTATAGTTGACTGGAAAATTCCGAACACTACAGGAAAAGAAACAGCTCTGGCAATACGCGGTATTATGGGCGATGCCCTTCCGATTCTTGTATCATCTTCCTACGATTGGGCAGACCTTGAAGATGACTCAACAAACTGCAAGATTAACGGTTTTATCAGTAAGCCGCTGGAAAAAGAACGTCTCGAAAGCACTCTTGCCACGGTTATTCTCGGATCTGTTTCAGCAAAACAACGGGTCAATGAGCTGCGTGAAAAGAAACTGAATCTGTCAGAATTAAAAGCTCTTCTTGTTGAAGATAACGACTTAACACGTGAAATTGCCATTGAGCTGCTGCAGATGAACGATATGACCGTTGATTATGCCATTAACGGTCTGGATGCCGTGCAGATGATTAAGAACTGTGAGGATGGCACCTATGATTTTATCCTTATGGATATTCAGATGCCTATTATGAACGGTTTTGAGGCAACACAGGCAATCCGCGAACTGGACCGGGAATATGCCAAAAAAGTGCCGATTATTGCCATGACAGCCAATGCCTTTACAGAAGATAAGATAGCGGCTCAGAGTGCCGGGATGAATGATCATCTGGCTAAGCCACTTGATATTCCTCAACTCATTGAAACGCTGAAAAAATACCTCTAAGCCGCATTATCAGAAATTCTTCTTACAAACTGTTTACGGTAATACTGCCGGAAAGAGTTTTCAGTTTTACACTGATATCTCCATCTCCGGCAACAATTGTTCCTTCTTTGTTGCCGCCATATTTCTTGAAATCGGTATGAACGCCGCCAGAAAGTGTTTCAAATTCTGCTTCAAAACTGCTTCCAGAATGCACATCCAGATGAACACTTCCTGATACCGTTTCTGCAGAAACCGGGTATCTCAGTTTTTCATTAAATTCAGCCCGGATACTTCCGGAAACGGAATTCAACTTCACAGGGCCTGCTGCATCATGAATTCTGATAGAGCCTGAAACGTTTGATACAGAGATGTTATCGGCGCCGCAGTCAGTTAAACGTACACTTCCGGAAACATTCTGAACATCTATTTTCTTACCAACCAGTGTTTCCAGTGTAACTGAACCGCTTACATTACTGATGTCATACTTAATATCACTGTCAGATCTGCTGCGGGGAACTGACACGGTAACGGTGCATTTCCCCAAAAAACGTCTGGTATTATGCTTTTCTTTCGGTCTGATTTTCAATGTGCTGCCATCAAGATCCACCAGAATCTTGGTCCAGTAGGTTCCGTCATAGGCTACCGTTACTTCAACATCGCTGGAAGATCCCTGAACAAACTCCAGAGTTTCAGAAACACAGTCAATATCAACTTTCTTTATCTGACTCAGCGGAAATGAATAGGTTCTTCCATCTTCTGCAACAGAACCGTTTTCAGAAACACTGTTGGAACCGAACCAGGGAAAATTAATCCGCAGTCCCCGAAAAGAGCTTGACCCCAGACGGCTGAGTAACAGCCCGGTAAGAAGAACGGCAACAACAAGCCAGAGGATTCCGTTTAATCGGTTATCAGTCTTCTTCGCCATCGTTTTGTTCTCCAAAGAAATTTCTTACAGCATTAACCAGCGCTGCATCGATTAAGAAAATCAGCCAGGTAATATGCCAGGCGTGAGTTGAAAAACTTACCAGGAAATAAACCAGTACGCAGACAGGTGTATGACAGCCAAGCCAGGCACGGGCTAAACGGGATCCCGTTGAATCGCCGCTGATTCTGGAGGTACCTACCGGCTTTTTCCCAAGATACGTTGCCACATCGGCCGGCATACTCATATTGATATACACCAAAAGTCCTGTGGCTACTGCAACAATACACAGAAAAATGATGAACCCCATCAAGCCGTATCCGGCTACAGATACTCCGCCTTCCATTGCTTCAGAAGAATTCTGCCAGTCAATCTTTAATGCGGCAAATCCGGGTAGTGCACAGAGTATTGCAACGCCAAGAATATACATTCCTACAGCTATAGCGGTAAAAGAAGCCCGTTTATGGCGCCACATTTCTATTTTTTCCTGAAGCGCACTATTGGGCTGTAAAGATTCAATCTGTTCCATTTTTTTCTCCTATTTTTAACTATAACGCAATACCCTTACAGAAACAAAAAAACCGCTGGTAATACCAGCGGTTTTTTTATCAGCCAGCTAACGAGTTTGGAACGTAAGCGGAGCTTACTTACCCAAACTCGCGGAATCATTACTTGCTCAGGCGAGCTTCCAGGTCATCAAGACAAGCGGTCAGTTCAGCAGGCAGGTGAGAACCGAATTTTGGATAGTGGTTTTCACGAATGTCTTTACATTCTTTCAGCCAGCCTTCTTTGTCTACAGCAGTGATTGCAGGAATCTGTGCTTTGTAAACTTCGTCCAGACCGTCCAGGTTCAGGGCACCTTCTTTTGGCATGTAACCGATAGCGGTTTCAACAGCGTTATCAGCACCATCACAGCGGTCGAAGATCCAAGCGAGAACACGTGAGTTATCGCCGTATCCTGGCCACATGAATCCACCAGGAAGATCTGCGTTGTTTTCGTCCTTGCGGAACCAGTTAACGTAGAAGATCTTAGGCAGTTTGTCCTGATCTTTAGCAGCTTTACCAACGTTTACCCAGTGCTGGAAGTAGTCACCCATGTTGTAACCACAGAATGGCAGAATAGCAAATGGGTCGCGGCGGATTTTACCAACTTCTGCAGCGTTAATGGTAGAAGCAGCGGTAATTTCTGAACCTACGATTGAACCAAGGAATACACCGTGGTTCCAGTTGCGGGCCTGGTGTACCAGTGGAACAGTTGAAGGACGACGTCCACCGAACAGGATTGCAGAAATCGGAACACCTTTAGGATCTTCCCATTCAGGAGCGATACATGGACACTGGTTGGCAGGAGCGGTGAAACGAGCGTTTGGATGAGCCATTTCTTCGCCTTTAGGAGCTTTGTCTTTTGGCAGAGCGTCGCGGGTGTTGCCTTTCCAGTCTACCAGTTTACCGGTAGCAGGATATCCGATTCCTTCCCACCATACGTCACCGTCTTCAGTCAGTGCACAGTTGGTGAAAATAGTGTTTTTAGAAGCAGAAATCAGAGCGTTCTTGTTAGACTGATCTGAGGTTCCTGGTGCTACACCGAAGAAACCAGCTTCTGGGTTGATTGCATACAGACGTCCGTCTTCACCGAATTTCATCCATGCAATATCGTCACCGATGGTTTCAACTTTCCATCCTGGGATGGTAGGAATAAGCATTGCCAAATTGGTTTTACCACAAGCTGATGGGAAAGCACCGGTTACGTATTTAACTTCACCTTTAGGGTTGGTGAGTTTCAGGATAAGCATGTGTTCAGCAAGCCAGCCTTCTTCTTTAGCAAGAACGGTAGCAATGCGGAGTGCGAAACATTTTTTACCCAGCAGAGCGTTTCCACCGTAACCTGATCCGTAAGACCAGATAAGGTGTTCTTCTGGGAACTGAGAAATGTATTTGTGTTCAACGTCAGCACATGGCCAGATTCCGCCATCGGTTTCACCGTTGTTCAGTGGTTTACCAACTGAGTGCAGACAAGGAACGAATTCACCATCAGTACCAATTACGTCCAGTACTTTTTTACCGGCACGGGTCATGATGTCCATGTTCAGAACTACGTATTCAGAGTCGGTAATTTCAATACCGTTCTTTGAAATAGGTGAACCCAGTGGACCCATACAGAAAGGAATTACGTACATGGTGCGGCCGTGCATACAACCGGTGTACAGACCTTTCATGGTAGCTTTCAGTTCAACAGGATCAATCCAGTGGTTGGTTGGACCTGCATCTTCTTCTTTTACTGAAGAAATAAAGGTACGAGCTTCAACGCGGGCAACGTCTGAAGGCAGTGAGCGGAACAGGAAGCTGTTTGGTTTTTTAGCCAGTGGAGTAGCGAGACCTGCGTCAACGCATTTTTTCATCAGGCGGTCATATTCTTCAACAGAACCATCGCATACGTAAACCTCATCTGGTTCACACATTTTGATAACTTCTTCAACCCATGCTTTAATACCGGCATGTTTAATGTCTTCAAGTTTCATGTAGTTATATCTCCTATATCCCGCTCAACATAGAACGGTTCGAAATCGTTAAAAATATATCTGTTTTTGTCTGGTTGGGCAAGAGTTTCAACGGTAGGAAAAAGCGAAAAGTAAGGAAAAAAACACATATTTTCGTCATATTTTACGAGAAAAACGGTTTATAAAACCGTAAGAATTGCGTAATACCGCAAAATATGTCAGTATATGCATCAACACAAGATTAGGTTTTAAACTTCCAAAGGACTACATTTTTATGGAAACAGACATTACCGCACGCATGACCGTGCTTGTACTACAGCTTGGTTTCATCATCTTTGCAGTACGTCTTTTCGGCTGGCTTGCCAGAAAAGCTCACATTTCCAGTGTACTTGGTGAACTGATCGCCGGTATCGTTATCGGACCTTACGCTCTTGGAGCCCTTCCCCTTCCCGGATTTCCAGAAGGTCTTTTTCCCCTGACCCATACATCAATTGCAGTAACTCCTGAACTCTATGGATTTTCTATAGTAGCTTCCATCATTCTGCTTTTTGCATCCGGTCTTGAAACAGATTTGGGGCTCTTTCTTAAATACTCTCTGGCCGGTGGTGTTATCGGTGTAGGAGGGGTTGCAGCATCTTTTGTTATCGGAGACCTATGCGGCGTATTCCTGTGGAACACCAGCTTTATGGATGTACGGTGTCTGTTCCTTGGTATCATGTCTACTGCAACATCTGTAGGTATTACCGCCCGCATTCTGTCTGATAAGAAGAAAATGGACAGCCCGGAAGGTGTTACAATTCTTGCATCGGCAGTATTTGATGATGTTCTTGGTATCGTACTTCTTGCCGTTGTAATGGGTATTGTAGCAGCTCTTAATGCTGGCGGATCTGGTATTTCAATTGATGGCACTGCCATTGCAAAAATTGCCATTCATGCTATTGGTGTATGGCTGATATTCACCGTACTTGGACTGGTATTTGCAAAGAAAATTGCCAGTTTCCTGAAGCTGTTCAAACGCCCCCACGACTTTGCCATCTGTGGTCTGGGACTTGCACTTCTCCTTGGTGGTCTTTTTGAGAGTCAGGGTCTTGCCATGATTATTGGAGCCTATGTTATGGGGCTTGCTCTTTCCGGTACTGATATTGCCGCAATCATTGAAGAGCGTCTCCATGGCCTTTACGCATTCTTTGTTCCGGTTTTCTTTGCTGTTATGGGTATGATGGTTAATGTTCAGACTCTGTTTTCAAAGGAAGTTCTGATTTTCGGTGCCATTTACACCGTTACTGCCGTTATTGCCAAGATTATCGGTTGTGGTCTTCCGGCCATGGCCTTCGGGTTCAATCTGAAAGGTGCCCTCCGCATTGGCTGCGGTATGGTTCCCCGTGGAGAAGTAGCCCTGATTATTGCCGGAATCGGTATGACCGCAGGCATTCTGAACGAATCAATGTTCGGTGTTGTCATTCTCATGACTCTGGTAACAACCCTTATTGCTCCACCGATTATTTCAGGTTCACTGACCATTCCCGGCAGCGGAACCAGAAAAGAATCAGAAACCAGCGACAACATCAACTTTACCTGGGACTTCGGCAACCGTGATCTTGCTGTTCTGGTTACCGATATGTTCATGAAACAGCTGCGCGGTGAAGGCTTCTTTGTTCAGATGATGGACTTTGACGAAAACCTGAGTCAGGCCCGTAAAGATAACATTACCATTACCGTATCCCTGAATGATTCTGCACTGACCATTGAAACTGCCGGTGAAGATGCTGGATTCGTCAAGAACAGTGTGTATGAAGTTATGCTTTCCCTTACGGAAATGATTGATAAACTGAAGGGTAATTACACCAATATTTCCCATACTGTTCTTGCTCAGGAAGCAACCATGGCACGTACCGATGAAAATGTCATGGATTTGATTAACACTGATGTTGTCAGCATGCATCTGAAAGGAACAACAAAAGAAGAAATCCTTAAAGAAATGGTTCTGCTTTTGACCAACAGCGGTCATGTCCACAACTGGGAAAAAGTTCTTGCTGAAGTAATGGAACGTGAAAACGTTATGAGTACCGGTATGCAGCGGGGAATTGCATTCCCTCATGCAAAAACTGATGGGGTAACTGATACCTGTATCGCCATTGGTATCTGCCCTGAGGGAGTTGAGTTTAACTCTCTTGACGGACAGAAATCACGGTTCTTTGTTATGATTGTTTCACCACGCAAAGTTCCTTCCCCTCACATTCTGCTCCTTTCATCAATGAGCTTTATTCTCCGCGACCCTGCATTTGTTGAACAGCTTATTGCTACCAATGATTCTGCAAAAATGATCGAAATGATGCAGGATATGGCAAAAAAACAGAAAAAATAAGGCTCCATTGACGCCTTGAACTAAACCTTTTTCTCCAGATTCCGATGAATTAACTGGATACCGGTTATTCACCGAATCTGGAGGTAAAAAGTGATTTCAGTTGGAGCAAACCTTTCTTCTTACGCATCCTACGCAAACCTGAATTCAGGTACCGTATACGTTCCCGTAAACTCAAATCAGGTAATATATTCCCAGTTCGATCATGTTTCAGGTATTCCGGTAGATGACGGTCAAAGCGGCGTTACCGTAAAGAAACTGCAGATACTTAACCACTTAATCGATCAGCTTGTAAGCATGAAAAAGATTTCGGCACCAACTGAAGCGGTACAGACAGAACTGAAAAATCTTACCGATACACAGCTTGATTCCAGAATTACTGACTACCGAAACATGCTGCAGACAGCACTCGATCAGGCACAGAATAATCCCTATGCCATGACCAATGCGGCATCCCTCACAGGTATCGTAGTAGACGTGGCAGTATAACGGATCAGTTAAAATACTGTTTTTCCCATTCAGAAAAAAGTTCTTTCATGGTTGGTGGCGGCAGGCGCTCAATTTCATCGCTGCGTTTCCGGTCTGCATCGGCATTAAATTCAAGATACGGAATAACGACACGCTCTTTCAGACTGTTCCAGTGATCAGGCAGCGGTTGAAGCACCATGATACTCTTTTCCTGGGGAAGATTTCCCAACAGTTCCGGGTAGTACACCGGCAAAACATATTCATTAACACTTTTCAACGAAGAAAATCCACCGGCAATGCCAAAACTTTCCGTTATGAAATTTAAGGAATGAACATATTCCAGAAGTTCCTTCTGGGTATTCTCATTCAACAGCCAGAGCAGAAACTGTTCTGCCTTACGAAGCTTCTTTGAATTCTTATAAAGACCAATCCAGACAATATCATCTTCTACCAGGGTCTTTCCTTCATGGGAAATCCACCGGTAATCAAGGCCTTCCAGTTTTTCTTCTGCCATGGAAAACAGCTCATCACTGGTAAGATACGAGAAAAGAATCTGATCCTGATTCACCCATTTGATGCTGGGTGTATACAGGTACTTAAACTGAAAATCCTGCTCACTTTCCGTAGACTGGTTAGCTGAACAGGTCCAGTCTTTAAGGAAAGATATTGTTGCATCAAGACTTTCCTGATTCCAGACAAAATTCTTGCCGTTGACACCAAATTCTGCGCCCTGCAAAGCTGCTACCGTATACATGAAATTGCTGTTCCAGCTGGGAGCATAACTCATTGCGGTAAAAAGGCCGCTTTTATTCTGTTTATTGAAACGGGCACCGCTGTCTTTTATTTCATCTAAAGTAATAACGTAGTTATCAGAGGTAAATCCTGCATCGGTAGCCTTAAACAGCATGGCATTCATATTGAAACTAAGTGGCAGCAGATAGGGACGTTCGTCGATGGAACCGGCCGAAAGTAGCGGTTCATAAAACTGCTCACGCTGAAGAGAGCTGTTTGAAAACAGATAATTCAAAGGAAGGAAATACTTTTTGGTTGTACTGCTCTTTAACCAGGGACCAACAATGATATCAGGCTGCAGTTCATCTTTGGCCGGGGGAATGGAATCAACAGGGCTTTCTTTCCAGACAACGATGACCGGATTCTGTGGATGTGCTTTATTGTACAACTCTGCATAGAGTGCAAAGGAAGAGTCATCTGTCCACAGGACACAGCTGTCACCGGCCTGTGGCAGAGTTGAATGTTTTTTATCCGGCCCGCTGCATGATGCAGCAAGCACACAGATTGATATTACAGAAAGCAGTAATCTGCTGTTATTCACCTTTAATCTCATGAGCCACAGTGTAAATTGCCTCGTAGGTTGAGTCAATGTCACGCTTATCAAGACTTGAGAATGCGATACGCAGAGTGCTTGAATCAATGGCGATTGTTCCAATCTCACGTTCGTGCAGCAGTTTTACACGCAGTTCTTCAGCATCAACGCCCACACACTGGAAACTCATGAAATATCCTGAGTTGAATGGCATTGGACGAAGAATTTTATCATCCTTGCGACTTTCTACAAATGCACGGGCTTTGCGGTAGCGACCTTCAAGAATATCGCGGTATTTTTTCTTGTCTTCTTCAAGAGACGGGCTGTTGAACATTTTAAGCAGAATATGCTGGGCAGGAGTGTTACAGCAGCTGACTGAAGAACGGATAACACCCATCAGTTTGCGCTGCAGGGCATCGTACTGTTCTGCAGTCATACCTTTAGAAGCAAAAGTCAGGAAACCGCAACGGAATCCCCATACGTAATCTTCTTTTGTAGGACCGTCAATTTTTACAGCTGCGATGTTTTCATGAGCATCAGCAAGATAGGCAAAAAGCGACTGTGGTTCAATGTTCTCTTCGTAATCAAGACCAAAGTATGCATCATCACACCAAACCATGAGTTTTGCGCCGGTTGCTGCAGTTTCTTTCAGAAAAGCAACAACTTCTTTTGCTTCATCTTTGGTAAGAGTATAACCAGATGGGTTCTGAGGAAAGTTCAGCAGCATGATTGCCTTGCCCTTCTCTTTTACCTGAGCAAGCACAGCTTCCTTGAATGCAGGAATATTGAATCCACCGTTAAAAAGGTCGCCACTGAATACCGGGAACTTTTTCAACATGGCGTTACCGCGGGTTTCTACGATAAGTGCATAGTTGTCCCAACTTGGATCACCTGCCAGCAAAACATCGCCTTCCGACAGGAACAAATCAGCAAGGTAACTGATACCGGCGGTAAGGCCTGGAACAACAACAGGGGTAGAAGTAGACTTGCCTTTCAGGGCAGGGTTTTTGTCTACCATCTTCTGTTTCCAGAGTTCACGAAGAGCTGGAACACCGGCAGTTGGTGCGTATGCAACGCTTTCTTCCGGAGTAAGGCCGGGCAGCTGGGCCTGAATCTCAGGCAGTACAACCGGATGTCCGTCATTTACTGTTGTTCCGATTGTGGCGTTGGCTTTTTTACCATACAGTTTAGCCTCGCCACCCTGCGAAATAATACCACGAGGGAAAAACATGCGTTTTCCCATGTCAGAGAAAAGCTCATTAAAGCTTGTACCGGCCAGAATGCCGTTCAATTCTTGCGCTAAAGCGTTTAACATGATAGGTTGATACTAAAGAAATGGGCATACCGTGTCAATGTAAAAAATGCATATTCATGCAATTTCAAACCCAGTTTTTTGCAAGTTTATACATTTTTTATACATTCACCGTACTATTTCCCTGTCAGCACTATCCCAATTGGAGAGTTATATGTCAGAAACTACCGAAACTGTAAATCAGCAGGATGAAGACTTTACATACTGCACCAACATACTTGAAACTTGCCGCAAAGAGGCCGCACTCCGTGTTATTGGACAAGAGGAAGTAATTGATGGCATTCTTATCGGGCTGTTAACCGGCGGTCACGTTCTTCTTGAAGGTGTTCCCGGCCTTGCAAAAACCCTTGCCGTTAAGACAATTGCAGATATTTCCGGACTTGAATTCAAACGCATTCAGTTTACTCCGGACCTGCTGCCTGCCGACGTTACCGGTACCCTCATTTATGAACAGAATTCCGGAAAATTCAATGTACGCAAAGGACCGGTATTTACCAATATCGTTCTGGCGGACGAAATAAACCGTGCCCCTGCAAAAGTACAGTCTGCCCTGCTTGAAGCCATGGCAGAAAAACATGTCACCATCGGTGAAGAAACTCATAAACTGCCCAATCCGTTCTTTGTTCTTGCAACCCAGAACCCCATTGAACAGGAAGGAACGTACCGTCTTCCGGAAGCTCAGCTTGACCGTTTTCTTCTGAAAGTTCAGGTTCCCTATCCTTCACGGGAATCAGAACTGGCCATCGTTAAAGGTGGTGGAGAACAGAACGAAATAAAAGTGAAGAAAGTTCTTAATGCAAAGGATCTTGAAAAATGCCGGAAGGCTCTTGATTCCGTTGTCTGCAAAGACTCAATTCTTGAATATATTGTTTCTATCGTACAGGTAACCCGTACAGAAACACGCAAGGTTCCCGGAACTACAGGGCGTTCTGGAAAAAGCAACCCGAACAGCAGAATCGGAAAAGATGATATTCTGAAATATATTGCATTTGGGGCTTCTCCACGTGCAACAATCGCTCTGGCAAAATGTGCAAAAGCACAGGCTCTTTTCAGCGGTCGCACTTTTGTTCTGCCGGAAGATGTAAAAAAAGTTGCTCCGCTGGTACTTCGTCACCGTCTTGTGCTTTCATACGAAGCTGCTGCTGATGGTGTAACGGCAGATGATTTGATTTCTAAAATTCTTGCACTGATGCCGGTTCCGTGATTCTGGTACATAACTGTGAGCATTGAAAATAAAGAAACCCTTGCCAGTCGTGCTGCCCAGCTTCATATTTTTGCCAGAGGGCTGGCTGAAGGGTTCAAGAATGGAACATTCAGATCTATTTATCGCGGACAAGGTATTGAATTCAGTGGTGTTCGTGAATACATGCGTGGCGATGACGTACGTTCTATTGACTGGAACGTTACCGCACGTATGGGAAAAGCATTTGTCAAACTTTTTGAAGAAGAATCTGATGTTACCGTTTTTTTTGTAATAGACCGTTCTCTTTCCATGTATACCGGTTCAAAGAACAGAACCAGACTGGAAGCAGCCTCTGAAGCAGCTGCCCTTCTGGCATTTGCTGCAGAACAGAACAATTACCCTGTTGGAGCAGTTCTTTTTAATCAGGGAATTGAATATTCTGCATCTCCTGCCAGCGGTAGAGACCGTACCATGCTTTTACTGTCATGGCTCGACTCACTTTCTGAAAACACAAACCGGGGAAGTGCACTGGCAAACGCACTGCGCGGTACTGCACAATTATTAAAGAAACGTTCTGTTGTATTTGTTTTTTCAGATTTCCGGACAACCGGTTATGAGTCTGAATTAGGAGCTTTAGCAACAAAACATGACGTGGTTGCCATCCGGATAACTGATAAATCAGACACGGAATTACCGGAAACCGGATCTGTCCCTTTTTCTGATACCGAAAGCAATGTCCGCATGGTTTTACCGACAAATCTCAGTGCATTCCGCCGTGCGTGGCGTGATGACAGCATAAAACGGGCAGAAAGATTTAAAACACTCTGCCTTCAGAGAAACGTAACACCGGCAACCCTGTCTACTTCAGAAGATCCGGTGACCATGCTCATGCGGCTCTTTGCAACAAGGACTTCACTATGAAATGCCATTTCCCCCACAGACTTAAGGTTATAACCATCTGTCTCTGCGGCATTCTCGCCGGAATTTCTTCTATTGCAGCACAGCAGTCACCCCAGAAAGACACCTTGATAACCAATGAGCAGATTGTAGTACTTCCAAAAGACGTATACGTTGGTGACCAGATGGAAATTCGATACACGTTTGCAACTTCCATCGATCTTTCTTCAAATATCCAATTACCGGCTCAACTGACTACCCCCGAAATGGATGATCTAACCATCCTTTCCATTACTCTTTCTGAGGCTGATTCCACCGGTTCAAACGGTTATGTTCTTTCAGTTCAATGTATTCCCTGGAAATCAGGAATCATCGATATTCCACCGCTGCAGGAAGACCTGGCACTTGAAATTGATGTTCCCGCTATTTCAATCCAGTCGATTCTGGTACACACGGGTAACCAGGAACTGCGTACTCTTAAAGGACCAATTCTGATTCCTGGTACCACCTGGATTCTTTGGCTCATCGTTCTTGCCATCATTGCCGTTGGCGGCTCAATCCTCTTTCTCCTGAGACAGCTGAAAAAACGCGGATTGACCATCACCCAGTTCTGGTACCTTATATTTTCATCTCCACAGTACCGGCGGACCATGCGCACTTTACGGCGGCTTTCAAAGAAGAACAACACTTTTGACGACCAGAATTTTGCCCGTACCATTACCCACTGTATCCGAAGTTTTTTAACTGAACAGTTTTCCTTTGACTTTAATGCCGTTTCTTCTTCTGAAACAGTGCTCATATTTGATGACCTTACCGGATATACCCAGGATGAATCAGTTCTATCCCGGATTGAAACTCTTGAACAGATTCTGGTGCGAATGGACTATATACGATTTTCCGGTGATACCACCACCAGCGGCACCCTTATGATTGAAGAACGGACCGCCATCATAAAAGCAATCCGGGAAACCGTACGGTTCCTTGAAAAAGGTCCTCAGGAGGAAAAAAACGATGCTGCAGTTTAATAATACTGGTGCTTTCTTCCTTCTGCTGTGTTTTCCCGCATTGCTCATCATACGTAAAATCGGGCTGTTCAGACGGTTCTCATTCCCGTTGATTCTCTCTGACTGGGAAGGAACTTCCTTTGAATGGAGCAGGCCTTTTCTACGCTTTGCATCAATCATATCCCACTCAATTCTGGCACTCGGTTTCATCAGTGCCGTACTGGCCATGGCAGATCCTGTTCTAGTACACCAGCAGAAAGTCTACAACAGCCGGGGAAGTGACATTCTTTTTGTTGTTGATACAAGCCCGTCAATGGCCGCTTTAGATATCGGCACCGGATCACGTCTGGATGCCGCCATTACCGTAATATCACAGCTTGCAACAGACCAGAACGGTGCATTTTATTCTCTGGTAGCCATGGGGTCAGAAGCGGCACTGATTGTTCCGCCAACCCAGGATACTGCGCATTTTCTTGACCGGATTCATAAGCTGCATGTCGGTGAATTGGGAGACGGAACGGCCATTGGAACCGGACTTGCTACAGGTGTCTATCACCTGGCAAAATCATCGGCTCCCCAAAAATGCATTATCCTTCTGACAGATGGTGAAAACAACAGTGGCGCAATACACCCGCAGACGGCTGCTCATCTTGCCGCCAGCAATGGCATTTCAGTATACACTGTTGCGTTGGGAACTCAGGGAAATGTTCCCGTTGAATATACCGATCCAACCACCGGCAAAGTGTATTCCGGATACCTTGATTCTCATTTTGACAGTTCTTTCCTCAGCACCATTGCCGCAGCTGCAGGGGGAACAAGTTTTACCGTTGAAACGCTGGGAACCTTATATGACACTTTAGGAACTGTCGTTAAAAAAGAAGCAGTATCCCAGTCTTACCAGCTGCAGAGTACTACCACCAGTTATCACCGCTTATTTCTGCTGATTGCTGAACTCTGTATTCTGGTATCATGGTTTATCCGCCGCATTTACCTGAAGGAGCTGATATGAATCTGTTCAACCACATTCAGAAGCCGTATCATCTGCTACTCATTCTGGCACTCATCCCAGCGGGCATTACCGCCTGGGTCCGCTATAAAAAACTGACAGAATCAATGGTTCAGGTAAATTATACCGGTCAGCGCGGTAAATCTCTTTCCCTTAAAACACGTCTTGTTGCACGTTTTATCTGCTGGAGTCTTGCCTACACCTGTTTTGTTGTAGCACTCAGTGATCCGGTATGGGGAACACGTCAAGTTACAGTTCATACCAATGGTACAGCTGTTTCTTTTGTTTTTGACATTTCTTACAGTATGATGGCAGATGATGTTCAGGATTTACCGGAAACAACCCGACTTGATGCAGTAAAACTGTATGCAAAATCTTTGCTGGAACACCTTGATGGTACTGCTGTCTCAACTGTTATTGCCAAGGGAAGCGGTGTAACTGCAGTTCCATTAACGGAGGATCTTTCTCCTACTTACGCAGTTATAAACCAGCTTTCGCCAACAATGATAACTTCTGCAGGTAGTAATCTGGGCAGTGGTATTGATTCAGCAGTAAAAACCTTTCCGGTGCAGACCAGCTACCGGCAGACAATCGTTCTTTTTACCGATGGCGATGAAACTGCAAACAGTAACTTAAAGAAAGCTGTCTTAGAAGCAGCAAAATACGGCATAACCGTAATTCTTACCGGTTTCGGTTCAGAAACAGGTACGACAGTAACTGCCGGTGACGGAGAAACTGCAGTTGAAACAATGCTCAGATCAGACTTTCTGATGGATATTGCTGAATCAGCAAAACAGGAACTTCCTCTTTCGCGGACTCAGCTGGTATGGTATATTCCTGCCTATCAGAAAGGCTCTGCTGCTGCAATCATCAAGCTGATAAAAGGATCTGAATCCGGGACAGGGCAGACACAGACCGGTTATCAGCTGGAAGATATTGATCAGTATCAGGTATTCCTGATGCTGGCGTTCCTGTTCTTTGCAGCCGGCTATGTCGTATCAGAACTTCACCACATTGAACCTAAAAAACCTGGAAACTCACAGCTCACCCTCATAGTGATTCTTTTTCTGATGCCTCTCTTTTCCGGCTGTAATTCATCGTTTGGACAGCGTATGTCTATTCTCAACAGCACCATGCAGTGGCACCAGAAAAAATATCAGAAAGCAACAGCCGGATACCTGAATGTACTTGAACGGGCAAAACAGGAACAGGATACCGTTACTGCTCAGTATGGACTGTATTGTCTGGCAACCAGCTACATGATGCAGAACGAGCAGGATGCTGCCCTACAGCGTTTTAAACAGATTGTACCGGATGCTCCCAGTGAAATTCTGTTTGCAACAGCATACAATGCCGGCGTCATAGAATATCAGAAAGGCAATTACGATCAGGCCGCATTCTGTTTTAAAACAGCGCTTTTACATGACAGTTCCAGTGTAGATGCAAAAGTGAACCTGGAACTGTCGCTAAGACAGAAAATAACCGGCAGCAACAAAGAAGCAAAACAGGAAATGATACCTGTATCAGAAACAGAACACGAATCATCATTAAATGATGTTATTTTTTCAGTAATCAAGGAGTCTGAGCAGAACAGATGGAGTTCACCAGAAACACAGACAGAATCAGATCCGGTTCTCGACTACTAAAACCTTCACATAAAGCCAGAAGACTGTTTCTGGCAGCCATTGTTCTCCTCATAACCACTCAGGCAGCCGCTGCACAGAATATCTGGCGTACACTGATGGTTGTTCCGGAACAGGAATACTGTTTTGCAGGCGAAACCTGCGCCTTTACACTTATTGTTCCTGGATATGCGCAATCACGTATCGACACGACACTTCAATCTACACCGGATAACGTAGCCCTTATCTCAACCACCAAAGAAGAAATTATCGATAACGGAAAGCGTTCCACAAAAATCACTTTTCTTTTCCGGTTTACAAAAAGCGGTACCTATCAGATACGTTCACTGGCAGCCCGCATTGACTGGACCTGGAGTTACATTCCGTTCCAAAGAATCACCGTATACGATAACCCTATTACCTTAGCCCCGGAATTATTTCTGAACTACCCTTCTGCCATTTATGAATCAGAACCTTTTGAAATGGAAGTTTCGGCACACTTTTTCTCCGAATTTACTGACCTGGCGGCACAACTGGGTGAAAACTACATAGTTCGTCTGAAGGATTACAAATCTCCACTACCAATCAAAACGGGCGGATTTTCTACAGAACAGTACCCTATTGCAGTATACGAAATTATTCCCCTGGCAGCAGGAAAAATGCAGTTACCGGCGATAACTGCCCTGATGCGTAGCTATGCTGGTGTTCAACAGTCAGTTGTATCAACATCTCCGGTACTGACGGTTCTTCCAAAACGGAATACTGCAAATCCAGACGTTTCAGCAACAACCGGAACTTCTGAATCAGTATTCGAATCACAATATCTTGAAGGTGCCTATGAAGATTTCCCCATTGTTGAAATCAGCATGGGGCAAACCCAAACGACAAAAACAGTAACAGCTGAAGATCAATGGGTGTACCTGAAAAACAGACGGGACCTGCTGGATACTCTTATCCGGATAAGCGGTATTACCACGCTGACAGGCCTGATTCTGTTAGTAGCAGGTGCTGTTCTTTTAGCAAAGAAACACCATAAACCGCTTTTCATTTTAGGAATCGTTATTCTGACACTTGGGCTTGCCGCTTTATTTCCGACACTCTGGTTTGCCGGACCCCGATACGGCGTCTGCCTTGAATCTGAAGCTCATACCATTCCAGAAGATGAATCGAACACTGTTCTTCACATGCAGGAAGGGACGGTAATCCGTATCATTAAAGAAACAGCAGCCTGGTACTGTATTGAAACCGAAAATGCCGGATTGGTATGGATTAAGAAAAACGAATGTCTTCCGGAATAATTCCTAATTTCATAGACGTAAGAGCAAAAAATTAGATAAATTATTGTTATAACAACTGTTACAGGAGAAATCCATGGATTTTGGCGATATACTAGACTCGTGGGAAGCTGAAGAAAAGAATCGTAAGACAACTTCAAAGAAGACCAATGGAAGTGAATGGCGGAATAAAAATCCTAATGCACCCCAGAAAAAAGCTGCACCAACAGAAGCTCCCGTTACAAAACAGAAACCGTCAGCGCCAAAAGTAGACCCGATGACCTGGTGGATGCGCCAGTACGGCGTAGTAGATAAAGATGCACAGGAAGAGGACCGTATCCAACGAGAAAAACAGCTGGACCGCAGTTATCTTCATGCAATGCCTTGTGAAGCCCAGATTGATTTGCACGGTCTGACACAGGAAGAAGCCATTATCCGGCTGCAGGATTTTATTGCAGAATGCTGCCGAAGAAATCTTCGGAAAGTTCTCATCATCCATGGAAAGGGAAACCATTCAGAAGATGGCCCTGTTCTTGCAGCTACCGTCCGTCATTTTATTGAACGTGACTATCGTCTTGGTGAATCTGGTCATCCTGATAAAACCGGTGGTGGAAAAGGCGCTACCTGGGTACTGATCAGAGAAAAAAACAAGGCTGATTAACAGATACGCCGTAAAGAAAAAGGTGAATATACGATGAAAGATTTGTACGATGTACTGGGTGTTTCAAAAACTGCTACACAAGAGGAAATAAAAAAAGCTTACCGAAAACTGGCAGTTAAATATCATCCTGATACAAATCCTGACAACAAAGAAGCCGAAGAGAAGTTTAAGGAACTGGCAGCAGCGTACAGCGTTCTCAGTGATGAATCAAAACGTGCACAGTATGACCGGTATGGTTCTGCAGATGCCTATGCTCAGGCTTCCAACAGTTCCAACGGTGGTTATTCCAGTGATCCATTCTGGGATTGGTTCGGCAATACTGCCGGTGGCAATACCGGAAACGGTTCCTATCGTTACACCTATACATGGAACAGCGGCAATAGCGATAATTCTTCGCAGTACAATCAGTATAATACCAGCGGACACCAGAACGGCAGTTACCGGCCGTTCAGACGCCCTGTAACACGCAGAGATGGCGTTCATATGTTATTGCGTAATGTTCTTTCATTTCTGCTTGGAGTACTTCTTTTACGGTATACCTGGTTCATCTTTCCAATCGGGCCAATTCTCTGTATCAGCACTATCATAAAAGGAGCTGTTGGAGCTATACAGTCCATTGGATATATTGTGGCACCAGGCATTATGAATGATGACGATGGTGAGTGAAAAAAGGATATTGCCATAAAAAAACCACCTCAGCTGGAAACAGCAGGTGGTCTTTTTTTTATGGTCCGGAAAGTTGATATCCGGAAGCCGGGTATATTAGCGTTCGCGGAAGATGATACGTCCCCGGTTCAAATCATAGGGAGACAGAGCAACTTTTACGCTGTCACCGGGTACAATTCTGATGTAATGCTTGCGCATTTTGCCTGACAGGTGAGCCAGAATAACATGTTTATTCTGCAGCTCAACACGGAACATAGTGTTAGGCAGAGCTTCTTTTACGATACCTTCTACCTCAATAGCTTCTTCTTTAGCCACATTTCCTCCAAAGTATTGGGAAACCTTGCAAAAAAAATTTGCATTTTTACGGTTTCATGCATATAATTCTATGAGTTTAGGCGCTTGTTTGTCAACCGACAAAGAAATGCCTTGCGCCGGCTAACCGGGTTTCATTAGCCGTTATTATTAAAGTGGGAGTTTATTATTATGGAACTTGACGAATTTACAAAAAAAATGAAAGAAGAACTGCTTACCCAGAAGCAGGAAATCATTGCCCAGTTGATGGCAAACAGCGACGATTTCAAAAAATTAGTTGATGATAAAGATGCAAAAGACGAAGTTGATGTTGCTTCTGATGTAGTTGACCGCAAAATGCTTGAAGCATTAGGAACAAAAGACCTGAACCGTATGAAGATGATTGATAATGCACTTGCACGTATTGAACAGGGTAAATATGGTCTTTGCCTGAAATGTGGTAAACACATTCCTCAGGAACGTCTGGAAGCCATTCCTTACGCATTTCTCTGCATTGGTTGTCAGACAGCTTCTGAAAAACGCCGCTGACATTGTATAGTCAAAAAAAAGGCTGCCTTTCTTACGAACGGCAGCCTTTTTTGTTACATTCCGAATCCACCCATATTACCCATCTGTGACATGAGTCTGGCCTGCATACCTTTGTTGCGGCTCATCTTTTTCATGGCAAGACGTGTCTTTTCAAACTGTTTGATAAGACGGTTCACATCTGCAACTGAAGTGCCGGAACCTTTAGCAATACGTTTGCGGCGGCTTGGTCCAATAATCAGATGATTTTCACGTTCTTTTTTTGTCATGGAAAGAATAATGGCTTCCTGAACTTTCATGCCACTGGTATCAATATCAGCTTCATTAATCTGTCCGGCAAGACCAGGAATCATTTCCAGCATGCTCTGCATTGACCCCATTTTCTTTACGCGCTGCAGCTGATCAAGCATATCCTGCAGGGTAAACTCGTTACTCTGCATTTTCTTTGCCAGTTTTTCAGCTTCTGCAATATCAATGGTTTCTTGGGCTTTCTCAACAAGAGAAACAACGTCACCCATACCAAGAATACGACTGGCAATGCGTTCAGGATGGAAAGGCTCGAAATCTTCAATTTTTTCACCGGTACCAATATACAGGATTGGCTTTCCGGTAATACTTTTGAGCGAAATAGCCGCACCACCGCGGGCATCTGAGTCAAATTTTGTAAGGATTACACCTGTAAGCTGCAGCGCTTCATCAAAAGCCTTTGCAATTTCTACAGCGTTCTGACCAGTCATTGAGTCTGCAACCAGAATTACTTCATCCGGTTTCAGCACATCCTTGATGTCGGCAATTTCTTTCATCATGCCATCATCAATCTGCATACGTCCGGCAGTATCCACAATGACGATATCAAGACCATTCTTTTTAGCGTATTCTTTACCGGCTTTTGCAATGCGTACGGCATCTTTTGCAGTTCCTGGCAGCGGAATGTCTTCTTTATATACCGGAATATCGGCTTTAGCAGCGTTTACACACAACTGGTCGATGGCGGCAGGGCGAACAAGGTCACAGGCAACCAGCAGTGGATGACGACCTTCTTTCTTTAAGCGGGCTGCCAGTTTTACAGCACTGGTAGTTTTACCGGAACCCTGCAGACCAAGGAACAGCACTACAGACTGAGTATCAGGCCCTTTCAGTTTAAGGTCAGTTTTGGTATCTCCCAGCAGGGCAACCAGTTTGTCGTAAACAATTTTAATAAACTGCTGGCCCGGATCTACAGAACGCAGAACCTTTTCGCCTTTAGCTTCTTCAATGGTACTATTTACAAAGCGGCGTACAACGCGAAGGTTAACGTCTGCTTCAAGCAGAGCCATCTTAATCTTGTCTACAGCCTCTTCGATGTTTTTCTCGGTAATGGTTGATTTACCGGTAATAGTTCTGAAAACATCAGAAAAGGTATTTGTCAGTTTTTCCAGCATGGGAGACTCCTAAAAAAATAAGCAGCAGCTTATTTTAATACCTCTTTAAGAAGATCAAGAGGTTCAATTTCTTTATTCAGTATTCTGTACAAGCCGTTACACAGCGGCAGTTTCAGGTTCTTTGCTTCAGAAATCTGATGCACATATTTACAGGCAACAGCACCTTCAGGAAGGTATCCGATTTCGCTGATGCGGGCAATAAGATCATCCAGATCCTTAAATGGAGCAAGAATATCTTTATTGATTATATCATGACCAAAGCGGCGGTTGCGTCCGAATTTTGAACGGCAGGTAACGTCAAGATCCCCTACACCGGAAATACTGGTAAAGGTTTCTGCGTGAGTTGCGCCCATGGCAAATCCCAGCGTCTGAATTTCGTTAAGACCGGCAGCAAGTACCAGAGATTCGGTATTATCACCGAACATATCTGAAGTTTCTGCAATGGCATCAACACAACCGAATACACAGGCAATAACGTTTTTGGCAGCGGCACACACCTGAACACCAATTACGTCAAAACTGGAGAATGCTACAAGACCGCCTTCACGAAGCAGTTCGCGCATTTTGATGGAGTTTTTGGGATTTTCACTGGCAGCAATAAGACCGGTGATTTTACCCATGGCAACTTCTTCTGCATGGCTTGGACCGGCAATATACACACAACAGCCTTTATACCATTCAGGAAGGGCACTTTCCAGTTCTTCCAGAACAAGACGTGGGCCATTCTCTGAAGGAATAAAACCTTTGGTCAGTACACCGATACAAGTGGTACCGTCTTTAATACTCTGAACATCTTTCAGCTGAGCTGCTGTCTTTGCCAGATACAGTGACGGGCTGGCAAAAATAAGGAATTCCTTATCAGAAGCAACTTCCTGCAGATTGTTTGAGCATTTTACATTTTCTGACAGTGGATAGCCCGGCAGAAAGCGTTTATTTTCATGTTCATTGTTAATGCTGTCACATACATCCTGCTCCAGAGCCCAGATTGTTACCTGATTGCCCGGTTTTGCAAGAGCATGAGCCATGGCAGTACCCCAGGCACCGCCACCAATTACACCGATTGTTGAATTCATCATTTACCTCTTAATACCATTGTGAAGCCTGGTCTTCCCAGCTGATAATTTCTTCAGGTTTGAAGAAAAGACCTATTTCACGTTCTGCACTCTTTGGTGAGTCAGAAGCGTGGATAATGTTCAGATTTGTGTGCAGGGCAAAATCCCCGCGGATTGTTCCCGGCTGAGCTTCAGTAACTTTGGTAGCACCAACCAGACGGCGAACGGTTGCTACACAGTCTTCAGCTTCCCATACCATTGCAACAACAGGCCCACTGGTAATGTAGCTCTGAAGATCGGCAAAAAAACTTTTGTCCTTGTGTTCTGCATAATGCTGTTCTGCAAGAGCAGGAGTAATATGCATCAGTTTCATACCAACAAGCTTAAGACCTTTTTTTTCAAGACGTGAAACAACTTCACCTACGATACGGCGATTAAGAACGCCTGGTTTCAACATAACAAAACTCTGTTCCATTTTTTCCTCTTTCATTTCTCAATATTCTGCAATCGGTGTAATGCCATTTCCGGCGTTTTTTCAACGCTGACGGCAGTCCTCTATGGTATCACATCGTCCCGGAGTTATGCACAGTTTTGGGTGATAGTATAGTATTTCGAAATTGAAATGACAACACTGCCTTCTTCTGTCATTTATTGCTTTATTCTGCTCCAAGTTACATAGCGGTAATTAAATTCTGCATGATGTTCCGATATAACCTGTCTGCTCCATTCATTCCGGTTAAATTCAGGAAAAAACGTATCGCCTGGAATAACAGCATCAATTTCTGTCAGATACAGGGTGTCAGAAAGATTTATGAAGGCACGGTATAGTGATTCGCCTCCTGCAATGAATATTTCTTCAGACGGCGATGAAACAATCTTAGAAGCGACAGCCAGAGCCTGATCCACCGATGAGGCATACCAAACACCTGAAGATTCCGGATTATCAGAAACTGACGACTGATTCATGGATTGTGAAAGAACGATAGTCTTACGGTTTGGCAGCGGGCCACCAAGTTTTGCAGCAATTTCTGCAAAGGTTTTTCTCCCCATAATGACAACATGACCTGTTGTCAATTCCTTGAACCGCTTCTGTTCACCAGTAATAAACCATGGAATACGGCCATTATTTCCAATGACATTGTTTTGAGTACAAGCTGCAATACAAGAAATTTTCATTTATCTTCCTTTGGCTCTGACCGTAAACATTCCAGGTAATCCGTTTTCATGCAGAGCAAAAAAAAACGCCCTCGTACTCGGATTGCATCAAAATCCGGTCGGGGCGCCTTCGCTTTGCCGTAACGTACGTTAAAGATCAAACCTTTTTGGTTACATAACCACTGCGCAGACAGCGGGTACACATTTTAACGGTGCAGGTAGTACCGCCAATTTCAGTTTTTACTTCAACAATGTTTGGCTTCCAGGTGCGGCGAACATGGTTCTTTGATTTAGATACTTTATTACCGCTCAGAGAGCCTTTACCACAGATTTCACATCTTCTAGACATATCGAAAACCTTCCTAAAAGTAATGTACAAAATTGCAAGCAATGCGGGGAATTGCTAGTGCGCTATCTTAACAAATGCAACCCCTTTCGTCAAGTGCAAGTATATATCATATGGAAAGGCTTTGCAAATAGCGGAAAACATTACGCTTGCCTTGAAGTTTTTATCGTTCCATGGTACAACTATCACGTCTTAAAACGAACAGCAACACGCTGTTACGAGGGGTAACTTTTACATGCCATATTCCGAGCCAACGAATCTTTCGATTATTGCTTGTCCGGGTGGCGAAGTATTTGCAAACGAGGTAATTGCACATCTCCGTCACATGTATAAACACCGCTTCAACCTGAAACGTGATGTTATTTCCCAGCGCTACGATGTAGACAAGGAAAAATTGATTAAGGATGTAAATTACTACAATGATTTACAGACTTCTGACCTGTGTGTTCGTGGAAACGTATCACACTATCGTCCGCCGGAATTCAAATGTAACTGTGAATTCACCTACTTCATGAACGGAGAATTCAAAACAGAAATTAAAGACTGTATTCGCGGTAAAGACGTTTACATTTTCCAGGACGTTGAAAACCACCAGGAAATTGCACTGAATGGTGGAAAAAACAAACTGAAACTTTCTGTTAACGACCACATCATGTCGCTGCTGGTTACCATTGACGCAGCACGCCAGTCCGGAGCAGAACGCATTACACTGGTTCTTCCGGTTTATCCTTACAGCCGCCAGCATAAAAAGAAGGGACGCGAAGGTCTTACCGCTTCTCTCCTTGGTCATATCTACGAAAATCTTGGTGTTTCACGCATCATCACCCTCGATATCCACTCTCGCGAAATTGCAAATGCTTTTGCCGGTGCCCAGATTGAAAACCTGCACGCCAGCTATCAGATTATCCGCGAACTTGCAAAACTGGTTGACCTTTCCAACGACGAAGATAACTTTGTAGTTGTTTCTCCTGATACCGGTGCAGTAGACCGTAACAAGTTCTATGCAACCGGGCTCAAAAAGCCACTGGCGCTGATTTACAAAGAACGTGACTATTCCATCGTTACTCAGAATGCCCATGATACGAACATTAAGTCAGTAAAACTGCTTGGCGATGTTCACGGAAAAGTTGCATTCCTTGCAGATGATATGCTTGGTACCGGTGGAACGTTGCTGAAAGCCATGGAATTCCTGAAAGAACAGGGAGCCACCAAAGTTATTGCAGCAATTTCACTGCCATTCTTTACCGGAAACGCTATTGAACAGTTTAATGAAGCCTACAAAAAAGGTCTGTTTTACCGCATTATCGGTACCAATGCCGTTTATCACGAAGAACTTCTGAATTGTGAATGGTACATTAACACCAATGTAAGCGGTCTCTTTGCAAACGTTGTAGCAAGATTGCACCATAATCAGTCGCTCAGTGATCTGCTGGACAACCGCAATATCATTGAAAAACTGGTAAAACCTGCAAAACCAGAATCTAAACCAGATTCTAAGAACGCATAATCCATGACAAACGCAGTTTTTTGCGCCGATATCGGAACATCTTCACTGAAAGCTGCGTTTGTTACTGAAAATGGAATTGTTTTAGAAGCAGTTTCTGAGAGCATTGATTACCGCCGTGGATCTGACCGGTGGCTGCATGCCCTTGCAGAAGCTGCTTTTTCTTTACATAAGGCACTGGACCGGCGGGATGAGCCACCACCCCATATCTGTGCCATCAGTATTTCCGGTAACGGCCCCAGCCTTGCCAATGAAGAAGGGTCCTATCTCTGGAATGAACCCTACACTGAAGGAGAACCTGTGACACAGGTTCTTGCATTGGATCCCGGGTTCTCACTTTTTCTTCCCCGCATTCTCCATGTAAAGCACTGTAATGACGATATGTGGAACTGTCCCACGGGAATTCTCAGTGTACCGGAATATCTGGTATACCAGTTAACCGGGAATAAACAGACACTGCTTCCGGACAGTCGGTATACTCACGCCTATTGGGACGAAGAACGCTGTCTTCTTTTTGGCATCCCGCCGCAGAAACTTCCCCCGTTTGTGGAATTTGGTGAAACTGCAGGAACTCTACTTCCCGCCATGGCTGAGAAAATACATCTTGGCCAACATTACATGCCACCGGTGTTCTGCGGGGGGCCTGATTTTACCATCGCACTCATCGGAACCAACACTCTGGAACCCGGAAAAATCTGTGACCGTGCTGGTTCAAGTGAGGGAATCAATCTGTGCACCGCATCTCCACTGGAAGCTGCCGGCATCAGAACTCTCCCCTCCCCTGTTGCTCCATTGTGGAATGCAAGCGTTCTTATTCCAGACAGTGGCTCCCGCTTTACTGACTGGAAATACGAGAACCTGTACGCCGACATGCCGTACCGCACCTGTGTTTCATGGCTTATGCAGCATCAGGAAAGTGACGGATATGAACTGCTTCTTGATATTGCCTTTGGAGTAC
Source organism: Treponemataceae bacterium (assembly GCA_045616125.1). Lineage (GTDB taxonomy): Bacteria > Spirochaetota > Spirochaetia > Treponematales > Treponemataceae > Treponema_I. Next base: position 10,472 of record JAZLGC010000091.1, on the reverse strand, counting down.
AGAGAAAGCTTGTTCACCTGCTAACCACAGCAAACCAGGCAGGAATTTCTCCCTATCGGAGCATGACCTGTACTGGTGGGCAGGCAAAAAATACTGAATGGCTGCAGATGAAAGCCGATATCATGGGGCTGCCGATAAAAGTTTCAAGCTGCGCAGACGCAGAAATTACCGGAAACGCAATCTGTGCACTGTATGGGCTGGGGCATTATGACAGCATTACCAGTGCTGCCAATGATCTGGTACACACTGATATGGTCTACTACCCCGATAAAACACGCAGGGAACGATATCAGCAGCAATATGCAGACTACATCAGACGGAAGTCATTGGTAGAAGCAAAGGCCCATGACGATGCAACAGGAGATGCAGAATGAGTACACCGTATCAACTGTTCAATATTCCTGCACACACCCGCGGACTTATTTTTGATATTGACGGCACGCTGTACAAAAACGATGCCTATTGCGAAGAACAGGGTGACTGTCAGGTTCGCGCCTGGGCAAAAATGCTGGGAATTTCAAATGAGGAAGCAAGACAGCGTGTTGACCTTGCACGGAAAGAATATGCTGCTGCACATAACGGAGCAAAAACATCGCTTGCAAACATTATGCTTTCTTTTGGCATATCACTGGAACAGAGCATTGAGTGGCGAAAAACATTGATAAACCCGGAAGGTTATCTTTCTCCTGACCCCAAACTTCATGATACACTGCTAAATCTGCATGACAGATTCAGGATTGTTGCCCTGACCAATAATTCATGCCTTACCGGCCACAAGAATCTTGCTGCGTTAGGCATTGAAGATTGCTTTGATGCAGTACTGGGCCTTGAAGATACCGGTTATAGCAAACCGCATGAACGCTGCTTTCAACTGGCGGCAAAAACGTTAGGACTTTCCGCCGGAGAAATTGTTTCTATTGGCGACCGTTACGATGTAGACCTTGCAACACCCATAAATCTGGGCATGGGGGGAATTCTGGTAGACGGGCCGGAAATAATCCATATAATTTCTACACTTCTTGTCTGACAAACTAAAATCGCTGCGCTATAGTATTTCCGTTATCAGGAGATATTATGAACATTACCCCACTTGAAGGCAGTCTGAAACTAACAAACGATGGAAATCTGTCTCTTTTCTTTATTGGGGTAGGAAGTGCTTTTTCTAGAGAACATTATCAGACAAATCTGCTTATTATCAAAGGTAACGATCATCTGCTGGTAGACTGTGGAACAATCTGTTCCCATGCGTTATGGCAGTACGGATCTGTTATTACCCAGATAGAAAATATCCTGGTAACACATTCTCATGCAGATCACATTGGTGGTCTTGAAGAAATGGCTTTTATGGGCCGGTATGTATCCGGTAAAAAGCCGGTTATGTATATCGATGATAATTACAAAACTATCCTGTGGGATTTTTCATTAAGCGGCGGCCAGACTTACGGAGAGAGTCTTACCGGCGGGCCATTGGAATTTGAGGATTATTTTACCCAGGTAAAACCTCAGATTCTTGCAATGACTCCCCGTCCTTTATATGAAACCTGGTGTGAAAATATCAATTTAAAGATTTTCCGCACCAAACACATGGAAGGGGAAGTTTCAAATTGGGATAATACTTTTTACAGTACCGGGATTCTGATAGATGACCGCATTCTGTTTACTGGTGATACCCGGTTTGATCCTGACCTGCTGACATGGATGATGGAAAAATATCCGACTATTGAGTACATCATCCATGATTGTCAGCTTTCTGAAGGCGGCGTACATGCCAGTTATGCAGACCTTGCAACACTTCCCCCGGAAATTAAGGCAAAAACCATACTGTGTCATTATGGCGACAACTGGCGGGATTTTAATCCGGAATCTGACGGATTCGTGGGATTTGCAAAACAAGGCGTATACTACAATTTCTGAAAAACAAAAAAAGGATGTCCTACGACATCCTTTTTTTTAGGTTGCGATCCAAACACGAGTCGAACGTGCGACCTTCTCCTTAGGAGGGAGCCGCTCTATCCATCTGAGCTATTGGACCATCCTCCCAAGTATAGCAGTTTTGAAAATTATTTGCTATTGCCTGCCTCTTCAGCTTATTTTCCCATTACGGTGAACATGGCACCAAGAATCAAAAGATGACTTGCAAGACCTCTCAGATAAGAAAGAATAGCAGATGCAGACTGCCAGTTAACGTTGGTAATACCGGCATTTCCCAGGAAATCAACCAGTACGATAACAACACACCACATAATAACGATAATCAGGATAAACAGGTTCTGCAGCTTTCCGGTGCTGACAAACAGGTCAACACAAAGGAATACACCGCCAAGAATTTCACAGATACCAAGAATAAGAATAATCGGTTTTGCAAGGGTGCTGGATCTGCCAAGCAGACTATACACAGCGCTGGCAATTTCATTACCGCTGACACTGGCTCTTGCTGAACCGACAAAATTATCAAGACCGGCAATTCCTGATCCACTGGAATTAAGCTGAACAGTAGCAATACCCATGACAATCAAAAGGATTGCAATGGCAATCTGAGTAATGAACAATCCGATGGATTTTTTTGAAAGTGACATAAAAACTCTCCGTGTAAAAGATTTGCATTCATTATATCACGGAAATTCCAGATTAACACAAAGCGTTAATACTTACGTTTACGCACTCCCATGATGATAAAGCCAATACTGTACAAAAGAAGAGGCACCAGTTCAAAAGCAAGAGGTAGAACGGATATTCCTGACACAACAAGTTCATTACCGCTGAGAACACCAAAGAGAATCAGCATATCATAGATAATACCGGCATAGGTAATGATGACACCGCCAATGATACACATCCAGGCAGCGTCGCGGATACGGGGCCAGAGAATGATTGCAAAAAAAGCAGCAAATCCACCGGTAATCAGGCGGATTGCAGCAGCAATGATAACGGGAGATGTCATTGAGAGGCCCCTGCACCACAGGATGCTGCAGCCCCGGCCAGTTTTTTCAGGTCACCGGGGTTTGCCCGGAATGGAACAATTGCTGGCGTAACAGGATCGGGAGGGAGAATAATGCCGGCTTCAAGAGCTGTCAGAACCAGTGAGTCATAGTCTGAAACTGCGCCGGTATAAAACAGCCAGATGCTTTTGCGGGTAAACCAAGGAGAGAGAGCCCGGGTGTTGCGGGCAAAGTCGTCATCAGTGTATGTCGCAAGAAATGATTTCAGGTCAGAAAATGCACGTGCCATGGCCACAAGAAGAGGTGCGGCAATGGTATCGGATGGTGGAACTGACGTTTCGGAAACAGACTTAAAGGCATACAGATGAGGAATGCCGGCCCAACTGAAAGGAGGAATGAGCTGGATTACATCGGGCAGCTGATCAGGCGTTTCAGCAGAAGGCCAGGTTACAGATGCTACAGGATAGCCTGCAATATTTTTTTCCGGTACTGCAGCGAAATCCAGAAATGGACGCCAGAGAACAGCATCGGATTCTCCGCCGGAAAGCATCTGTGCACCGGCAATGGTTTCATCATTCCACCAGCGGATTACTGAATAACACTCGGGAAGAAGATGACGAACGGCAGTTATCAAACGGCTTTCAAATCCGCTTGCGTACACACCGTTGGCACCGCGCTCAAAGGTATCCTTAAACTGGGTGCGGGCTTTACCGGTGCCATATCCCATGATTGCCCTGCCACCGTCAAGATAGCAGTCTGTAAGGCGAACACCTTTTTCAGTATATAAGTAAATGCCGCGGGCGCGACGAACTGCACCATAGCGGGAATATATTTCTTTAGACAGCTGTTCTGTAGTCATAGAAGCAGTATACCAAAAAAAAAGACCGCCTGAAAGTACAGGCGGTCTTTTAAGTGTCATGCCACCGGGATCTGTTATCCCGGCGCAATTCGTCATCCCGAACTTGTTTCGGAATCTACAAATACATGAGATGCTGAAACAAGTTCAGCATGACGGTTGATTCTGAACAACCTTATGCGCCGACAACATCAGGCGAAGGGGTTCTCGTCTTTGTAGAGCTGACCAGCAGGCTGGTTGTATGCAACATCTGGAACCTGCAGGAACTTGAATACGGTCCACAGAGCTTTTCCGTAGTGACCGAATGCAACTGCACCGTGGTGTGGGTACTGTTTACCAACCAGAACGTGGCGGTAGAAGCGGCCCATTTCAGGAATTGCAAATACACCGATACCACCGAATGAACGGGTAGCAACGTCCAGAACTTCACCCTGAGCAACGTATGCCTGGAGGCGGGTGTCTGGAGTGGTCTGCAGACGGAAGAAGGTAATGTCGCCGGCAGCGATATCGCCTTCCAGAGTACCACGGGTAAAGTCTGGTTCAGAATCTTTTGGTTCAAGCAGACGATGCTGAATCAGCTGATATTTTACACCAGGGTTGCATGCTTTGTTCAGGCAGCAGAATGGGGTATTACCACAGTGGAATGCCATGAAGGTATCGTTAAGTTTGTAGTCGTAGTCGCATTTACCTTTAATGCTTTCTTCGTACATGTCAGCTGGTACAGAGTTGTTGATGTCCAGCAGGGTAACAGGTTTACCGGAAACACAGGTACCGATGTATTCAGACAGAGCACCGTAGATATCTACTTCACAGGCAACTGGGATACCGCGGGTAGCCAGACGGCTGTTTACATAGCAAGGTTCAAATCCGAATTCTTCTGGGAATGCAGGCCAGCATTTGTCTGCCAGAGTAACGTATTTTTTGCAGCCTTTGTTTGCTTCGATCCAGTCCAGCAGGGTCAGTTCGAACTGAGCCATACGTGGCAGCAGTTCAGGATAGTTGTTACCGGTTACGCCCAGTTCTTCTGCCATGTCTTTAACAACATCAGCAATACGTGGGTCGTCCTTGTGTTTGCGGTAAGCAACCAGCAGGTCCAGTTCTGAGTTTTCCTGGATTTCTACACCAATGTCATACAGAGCTTTGATAGGTGCGTTACAAGCGAAGAAGTCCTGTGGGCGAGGTCCGAAGGTAATGATCTTAAGGTTTTTAAGACCGATGATGGTGCGGGCAACTGGGATGAAGTCAACGATCATGTTGGCAATGTCATCTGCGGTTCCAACAGGGTATTCAGGAATGATTGCAGGAATCTTGCGCAGGTTCAGGTTGTATGAACAGTTCAGCATACCACAGTAAGCGTCACCACGACCGTTAATCAGGTCATTCTGGCTTTCTTCTGCAGCTGCAACGAACATACATGGTCCGTCGAATTTCTGTGCAATCTGGGTTTCTGGAGTTTCTGGTCCAAAGTTACCCAGGAATACAACGAGGGCGTTACATCCGGCTTTTGTTACTTCATCAACAGCCTTCAGCATATCCAGTTCGTTTTCTACAGTTGTTTTTGCTTCATAGATTTCGCCTTTTCCAGCGAAAGCTTTTACAACAGCTGCGCGGCGTTTTTCTGACAGAGAAATAACAAAGCAGTCGCGGCTTACAGCGATAATACCCAGTTTTACGTCTGGGATGTTGGTCATTTTATCCATACTGGTCTCCAATATTGAAATGAATGTGTTCACCGCAGCGCTCCCAACCGCGCCATCGATGTGCACGTGCACGTGCAACGCGTGTACGTACACGCAAAGTATACTCATAATACTTTCAGAATGCAAGTAAAATGTTATAAAAACAGTAATTCGTGTGACTCCGTCAATTCCAGACATGGACTTCATCACCCAGTCTTCTTAAAAATCTTTCAGATACTGGCGCAGTTCGTCCAGATAATCTGCTCCGGCAGCTGACAGCAGTACGTTTGATTTTGAAATGTACCCGATTTCCATGGTATCATCAGCATTCTCGGAATCCGTAAAGGGAATGACAACAAAATCAGCCCCGTTCAGTTCGCTGCTGATGATGCCGGAACACAGGCAGTACGCGTTCATGCCGATCATCAGGTTCAGGTTAGTTGCCCGGTCGGTAGTCTTGATGATTTTGTCGTATTCACGGTCAGCAAAGATTTCTTCCGTCAGATACAGGGAACTCATGGCATTCTGGTCAAACATGAGGACCGGATATGGCTTCAGGTCTTCAAAAGTAATGAACGCATTCTTTGCCAGGGGATGATTTTTCCACAGATACACATAGGCTTTGCAGGAAACAAGGGGAGTAAACACCAGTTCGTTGGCATTCAGCAGCTTAGTGATATAGGTGCGGTTAAAGCCGGTAAGGTTCAGGATACCGATTTCACTGCGCATGGTCGCAACATCATCAATAACCGTCAGGGTACGGGTTTCGTTAATGGCAAACTCGTACTGGGCAGCGGCATTTTCTGCTTCATATTTTTTCATCAGGTTGATGAATGACTTTACACAGAACGAATAATGCTGACAGCTGACGGCAAACTTCTTCTTCCGTTTTTTTGACGGATCAAAGGTATCAACAAGATGTTCAAACTGCGCATAGATCTGGCGAGCCTGCTGGACAAATTCTTTTCCTTCGTTGGTCAGGCTGATTCCCTTGCGTGAGCGGTTGAACAGGATGACATCAAATTCATTTTCCACATCTTTAATGGCTGCCGTAAGCGAAGGCTGGGAAACATACAGTGTTTCTGCCGCTTTATTCAGGGAGCCGGTTTCCGATATGCCGATAACATATTTCAGTTGCTGTAAGGTCATATCGCATTATGGGGAAAATATATAGTTCTTGTCTATATCCCTACTAGTTTTATAGGTTATAAATTTTTCTTATGCCTTATTATCCAAATTTTGTATTATTCAAAACCGGCTGTTTTCCGTACAGTGATAACACCACTTTATAGAGGATACGTATGACAGTCAGCATTAATGGAAACGGGGCTCACGGAGAAAGCCCCTGTCCCTGTGGGGACATACCTATTTCTACCGAAACCTTCTGTGCCCATGGCTGGACAAAAACAGAATCAAAAACCGGTGCGTTAAGCACTCCCATCATCCTTTCATCAACCTTTGCCCATCCGGACCTGTATCATTCATCAGGATTTGACTACAGCCGCGGACTGAACCCTACCCGTCTGGAACTGGAACAAACCGTTGCCTGTCTTGAAAAAACCGAATACGCCCTTGCCTTTTCTTCAGGCATGTCTGCCATTTCCATCTGGGTAAAGCAGTTTGTTCCCGGCGACCATGTACTTGTCAGCGAAGACCTGTATGGCGGAACCTGGCGTATGTTCAGCATCTACAGCCGGTACGGCATTACCTTTGAATATGTGGACACCAGCGACAAGGAAAAACTTGCAGCCGCTATCCGCCCGGAAACCAAAGCCATCTTTATTGAAACCCCGTCGAATCCCATGATGCGCATTACTGACATTCAGTTCTGCGCCGACCTTATCCACCGGCAGGGCGGCACCCTGTGTGTAGACAATACCTTTCTTTCGCCCTATCTGCAGCAGCCGAAACTGTGGGGAGCAGACTGCATCGTACACTCAGGAACCAAATACCTTGGCGGCCACAATGATGTGGTTGCCGGCTTTTTATGCTATTCCGGAAAAGAAAACGATGACTTTTTCAGAATCCAGGCCATGAGCGAAGGCGGAAACCTTTCTCCTTTTGACAGCTGGCTGGTTCTGCGGGGAATAAAGACCCTGCCGCTCCGCATGGAAAAGTCCTGTGACAATGCAGAAAAAATTGCGGCATACCTTACGACTAATCCGGCTGTAGAAAAAGTGTTCTATGCAGGATTTACCCCCGAAGACCAGCGGAATATCCAGAAAAAACAGGCAAAACGCTTTGGCGCCATGATCAGCTTTTATGTGGCCGATGCCCAGCGGGTTCCGGAGATTCTTTCACGGTTCAAGCTGATTAGTTTTGCAGAAAGTCTTGGCGGCGTTCAAAGTCTTATTACCTATCCGGTTACCCAGACCCACAACTCCATTCCTAAGGAACTTCGGGAAAAGGCAGGGGTTACGGATAACCTTTTGCGGCTGAGCGTTGGGATTGAAAATGCCGATGAGTTAATTGCAGATCTGGAGCAGGCGCTGCGAATTAATTAAGGGGATTATGATGGCATACGATTTTTCATTGGTGGACAGGAAGGGGACGGACTGTCTGAAATTTGACTTTACCCGGGAACGGGGTCACCGGGACGACTGCCTTTCTTACTGGGTAGCCGACATGGATTTCAAGACTGCCCCGGAAATTCTTACAGCCCTTCACAACCGCATTGACCACGGCATCTTCGGGTACACCAATATAAAAGAACATTACTTTTCTGCCGTTGCAGACTGGATGAAGATCCACCATCACTACACCGTGCAGCGTCAATGGCTGGTGGAAACACCCGGCGTTGTATTTGCCCTGGCAACTGCTATTAGCGCCTTTACCCGGCCGGGAGATGCAGTCCTGATACAGACACCTGTATATTACCCGTTCAGAAACGTCATTCTGAATAACGGGCGCACCGTGGTAACTTCTCCCCTCCGCTGGGGAAAAGACAAAGATGGGCTTGGCAACTACTCAATCGATTTTGATCATTTTGAGAAAACCATCGAAGAAAACCACATCGGGCTTTTTTTGCTGTGTAATCCGCACAATCCGGGCGGCAAATCCTGGACAAAAGAAGAACTGGAACGTATTGCCGGCATCTGCCTGAAGCACCGGGTAGTTGTGGTCAGCGATGAGATTCACGCTGATTTTGTCTGGGAACCCAACCGGCACACCGTTTTTGCATCCCTTTCCCCGGAAATTGAACAGCTGACCGTTACCTGCACCAGCCCCAGCAAAAGCTTTAACCTGGCGGGACTGCAGGTTTCCAACATCTTTATTGCTAACGAAGAACTGCGGAAAAAGTTCTGGAAAGTACGCGACTGTACCGGCTACGATGAGCCGTCTCTTTTGGGGCTGACAGCGGCAGAAGCAGCCTACCGGAACGGTGAATCCTGGTTTACTGCAGCCCGTGACTATATCAGTAAAAACCTGGATTTTGCCGTTGAGTATATTACCCGGGAATCAAAGGGGGTACTGAAATGCCGGAAGCCCGATGCCACCTATCTTTTGTGGATTGACTGCTCTGACCTACCCTATGACGATGCAGAACAGAACCGCCGCATTACCCGGGAAGCCAACCTGTGGCTTGACCCGGGCAATATCTTTGGACAGGAAGGTCAGAAGTTCCAGAGAATCAACGTGGCAACCAGCCGGGAGTATCTGGAAAAGGGGTTGGAACGGCTGGTACAGAGTCTGATATATAACTAAAACCTATTAAAAAACATTCAAAATTAGTATTTCCATAGATTTCTGCAAATCTATAGTATCTGTATTACCTAGTGCACAAATAGGAAAAAGATAAGAATTGCAGAGAGGAACGCTGGACCGGCATTCTTTCTGAAAAGCTGGGAAAGCAGTTTCATATTACGGAAGAAGGGCTTTGTGGAAGAACCACCGTATTTGAAGATTTTTTCCGTGAAGGACGCAAAGGTACCCAGACCTTGCCTGTTACCCTTGAAAGCCACAGCGATACCAACCTTGTTATCCTGATGCTGGGCACCAACGACATGAAAACCTGTTTCAAGACAAATGAAAAAATCATATCTTTAGGCATTGAAAAACTGATCCAGCAGATTAAGGCATTCAATCCCGATATCCGTATTCTTCTGGTATCCCCAATCCTTTTGGGTGATCGGGTATGGGAAGAACACTATGATCCGGAATTTGACAGGACATCGGTAGAGGTTTCCAAACGGTTGAAGACCGCCTATCAGCAGGTATCCGAGCACTGGCATACTGATTTTCTTTCTGCCAGCGACTACGCCGTACCATCTGCCGTTGACCAGGAACACATGGACAAAGAAAACCACCGCTACCTTGCCGAAGCCTTGGCCCGGAAAATCCAGACTATGTATGCGTAGTCTGCAGCATTCTGCAACTTTTTTTCTGAAACCTGCAATTTTTTTTCATTTCGGGGTCAATAACTATACCGTAGTATTACGGAGGTGCCCTATGGCAAATGAAAAATTCGGTAAGCCGCTGGAAGACCTGTGTCTGTTTGATGATGTGTTCATGACAGCATGTCTTGCCGGCCAGAATGAATGTGTTGAGTACATATTAAAGATACTGCTCAACAAAGATCTTAAAGTATTAAAGGCAGAAGGACAGAAGGAACTGCCCAACCTGCACGGGCAGACAGCACGGCTGGATATCATGGCAGTTGATGCTACCGGCAAGCAGTACAACATTGAAGTGCAGCGCGATAATCGGGGCGCCAAGCCAAAACGGGCCCGCCGCAATAGTTCGGTTCTTGATGCCAACGTTAAAAACCCGGGTGTTTTTGGTGAGAATCTGCCGGAAACCTACATCATTTTTATTACTGAGCACGATTACTGGCATGAGAACCAGGCTCTGTATCCGGTTGAGCGGTTCGTGTTATGTGGCGACAGATATTTGCCATTTCATGACCAACTACATATACTATATGTGAACGGAGAGTGGTCCGGAGAAGACCCGGTGGGCCAGCTGATGAAGGATTTTCACTGCACCAAAAGCAGTACC
>JAZLGC010000090.1:0-52576 GCA_045616125.1 Treponemataceae bacterium | reverse complement strand
ATAAGTCCGTGATTTATGAACTCATAGTCGCCGGCAATTTCTTTCTTACTGTATCCTTCTGAAGCCAGTTTGTTTCCCCGGTTCTCAAATACGGCGGTTACCGGCCAGCCTTCTTCATTGACAAACTGCTGATGAACCCGTACTTCAAAGTGCTCCCCAGCGTTTTCAAAACGGGTATGGTAGAACAGGTACATCTGGCCGTCATCATCAATAAAGCTGGAACAATGGCCGGGAGAACGGTATCCGTCACTTTCTGTGAAATGGTAATTTCCCATGACCTTGATGCCTTTTTCAAAGTAGTTGTCACGTTTTGAGTCAAATAATGCAGTGTTACCGACGGCATCAACATATGGTCCGTCCGGCGATTGGGAACGGAACAGCCGCATGTTGTATCCGGATACTGAATCAAGATAATTGTAGGTCGTATAAAGATAATACCAGCCCGTTGTTGCATCATAAACCACAAATGGTCCTTCTCCAGACAGAGTGTGTCCACCGGCAATCTGTGTGCCAAAATACTTGTCTATGACGCGGCCATCAGTAGTGAATCCGTTTTGCCCCGGATATAACGCGTTCCCGGTGACAGGGTCAATTTCCAGAATATAAATGCCGCCTGACCAGGATCCGTATGTCATCCAGAGCCGTCCATCTGCGTCAAAAAAGAGACCTGGATCAATGGCGTTAGGGGCGTAATCAGTGTTGTAAGTATTCCCAGCCACCCACTCAGGATTTAGTCCTGAATCTATCCGACCGGATTCCATCAGGTAGGGGAGATTTGTATTTGTCCATTTTTTGTCAATTTTGCTTTTTTTGTCTTTTGCACTGGTCTCAGTGAAGCCTGAGTATACCAGAGTCCCTTTGTAGGTATATCCACCATCAATGTGGTCTGAAACGGCATATCCGATACAGGATCGGCAGTAGGTTGATGAGGTGCAGAAATAAATCATCCAGGCGCCGGAAGTGCCATCATCATTGATATAGTGTGGATTCCAGAATACCTGCGGAGCCCATACGGCAAATCCGCCGGTGCAGTCTGCATCATTGTATCCTGCCCAGGCAAAGGGAACTTTCAGGTTTTCTGCCAGGGTTCCGTACAGAACATTGTTCTTTTTGGCATAACCGTTGGTAAAACTTTCCCAATTGGCAAGATCTGATGACCGGCCCGCTACGCCGTGAGTACCGAACAGATAGTACAGTGGCTCGTCGTTTGCAGTGCTGCTTTCGGAATGTAGTTTTACGATACAGGGATCATGAATGGAAACCCGTTTAAGATCGCCGGTTATAGTGGATTGTACTGCATTTGATGTATCACAGCTCATAAAGACTCCCATGTAAATGCAGGCTAAAAAAAACAGCCGTCCTTTGTGCATATATCCTCGAAAATTCATTTTAATATTAACTAAAATATTATTATAAACATTAAAATTAAAAAGTCAAATGAAGAAAATACAGGAGGAAGTAAAAAAAGGAGTAAGGGTCCCGAAACGAGTTCGGGATGAAAGGGTGTGATGTTGGGATAACGGATTGGGTTACCGGAATGAGGAAGTGAGACTTTAGTTATGGCGACGGCTGATGCGGTTTATCGTCTGGTGATTACTTTCCAGGAATCCAGAAGTGACTGGTGTTTAATTCCTACGGCATCAAATCTGATGGTCTGGAAGGCAAACTGCATGATGGGACCGGCACAGAATGCACAGAGAATGGTTCCAACTCCGACGGGACCGCCCAGCAGATAGCCGATACCGGTAACACAGGCCAGCAGTACAATGCTGATACCACCGATAGGAATCTTGGCAAGGCGGCGTTTAAGGCCTACCAGCAGGGTGTCGCGGGGACCGCAGCCAAGAGATGCCATCATATAGGTTCCCTGTGTGTAGCCAATGATGAAAAGACCGATGATAGTCATGATGATACCGCCAATCAGGGTTGATGGCACTGGAACAAAGTTAAGGTAGTTGAACAGGTCTACGGATTTTCCAACGACGATGGAATCGATAATCATGGCAATGCCGATAGGTTCACGCATGATGATATCGATGGTAAGGATAATCAGAGAAACCGTAATGGATGCATTTCCATACAGGATGCCAAAGGTATGGGAAATACCCAGATTGAATACATCCCAGGGGGCGGCTCCAATATTGGCATGAATGGTCAGATATACGCCAAAACCGTTAACAAAAAGGGAAAAGGCAGCAAGCAACATGTTAATCAGGATTTTTCCCAGTGAATCGTTCTGCTGAAGTTTTTGTAAATTCATTATGAAAACCTTATGGATTGTATTCTACACAAATTGTGACAGTGACACTACAGGTGGTTATTGCTTCCGAACCTGTCGCGGAGTTATGCCGTACAGATTTTTGAAGGTGCGCATGAATGTCTTATAGTTGGTAATGCCGTTTTTTTCCAGGAGACGTTCAAGACTGGCATCAGAATTCCGCAGATCTTCATATAGGTTCATGGTACGCACGGTTGTCAGGTAATCAAGGAAAGTCTGTCCGGTATATTTCTTGAACAGACGGCAGAAGTACTCTTTCGTTATGTTTACCTGACTGGCTGCATCTTCTAGGGTAATGTTCGTGGTGCAGTTTGCGCGGACCCACTCAACAATTTCAATCATTCGGCCCATATCCCGGGTATTGGTCTCTGAAACTTTTGTATCGATGAGTTTGTGACTGTGATATTTATAAAGGGATGATAAAAAGCCATACAGGGCAGCGTTAAAATCGAGCTGCCAGCCGTCCAGCTGGTCGTGGTATATGTTCTCCATGGCAGACAGATGTTCTTTAAGACCAGGAGTCGCTGCTATGGCTTCTGCGGTTATGTAACTGTCGAACCGAAGCGAATCAAATCCTGGAAGAAGTTGATCAAGAAGGGTGTAAGGAATTTGAAGCAAGGTATACTGGCTGTCGGATGATTCTGTTATTAACTGGGTTGAATGCAATTCTCCGCTGTTTACAATCAGCATATCACCATAGGTCAGTTTGAATGTTTCTGACTGAACGACGGCGGTCATGGATTCTTCAAGAAGGTAGAGTATTTCTATGTATTCATGCCAGTGAATGGGCACGCTTACGCAGTGCAGGCAGGTCAAAGTATTGGTTTCGCTTTCAGTTGGCGTATAGAAGGCAACGGGAAGGGTGTCGGTATTGTTGATGTGTTCAAGAATTGCCTGGTCTTTGATCAACTGGTCCATATGTCAAAATAGGCATATTCGGCAGGATATGTCAATATAGTTGGTAAATCAGTCAAAATAAGGTTAAAATGTCAAAATGGGCGAAAAATGATATGAAAATGATTGCAGATTTCGCAGTTTGTATCAATATAAGCCTAAAAATAGTCAAAATTAATTGTAGTCGATTGAAAGTGAAGAAGGTATATTAATGTCAACAACGACGAATTAACAGAGTAAGGAGAGTAACTCTATGAATTATATGACTCAGAATTATCAGTTTAACACTATGATCGAACGTGACACCAATGTTCGTGGACTTTCGTTTGAATCAGTTCAGTCTCAAAAAAAGCAGAAGAAAGCCAAAGTGGAAGCTGAACGCACCGAAGTTGTTTGGACTTTCAGTCAGCTGGCTGCAGCATTCTGATAGATTCTTTCTGTTAGAACGTACAGTTTGAATAATTTGCCGCCGGGAGCAGAGGGAGTAAGGATTTCTTCCTCTGACTAGCTTGGTGGCTTTTTTTTGCCTTTTTGGACTTTTCATGCTCCCGGTATGGTCACTTTCCCGATAATGCCGGTTAGGGATGCGATGGCAAGACCGTAATTGGTCATGGGAACCTGGGCTGCAAGGGCCTGTTCCTGCCGGGAAAGCACATAATTCCGGTTGAACATGCAGCTGCCGCATTGGATTATCAGGTTATAGCGGGAAAGTTCTTCACTCTGGGGAAAATCAGTTCCCCGCACAAAATCAATCTGCAATCCTTCTCCCACCTTTTTCCGAAGCAGACGGGGAATTTTTACCCGACCGATATCTTCTTCTACCGGTGCATGGGTGCATGCTTCGGCTATGAGGACGCGGCTATGTTCTGTAAGGGAAGCAATGGCCTTTGCTCCTGCAACAAATCCGGTAATATCACCTTTCTGGGCTGCCAGCAGAACGCTGAAACTGGTAAGAAGGGTTCCTTGCGGCACCAGCGGTTCAACCTGGGCGAATACCTGACTGTCGGTAATAATCAGTTTTGGCGGAGCATTCAAGGCCTTCAGTGCCGGCTGTAATCCTTCGGTGGGAACACTCAGGGTAATGCAGCCCTTATCCAGCAGTTCACGGAGCACCTGTACCTGGGGGAGTATCAGGCGGCCCTGAGGAGCTTCTGCATCCTGGGGCATTACCAGAATGACCACATCGCCGGTAGTGCAGAGATTCCCCGTAATGGTCTCCCGGTGGGAAGCAGCCTGTTTCTGCAGCAGGGTGGAAATATCTGCCAGCAATGCAGCTTTTTCTGCGGTACCGGCATCACTTCCCAAGGTAATGGCACTGACAAAGGCAATTACCGGTTCCGATGAAAGGGCTGCTGCTACTTTCTTTTTCAGTTCCGGTTCCGTGACATCTTCTTCTACTGCATCCATCTTGTTGATGATAACCATCCAGGGTTTGCCTTTTGCCGTAAGGGTGCTGATGACGTCTTTTTCAACAGTCAGGGAATCAAGACGGGAGCCGTCAATGACAACAAGAGCACCGTCACAGGTATCCAAAGCCCGCTCTGTCCGTTTAATCCGTTCCTGTCCCAATACGGTGTCATCGTCAAGGCCGGGTGTATCAAGAAATACTACCGGCCCCAGACCGTGAATTTCCATGGGTTTTGATACCAGGTCAGTGGTGGTTCCTGCCAAAGGCGAAACCATGGCCGTTTCCTGTCCGGTAAGGGCGTTCAAAAGGGATGATTTCCCGCTGTTGGTGCGGCCTATCAGAGCAATATGGGTTCTGTTTCCGGTGCTTGCTGTCTGTATCATGCTGTAATCTCCTTAGAACCGGAAGTCACGGGCGCCGGCTTCTTCTTCTTTCAGGTAATCAGTTACCTTCTGCCGCACTGCCAGGTTGGGGATGTTTTCCAGTTCCTTCAGAATCAGCCGGTCACCGATGGTGCGGGTTTCCGGGCTGGCATAGTCTTCCAGATATTCCTTTAAGGTAATGAGTGCGTTGGGGTGACAGCAGTTGGAAATCTGGCCGCTTTTAACCAGACTCATGAACCGGTCACCGGTACGGCCGGCGCGGTAACAGGCGGTACAGAAACTTGGCACGTGGTCCGTTTCCATAAGCCAGCGGACAACTTCATCCAGGGTGCGGTGGTCGCTTACGTCAAACTGGGCAGTTTCTTCAGGCGGCAGTTCTTCAGTGTAACCGCCAACGGACGTACGGGAACCGCCGGAAATCTGGGAAACACCTAGGTCGATGACGCGGGCACGGGTACGGGGGCTTTCGCGGGTAGATACAATCATGCCGGTATACGGAACGGCGATACGGATAATCGATACGATTTTGGCAAAAGTGTCGTCATCAATGGCGTTTTCAAAGGTGCCGGCATCAATGTCATCGGCATTGCGGATACGGGGTACGCTGATGGTGTGGGGGCCGACACCTTTTGCAGCTTCCAGGTGTTCTGCGTGCATGAGAAGGCCCACAAAGTCGTATTCATAGGTGTTGAGTCCAAAGAGAACACCGCAGCCTACATCGTCGATGCCGCCATCCATGGCACGGTCCATGGCTTCAGTATGGTAGGCGTAATCGGATTTTGGTCCGGTGGGGTGCAGTTTTTCGTAGGCTTCCTTGTTGTAGGTTTCCTGGAACAGAATGTAGGTACCGATGCCGGCATCCTTTAACTTACGGTAGTTTTCTACGGTGGTGGCGGCAATGTTTACGTTTACGCGGCGGATGGCGCCGTTTTTGTGCTTGATGGAATAGATGGTCTCAATGGATTCCAGTACGTATTCGATAGGGTTATGAATGGGGTCTTCGCCGGTTTCCAGGGCAAGGCGCTTGTGTCCCATATCCTGCAGGGCAATAACTTCATTCCGGATCTGTTCCTGAGTCAGCTTAACGCGGGGAATATGCTTGTTCTTTGCATGGTAGGGGCAGTATACGCAGCCGTTGATGCAGTAGTTTGACAGATACAGCGGGGCAAACAGAACGATGCGGTTACCGTAGAACTTCTGCTTAATTTCCCGGGCCACGTCTTCCATGCGCTCATTCAGTTCAGGAATGTCGCATTCCAGAAGAACGGCGGCTTCACGGTGGGTTAAGCCTTTGCAGTCACGGGCTCGCTCAATAAGGCTGCTGATAAGTTCTCTGTCACTTTTGTGGGCTTTGGCCCATTCCAGGGTTTCAAGAATTTCGGTGTTGTCGATGAATTCAGTTGCATGTGGAGATTTTACGTTGTACATTTTGTTTCCTTCTTACGTTTCTATAAGTTTGTATGTGAAATCACTTCCGGACAGAACCTGTGCCACATGCAGTCGTGCGGGATAGTTGGTATTTACATTCGCTGCGTGCTATGCACTTCGCTCAGTCTCGCAATACTGCCTGTGTCCCAGAATCTGTCCTCCCGTGATTTCACATGGTGTATTTACAAAACACAAAAACAAACTGTGTGCTTTGTGTAAGTGGGGAATCCCTTCCGGACAGTTGAAAACCGTCTATGAAAATACGGGAAGGAAGGCAGAGGCTGGCAAAAACTGTTGCAGGCCGGTTCGATAGTTTCCTATACGGCCTGCACCTGTAGCGACGCTAGCGAGCGGTTTTGCCAGACTCTGACTGACTGGTAGTATTTTCATATGGAGCTTCACAAAGCTGTCAGTCAGGGGTTCCGTCTATTTTTGTGGAGTCGGGGTGATGGTTTTGCTGCTGACGCCGGACAGGGCTCCCAGTTTGCCGCTCAGGGCATTGATGGCATCCTGCGGGGCATCAAGCACCACGCTGATAATGGAAAGGTTTTCTTTTTTGTAGGGTAATCCCATACGCCCGATGATGTACTGACTGTAGTCGTGGAGCAGACTGTTCAGTTTTTCTACGGAATCGGGGTTGGTGACGATGATGCCGATAACGGCTACACGGGTTTCTTCCGCGTTCATAAGAAATCTCCTTC
Source organism: Treponemataceae bacterium (assembly GCA_045616125.1). Taxonomy (GTDB): domain Bacteria; phylum Spirochaetota; class Spirochaetia; order Treponematales; family Treponemataceae; genus Treponema_I. The sequence goes on along the minus strand of JAZLGC010000090.1, from coordinate 45,484 downwards.
TTTGTCAGAGGGCACAGCGAGAATTGCATGCGGTCTTTCAAATTAGATGTGTAATGTGTACCGGTGTGAGGTAAATCACCATAGCCTTACGGAATATCTTGAAGCGACATTCCGCAGTAATCTATCCGGCAGTAACCATAGTATACGCTATAGATAAAAAAATATCAAATGAAAATAATCCGTATTTTATATCGTTAGCTTTCTTTTCCTTTGAAAACGAAGAGCCGTCCCAGAAGTACCAGTCCACGGAAGCACAGTTCAATAGTCATGGCAATCCAGACTCCAACTAATCCGTAGGGGCCGATTAAAAGCCAGGTAAGACCAAGGCGTACCACCCACAGGCTGAACAGTGCAAGAACACCTGGAACCAGGGTATCGCCTTTGCCTCGGAGGGCACCGGATGAAACAATGGCGGCAGCATACAGCGGTTCGCAGAACAGTTCTATGCGGAGTACTTTTGTTGCAAGTGCCTGCACGGCAGGATCCGGCGTCAAGAACCGGAATACCAGAGGGCAGATGCCCCACATAAGAATTGCCGTTACCGTCATCAATGCCATGCCAAAAAGTACGGTGATAACGGAAAATGATTTTGTCAGATCTTTACGGCGGGCTCCCACACTCTGTCCTACCAGAGAGACTGCAGCTTCCTGAATGCCGTATCCGCCCATGTAACATAAGGCTTCTGCCGTTGTTGCAAAAGAGTTGGCGGCAATGGCAACACTTCCAAGGGGGGAAATCATTTTTGCAACGATAATAAGGGCTCCGGTAAAGGCTGAGCTTTCTATACCAATGGGGGTTCCAATGGCAAATGCTTTTTTTATGCATCTGAAATCAGCTGCATAACTGGTCAGAGCGGGTAGTTTCAGGTAATCGCAGAAGAAAATGGTATAGACACCCAGAATTAAGGCAACGACAACTGCTGAAACACCGGTACCCAAAGCAGCACCGCGAACACCCATGTTGCACAGGAAAATGAAAATCCAATTGAACAGGACATCCAGAAAACACATGGCTGCGTTGAGAATAGCCGGCAGTTTCATGTTTCCGATGCACTGGAGCATGCCAGTCATAAGATAGACCAGCATGAAAAATGGTGCAGCAAGTGCATAGATGAGAAAATACCCGGTTGCTTCTGATGCCAGAGTTCCGGTGGCTCCAAGCCATAAAGGAAGGCCTGTGCTTAATGATACGGCTACTGTTAAAAGAACTAATGCAAAAAGAACGCAGGTATACAGTGATTGAAGAAAAATCTTTTTCGCATCGGCTTGTTTTCCGGCTCCAACAGCCTGCGCAACCTGAACGGTAAAACCAATGGTCAGTGCGTGAGAAAGGCTCCCCATAATCCAGGTTGAAGAAGCAATAAGGCCAATGGCTGCAGAGGATTCGGTACCCAGCTGTCCTACCATGGCAGCATCGATGTACTGCATGAGAATTGAAGAAATCTGGGCGATGATACCGGGAACGCTTAATTTCCAGACATAGTTGATTTTCTGCGATACGGTTAAGTCAGGCGTTTTTGCCAGCAGTTTTGATAAATCGAAATTAGAACTCACAAAGGGCACTATATCAGAAAAAAGCCATTTGTTTAAGTTTGCATTTTTCGGTATAAATATATCTATAAAGAAAGTGAAATATCCGGAGAAAGCAGAAAAGTATGAAAAAAGGTTTGATTATGGAAGGTGGCGCCATGCGGGGTATGTTTACCTGTGGTGTTACTGACGTGTTAATGGAAAATGGTATTGAATTTGATGGCGCTGTGGGAATTTCAGCTGGTGCAACGTTTGGCTGTAACTATAAATCACGCCAGAATGGACGTGCAGTGCGCTATAACAAGCGTTTCTGCGGAGATAAACGGTATGGTAGTTTCAGCAATTTTCTGAGAACCGGAGATTTGTTTGATGTTGAGTTCTGTTATCATGCACTTCCCTTCGAACTTGATCTTTTTGACACAAAAGCATTTACCGAAAACCCTATGGAATTTTACGTAGGAGCTTCCGACCTGAAAACAGGAAAACCTGTGTACCGTAAACTGACTGATGGCCTTGCTGAAGATCTGGAGTGGATTCGTGCATCGGCATCAATTCCACTGCTTTCAAGACCGGTTCATATTAACGACGGCATTTATCTTGACGGTGGAATTACGGATTCCATTCCCCTGCAGTACTTTGAATCCATCGGGTACAACCGCAATGTGGTGATTCTTACGCAGCCTCGTGGTTTTGTTAAGAAACAGAATAAAATGTACCGGCTTGCAAAAATCATGCTCCGGAAATATCCGGCTTTTGTGGAATCATTCAAAAACCGGCACCTTATGTATAACAAAGAGACTGAATACGTTTTCAGCAAGGCTGATTCCGGTGATGTATTTGTTATCTGCCCGGAAGCTCCATTGAATATAAAAGCTGCAGAGAGTAATCCTGACGAATTGGAACGGGTTTACCAGCTTGGAAGGGCTGCTGCAGAAAAAAGCCTTGCAGAATTGAAACTGTTTCTTGAAAAAACGGAGGGATGACTATGAAAGAAATTCCAGCAGGACAGGATGTAACCACACTGCCACCTTGGCATAATCAGATGGATAAAGGGGACTTTATTTCATATGCCCCTTCATATACCGCCGGTGCCTATTTTAACCTGTTTGAAAAACTGACCTTTACCAACGGGGATTTTTCCATGACCTACTATCTGTATAATCCGGTAGTTCATGGGGCAAATCCCGCAAAAAAATATCCGGTACTGGTAAGCCTTCATGGCACTTCCTGTGCCTTGAACGGTGAAATGTGCATCAGCAATGCCGGTGCCGAACTGTTTGCTAGTCCTGAATATCAGAAAGCCATGGGCGGCGCTTTTGTTCTTGTTCCCATTGCCAATGAATACCGGATTCATAACGGGGATGTAAAAGGCTATTGGGATGAAACCTACGAACCTCACCTTGCAAAACTGATTACTGATTTTAAAAACCAGTATGCAGAGAACCTGAACAAGGTTATTGTGCAGGGATGTTCCTCCGGTGGATTTATGGCATGGGTACTGGTAAAAAAGAACCCGCAACTCTGTAATGCGGTCATCCCTATTGGTGGCCGCGGAATTCCGTCTGAGCGTCAGTTCATTGCACTTGAAATGTGCGGCTGCCATATGCTGATTCTGCACGGTAAACATGATGAACTGATACCCTTTGATAAGTTTATAGCTCCCAGTGTTCCCCGTCTGCAGCGGACAAAAAACTGCAAGTGTTTCTTCCCTGAATGGGTGCGGAACAGTGACGGAGGAGTTTCAAGCATCAATTTCGGTATAGAAATGGGGCAGCATTGTCTGGTAAATGCGTTCCAGGAAAACCTGATGTTTGCTGACGGCAGGCCCATGTGGGAGGAGTTGCCCTATGGAATCACAGGCTGGATACGCGAGTTTGTTGCAGGCTGACTTTTCCGCCATGGCGGCGTTGCCTCGTGTTTTCTTCACTACGACGTACGGAAAGTGCGCCTGCGTTCAGAAAACGCTCGGCGCCTTGCCCTGACGAAAAATCCAGCCTGCAAAATGAGGTGCGGTGTTCCGCTCTGGCTGCGTTGCCGGGCAAATTTCTCACTACGACGTACAGGAAGTACGCCTGCGTTCGGAATTCGCCCGGCGCCTTGCCATAACGAAAATCCTAGCCTGCAAAGATATGGTGATGAATGATTTTGAAGTGTAATTAAGTAGTAGTAATTGAAAAGCGGGAGGTGGACTGGGAAAATGCAAAAATTGTTGAAGCTCGGAGTCCATGCAATCAGCATGGACTTTCAATAGTTTCTTCGCAGGGCTTCACCAATAGCGACGTAAGGAGCGCTTTTGCATTTTCCTAGTACGCCGGTAGCTTTTTAAAATAGTAATAAAACTGATGTTGCGGCGGTTAAGTATGGCTTTTCCGCAATCCGGAGTTGTCCGGTATGAAAGCCGATAGGAGAGTGAGTCGTATGACTAACAAATGTAACAAAGTTGTTTCCAGTTTGCTGATTCTTGCACTGGCTATTACAACACTGGTTTCCTGCTCCAAAAAAGCAGGAGAAGTTTTTACCGGTACTGCTGACGGACGTAACGGTAAAGTAGAAGTTGCTGCAACCATCAGCAACGGAAAAATCGTGGATGCCAAAATTGTTTCTCATGAAGAAACTGCTGGCATTGCAGATCCTGCCCTGACCGGCGTAATTGAACAGGTTAAGAAAACCGGTAGTGCAGATAATCTGGATGTAGTTTCAGGTGCAACCATTACCTCTAACGCCATTATTCAGGCTCTTAAAGCTGCCGTTGCTGCTTCTAAAGGTGAGACCGTAGCCGCTGCTGCCTACACTGATACTGAATGCGATATCGTCATCATCGGGGCCGGTGGTGCAGGTATGGTAGCCGGTATTGAAGCTGCCAATAAAGGTGCAAAAGTAATCATCCTTGAAAAAATGGGTGTAGTAGGTGGTAACACCATTTCTTCTACCGGTGGTATCAACGCTTCTTATACCAAAGAACAGGAAAAACTGGGAATTACTGACAGCAAGGAAGTATTCTACAACGATACCATGGTTGGTGGAAAAAACATCAATGATCCTGACCTTGTACGCACCATGGTTGAAAACTCAGCTGCCATGGTTGAATGGCTGCAGAGTGACCTGGTTAAGGCTGACCTGAGTGACGTCGGTCTTTTTGGCGGTGCTACCAACAAACGTATTCACCGTCCACAGGGTGGTGCTGCCATCGGTAGTCACCTGGTTCCACTGCTGGAAGCTGCCTGCAAAAAACAGGGCGCTGAAATCCGCCTGAACAGCAAAGTAACTGATGTTATTGCTGAAAACGGTAAAGCCGTTGGTGTAAAAGTATCTGCAGAAGGCGGAGATTACACCGTAAAAGCTAAGGCTGTTATTATTGCTACCGGTGGTTTCGGTGCAAATCCTGACATGGTTGTAAAATATCAGCCAGGGCTTGTAGGTTTTGGTACCACCAACCACAGAGGTGCAACCGGTGATGCATTTGCCTGGATTGAAAAATTCAACGGTGCTCTGTTCCAGATTGAACAGATTCAGACCCATCCAACTGTAGTTCCAAACAACGGAACCATGATTACCGAAGCCGTTCGTGGTAACGGTGCAATCCTGGTAAACCGCGAAGGAAAACGCTTTGGTAACGAAACAGCAACCCGCGACGTAATGTCAGCTGACGTTCTGCGCCAGACCGGCAAGACCGCATACCTGCTCTTTGATCAGGGTGTACGCGATTCACTTTCTGCCATCAACGGGTACGTTAAAAACGGTCTGACCACTCAGGCAGATACTCTGGCTGAACTGGCTGCCAAACTGAACATTCCTGCTGATACTCTTGAAGCAACCGTTGCTCAGTACAACACCTATGTAGTAGCCGGAAAAGATCCTGACTTCAACCGTAACCCGGCAGGTTTCAGCCGCTCATACAAAAAAGCAGACGGAACCCAGGTTAACGAAGACAGTCAGCTGGTTCGCGGACCTTTCTATGCTATTGAAATTGCACCTGCAATTCACCACACCATGGGTGGTATCAAAATCAACACCAACGCTGAAGTTCTTACCAACGACGGTGCTGTAGTACCAGGTCTGTATGCTGCCGGTGAAGTTACCGGTGGTGTTCATGGTGCCAACCGCCTTGGTGGTAACGCTGTAGCAGATATCTGTATTTTCGGTAAGATTGCTGCTGATTCAGCCCTTCAGTATATTGCAGACTGACTTTTTCGCTCTGGCTGCGTTGCCGGGTAGATTTCTCACTCCGACGTACAGCAAGTACGCCTGCGTTCGGCATCTACCCTACGCCTTGCCATGACGTGATACGGGGATGTCCTGAGTGTCATTCCGAACTTGATTCGGAATCTCTACACTGCATATTGTGGAGATGCTGAAACAAGTTCAGCATGACAAGTTCTCTGAAACAAGTTCAGCATGACAGAACTTATTGGACATCCCCTTTCCCCTGAATAGAAATCACATAATTCTCTTTATTATCGAAACTTTCTTCTAACAGCTTCCCGCCTGGTAGCGCTACACTTAGGACATTCCAAATTCAACCTGCATTGGCTCTTCTGGAGGAAATTGAATGTCAAAGAGTGAAAAAAAATCAGGACACGGGGCGAAAATTGCCCTTTGTATTGCAGCTGCAGTGGTTGTGCTGCTGGCTTTTGTAATCATCAGATACTTTACAACGGTACACGCTGCAGACCCTATGGTTTATGACTATTTCAACAAAAACAGCGGCGGTATTACCGTAACCTATCTTGAAAATGGTGACATATTCATTGACAGCCCAGCAAGCGATACGGCCGTTATTTATTATCCCGGCTGCAAGGTTGAGTATACCTCGTATGTACCGTTCTGTTACGAACTGGCAAAAAAAGGCTACGACGTCTTTATTCTGAAGGTAAAACTCAATTTTGCCCTGTTTGATAAAATGGCTGGGAAGCGCATTCTTGAGGCTTATGACTACGACAAATGGATTCTCATGGGGCATTCCATGGGTGGTATTGCCATTACCTCTCTGGCAGAAGCCGTTGGAGACCAGGTTCAGGGACTCGTCCTGCTGGGTGCTCATGGACCAGCAGATCTGACTGCTACGAATATCAGGACACTGGTTATGTATGGATCAGAGGATGGTGTTGTTCAACGGAAACAGTTACCTGCCGGTCGTGAAAAACTGGCAAAACCGGGTTATTATTATGAAGTAGAAATACCTGGTGCAAATCACGCTGGCTGGGCCAATTACGGTACTCAGGCAATGGATGGGGAAGCTGCCATATCCAAAGATGAGCAGTTCCGCATTGGCATCGAAGAAATTGAAAAGCTTTTCAAGTAAATTGCTTCTGTTGTAATGCCGCATGTACCGGGTATATAGTACAGGGAGAAAAAAGTGGGAAACAAAAGATCTGAAAAAAAAGTAAAGATGATGACTGTGAAGACGAAACGGCTGATTCTTCAGGCCATGAGTCTTGATGAAATGGAATCTAAAGCTTCAGAAAATACTCCTGAATCCGGAATTTATACCCGACATCTGGCTCGTGCCAATGAGCAGAGCGCTGGAAACGAAACAAAAATTGAATGGTACTTCAATACCCATTGGAAGATTCTCTTAAAACCGGCAAAAGGTAGTGCCAAAGGTACGGCGCCGCAGTTAATCGGGGATATATATTTTAAGGGAAAACCTGCTGGGGGCAGCGTAACCATTGGATATATGATTTTTGATTCTTTCAGGCGGCAGGGATACGGGGCTGAAGCCGTAGAAGCCATGGTAGCGTGGGTTGAATCCAATGAAGACGTATTCTTTGTTGATGCTGATGTAGAAAGCGATAACGAAGCTTCTGCAAAACTGCTTGAAAAGTGCAGGTTTACCCGCTGCGGCATTGATAACGAATCTGGCCGTATTCTGTATGAACACAAAAAAGAACCAACCAGCTATCTTGCTATTTATATGCTTTTTGGTATGTCAATTGGTATGAGTCTGGGGTCTTCTCAGGGAAATATGGCCATGGGAATGAGCCTGGGGATTGCTATTGGAGTTGGGGTTGGAGCTGTACTGGATTCTTCTCAGAAAAAAAAGCTGAAGGAATTGGAAGAGATGCGGAATAAATCCCGTAATTCATAATACAGAGCTTATTCCGCATCGTTCAAAAGAGGTTGTCAGCAGTCGATGCGGACAATGCGGCTGTGGGTGATAACTTCACCACCGTCTTCGGTAATGAGAACATCGTTTTCCAGACGGCATCCACCGATTTCCGGGTCGTACAGACCTGGTTCGCAGGTAATAACCATGCCTGGCTCAAAAACAACACTCTGATCAAGTTTAATACGTGTTACCGGGTATTCGTGGCATTCAAGACCGTAACTGTGTCCCAGTGAATGGGGCATGGTGCGTTTTTTTGCCGCAAATACTTCATCTGCTTTTGCAGCCGGTGCGCGTACCGGTAATCCAGCTTTATACAGCGGAATAGTTTCATCATAACACTTCTGAACAAGGTTCAGCTGATCTTCCTGCGCTTCGGTTAACGGACCACGGGCAAAAGTCATGGTACAGTCTGAAGTATATCCTTCGTATACAACACCAAAGTCCAGAATACTTAAGCCCTGAGTGCCGAATTCTCCGCCGGTGTATGGAGGAAAGCAGTGGATTGCCCAGCTGCGTTTTGGCCCTGCTGCAAGAGTATCAAATCCGGTGCCTTCACAACCACGGGCGCGGCATTCCTTTTCAATTAACAGTGCAGCGTCGCTTTCTGTTGCAATGGAACCATTACGAACACCTGCTTCAAGCATATCCATCAAATCATCGGTAATTGCGGCAGCCTTGCGGATGCATTCAATTTCGTATTCGTCCTTAATCATGCGCAGTTCGCTGGCTTTCTGTTCTGCACCTTTTTCTCGGCAGAGAACATCGTAGCCGGTTAATGTGTCTACATAGTGAAGAAATGCCGGATAACTGGTTCCTGTAGGAATTTCAACCTTTGACTTTTCCTTGATTTTCAGGGTAGTCAGGGCACCTTTCAGTGCCTTGTACTTATCACGTTCAAAACGGGTCAGTGGAATGATTTTTGTTACGGATGACCGTTCTTTTGCAAGATTTTCATCCCAGGGTACAAGAATAGCCTGAGCTTTCTGGTCGATTACCAGTGTTGCGTCAGTTGGATGACCGGAAAAATAGCGCACACAGGGGCTGCGGTGCTCTTCGCCATCAATAAAAGCAACAGCAGCAATGTCGTTTTCTTTCATCCACTCTGCCATTTTTTGGCGGCGCTGTTCGTATATTTCTTTAAGATTTTCCATAGTGAATCTCCTTCCTTTACCTGTTATTTTTTCAGCATCTTTCTGATGTCACGGATTACCTGGTCGCGGGTAATAATCAGACAGCCTACACCGATAACGGCAAATACCACTGCTGTCAATACTACAGGAATTCCCTCTGAAATGAAATGGTTATGACCGCTGGCAATGCGGACAAAATAGGGCTGCAGGAACCAGGTTGGAATTGCTGCAATGATTGAGTATACAACCATTCTAAGACTGTACAGTATGGTTTCTTTTACGATGGAACCAACGCCTGTCATGCCGTCGTGTTTCATGAACCAGAATAATACCACCGTATTGATGGCACTGGCCAGTGAAAGTGCCAGAGCAATACCCCGCTGTTTCATGGGGGAGCAGAGGATGAATGCCAGAATCATGTTTGAAACCATGCAGATAACGCCTGCAATGGCCGGTGCTTTTGTATTGTTCTGGGCATAGAAGGCTGGGGCTAGAATACGGTTCAGGGCAATAAAGAAAAGTCCTGCCATGTGCCACTTAAAGGCGCCCAAAGTAAGGAATACAGATTCATCAGAGAAACGGTTGGTCTGATAAATCAGGCGGATAAGGTGTTCTCCGGTAACTTCTGAGTAAAAGGAAACGGGGATAGCGATAAGGGCAATAATGCGGATGGCACTGAGGAGAATAGTATTGAATTTTTCGTGGTCTTTGTTGCGGGCATGGGTAGAAAGTTCGGGAAGAATAACGGTTCCCACAGAAACTGCAAAAATACCGAGAATCAGTTCCTGTAACCGGATGCTGTACTGCAGGCTGGAAGCCATACCGGTACCGGCGCGGGTTGCAAGGGATGTTGAAATGGTGTCATTGAGCTGATAGGCAGCCATACCGATAAGGGTAGGTCCGATAAGCTTAAGAACCTGCCGTGTACCCGGATTGGTAAAGGCGTTTTTCAGGGTAGTAAGCCGTGGAGTCCAGCCATATTTTACGACAAATGGCAGCTGGAATGCAGCCTGAACTGCGCCGCCTGCAAGAGTTCCTATGGCCATGGCACGGGCTGGGTTTGCCGTATACGGCGAAAGAACATAGGTACCGGTAATAACCAGGGCATTAAAAAGAACCGGTGTAAACCCAGAAGGAGCAAAAACTTTTACGCCGTTAAGAATTCCCTGATAGAAAGCTGCCAGAGAAACAAAGAAAAGATACGGAAACATAATACGTGTCAGAACAGTCATTTCTGGGATGGCTGCAGGATCGTAGTCTTTTCCGGCAATAAGCGGAATAAACACCGGTGTCAGGGCAATGGCAGCGGCAACAAAAACAGACAGCAGCAGCATGAGCAGGGTAAAGGTGGCGTTGACAAAATCGTGGGTATCGTGCTGCAGAGTGGTGCCTTTTTCCTTGGATTCTGCATTGTTGATGTCTTCAAGATAATTTCTGAATGTAGGAATAAAAGCAACAGAAACACTGCCTTCTGCAAACAGCCGGCGGAAAAGGTTTGGAACCATAAAGGCAACACTGAAAGCGTCAGCCAGAATGGAGGTCCCCAGAAAAGAAGCCTTTGTCATTTCACGGATTAATCCCAGAATACGGGAGAGTAACGTCATGACAGAAAGGCTTAAACCGGATCTGATGATTGATTTTTTTGATGTAAGTTCGTTATTTGATACGTTTTCGCTCATGAATACAGTATCGGCAGAAGTGGGGAGTTGAGCAAGAGATAGAATATTGAGAATAAGCGTGAGTTTTTAAATGACGTTTTCGGGTGATTTTGTTATATTAAACCGCAAGTGTGTTGTGCCACACTTATTTATAAATGATGGATTTTCAGGAAAGGGCGAAACATGGAAGATAAAGAAATGATTCCCGTACGTATGGGTATAGATGTTGGTTCTACCACGGTAAAAGTTGTTGCTCTGGATCAGAAAGATACTGTGTTGTACAGTGAATATGAACGGCACCGGGCAGATATCAGAAGTACCATAATTGCCGTTGTTTCTCGTGCTCTTGATGCGGTACAGCAGAAAAGGGAAGCAGGAGCAGAACAGCGTTTAAGCCTTAAAGTTACCGGTTCCGGCGGTCTTGCAGTTTCTCAGTGGCTTTCCATTCCGTTTATTCAGGAAGTTGTGGCAAGTACCACAGCAGTTAAAAAGCTTATTCCCCAGACTGATGTTGTTATTGAGCTTGGCGGCGAAGATGCCAAGATAACCTATTTTGGCACCAGCGTAGAACAGCGTATGAACGGAACCTGTGCCGGTGGTACGGGAGCATTCATTGATCAGATGGCTGCTCTTCTTGAAACTGATGCTCCAGGTCTTAACGAACTGGCCCGCGGTGCAACAACTATTTACCCTATTGCGGCCCGTTGCGGCGTTTTTGCAAAAACAGACGTACAACCCCTGATTAACGAAGGTGCCCGCCGCGAAGACATTGCCGCCAGTATTTTTCAGGCTGTAGTAAGCCAGACTATTTCAGGACTTGCCTGTGGAAAGCCCATCCGCGGCAATGTTGCCTTTTTGGGCGGTCCCCTCCACTTTCTTGACCAGCTCCGGTACCGCTTTGTTGAAACACTGAAACTTCCACCGGAAGCCGTTATCGAACCAGAAGATTCACAGCTTTTTGTGGCAGCGGGAGCAGCGTTTTCTGCAGAACTGTCTTTTGCTTCCTGTTCAGGTGAATCAAGCGCCGTAGCATTTCCCACCGTAGCAGAATTGCGCCAGAGTCTGAATACTCTTGTTGATGCAGAGATGACAGAAGTACAGCGTCTTGAACCTTTATTCCGTAACGAACAGGAACTGGCAGAATTTCACATGCGCCATGCTAAGGAAATGGCGCGGACAGCAGATCTTGCTTCGGCAAAAGGTCCGGTATTTCTTGGACTTGATGCTGGTTCCACTACCACCAAAGCAGTTCTCATTGATGATAAGGGCCAGATTCTGTGGCGCTTTTATGATGTAAATGCGGGAAACCCGGTAGAACTGGCAGTGAAAGTATTAAAAGACCTGTACAAGCAGCTGCCTTCTGACGTGTACATTGCCCGTTCCGTGTCTACCGGCTATGGCGAAGCGCTGTTTCAGGCATCGTTGAATGCTGATGACGGTGAAGTAGAAACCATAGCCCACTATCGCGCCGCAGATTTCTTTGTTCCCGGTGTTGAATTCCTTCTGGATATCGGCGGTCAGGACATGAAGTGCCTGCGCATGAAAGACGGCGCCATTACCAGTATTCAGCTGAATGAGGCATGTTCGTCTGGTTGTGGTTCATTTCTTGATAACTTTGCCCGGTCTCTTGGCATGGATATTCGGGATTTCAGCCGTAAAGCGCTGCTGGCAGAACACCCTATTGACCTGGGGAGCCGCTGTACCGTATTCATGAACAGCCGTGTAAAGCAGGCTCAAAAAGAGGGCGCTACCGTAGCCGATATTTCTGCGGGGCTTTCATACTCTGTCATCAAAAATGCCCTGTTCAAGGTAATCAAACTTCGTAAGGCCTCTGATATCGGAACAAAAGTTGTAGTACAGGGTGGAACTTTCAATAATGATGCAGTTCTCCGTGCTTTTGAAAAAATCGCCGGTGTCAACGTATTCCGCCCGGATGTGGCAGGACTTATGGGAGCCTATGGTGCTGCTCTTATTGCCCGTGACCAGTGGCTTGATGCTGCTCCGGAAATCCGCAAGGACATGCGCACCGGTCTTGCAACACTTGAAGAACTGGAAAAATTCCATGTTGATCTGGAACTGCGCCGATGCGGCAAATGTCAGAACAACTGTCTGTTAACCATCAATACCTTTACCACCGGAGACGAAAAACGCCGCTTTATTACCGGTAACCGCTGTGAACGTGGTGCTGAAATTGAAGGGGATGCAAAAATTGTCGATGCCGGTAACGCCAGCAGAAATGCGGTAGAAAAAGAAGACCGGGAAAATATTCCCAATCTGTTTGACTGGAAATACAAGCGGCTTTTCCAGTATTACAAGCCACTTGCTGCTGCCGATGCTAAACGTGGAGATGTGGGTATTCCCCGGGTACTCAACATGTATGAGAACTACCCGCTATGGTTTACCCTGTTTACCCAGCTGGGCTTCCGTGTCCGCCTGTCGCCCCGTTCCAGCCGTGCCATCTATGAAAAAGGGCTTGAGACAATTCCATCAGAATCCGTATGTTATCCGGGAAAAATCACCCACGGCCATGTCCAGTCCCTGCTTGATTCCGGGGTAAAATTCATCTTCTATCCCTGCTGTCCCTATGAACAGGTAGAAGACAAGGGCGCCGGTAACCACTACAACTGTCCTATCGTAACCAGTTACCCGGAAGTTCTCCGCAACAACGTTGATGCTCTCCGTCAGGATGAATCCATCACCTTCATGAATCCGTTCCTGCCTATTTATGACAAACCCCGTCTAAAAGAACGGCTATACGAAGAACTGGGTAAAAAATTCGGTATTTCTGCTCTTGAAATCAACATGGCAGTAGACGCCGCCTGGGCTGAACAGGAAAAATTCCGTGAAGATACCAAACGTGCCGGCGAAGAGGCTATAGAAACCATCATACGTCGTGGTCTTACCGGTATTGTTCTTTCCGGACGCCCCTATCACCTTGATCCGGAAATCAACCATGGTATCCCGGAAATGATTTCATCGCTGGGAATCGCCGTATTTACTGAAGACAGTGTGGCGCATTTAGGTGCTGTTGAACGCCCGCTCCGTATAGTTGACCAGTGGACCTATCATAACCGTCTGTACCGGGCAGCCAGTTTTGTTGCCGGAATGCCGGACCTGGAACTGATTCAGCTGACCAGTTTCGGTTGTGGTCTTGATGCTGTTACTGCAGATCAGGTAGAAGAAATTCTTTCTGCCAAAGGCCGTATGTATACGCTGATTAAGATTGATGAAGGTTCCAATCTGGGGGCAGTGCGCATCCGTATCCGCAGTCTTATTGCAGCCGTAAAGGAGCGGGAACGGAATAAACGTCAGATTCAGGTAAAGTCTGCAGCCTACCAGCGGCAGGTTTTTACTAAGGAAATGAAGAGAACCTATACAATTCTTGCTCCGCAGATGTCACCGATACATTTCAGGATCCTGCAGTCCGCATTCCAGTGTGCCGGCTATAATTTTGAAGTTCTGCCGGACGTAGATGCCCATGCCGTAGATTATGGTTTGCAGTATGTAAACAACGATGCCTGCTATCCGTCAATTATCGTTGCCGGTCAGATGATGGCAGCTCTTAAAAGCGGCAAGTATGATCTGAACAGGACTGCCCTGCTGATTACTCAGACGGGTGGTGGTTGTCGTGCGACAAACTATATCGGATTTATCCGCCGTGCACTTGCAGATGCAGGCCTTTCACAGATTCCGGTAATTTCTCTTTCTGCTCAGGGGTTTGAAGATAACCCGGGCTTTAAGATTACGCCGACCCTGCTGCTCCGTGCCCTTATGGCAGTAATGCTTGGTGATACGTTAATGCGCGTTCTGTACCGCACCCGGCCCTATGAATCAGTACCCGGTTCTGCCAATGCACTGTACGAAAAATGGACAGCACGCTGTCAGAAAGAAATGGAACACATGAATATCTGGCGCTACCGCCGGATTATGAAAGGTATTATCCGCGAATTTGATGAACTGCCGCTGCTGCCGGTAAAAAAGCCCCGCGTTGGTGTTGTCGGCGAAATTCTGGTTAAGTTCCATCCTACGGCTAATAACGATATTTTCGGTACCATTGAACGGGAAGGAGCCGAGTGCGTCGTTCCGGATCTGGCAGATTTCCTGTTCTACAGTTTTTCTACCGGTATTTTCCGTCATCAGGAACTGGCATTCTCAAAATCTACAGAAACAAAGGCCCGGCTGTTTGTATGGTTCCTGGAACTGTTCCGTAAGACCATGAAGAAAGAACTGACAAAGAGCCGTCGGTTTGAAGCTCCTTCATCTATTTATGACCTGATGAAAGGTGTAGATGATATTGTACAGACGGGAAATATCATGGGTGAAGGCTGGTTCCTTACTGCGGAAATGGTGGAGTTGATTCATACCGGTGTCCCCAGTATCGCCTGCGTTCAGCCTTTTGCATGCCTTCCGAACCACGTAACCGGTAAAGGTATGATTAAAGAATTGCGGCGCCGGTATCCACAGGCAAATATCTCTGCCATCGACTATGACCCGGGCTCTTCTGAAGTTAACCAGCTGAACCGTCTGAAACTGCTGCTTGCCAATGCACCGGTGGGTCGGCATCCTGATGAACAGGAATAGCACCGGAAATACGGGTGTTTGAAATAAAGGTCAACCTGTACTACACTGTACGGGTTGATTTTTGTACGGGAGGATCTTTTGCAGATGAAACGGAAGTTGACATATCTGAAACGGGTTGCTGTAACGGCAGTCTGTGCCTGTGTTGCTTTTTTTGCATGGGCAGCTCCCGTATCAACTGCAATGGCAGACTCTTCTGAAGTCAGGTCTCAGGTAAAGGATCTGTATTTTACAGCACCGCTGCCTTCTGTCCGGAACATTGGTCCCAAAGTTGTTACAACTTCTGCCGGCGACGTGTTTCAGGTTCGCGTAGAAGAAACTGATGATTCGGTACAGATAATTGTTGCCCCGCAGAAAGCTGAGAAAGTTGAAAGCTATACCAGTTCAGGTGTTGTTGTTTCATGGGTGTATTCATATCCGGTGGGTGTGCCTGGCAGTTGGGTTCTTTTCCGCAATAAAACAACGGGGAAGAGTGAATGCATCCGGTATTATTTTACCGGCGAATCTTCAATGTATGTACAGTTCAGGCCGGCTTCAGACGGGGCTACCGGAAAAAGTCTTGTTGACCTGGTAATCGGCGGTATGTACCGGTCCCGAAACATCGTTGTAGGACTTCCCATTGAACGGTTTTATACGGCAAGTTTTTCCGATATTAAAAAAGCAACGGAACACTCAATTCCCTGGTATACCTTTGCTCCCTATTCAGAGATGTATGACGGAATACGTCAGATGGTAGCGGTAATCCGCGAAAATCTGCCACGGTTCCGCTTTATGGACAATATCGTGCAGGATGAATACGGCTATGCAGCATACGTAGGAATTCGTGAAGCTGATAAAGCTATTCTGAGCCTGCCTGCATCTGACGAAGAAAACCGCATTTTTACCAGCAGCTGCGGCTTTGTAAAATGGATTGCAGACGGTATGACTCGACCATTATCCGGTACGGGGCTGCTTATTGATCCACTGTTGTATTCTACTGTAGAACATCGTCCGGGAAGCCTTGCCGCAGCCTGGGCAGACCAGTACAACACATCGCTCTCCCTGAACTGGACACGGAATATTGCTTCGGCAATTGTTTCTGTTTTTACCGGAAGGGATTATTCTTTTGAGAATGCCGGTGTTCTGGTTGATGTAGAACCTTTTACGGCGATTTATTCGGCAGCCACCGGGTACACGGTTTCAAGTCTGAATGCCTTGATGTATCATCTGGCTCTTACCGAACCAGACCGTTTTTATCTGGGAGCCATACGACATACCTATCAGGGCGAAACTGAAGTTTCCGTATATAATGAAGCAGTTGCGTTCTTCCCCTGGATAGATGAAAAACAACGGTTCTGCTGTGCCGTATTTATGAATGGTGCTGAACTTACCATGGAAGAATTCATGTCCGCATACAGCGGTGATTTTGTCCAGCTGGTACGCCTTACCGCAACAGAACAGTTTTTTCCCCGGTAAGCTTCATCTGAAAACTGTAACCTTGACCTTTTCTTAAATGTTACCCCTTTGTATACTTATTTCGTATTAATTGGATAAGACTATGAAATATCGCTTATTTGCCACCGCAGCGTTCTGTACGCTTCTTCTGTGTACAGTCAGACCTGCGCCGGTTAACGCCGCTCAGCCAGAATCCCGTTTATATGGCGAACTCCGCTCTACAATGCAGGTACGTTCGTATCCACAGGCTATTGTCCTTGCTGACCAGCTGCTGAAAGCATATCCGCTGACTCTTTACAAAGAGAGCGTACTGCTGATGAAAGGCGAAAGCCTTTTCCGTCTGGGCCGCTATGATGAAAGTATTGATACAGTCAGTACCTTTGCCGGGAAAAGTTATGGAGCAGCATACTGGTGTGGTCGCAGCTGGTATGAAAAAGGTGAGTATACAAAAGCAGCCAACTATTTTCAGGGGGCAGTTACCCTTATTCAGCTGAATAAAATTGATGTAAAAGATGCAGAAACAGAATCGTTACTGCAGAGTTCCCTGGTGTATGCGGCACAGAGCTGTGCCAACATCGGCGAAACTGATACAGCCGTGCAGCTGTTGGAATATACCTTTGCAAACCACGTTCTTACGATTGAAAAACAGCGTGCCCTTATCCTGCTTTTTTCGTTGTACAGCCAGACCGGCGATTGTGAAAAAACACTTGGTTTGTATGAACAGACTGCAGAATTTGTAGAGCAGTTCCCTGAAAAAATCCGTGATTCCATAAAAGCATCGGTAGTAAAAGCATACGGAGTAACCAACACAGACCCAGAATCCCAATGGAACCTGTGTCTTTCACTGCTGGACAGCGGTGATGAAGAAACGGTTCTTTCTGCATTGTCTTATGCCTACAGCCTTGCTGAAAAATCTGAAACCTATGATGTTTCTCAGGTTCTTGATAAAGCAGAACCGTTCCTTAAAAACAGAAGCCAGTATCGCAGTGAGTTATGTCTGCGTCTTGGTGTAGAAGCCAGCAGCGAAGGTAACTATGACAAAGCCCTTGAATACTACAACCGGGCTCTTGCAACTGCTGATAATGACCAGCGTGGCTGCATCGTCCTGTACATGGCAGACTGCTATCAGCAGAAAAAAGATCCCGGTTCTGCAACATCAGTGTTAAAGCAGGCGCTGCTGCTTGATTCTTCATTTGCCCTTGATATAACCGTAACTCTGGTACAGCAATATCTTTCAGAAGGCAATGAAGCTGATGCTTTTGCCTGTGCTGACCGTTTGTGGCAGCTGTATACCCGTTACCCGGAACATGAACTGGCAGTTACTGCACTGTTTTATCATGCCTGGCTGTATGGCAGGCGGGGTGACTGGAAAACCGTGGAAGTTGAACTTTCCCCGCTGTTTGCCACCGATTCTGACCTTTCCCCGGAAATCAAGATTCTGTATGGACAGAGTCTTATACATCGCGCTGCTGTTTCTGATGAAGCTGTTCTGAAACAGGCTGAAACACTGTTCCGTCAGGCTGTATCAGCCCTTGATGAAACTGAGAACAGAACCAGTGCCCGCGAAAATCTGGCTGTAGTTCACCTGATGCAGGGTAGATACAGCAGTGCTTATTCGGTAGCACGTACAGAAAGCCGTTTGAATTATATTGCAGGGCTTGGTGCTCTGGGAACCGGAAACTGGCAGACTGCTGCCAATCTCCTGGGTACTGATTCGGTGTGGGGCGTGTATTACACTGCCTATGCCAGATATCAAAGCGGTAATACCCGTGAAGCACAGACTCTTTTTACCCGGTTCTGCCGTGAAAATCCTACTCATATCCAATGCCGTACTGCATGGAATTACATAGCTCTTTGCGCTGTCCAGAATGATGACCAGAAAGCAGCTCTTCAAGCTGCCGAGAAATGCTATAACCTTTCTGTAACTGATGCCCAAAAGACTGAAGCTGCTCTTTTGTGGGCTGAACTGTATGCTTCCGGAAGACAGTATGACAAAGCCATTGCCCTGCTGCAGCCTCTGGCAAAACAGCGGACAAAAAACGCTGTACAGATCCGGTTTTCTTTAGCAGATTTGTACAGTGCAAATGGCGATGTTTCGTCTGCAGTCCAGCTTCTGCTTGATACCCAGTCAGCATATTATGATGATGCGACAAAAGAAGAATCTTTGTATCGCCTTGCAGAATTGTATTACCGGCAGAACCGGTTTGCTGAAGCTGCTGCCCGTTTTGAATCATGCCGCAAAAATTATCCATCGGGAACCTATGCCCAGCAGGCTTTGTACTACAATGCCCTCTGCCTTGACCAGACCGGAGACCGGCAGTCAAAAGAAACGGCCGTTCTGCTGTATACCATGGTTACCCAGTCGGATAAAAATTCGCCCTATCTGTTTGCTTCATGGGCACGTCTTGCCGTATTGAACCGTGAACTTGGTTCCTATGGTCTTGCCCTTGAGGCCATTGAGCAGGCAGTACGTCTTTCTCCAAAAGAAGCTGCCAGCCTTGATTTTGGAAATCTGAAAAAACAGGTTCAGCTTCTTATGAATGGAGAGGAAGAACGTACGGTTGCCCTTGTCAGTGAATACGAAGCGAACAACGGTGAAAAGACTGAGAAAGGGCGCAGTATTGGTGTTGAACTTTCAAGACGGTATCTTGCCAGTGCCAGTACCAGAAATCAGGGTGCTGAAACACTGAAAAAGATTACGGCAGCAATTAAGGAAAATACAACCAGTGTTACTGACCGCAAAAGCGCTGCTGAGGCCTGGAGTCTGCTGGGTGTCTGGCAGCGTCAGGAACTGCTGCTTGCCGACAGTGTTGATTCATTTGTAAACAGTGCTTCTTTTTGGGCTGGAATAAATACTCAGAGTCAGGAAGAACAGCTGTTTAATGCCATAAAAAGTCTTGATGAACTTGGACGTATTGCAGATTGTCGTCAGGTTCTGACAAAAATGAAGGAAATTGATTCCAGAAGTTCATGGGTAGAACAGGCAGAGAAAATGCTTGAGAACTACTATTAAAACTGAATGACATACTGAATAAGAGAATAGATGGAGTTACCATGAAAAAATTATTCCTTGTACTTTTTCTGACTGCTGCAGCCGTAAATCTGGTGGCAGCTCAGGATGTTTCAACTGCAGAATCAAATGAAATTGTACTGCCTGATGTACAGAGTACGTTAGGCACCACAGAAATAGACATTAATCCTGATGCCATCCCGGATTTTTCTCTGGTTCTGCCTCTGGAACGAGTAGGGCTTCCGGTTATTAAGGAACCGGACATTACCGAAGCTCCTTTTGAATCATTTACTACTTCCGTACCGGAAGAATCTGCCAAAGATATTTTTATGGAGGCTTCTCTGGGACTAGGATTCCGGTCACTTTTTTCCGGCGATTTCTCGGTATACCGCTCAACAGGAACCATTCCCTTTGTTCTTGGTTTTTCTCATGAAACCAGCAACGGTTTTGGTGAACACAGTGCTTCAGAAGGCTTTAACCAGGCAGAAACCAGTATTCAGGGGGATACGGAATTTTCTCTGAATGATTCCCTTGCCGTGTCAGCAGCAGCCGATTATCGTACTGGTTCCTACGGTCTGCAGGGAAACAGTATCAGTTTTTACAATATGAACCATGAAGCAGCTGTTATTTCCGGCAATGCAACCTATGCCATAATTCCTGCTGTTACTGTTTCTGCCGGTGGTGAAATGCTGTATCTTTCGCAATTTGCATCCCTTTCTCCATCATTATCCGGGGATGAGCGGGACGCCGCTGTTGCAGTCTCTCGCATATCCGGTGTGTGGTTTACGCCATGTGCAGGTTTTACGGTTTCCGGTAACAGTTGGTCTGCTGGCCTGTCTGTTGTGTATGGTGCCGGTACCAATCAGAGCAGAACCCGTGCAGATTTGTCTTTTTCAATGAACTGGAATGATATGGTCCAGGCAGATGCATCGGTAGGTGTTGTAATTTCTGCAAACAGTACTACACAAACGGTGTATCCTTTCTGTATTTCTGTGGGTACCGGGAAAAATGCAGAATTTTCTCTTACTGCAGCCGGTGGTTTGAAAACAACAGTAACGGACCTTTCGGAACTTCAGGCAACATATCCCTTTATGTTTACCGGTATCCGCCAGTATGAAGAATCTGCCTGGTTCGGAACGGTAGATTTTCTGGTACCGGTAAAAAGCTATGGTTCTGTTACAGTCGGTGCACAGTTTGAAAAAACAGCGTTTGGCAATAACCGGCTGCTTCCTGATTTGAATACGGATACTCAGTCGGCTCAGGGGCTTTATCAGCTTCAGTTACAGGATTATACGGCTCTTTCTACATCTCTTGGCTGTGCTGTTCCCTTCAGCAATTTTGCCCTCAGTCTGGATTGGAACGCTGCCTGGCTTGATAATCTTTTTTGTCTTAAACCGGCTAATCTGATTTCAACAGGCCTCAGTTATACGTCTGAAAGCGGTCAGCTGGGAGCCCTTACAGAAGTGGGTGTCTCATTATCTGATTCAAGAACTCCCTACTGGGATATATCAGCTTTTTACCGCGTTTCAAATGCCTTGAAACTGGAAGTTGCCGGTATTGATGTTCTGAAGTTTTTTGCAGACCGGGAACTTTGCCCGGGATATATTTCCCGTGGTGGATGTGTAACCCTTTCTGCCAATATTTATTTCTAATATAAGACTTTTATGGGAGATCGTATGTTAAGCGTATTAAAAAGTGGCGGTGTTCTGATTCTGCCTATTATTCTGTGTGGAGTTATTGCCACATACATTATTGTTGAACGGATTATTTACTTTGTTCAGTTAAGAAAAAAAGATACAAAACTGAAAACCGATCTGGCGCCCTTACTGGAGCGCCGCGAGTACGATGTGGCTAGAACCATGTGCGATGTTGCAGATACACCGCTGGCAAAAATCATTTCGAAAGCTCTGGCAAGCCGGTTTCTGCCGTCTGCATCAATTAAAGATGCCGTAGAAGCCGAAAGTAACCGCCAGCTTCCAAAGCTGGATCATTCCCTTACAACCCTGGGTACTATTGCCAATATTTCAACACTTCTGGGTCTTTTGGGAACCGTAACCGGAAATATCGGGGCATTCGGAGTTCTTGGTGACGGGGGAACCATGGGAAATCCTGCAGTTCTTGCCGGTGCCATTGCAGAAGCACTGGTAACTACAGCCAGTGGTCTTGTTGTATCAATTCCTGCACTGATTTTCTACAACGCTTTTGCCCGCCGTGCAAACCGCATCATTATGGAAGCCGAAAGCTGGGTAACTGATATTATCCTGGGATTCAACAAAGAGGCATAACCATGAGATTTGCCCGCAGAACACAGACCAATGGGGCTCAGGTAGACCTGATTCCTATGATTGATGTAGTGTTTCAGCTGATTCTTTTCTTTCTGGTTTCAACAACCTTTGCCATGCTGCCCGGTATTGAACTGAACCTGCCGCAGTCATCAACTGCAGAAGGTGCTTCCAGCGGTGGAATTACCATTACCATGGAGCAGAATGGCCAGATGTACTTTAATGAATCACCGGTTGATTACCAGTCTCTGTCTGAAATGCTTGCTTCTTTTGATGATGTTTCGGTTGAAGAACGTGATACGTACCCGGTACGTCTTGAAGCCGATGATCTTGTAACAAACGGTGCCATTGTAAAGGTTTTTGATGTGCTCCGCGCCAACGGATTTACTCAGGTAAATCTGAGGACCAGTGAATACTGAGAGAATTCTGATGGAAAAACGGAATACCATAAGCGGTGTCATAACAGCCGGTATATGGTCACTTATGATATTGACATTGTCTCTTGTTCCTGTCCGGAAAAATCCGGATGAAAAGGTATTTAAGGAGATTGCCATTCAGCTTGAGTCTGTGCCCAAGGTAATTCCCAAAGAAGAGCCGAAAGAACAGTCAAAACCGGTGGAACCGGAGAAGAAGGCCGTAACAGAAACCGCTCCAGCACCTGCACCAGCTGCACCTGATCCGGTACCAGTACCCGTGCCAACGCCAGAGCCAACCCCTGCGCCAACACCCGTGCCTGCACCGGAAGCACCAAAGCCGGCACCAGTTAACAAAGCAGAGCCTGTTAAAACGGAACCGGTAAAAAAAGCAAATCCGGCACCTGTTCAAACGCCAGCCCCAGCTCCGGCACCCCAGAAACTGGTAAAAAGTGTTGAAGAACTTATGGCTGAACAGCAGGCAAAGAAACCGGCAAAAACTGCCGACGCCGTTGATTTTGATGCGATGTTCGGTAATAGCACCGCAGCAGTCAGTTCTTCCTCTGCAGATACACCACGTACAGTAACCGGCAGTAACAGTGTTACTGGAACAGCAGGTGTTGCCGCAACTGCAGATACCGGTGCAAGTACCACCAGTATCCGTTCCCCGGTACCTGATGTGGCAGATTCTGCACTGTCTGGAAAACTGGCCGCCGTGAACAAATCTTGGTCTGGTGCCGTTGCCGGAACTGACATGACCGCTGATGTTTCAGTTTCCGTATCAAAAACATCGAGCAGCGGGGTAAGCGTTGTCCTTGATGACGGAACAACACGGAAACTGCTGATGCCTTCATCAATTAATCCTGACATATCTCAGTATGCCGCATTAATTGACGGACAGCCGGAAGTTACCATCCGCCTTGAAATTTCACCACAGGGAACCGTAAGTTTTTCCAGCATTTCTGTTTCACCGGGATTGCCTTCTCAGGTTGTTGATGTCATCAAGCAGTATCTGAGCAGTGAGCTGTGGTTTGAAAGTTCATCAACGGTCGGTATTGCAACATTTAAGTACAAAATTACGCGGCAGTAGAGAATAATCCGGGTTTTTACTGCATTAATGGACAGGCATCCGCCCTGTATAGTAATATAAACTGATGAAACGCGCTCAATCAGCACAGAAAAAAGCTATACAGGCCGTTGCCTTTGATATCGACGGAACCCTGTATTCCTCAACGCTTTTCAATATCATTGTTGCACCCCATTTTATCAGTCACCTCCGCTTTTTCCTTCACTACAATAAGGTTCGCAAAATACTGCACAGAACCGCCGTTCTGCCCGATTTTTTTGAATATCAGGCCCGTCTTCTGGCAGATGAACTGAACTGTTCTTCTGAAAAAGCTCATGACCTTATTCAGTCCCGTGTTTACGACGGACTTGTTCCTCTGTTCAAAATCCTTAAACCCTATCCTCATGTCAATGAAACATTCCGGCGTTTTAAGGAAAATGGCCTGAAACTGGGTATTCTTTCTGATTTTCCTCCGGAACAGAAGGGCGATATCTGGGGAACCGGGCCCATATGCGATGTTGTCATGGGGTCTGAAAAAACAGGTGCCCTAAAACCGTCGGTTTACACTTTCGGTACGCTTGCTCAGGAATTAGGGGTTCCTGCAGAAAATATTCTGTACGTTGGTAACAGTAAACGGTCCGATGTGCGTGGCGCAAAGGCCGCCGGCATGCAAACTGCATGGAAAATGCCCTTATGGCGCGCATTGCTGCATATTCCCTATGGTGAAGCAGACCTTTCATTCTGGAACTATCGCACTTTGCAGCGTTATGTGCTAAAATAATCTTGAATTAGTATCACAAAAATCATTTTTGGGTGGGAAAAATGTTTTTTAATATCATTACGCTGGCGGTATGTCTTGCTGCCACTATGGTCTTTCGTCAACTGGATAAAAAAGATCGTTCTCTTGAAAAAGTCAAGAAATTTACCGACAAGGTTCTGTCTGATTTTGATGCCTATTTTACAGAGAGAAACAAACTTCTTCAGGATAAGGAAGCACAGCTGAAAACCGCCCAGAGCGAAGCTGTTGCCGCAATTAAGCGTCTGGAACTTGTTTGTGAAGACACGGAGCGCCGTTCCCAGGATTTTTCAGGAACCATTTCTAAAATAGAAGATGCAGAAAAACGTATTTCTGCTTTTGACGCACTTGTCCGTGATGTTCTTGAAATGACAAAAGCCTGCGAGGACAATCTGCAGAAACTGCAGGAAGAATCACGGTTTGTTGATAAAACGGCAAAGAAAATCCAGGTTCAGCGTGATCAGCTTGATAAAATTGAATCAAGAATCCCTGCAATTATTACGCAGTTTAATGAGTCCAACACGGCAAAACTTCTGGAAGAAGCAGCTTCCTTAAAGGATTTCATTACCACCGAAAGTACCAGTCTTCAGGAAAACAGTGCAAGAGCACTGCAGGAAAATAAAGAGCTTCTGGAAAAAATCAATACCACCTATCAGAATGCCCTTGATGCCGCAACAAATGAAGCTGATGCCGTACAGGCAAAGGCTTTCTCTGATCTGAAAAATCTGATTTTGTCTACGGATAAGGCCTTACGGGATGATCTTGCAGAACGTGAAAAAGCCCTGAAACTGAAATCAGAAGAAAGTCTGAAAAAAACTGCAGAAAAAGTAGAAGCTGCCGTACAGAAATGTACTGCCAGATCAGACGGTTTCGTTCAGAAGTATACGGTGCAGGCTGAAAATGCTCTTGCAGAAATTAATGGAAAAATGCAGCAGCTGTATGAAAAGGTTTCTGAAGACACTGAACACCTGCAGAACATGGCTTCCAGCAGAATTGATGAAGCAGTGTCAGGAGCTAAGCAACAGGCTGACAGCCTGATTACAACGCTGAAAACTGAATCAGAAACGCTGGTTACTTCAATTCATACTCAGATTAACAGAGCTGAGACAATGGTTGATGAAACGGTAACCAGAGTTCAGACATTGGGTGATACAACCTGTGCAGAAGTTACAGAAACTACTACCAGTGCTACAGAACAGGCACTGACCCGTCTGCATGAAGCAACCGAAAATGCGTTAACTTCTGCAAAACAGTCAGCAGACCGGGCCATGGAGCTTCTTTCTTCTGCAGAAAAACAGGTTTCCGATGCAGTTACAAAAACTGAATCCAAAACAAAAACAGTTGTTGAACAGGCCATATCCCAGACAAAGACTGCATGCGAACAGGCTGTTGAACTGGCCGAAAGTGCCGCTGAAGAAGCCCGGTCTTCTGTGAACACTGTTGTGTATGATATCCAGAGCCTTTCTGAACAGGCTCATGCGCAGGTTGAAGCTGCTATTTCTGAAGCCCAGCAAACCCTTGATGAAGCATATTCTCAGGCAGAAGAAGCTGTTAATACTGCCAAAGTCAGACTTACCGAGCAGGTTGAAGAAGCAGCTCAGAAAGCAGTTATTGCTTCCCAGCAGGTTGCAACCCAGGCCATGGGCATTGCAAGAAAAGCAGCTGATTCTATAGACAACACTGTTTCCGAAGCTGTTGAAAGAGCAAAAGCCGTTTCCGAACAGGCCGCTCTTAATGCTCATACTCTTGCTGATGAAACAGTTGCCCGCATTACCGAAGAATCTGATGCACGCATCGCTGCAATTTCAGAAGCAGCAGATAAAGCCATTGAAGATCTGGAGAATAAAGTTTCTACTGCATGTACCGCTGCTGTTCAGGAAGCAACGGCAGCAAAAAACGCTGCTGTTAAAGCCAGTGAAGATGCTGCTGAAAACTCACGTATCCTTACTGCTGAAGCGGTATCTCAGATTCATCAACTTCTTGAAAGAACAGAATCTGAAACAACCAGCTTCATGGAAAATACCAGCGCTTCTGCAACCAGCAGAGCTGCTGCTTTTGAATCTGAGATGACCGAAAGAGCAACAGCGCTGACAGATGAATTAACCACCAAAGCGCAGAATCTGTATGACAGTCTGTCAAAAAGTGCAGCTGATCTTTCTGCTAGACTCACCGGTGAATCTGAAGCTCTTACTGAACGGCTTACCGGTGAATCACAGTCTCTGGCAACCCGTCTTACCGGTGAATCAGAAGCTCTTGCAAAACGTCTTAACAGTGACTCTGAAAGCCTTTCTGGTCGTCTGAACACTGATTCTGAAAGCCTTGCGTCAGCACTTAACGGTAAGGCTGAAGAACTGGCAAACCGTCTGAATTCAGATGCAGAAGCCCTTGCATCACGGCTTACCTCAGAATCGATTGACCTGAATACACAACTGAACAGCCAGTATGCTGAACTGGCACAAAAACTGACAGGAGAAGCTGCTGTTCTTTCAGATACGCTTACTGCAGATGCTGATTCCCTTGCCAAATCGCTGAACAGCAAAGCAGAAGCGCTTTCTGAAAAACTTCTTGCAGAATCAAACAGCCTGTCTGAAGAACTGAAAGCTCAGTCACGGAATCTGAACAGCACCTTGTCCGGTGAATCAACAGAACTGGTTCAGCGTGTTTCTTCTGAGGCTGATGCTCTTTCTGACAAGCTGAATACCGAGCTGACATCGCTTTCAGCGCAGCTCACTGCAGATGCAAAAGCACTTGCAGACAAACTGATTTCTGAATCGAACGCTCTTATTGCAAAACTTACAGGCGATTCCAATGCCCTTGCTGAAAAACTGCATGCAGATTCCAACACTCTTGCCAATGAACTTCTGGCACATTCGCAGGAACTGTCTGATGGTCTCAACGGCAATTACACTGATCTTGAATCGGCAGTTAAAGAAAAAACTGACGCCCTGGCAGAATCAGTAACCGGTCAGTATGGGGATCTTGCCCATCGTCTTTCCAGTCAGTCTGATGAACTTTCAGCAAGAATTACCGGGCTGTACAGTAACCTGGAAACTTCTCTTACTGAAAAATCTGACGCCCTTTCCGAAAAACTAACCGGAGAAGCAACTGCCCTGTCAGACAAACTGACTCGGGATGTTACTTCCTTGTCTGCTAAACTGACCCAGGAAAATGCTGAATTAAACGGCAGACTGTCTGAAGAATCAGCTGCGTTGTCAGAAACACTGAAACACGATGCTGCAGCATTGTCTGAAAAACTGACAGGTGAAGCAGCTGCACTGCAGAAAGAACTGACAGAAAAAACCGACGCTGCCATTAAGCAGTGCACTACAAATGTAAACGACACAGTAGAAAAGGTTCTTTCACGGTCAGAAAATGTTCTTTCCAACTGTTCTTCTGAGATTGAACAGTCTGTTGCCTACACAAAGAATCATGCAGATACACTGCTCAGTAAACTTACTGACGAAATTGAACAGACTGCCGGTTCTGTTTCCCAGTATGCCCATGATACCCATGACGCACTGATAGAACAGTTGAAAGAGAAAACAAAGACAGCAGAAGAACTGTTCAAAAAACTTTCTTCTCAGGTTAGTACCAGTGGAGAAGAGTTTGAAAAGGCTCTCAAAAACGCCATGCAGGCCAGTACCGGTGATTATCAGGAAAAAGAAAAAGCGTTCTTTGATAAACTGGATTACCAGCTGCAACAGGTTCAGAACGATGCCATGTACCGCATTTCTCGTCTTGAAGAAACCGGTAACAGCATTGACCTGCTTGAAAACAACCTGCGGAAACTTATTCACTCGACCGAAGAAAAAGCCGGCGAGGAATTCAACCGATTTGCCCAGGGGCAACTGCAACAGCAGTCTGATCTTGCCAAAGAGCTTCAGAAACAGTCTGATGCTCTGACCAAAGACATGAACAATCTGGAATCAGAACTTAATCATCTGAAAGAGACTGCCCGTGACAACGTTTCTGAAAAACTGCAGGATCTGGAAGCCGGATTTACTGCTTCTCTGAATCAGAAGGGCAGTGCTCTTGAAACTGCCATGACAGAGTGGCAGACCCAGTATCAGAAGAAGCTGGAAACAGTGTCATCTGAAAGCGCTGAGCAGTTAAAACAGCAGCTGAATAAAGGTCTGAATGAAGCACAGAGTTCTGTTGATCAGGTTCTGCAGCAGATGGATGAAGCAAAAGTAAAAGGTCAGCAGTATGTAAATGACGAACTGGACCGTACCCGGGAACAGGTTCAGGGACAGCTTGCCCGTTTTACCCAGAATATAGAAAACGATATTTCTGCCATTTCTGCACAGGTTGAAAAGGCATCAGAAGATACTTCTGAAAAAGTGAACCGCATTGGTAATGAAACGGCTGCCCTGAATAAGAGTCTTGATGACCTGAACAAGCGCTTTGATGAATACAAAGGGCAGACTGCCATCATCAACCAGACTGAAGAAATGAAAGCTCAGCTTGAAAAACAGCTGGCATCCCTGAAGTCTGACATAAGCAGATTTGACGGGTATCATGATACTGCACGGCAGATTACCCAGCACTTTGAAGATGTTCAGAGCCTTGAATCCGAAATGAAAGAAAAAGTTCAGAACTTCATCAAAGAAAAAACACGCATTGATTCCATGGAAGTTAAGTTCAACCAGCTGGTTTCACTTTCAAATGAAATTGATGACCGGGTTGCAGGCCTGAAAGAACATCACGATGACATTCTGCTGGCAGAAACTGATATCCGTAAGTTCAATGAAGCTCTTGATAAGGCCAACGAAAACTTTGAACGGCTTGATAAAAAAGTTCCGGTACTGGAACAGACCATTTCAGATGCCGAGAAGGCTTTTTCAGACCTGAAACAGCTGGAAGATAAACTTGATAAGGCTAAAGCCGATGCAGATAAGATTCCGGGTATGATTGATGCAGTCAGTGGCAAGGTGAAAGTTCTTACCGATAAGGGGCCTGCAATTTCTGAAGCCGTTAAAAAACTTGATTCTCTTGAAAGCATAATCGCTGAAACTGACAAGAAGATGACGGCAATGCAGAAAGATAAGGAATGGTTGCAGCGGACAGAAGGCCGCATTAATGAAATCTATACTGAAAGCCAGAAAGATCTGCAGCTTTTAAAGGATATTCATAATGCACAGACCAAATCTACTTCCAAGAAAGACGGGTATGTTCCATTGGGAGTAAAGGAAGATGTTGTACGTCTTTCTCATGAAGGTTTTGAGCCACAAGCCATTGCAAATGCATTGGCCCTTGATCTGAGCACGGTGTACACTATTCTTGAACTGTATCGGAATACAGAAGACAAGTAGCCCAGACAGCTACTGCCTGTGACATTCCAATTTCGCCCATTTTTTCGCCGGTCTTTGCTTTGACAAAGACCTGGCTTTTTTTTACCCCAAGACAGTCAGCAATGCTCTGACAAACCTGATCCCGCCAGGGCAGAAACTTGGGTTTTTCAAGGGCAATAACACAGTCTAGGTTTCCCAGCTTCCAGCCTGCCTCTGTAACCAGATTCCATGCATATTTCAGCAGCTGCCGTGAATCAGCATCTTTCCAGGTATCGTCGCTGGGAGGGAATAACTGCCCGATGTCACCAAGTCCGGCTGCACCTAACAGGGCATCGGTAATGGCATGAAGAAGCACATCACCGTCAGAATGTCCGGCTTCTCCTTTTTCAAAAGGAATGACGATTCCTCCCAGGACAAGGTTCCGTCCTGGAGTAAGAGCATGCAGGTCATACCCTAAACCGGTGCGAATGTTGATCATGGTATTGCTCCTGATTAAAGGCCGCGTAAATCGGAAGTGTAGGTTATTTTGCGGTTATTTTCATTGCCGGGACATGTTTTTACAGCACCAAAACAGGCCGACCAGACAGTAGTGTCATCGGTACAGTCTGTACGGCCCTGGGACAAGCATTCCCGGTGAGCTGCAATAAGCTTTCCAAAGTTAAAACCCTGGGGTGTCTGCAACCGCATGGTGTGGCTGCGGTCAAGATAACTTGCAATGCAGTTGTCATGAGTTACTACGGCAAGAGTGTCAACACTGCTTACTGCAGGAACGGCACAACCGTTTGTTTCTGTAAAGGTAATGACGTTTTCTATAACATCTTCGGTAAGCCATGGACGGGCCCCGTCATGAATCAGCACGATGTCAGGTGGCATTGCACCACGGAACAGGTGTTCTGTTTCCTGTAAACCGTTATACACCGACTGTTGCCGGGTTTCGCCGCCAACGGTGATAATGGGCGTAATGCCACAAAGTTTCAGGTTGTTCTGCAGGGAAGGGGATTTCAGTGCGTCTTCGGTTTCTTTTTCAAGCCCTTTGGGACAGGTTACAACCAGCGATACCAGTATCGGTTTATTTTCAAGAAATGAATCTGAAATATCTGCCAGCTGATTATGGGTTGATGGTGCAAAGTAGGATGCAAAAGCATTACATGCTGCAGACAGAACAGTACCATCTCCAAAGGGAATAAACTCTTTTTTTACCCCGGTATTCATTCGGGAAGAAGAACCGGCGGCCGTTACAATAACTGCAACATTCATGATACTGTCCTGTGTGCGTAAATATGGCTGATTATTGATTACCGATTAATCTTCGTCGTCGCCATCGTCGTCGGAGTCATCCTCGTCTCTTGAATCGTCTGAATCATCAGTATCGTTATCATCGTCAAGGAATTCTTCGTCGTCGTCAAAGTCTTCATCATCTGCAGAAGAAGATTTCTCGTTGCGGATGATACCCAGTGGTTCCAGTTTACTATGGATAATGCCTTCAACTTCTTTTGGGCTTTTATCAATTGCAAGGGCAATTTCATCTTCAAGAAGTTTTTTGGCAGAATCGTACAGTTTGCGTTCAAGGATAGGCAGTTCCTTAACTTTACTGCGGTGGTACAGACAACGTACAATCGAAGCAATATCGGTTACGGTACCTTTTTTCAGTAATTCAAGGTTCATCTGGTAGCGAAGTTTCCAGTCTGAAGTAACAGGTTCAAATTCCTGTCCCATCATTTCAAGGGCAGCCTCTGCTTCTTCTTTTGTAACAATCGGGCGGAGCCCAAGATCATCACATTTTTCAACCGGAATCATAACGGTCATATCAGATACTTCAAGATAAATTACGTAGTAAGTAAGTGTCTTGTCTTTAAAAGGACGTTCTTTGATTTCTTTAATAATACCAACGCCCTGACTGGGGTAAACAACTCTCTGATTAATATCAAACTTAATTGCTGTGTCACTCATATACCGGATATTTTACCACATTTTGGACTAAGGGTCAAAAGATGTGCTATGCTATAGGTATGATGAAAATTACTCCTTTTGCCCGTTATGGCGCCTTATCTGTTGTTGAAAATAAATTGACCGGCGAAGATGGAAATGTATGTCAGCTTCGGGGCCTGAGTACTCATAATGTTTCCTGCTATCCTCAGTATGTTACTCCAGAGACAGTAACAGAGTTAACAGAGCGGTTTAATCTTGAGATTTTCCGTTTTGCCATGTACAGCGGTTTTGCTGATGGGGTACTTGGTTATGCCGATGGCGATGATGCTCACAGAAAAGAACTGGAAGATAAACTGTACGCCATTGCAGCGGTAACTGAAAAACTTGGAATATATCTTTTAGTAGACTGGCATGTTCTTCTGGAACATGATCCTTTGGTTCATGCAGATATGGCAGAACACTTTTTTGCCACAGTCTGTCCGAATCTTGCAGGATACCGGCACATTATCTATGAAATCTGTAACGAACCCAACGGCGATGATGTGACCTGGGCACGTATTACAGAATATGCAAACCGGGTAATTCCCGTTATCAGAAAAAGCTGTCCGAAAGCAGTTATTCTCTGCGGCACTCCATGCTGGTCCCAGCGTGTTGATGAAGCTGCAAAAGCCCCTCTTGCCTTTGATAATCTGATGTATACACTGCATTTTTATGCTGATACTCATCGGGACAGTCTGCGCCAGATTTTGAAAACAGCAGTATCTGAAAATAAACTGCCGGTCTTTGTTTCTGAATTCGGTATTACCGATGCAAGCGGTGATGGCCCCATTAATGCAGAGCAGGCTGAAATCTGGTTGAGTCTGCTGGATAGTCTTGATATCAGCTATATTCTGTGGAATCTTTCCAATAAAGCAGAAACGTCGGCCATTATCAAGCCGGAATGTCCAAAAGTTACCGGTTTTGCTGACGAAGACTTTACCATCAGCGGAAACTATGTGGCTTCCATGATAAAGCGGCCTAAAAACTGCTGACAGACGGAATCGGACTGTGAAAATTACATTTCTTGGTACTGGAACCAGTCATGGTATTCCTGTTATCGGTTGTGACTGTGCGGTCTGCCGTTCTTCCGACCCCAAAGACAAACGGCACCGGTGCAGTCTGTATGTGCAGAGCGGACAGGGAAAGAAAAACGACACTGCAGTTTTGATAGATACAGGACCGGAGTTCCGCATGCAGTGTATTACCCACGGGGTACGCCGTCTTGATGCCGTGCTGTTGACCCATTCTCATGCTGATCATCTTCATGGAATTGATGATTTACGGATTTTTTCTTTTAATCTTCGCGAAGAAATTCGGGATAAGTTTCCCCAGCGTGATCCTTTACCGATTTATGCCAATGACCATACCAAGCAGGATATTGAAAGCAGGTTCGGGTACATTTTTACGCCGGTAAAAGAGGGTGGGGGAAAGCCAAATCTGAAACTGATTGCACGGCCTCCCTATGAGTCTTTTGCTGTTGGGCCTTTTGACCTGCAGAGTGCACCGGTGATGCATGGAACCCTTGAATCAAGCGGTTGGATTATCAAAGAAGCACGGTATATCGAGAAACAGGGACAGGGATTCATGGCGGCAAAGGATCATAATATTCCTCAGGAGTCATTTGTCAGACAGGAAACAGATTCCTTCAATCGAGCCACAAAAGCATGGAATGCAGAAGCTGCATTGCGCGGTATTGCCTATCTGACCGATTGTTCCTTTGTGCCCGACAAGACCATTGAAGAAGCTCGTGGTGTTGAACACCTGATTATTGACGGTCTCCGCATGAAGCCTCATAACACACATTTCAGCTTTAACCAGGCTTTGGAATGTGCCAACCGGATTGCACCACGCCATGTCTGGCTGATTCATATTAATCATGAACGGAGTCATTCTGAAATAGACCGGTATCTGCAGGAAGCAAAACTGCAGTACCCGAATCTTTCAGGAATAGAAGTTCATCCTGCCTGCGACGGTCAGGTACTTTGTCTGTAAAACGTTGCTGAATGTATTTTTGATTGGTTATCAAATCAGAAATATCTGCCGATAAGCAAACTATGGAAAACTCGGAATTCAGACAGACGCTGTTCAGCGCGTACGAAGTAAAACTAAACTGGTATAACGAAGACGAATTAAAAACGCTTCTAGAAGAATACCGTACACTGCATTCAGTTTTGCAGAACCTTACTACCCTTCTGATTAAGAAAGGTCAGATTCAGGCAGATCCCTATAAGCTGGATAAGAAAATCTCTGATATCATTGTACCCGATGATTCTCAGTTCCTTGAAAGTGAACGTGCCGTTAAATTAGGCAGCCGTCTTTCTGACTATGAACGTTCTCTTGACTTCATCTGTAACCTGTTCCAGTTTTCCATTGCCAATTTAACGGTTGAGCGCATCAAAAATCTGGTAGCTTTGAATAACTACATCGACTGGAAATCAGTAACCCCAACGGCCGCAAAAATGAATACCAGAGCATTGGGTGAATGTATCGGCCAGTTGAAAAAGGGTGAAGAGCAGCTTTCTTATGAAGTTGCCCATGACAGTGTCGTTCGTGCTGCAAAAGCCGTAGCCCATGCAAATCAGATTCTGAAAAATGTTATGGATTTTCAGAAAGAAGTCTTTAAGGTAGAAATCCGCAAGAACATCTTTGACCATCCCTCCTACAGCGAAGAAAAATCCATGAATTCTGTGGCAGATGCTACGGCTCAGATAAAGAAGCTGTTCCCTCAGGTCATGGGAAAACGGCCGTATTACAGTGAACTTGTTGATGAACTGGTACAGGAAGAATATGGTCCCAATAAAGAACAGAAACAGAAAGAAGTTCTGAAGAAATTTGAAATTGTCGTTCAGAAAGAAGAGAAGAAAAAAGCTGAAATCGATACAAAAGAACTTCTCATGGAAGCAGTACGAACTCTCAGTGGTATGGCTCCCCAGCTTGATATCGTCATTGCAAAAATCAACGAAAATCATGCTCTTCTAGAAAGTGAGCATCAATCTTTCATGGACAAACTGATTGCAGCTTTTAGAAAAGCCTTTAACCTGAAGGAACCGCCTGCAGAATATGTGGTTACCCTCATTGATGCGTCGTCTCAGTCAAAACGGAATGAAGTCATTAAATTGAATGAGTTTTTGACTGATTTATCAAAGAGAAGCCGCGTATATAATTCACTTAGTGTAAAAAAAGCTGCAGGATATGTAAAACTTGAGGCACAGAGTGAAGAAGCAATTGAAGAATACCTGATCAAGCAGCTGTCTGAATGTAATAAACTTATGATGCTTCTTACCGGACTTGATGATTATTTCAAGGCGGCACCCAAGGCAGAAAACAAAGCCAAAGTAAAAGGTATGAAAATGGAATTAACTGCCATGAAGAACATAACGGTTAAAACAAATCAGCGGAAAGCTGAATATACCTCGTACGTAGAAGAAGCTGCACAGCTGAAAAAACTGGGTATTACCAATGCGTAAATCACGTTCATCATTACGGTTCGCGGTTATATGCACCCTTGTCCTTTGCAGCTGTTTCTTTGTGCCCCGCTTGATTTGGGGTGAATCTTTTGATTATGAGCCGAACCCTGCTATACAGCGGAATCTTATCATTATCGATGACAGCGCTTTTCATTCCCTTGATCCACATACCAGTTCCATGGCAAACGATGAACAGCTTTTTACCGGCCTGTATGAAGGATTATTTACGTATCATCCCTATTCACTGGAACCGGTAAACGCCCTTGCCGAAAGCTATACGGTGTCAAGAAACAGTAAGAAATGGACTTTTACCATCAGAAAAGGTGCCACGTATTCAGATGGCACTCCCATTACCGCTGAAGAAATCCGCCGTTCATGGTTGAAACTGCTCTCTCCGGAAACCGGTGCTCCTTATGCCAGTCTTCTTGATCCCATTGTGGGAGTAAAAGACTTTCGTAAGGGCCTGTGTGGCGAAGATGCAGTTGGCATTACTGCAAAAGATCAGACTTTAACCGTTCGTCTTGATGAACCTTGTGAACATTTAAGCCGTATTCTCTGCAACGCAGCGTTTGCTGCAGTGCCGGAAAAAAACGGCGTTTATTCAGGCCCCTTTGTACTGTCATCTCTGAGTGAAAAAGGAGCAACCCTTACCAAGAACTTCCTGTACTGGGATCAGCAGAACGTGCATATTCCCGGGGTAACGTACCGTTTCAGCGAAGATACCGATGAAAACGCCTTTGCTTTCAACGTGGGAGATGCTCATTGGGTAGCAGGTGCCATGAGCATGAATCAGGTGTATGATACCAGCACCATTCAGTTCAGTGCCTCCTTTGCAACAGAATATCTGTTTTTTATGGCAGACCATACTCCCTTTAATGATCCGGTTGTTAGGAATGCTATTCTTCTTGCAACACCATGGGATGAACTGCGTTCCGTAAGTTATTACCCCTGCGATTCACTGGTACTGCAGCTTATGGGCTATCCTACGGTCATTGGCGTTTCAGAAACAGATGTTGATGAAGGCCGTGATATGCTTCTTGCTGCAGGGTATAATCCCGCTGATATACGCCTTACCTATTGCGCCAATGATACGGCCCATTCCAGGAACCAGGCAGAACTGCTGAAGAAAAACTGGGAAAAACTGGGTATTACGGTGCATGTTGAGTATGTAAACCCGTACTTTTACTACAATACGGTTAAAACCCAGCACGCTGATGTGTATATGTACAGTTGGATCGGTGACTTTGCAGACCCAATGGCATTTCTGGAACTGTTCCGCAGTGACAGTACTCTGAATGACAGCAACTGGCGGAACAGCGAATATGATGCCCTGCTGGAAAAAGCAGCCACCATGGCCAATGTTTCTGACCGTTTCAAGGTTCTGGCCCAGGCAGAGCAGCTGCTTTTGGATAGCGGCGAAATTCTGCCGGTAGAACATACGGTGAAAGTGAATTTTGTTGATACCGCAGAAATTGGCGGGTGGTATGACAATGCCATGGATATTCACCCGCTGAAATATCTGTATTTCAAGGAAACGGGCACCAGAGCTCCCAACGTAGTACTGGCCCGGTAACGCATCCCACCTGCTACTTCTGGCGCTTCAACTCTTCAATCTGGTCACGTATGGCGGCTGCTTCTTCGTATTCAAGCCGCTCTGCGTGTTCCATCATCTGTTTTTCCATAGCTTTTATCAGCTTCTTCCGTCCATCGGCAGTCAGCAGGTTCACGCTCTTCTTGATAACTTCCAGTTCGGTTTCTGCAACTTCCTTTGCTTCCTGCTGTTCCCGGACCAGAATATCCTCAATGGCTTTGTTGATGGTCTTTGGTGTAATGCCGTGAGCAGCGTTGTATTCTTCCTGAATCTGGCGCCGGTGACGTGTTTCTTCAATGGCTTCTGCCATAGCCGGGCTCATGCGGTCAGCATACATAACAACCTTACCGTTGGCGTTACGGGCTGCACGTCCAATAATCTGAATCAGCGACGTGGTACTGCGGAGAAAACCGATTTTATCAGCATCAAGAATAGCAATGAAAGAAACTTCCGGTAAGTCGATACCTTCACGGAGCAGGTTAATACCAATCAGAATGTCAAATTCACCGGCACGGAGGCCTTTCAGAATTTCAACGCGTTCAATGGTTTCAACTTCACTGTGGATGTATTTTACCCGTAAACTCAGTGACTGCAGGTAGTCAGTCAAATCTTCTGCCATTTTCTTTGT
This sequence comes from Treponemataceae bacterium, assembly GCA_045616125.1. Lineage (GTDB taxonomy): Bacteria > Spirochaetota > Spirochaetia > Treponematales > Treponemataceae > Treponema_I. The sequence goes on along the minus strand of JAZLGC010000090.1, from coordinate 8,534 downwards.
CAGAGTCAGAAGCAGACACCGTTCACCCTTTGCTACCCGGTCTTTAATTTCATGATAGATGTTTTCCATCTGACCTTCTGAAGGCCGCACATCAATAATCGGATCAAGAAGTCCTGTGGGGCGGATCAGCTGTTCTACAATGCGGGTACTGCGTTTCTTTTCTTCTTCCCGGGGAGTAGCAGAAACGTAGATAACCTGATTCATCTTTTTTTCAAACTCTTCATATTTCAGCGGACGGTTATCCAGAGCGCTAGGAAGGCGAAATCCAAAATCAATCAGATTCTGCTTGCGTGAACGGTCACCTTCGTACATGGCGCCAACCTGACTTACGGTAACGTGGCTTTCATCAATCATGCACAGAAAGTCATCGGGAAAATAGTGGAGCAGGGTAGCCGGTGGTTCACCGCGCTTTCGGCCGCTGATGGGGCCGGAATAGTTTTCAATCCCGCTGCAGTAGCCCATTTCACGCATCATTTCTACATCGTAGGTAGTGCGGGTTTTAATGCGTTCAGCCTCAATCATTTTACCGGCGGCCAGCAGTGTTTCATACCGTTCGTTCATTTCTTCCAGAATACGGTCGGTGGCGTTTTTCAGCATATCTGCCGGTACAACAAAGTGTTTTGCAGGATATATGACGGTTTCATCAAGCTGTTCGATAATTTCGTGGGTAATGACGTTAAAGCGGCAGATACTGGCAATTTCGTCAAAATCCAGGTCGATGCGGTAGGCTTCATCGGTTTCCATGTAGGCAGGATATATTTCAATCCGGTCGCCACGGATACGGAAGTTTCCCCGGTCAAGAATGGCGTCATTCCGCTGGTACTGAAGCCCTACCAGATCCCGGGCCAGTTTACTGGTATCAATAACCTGACCGATTTCATAATGCAGACGCATGTCTTTGTACAGTTCCGGCATACCAAGGCCATAAATACAGGAAACGGTAGCTACAACGATAACGTCGCGACGTTCCATCAGGGCGTAGGTGGCTGCAAGGCGCATACGGTCAATTTCATCGTTAATGCTGGCATCCTTTTCTATGTACAGGTCGCGGGCAGGAACGTAGGCTTCCGGCTGATAGTAATCGTAGTAGGAAACAAAGTATTCAACGGCGTTGTTGGGGAAAAAACTTTTGAATTCCCGGTATAGCTGAGCAGAAAGGGTTTTGTTATGACTGATGATCAGGGTAGGTTTCTGCACCTTTTCGATAATCTTGGCCATGGTAAATGTTTTACCTGAACCGGTAACACCTTTTAAGGTCTGATATTTATCACCGTTACGGATACCCTGTGCAAGAGCTTCAATAGCCTGAGGCTGGTCCCCTGATGGCTCAAAGGGGGATACTACTTTGAATGGACGCATAGCAATAGTATACAGAAAACCGAAAAAAAATCATTAAAGTATCAGTTGGATAAAAAGAACTTGCGATGACCGGTTAAAGTGGTGTACTTTTTTTTAGTATGGATATTAATAGCGTTACAGGGCATAAATTCAGATTTGCCGTTCTTATCAGTTTTACAGTCCTTATTGTTCTTCTTGGAATGGGAAATATCGTCCTCGGGAGAAAGGTTGCTCATGTAAAGGTTTTGAAATATCCATGGGTGGTACGCGAAAATGATGGGCCGGAAAAAACGGTTTCATTATCGGACTATCATTTTTCTTCCACCAGACGTCTTGATAAAGTTGAACTTTCCTGTATCCTTCCGGACTATTTTGATGAAGCGTATACCCTGATGCCCAATATCTTTCTTTGTTCGATAGAAGCATTCGTTGACGGGGAACCGATTTTTTCCTACGGCATTGACCGGGTTGAACAGAATCAGATGGTAGGATCCGGCATATTCTTCATTAATGTTCCTGCCCATTCCGGTGGAAAAAAACTGACTATCCGCATCGTTCAGAACGAAAAAGACGGTACAACGGCAATACTGCCCATCCGCTGCGTTCCAGAAGGCGAACAGTATCACGAACTTCTTATAGAAAAACTGTTCATTTTTACCATCAGCGTTCTTCTGATTGGTATCGGCTTTGTATTCTGGTGCAACGGTGTAATTCTTGCTTTCTTTAACAGACTGTTTATCCGTCTTGAAATCATCGGTACTTTGGCAATTCTTATCGGTATATGGTCCATAGCAAACAGTCAGGCACTTTCGCTTTTTTCATCCACCGACAATATGCGTCTCATTCATACCACCGCTGAGTACGTAACCTTATATCTGGTTCCGGTTCCCTTTGGTACCATGTTCATCAGCATCAGCGAAATAAAAGACTACTGGCGCAAAGTCTGCATGAAAGGAATCACCATATGGGTTGCTGTAGTGTTCTGCATTCTGTGTCTTCTTCACGTGTCTAATGTTGCTCGATTTCCGGCGACATTAAACTTTTTTCATGTGAATTCAATTGTCTGCATGGTGGTGTTCTTATGTGTTGCATTTATTCATCAGGGAGAACACAGTTCCGCAGAACAGTTGTACCTTTTTGCATTGTGTCTGCTGGCATTTGTTCTTGTTGCAGATGTTGTCCGGTTTGATTACCTTAAATACCTGCATCAGCCTCAGTTTGAAATAATTACCAGTTTTCTGCCCCTGGGTATGATGCAGTTTGTCATCCTTGCATTTATCGGCTTTCTGGTGCCCATCTACGATAAAGCAATGACAGTTGATGAAAAGACCGCCCTTACCCGTCTTGCCTATACCGACAGCCTGACCGGGTTGTTCAACCGCACTAAGTGCCATGAAATGTTCAAACTTTTGGATCGTAGTGATAACAGTTATCTTTTGATTAACTTTGATGTAAACGGATTGAAATTCATAAATGACACCTGTGGACACCAGGCGGGAGATAAGCTTCTGACGGTATTTGCAACCTGTTTAGCAGATTCATTTGGTACCATCGGCCGTTGCTTCAGAATGGGTGGTGATGAGTTTCTTGTCATCATACAGACTGATGCAGATGTAGATATTGAAGGAGCCATGAAAGTTCTCAGATCCCACGCTGCAAGCAGAAGCAGAAACTGGTCGTTTTCTTTACGGTATTCCTATGGTATTGCACGCAGGTCTGATGCTCCTGATGGATTGGCAGCAACGGTATACAAAATGTCAGATGACAGAATGTATGAAATGAAAACACAGGATGCAACATCCCGCACATTTAGTGAACTACAATACTATGAAAGTATGAGAAAGAAAAAATAAAGTTTAAAAAAAACTTTACTTTTTGTATCTTTTTAGTGGAAAAATGGTTCTATGAACGATATAGTACTAACATTGCTTAAAATTCAATTAAACCTGGAGGTTTAGTATGTTTAAAAAATCCCTTTCTGTTCTGCTGCTTTCTGTTGCAGCAGTTACCGTATGGGCCTATGCACCACCTGCAGCCGGCCAGTTAACGTATCAGATTACTACTCCTGATGTTCTTGCAGGAGGTGCCACTGTTGCCGGTGGAGCATTTGAATATTCTTCAGTAGCTCACGCTGCTGTGAACCCTGCGTTAACTGCCCCGGAACAGCGCATTGTTGCCGATGGTGCAGCAACTATTTTGACCGGAACATTGGGCGGTGAAAAAAAACTGGGCGTTCCTTCTTTTTATCTGGGACTGGTTATTCCTACCAAAATGGGTGTATTCAGTGGTTCCGGACAGGGACTGTTTGCAAACTTTGACAACATGGCTTTGGGAAATACGTTTACCACTCGTGGTGGTTTTGCCAAAGAAATTGATGACAGACTGAATGTCGGTGCAGATCTGTATCTTTCCATCGGTTCTACCAATGCCGGTTTTGACTGGGCACTTGGCACCGACCTTGGATTTACCTATGAGATGGGAACCTGGAAATATCTGCCGTTCATGAGTGATATCCGCTGGGGTGCGGCATTAACCGGCCTGGGTAAAAACCTGCATTCTTCTGCAGATTCTTATTCTGCATTCCCTGGAATCTTTACTCCATCTGCAGGTATTGCCGGAACACTGTTTACCTGGAAGGCTCTTTCAGGAGCAGCAGCCGTTGATTTGTCAGTTCCAAGTTTCCAGGATGTAGCATTCAATGCACTGGTTGATATCCGGGTATCAGATTTTCTGTCGGTAAAAACCGGCTGGAATTTTGATCTGCTTGAAACATTGAATAAAACTGCCAGTTATCTGCCGTACGTAACAGTTGGTGTTACTTTTGGCCATACGTCAAAAGATGATTCGTTCCTGTCTAAGATGGGCGGCCAGCAGAGTGAATTTAATCTTGGTGGAACCTGGAGACAGCTTACAAATGACGTAACTGCTTATAGTGCTGGCGCAACCATCAAACTGGGGCTTCCTGATACTTCAGCCCCTGCCATCGTTCTGTGGGAGGATGAGGAATAATGAAAAAAACAAAACGTGTACTTCTTGGTACAACACTTGCACTGTTCTGTTCTTCAGGACTTTGGGCAGCTCCGAGCCGCCCGCTGTATATTTCGCCAAACAATGATGGTATTCAGGATGAACTGGTTATTCCGCTTTCCATCAACGACAAACGGTATGTTTCTGAATGGGCTTTTATTATTACCGATGATGAAGGCAATATTGTACGTACCATTGGAAACAAAGAAAAACGTCCTGAAAAAATGACATTTCAGTTGTTCATCAAACAGCTTTTTGCCAAAAAAGAAGGTGTGGCAATTCCTTCAGAAGTAATCTGGAACGGTATTCTTGATTCCGGTGAAACTGCTCCTGACGGTACCTATCACTATTACATTACAGCCACCGATGATAACGGTAATAAAGGTCAGACAAAAGTATATGACATTACCGTAGATAACTCGGAACCGGTTGTTGAAATTGCAAAGATTTCGGAAGCTGCTAAGATTTTCGGTGCAGGTAATAAAACAACTATTACCTTTAATCAGGAAGGTTCTATAGAAGATTTGTGGGTTGCAACCATCAGTGATGTAAACGGTAATGTGGTACGCACCTGGAAAATGGAAAACACAGCACCGGGAAAAATTGAGTGGGATGGTAAGAACGACAGTGGAAATGCTGTAGATGAAGGTGTTTATACCTACCGCATTATTGCTACCGACCGTGCCGGTAACGTAAATGATTCTGCTCAGGTAACCAACATTATTTACGATGCTGTTCCCCGCTCTATCAATTTGTCGGTAAAAGACAGTCCTTTCTCTCCAAATGGAGACGGTATCCGAGATTTTCTTACCGTTGCTCCCTATATGTCAAACTCAAGCGGTCTGCTTGACTGGGATATTACTGCCATTGCAAGAGATGGTTCTGCTGTTCGCACCTGGAGTGGTACAACTGCAGCTCCTGCTGATTTTGATTTTGATGGAAACGGAGAAACCGGAAAAGTTTTGGCCGACGGCGACTATCAGCTGAAATTCCGTGCCCGCTATAATAACGGTCAGGAAGCTGTTATTACCCGTAACTTTACCGTGGATGTTACAGCTCCTGTTGCGGTTGTTCGCTTTGATATTGATGTATTCTCTCCTGATGGAGATGGCAATAAAGATACCATCACCTTTACCCAGGAAACTTCTAAAGAAAAGAGTTGGAAAGCTCAGGTTGCTGATGAGAACGGCGTTGTCATCAAGACCTGGGATTTCGGTGAACTGCCACCTGCCAAACTGGTATGGGATGGTATTACTGATGCCGGTACTATTGTTGAAGGTAACTTTACGTACAGTCTGACATCTACTGACCTGGCAGGTAACACCGGCATTGGTCTGACAATGCCATTCACCGTTGATACCGGCGTAACAGAAGTTCTTCTGACCATGAGCGACAAAGCATTCAGTCCTAATGGCGATAAAGTAAAAGACAGCATGACCTTTACTCCTCAGGTAAAGACAACTTCTGCCGTAACCAGTTACGAATTTGCCGTACTGGATAATGCCGGGGCTGTTGTATACGAAAGTAAGGCAGCAAAAGCTCTGCCAAAGACCTTTACCTGGAACGGAACCCTGACCGAAGGTGGTCGTGCTCCTGATGGCACCTATACGGCAAGACTGTTCACCATCAGTGCCAACGGTTCAGAAAACACTGTAGCAACTCCTGCCTTTACCCTTGATACCGTTCATCCTGAAGTAACCGTCAGTGTTCCATACCTGACCATGTCTCCAAACGGTGACAACAGAAAGGATACACTGCCACTTTCTATTACTACATCAAATGAATCCCGCTGGAGTGTAGAAATTACCGGCAAGGATAAAACTGTTTACCGCAGCTGGAACTTTGAAGGTTCTGTAAATTCCTTTGCATGGGATGGCTGTGATGAAGCCGGAAACACCGTACCTGACGGTCAGTATACCTTTACTATTGGCAGTACCGATGAAGCAGGCAACAGTGCAAAAGAAAGTATTGCCGGTATTACTGTTGATACCCGTGCCGTAAAAGCATACCTGACTGCAGAACTTGACGGATTCTCTCCCAATGGTGATGGTAAACTTGAAACTCAGTCATTCAGTATCATGGCTACTCCAAGCGATGGTATTGCCCGCTGGAACTTTGCAGTTACCGGAACTGACGGCAAAATTGTACAGACCTGGTCTAGCGACACGGTTGCAGACCTTCCTGAAACAATTACCTGGAACGGTGGAGACGCTTCCAATCGCGTAGTAGAAGGTGTTTTCACCGGTATTCTGAACATTGAATACGAAAAAGGTGATGCAGTAACTGTAGCAACTACTCCGTTCCTGTGCTCCGTAACTCCTCCGCAGCTGACTGTTCAGACTGCACCAAGTTACTTCAGTCCTGATAACGACGGTGTTGACGATGATCTGTTCATCAAGCTGAGTGGAAAAGACGTAGCTGCAATTACCAGCTGGTCATTTGAAATTAATGATCCTAAAAACGGTAACCCATTCTGGAAAACCAGTGGTAAGAACACTATTACCGAGCGAATTATCTGGGACGGACGCAGTAACAGCGGTGAGCTTGTTCAGTCTGCAACCGACTACCCATACATCTTTACTGTTACTGATGAACTGGGTATGACCAGCAAGGTTGAAGGTCTTATCAGTGTAGACGTTCTGGTTATCCGTGTAGGTGACGTTCTTAAAATGCAGATTCCATCTATCATCTTCCGTTCTGACAATGCAGACTTTAAGTCTAAGTCAGAAGTGAAGAATGGTCTTGAACCATCTGTCATTGAAAACAACGAACGCGTTCTGAAACGTGTTGCTGAAATTCTGAATAAGTTCAAGGATTACAACGTAACCATTGAAGGTCACGCAAACAACGTTTCCGGTACTATGCTGGAAGAGACAACAGATACACCTCAGTATGGTGTTGCCCTGCAGCCACTTTCCGCTGACCGTGCAATGTTCGTTAAGACCAAACTGGTTGAATACGGTGTAGCTGCCGGCCGCCTTGATACCGTAGGTAAAGGTGGTAGCGAACCAGTAGTTGCCCGCGAAGATAAAGACAACTGGTGGAAAAACCGCCGCGTAGAATTTATCCTTAATAAGTAGCATCATCGAAGAAAAAAGGCAGCGGAAGCTGCCTTTTTTCATCTTATAAATACTACGAAAAAAGCGATACAACGCGAGCAGTGCACAGCGTTGTTCTGCCACAATGCTACGAGCAGTGCGAGCAGTGGCGCAGCGTTGTAAAAACTCAAAAGTCTGTTAAAATACAGATAAGATGAAAAAATTTGTTTTCTTTGTTTTTTCCCTTATTCTGACCATAGAATTTGCTTTTACTGAAAGTATTCCGAAAGATGCCCGGGTTACCGTTATTGACCAGACAGATTCCATAACGATAGCTAACCGCAGTTTACCCGGCTCGGTAAAATCCCAGCTTGAATCAAATCTGATTCGCTATGCATCATCTTTATACGTTATTGATTCATCTAATGTTTCTGCCATCAAACAGATTCAGCGTAATTCTGAATCTTCTTTATATGATGAATCACAGACCATTGAATTAGGAAAAATGTTAAGTGCGTCCTACGGCTTTTTTCTTACTATCAGAAAAAGTGGTAATGGCTATACCGTAACAATTGACATATCCAACCTTACATCCGGTAATAAAATTTTCACAAAAACCAGTAATCCCCAGAAAGACTCTGATAAACTGTGGAATGGCGGTGGCAACGAAATTGACCTTTTGACCATTGATATGTGCAACCAGTTGGGATTCCCGTTAACTAATACCCAAATATACCGTCTCAAATTTGGTGAACCTGATACTACCGATATTGATGTACTGAAAAAAGCACAGGATGAAGAACAGGAATTCCGTGACTTAATAGCCAGAATGGATACTAAGATCAAGACCCTATCTGTATCTACTGATATTTCTGCCGATGCGCAGATTGCAAAAATTTCAGCTGAACGGGCCTTGATAGAAGAACAGCTTAAACAGAGAACCCAGTCGATTGCCCGTATTGAAGAACTGCAAAGACAGGCTGCTGAAGATCAGGCAAAAGAAAGGGAACGTACTGAAGAACAAAAAAGGCTTCGTGATAATCTGGCTGCACAGGCTGCTGCAAAAGCTGCAGAAGCCAGACAAGCTGCGAAAGAAAGTGCTGATGCATTTGGCAAAATTGAAGCGGTAGA
>JAZLGC010000089.1:0-25987 GCA_045616125.1 Treponemataceae bacterium | reverse complement strand
TCTGGTTTTCCCAGGTATCACCGTAATATTCAAGAATACCACGCCAAGCAGCAGCATTGAATGATTTATCATCAATACCGGTTGCATCAGTAATCAGGCGTACAGTTACGCGATTGTCAGCTGGAGCGGCTTCTTTTTTACCACCAGCAAAGGCAAAGGAACAAACGAGAACCAGAGCCATAAGAACGAGAGCAAATTTTTTCATCCTATCCTCCTATCTAAATTGAAAGCATGAATATTGCTATCATCATAGTATAATGAATGATGAAAAAAAACTACAGAGAAGTGATAGATAAATATGTCAGATTGAAAATATTTTCAGAGAATACGGATTTTTTTCCAGTATTTTTGCATCAGTGTGCAATTCCGGCTTTCTGATCTGATTCCAGCTTTGTTTTCCAGACGATAGCTTTCTTTTTAAGATCTTCAGCTTCATCCTTATCTCCCAACAAAAGATCAAGCCTTCGTAAACCGGTAAGATAGTTGATGGCAAGACGGATATCGTCAACGCGTTTTGTTGACAGTTCGTACTTATCACGATAAGCATCTGCACTTTTGGCGAAAAGTTTTTTTATCAGGCGAATGTAGTACACAGTATTGTCAAAATCCGGATCCCGAGGCTCAAAATATGTTTTAACAGCCTGTTTCATATCAAGAAGATTTTTAGCAACAGTAGCATAACGGCCTTCAAGTTCTACGAAAGACCACTTCCACTTGGTATTGTCACCATAAGCATCAATTACCATTTTGATAGCCAGCCCTAGTTTGCGTGTAAGGTAATACCGCTTTTCCAGTGGCGTATTGCTTATCTGACTCACTTTATCCTCATAGTCGCTAAAGGGTGCGTCAATCATGCCGGTAACAATTTCTTCAAGATAAATGATAGACTTATACAGTGTCTTACGACCTTCATTAAGGGCATCGGTGTTATTTACACCAAGAAGGTGGACAGAAAGCGAATTGATTGCCAGATACAATGTAGTTATGTACATCATCTCTTCTGACAACAGCAGTTTTTTATAGGCAATACCTGAACTGTCCTTTTCTATCAAAGAAAGAATACTTTTTTCCTTATCAAAAGATTTGGTTATCAGGTCTTTGTAGGTCTGTTGTTTCTTGTTGAACTCTTCTCTGCTTTCTGCGGTAATCTTGGCCATGCACTACTCTCTTTCCGGTAAAGTCATGATAACTGATGAGCTTTTAACAACTGCCGGGCATGTTCCAAAGATGCAGAACTTTCAGCATCACCTGACAGCATTCGGGCAATTTCCTGAACACGTTCCTCATTTTCAATGATGCGAACACCCGTTGAAGTGCTGTTATTTTCAACAGTTTTTTCTATCTTCATTTGTGTATCGGCATAAACTGCAATACTGGCAAGGTGGGTAATACATAAAATCTGCTTTTTTTGTGCCAGAGACTGAATATGCTGGCCAATGGCAACTGCAATTTCACCACCAATACCGGTATCTATTTCATCAAATACCATGGTATCAGCACCATCGGTATGAACAAGTACCGTTTTAAGGGCAAGCATGACACGTGAAAGTTCACCACCACTTGCAATGCGGGCAAGAGGCTTTAACGGAGAGCCTGGATTTGCACTGATAAGGAATTCAATATTGTCAAAGCCATAGGGGCCGCATTTCTGAATCAGAGTATCTCCATCTTTCATGGAAACAGATACAGAGAAAACAGTATTGGGCATTCCCAGTTTTTTAAGAACAGATTCTACTTCCTGCGACATTCGATCTGCAGCTTCTGTACGTTTTGCAGACAATGTCTTCGCTGCTGCGAATACCTGTTTTTCGAGGGCTTCAACTTCTGCAGCCAAAGTGTCACGGGTTTCACCTGCATTTTCAAGAAGAGCAAGCTGTTTCTGGGCATCTTCTGCATATGCAATAACTTCTGTTAACGGACCATTGACTGAAACCGCATACTTTTTCTTGAGCTTGGAAAACAGTTCCGTCCGTTCCTGCACGAAAGCAAGACGCGCTGGATCAAATACAAGGCTGTCCTTGTAGGAGTTCAGTTCATCAGCAATATCGGATACTTCATAAAAAGCAGATTCAAGACGTTCAGCCAGTTTTTCAAGGGTGGCATCCATAGTTGTTGCATGATTCAGTGCACTGCCTGCCCGTTTCAACTGTACCACCGCATCTGACCCGCCGGATGATTTTGATTCAGCAGACAAGAGTCCTACGGCTTCTTCCATATCTTCGTACAGCTTCTCAAACTGTCCGAGACGGCTTTCTTCTACAGCAAGTTCCTCATCTTCGCCGGGTTTCAGCTTTGCCCTGGTTATTTCATCTACAGCAAACGTCAGCATATCAATTTTCCGCTCACGTTCAGCATCACTGGTATCAAGTTCATTCAAAGCACGACGCTTTTCAACAAGCATTCCGTACAGCTTTCCGAATTCAGTGACATCACCGTCAAGATCGGCATATGCGTCCAGAAATCCACGATGGTGCTGTGGATACATCAAAGACTGATGTTCATGCTGTCCGTGAATATCAACCAGAAACTCTGTAAAAGCTGAAAGATCTGCACGTGTAACGGGACATCCCTGAATCCAGGCGGCAGTCTTACCGGTATCTCTGACAACACGGCGCAGCAGCACACGATCATCTTCTATATCGATACTGTGGTCTTCAAGCCATTCGCGCGCTTCTTTCTGGTTCTTTTCCAGCAGGAAAGTTCCGGATACACGTGCTTCGTGTGCACCGGCACGGATTACCTCGGTACCACCCTTTCCACCAAGAAGAAAACTTAAGGCACCGATAAGAATTGATTTACCGGCACCAGTTTCACCGGTAAGAACGGTAAATCCCCGGCTAAAATCCAGAGAAGCCTGATCTATTAATGCAAAATCGTTAATCTGTATATCTTCAAGCATGAGTAACTCCTGAAACTGCCGTATTAACCGGCAGTAGCCCTCCACTGCAATTTTGACCTGAGGGCACTGTAAAAGGCACTGGTATCACAGCCAATTAATTTTACCTTTTCATTGGCACTGGTAATGGTGATGACATCTTCAGGCTGCAATGAACAAACCTGCTGACCATCAAAAGTAATGGCCATTTCCGCACCACGAGACGGTAATACCGTTACAGAGACCACTGTATCAGGCTTAAGTACAATTGGCCGGTTGGAAAGTGAAAAAGCATTTATGGGGCTGAGAATCACAGCATCTACAGAAGGATCCACTATGGGACCACCTGCAGCTGCAGAATACGCAGTTGACCCGGTTGGTGTTGCCACAATCACACCATCAGAGCGGAACCTGCCAAAAGGTTCATCATCGGCTGAAACCTGCAGTTCAGCAAGCTGAGCCACACCTATGGTTCTGACCACAATATCGTTCAGCGCAGTGGATGAAAAGGCAGTAAAAATACCATTATCTCCGTTACGTATCACCTGTCCGTATAACAGATTTCGCTCAGTCCAGGATATTTCACCGTCTATCCAGGCTAGCAACGGTCTTTGCCAGTCGTCTTTGGAAATGCCCGCTATAAAACCAAATTCACCAAAGTTTACAGGAAATACCGGAATACCCCGTGGAGCACAAATCCGTGACGCATAAAGAACCGTTCCGTCACCACCTAATGTAATAACGAAATCGCAGTCCGGCAACAAAGAATTACCTTTATCACCGGAATAATCAAACATTTCCGATTCAACCTGATGTTGCGTCAGGAACAATCTGACTTTTTCAGATTCCTCCATGGCTTTTTGATTATAGACATTTCTTACGACAACACTTTTTTTCATACTATACAGCTTACGGTAAAGTTCCCAATACTTTTGCTATTTTAGCAGCTTTTGCTTCACCCAGTCTTGGATATAACGGAAAATTTACACACCGCAAATACAACGACGCTGCATTTTTACAGTTGGAAACCTGTCCATCCGTCTTGATATGATCATCCTGAAGTACACCGCTGCGTTTTTCATATACTGTTCCGCAAAAGGTGGGCTGAACTGCAATTTCTTTTCTTGCAGCATACTGGATAACATCTTTTGCACCACTGTTCAAAACAACGGTAAAATTATACACCATAGGAACGACAGTTTCAGGTTCAATTCCCTTAGGAATCCTCTGAAGAAGTGTCTTGTGACGACTCTGCATAAGGGAATGAAGGTACATTTCCCTCATTTTTTTTCTTGTTTCTTCGTTTTTATTCAACTCTTTAAGCTGGACAAAACCAAGTGCCGAATTTATGTCTGGAAGTTTATCCGTTTCCGGAACAGAATCCTGTAATGCCCGTAACGACGACCATTCTCTGGTACCGGCTGCCATAAGTATTGCACCGCCACCGGCAGTAAGAAGGTCATTCTGTTCTAAACCAAGAATAGAAAGAGAGCCGAAAGTACCTGTTTTTTTATCGCCAGCCGATGCACCGGTATTCTGGGAAATATCTTCAATAACGATGACACCCATACTTTTCAGCATTTCAAAGTCAGGAACAAGGCCCGCGGTTTCATGATACAGCAATACCGAAGCCCCTGCTTTCTGTCCAATAAGGATTTCTTCTTCAGTTACCAGAGCGGTATCCTGATCAACATCAAGAACAACCGGAATGTAGTCAAGATTGATAAGTGCGGCATATTGCCAGTCTGGTGCGAGAGCGGAAATCATTACTTTTCCACCCTTTTCCAGATTGATTGCCTTTAAGGCATAGCCAAGAGCTACTGACGGGCTTCGTAAAGCCAAAGCACCAGCTACTCCAAAATATTCTTTTGCAGTTTGCACCAGACGCACGTTAAGCTCACCCGGGCCGATTTTTTCATCGACCATACAAGTGAGCACGGCATCCATCTCCCTGCGACGGATAGTAGAACTATATGTCTGAATCTTCATTTGTTAGCGGTTTGTACCTAATAATGTCTGCATTTCTTTAGCGTTAAAGAGTCTGCGGATATCAAGTACAATCAGATAACCGTTTTCCTGGCGGATTACACCATGGATATATTCGGTACCAATTCCACTAAGCATCTGTGGCGGTGGTTTTACTTCCTCTGATTTGACCTGAACAACGCGGGCAATACGGTCAATGATAATACCGATTTTAACGCCATCAATATTCAGAATAATAAATCCACCCTGTGATTCTTCGTCTTCATCCTCATCGTACTGCATTTTTTCGATACGGAATCGTTTATGTAAACTGATAACAGGGATAATTTCACTACGAAGATTAAAAATACCTTCTACGTAATAGGGGGCGTTTGGAATAGGACGAACAGCCTGAGTCTTTACAATCTCTTTTACGTCCATAATGTCAACGCCATACAGTTCCTCGCCTAACTGAAATGTTACAAGCTGAAACTGTGAATCAATTACTGCCATCTAGCCCTCCGAATAGTAACTAATCTACTTATACCATATCACCCTTTCTCAAAATGCGTCAAATCATTGTTCAAATGTTTTTGCTACCATAAAATGACACCATTTCTAGTGAATTAATATGGGTACGGGGTGGATTTATGAGCCATGTGGTAAAAAAAAAGACAGCCAACACTGTCGGCTGCCCTTTTCACCACCCAAAATATCATGCAACCGCATTCTATGCACTGATAGCAGATGAATACGGCAGGCATTAAAACGATATTACTGTTTGATGTTATAGCGTTTGTTGAAACGTTCGATACGACCGGCGGTGTCAACAAGTTTCTGCTTACCAGTAAAGAATGGGTGGCAAGCAGAGCAGATTTCAACGTTAATATCCTTAACAGTTGAACGGGTTTCAATGACATTACCACATACACAGGTAATTTTTGTCAGTTCGTACTCAGGATGAATTCCTTCTTTCATCATGTCCTCCAAAATATAATATAAGGTTTGCCCGACAACCACTCGTACCGGATACCCGGTGCGCCAGCAGAAGCCACAAACCCCGCAAGTTCAAAGACTTAAGCTATTCTTACTGAGCTCCCATACTATTCATGGAACGTAAGAACGCTTCATTATTCTTACTTTTCTTCATTCTGTCAATAAGGAGTTCAATAATTTCCGTATCATCCATAGGGTTAATAACCTTACGGAGTATCCAGATTTTCTGCAGTTCTTCTTCGGTAAGGAGCAGTTCTTCCTTACGGGTGCCTGATTTCTTGATGTTAATAGCCGGGAACAGACGGCGTTCTGCAAGCTTTCTATCCAGGTTAATTTCCATGTTACCAGTTCCCTTGAACTCTTCAAAGATAACTTCATCCATACGGCTACCTGTTTCAATCAGTGCAGTAGAAATAATAGTCAGAGAACCACCCTGTTCTACATTACGGGCTGCACCAAAGAACCGTTTTGGCTTATGCAGTGCATTGGAATCAACACCACCAGACAGAACTTTACCGCTGGTAGGCACCGTCTGGTTATAGGCACGGGCAAGACGGGTGATTGAATCCAGGAAAATAACAACATCCTGTTTATGCTCTACAAGACGTTTAGCCTTTTCCAGAACCATTTCTGCTACCTGAACATGACGGGTTGCAGGTTCATCAAAGGTAGAAGAAATAACTTCTGCATGAATTGAACGTTCCATATCGGTTACTTCCTCTGGACGTTCATCAATAAGCAGAACAATAATCTTTACTTCTGGATGATTTGCATGAATTGCGTTGGCAACTTTCTGCATGAAAATAGTTTTACCGGCTTTAGGCGGTGCAACAATCAAGGCACGCTGACCTTTTCCAATAGGACAGAACAGGTCAACAATGCGTGTTGATATTTCGTTGGTTTCGGTTTCAAGACGTAGTTTTTCGTCAGGATACAGCGGTGTCAGGTTTTCAAAAGGAATACGGGTCTGTGCAGAACGGGTATCATCATCATTGACAGTTTCGATACGAAGCAATGCAAAGAAACGTTCTTTTTCTGCAGGGGAACGAACCTGACCATAAATAGTATCACCGGTTTTCAGGTTAAAAAGACGGATCTGACTGGGAGAAATATAGATATCATCTGGCCCTGGCAGATAACTGTTCTGTGGTGAACGAAGGAATCCGTATCCATCTGGAAGGATTTCAAGGGATCCGGAAGCAAAAATAATGCCTCCATGTTCCGTATGACTCTTTAGAATAACAAAAATCAGTTCCTGTTTTTTCAGAGCAGCCAGATCATCGCGCTGAATCTCATATTTTGCAGCCAGGTCACGCAGTTCATGCATACCCATTGCGGTTAGTTCATTGATGACAAGACGTGGTTTAGAAGCCAACACTGCAGGATCTGTTTCTGCCTGTGCTTCAAGTATAGCCTGATTCTGGGCATCGGTATTTTCACGTTTTCCGCGCATACCGTTCTTCTTGTAACCACCGCGGTCAATGCGGCGATCATTATTACGGTCAGACCGGCGGTCTCCATTCCGTTCCCGGTCTCCCCTTTCAGTATAGCGTTCAGGTCTTGTTTCAGAACGGGTTTCGGGCGTTCCTTCAGGGTTTGTAACTGCCGTGGCGGCTGGTTCAGCAGCAGGTGCCGCATCATTTTTTGGCAGGTCAGCTGCAGCATCACCGGTCCGGTTCTCTGTGCGTTTTACAGCAACACGAGGTTTCTTAACCACAGCCCGTACTTTTTTATGAACTTCCACCGTTTCATTCAGTTCGCCATTACCAGCGCTTTCAGTATTTGAAGTGACATTTTGCGCTGCATCAGTGGGTTCTGGTTGAGAAGCTGGTACATCACCTGCTTCAGCTGGGGCAGAAGATGTATCTGTCTGATCAAAAGAAAACTGCCCCTGTTCCGGTACAATAGAATTAGTCTGATTATCTGCTGAATCTGCAGAATGACTTCCAAAAATTCCCATTTAACCTAACTCCTTATGAAACCTTTCCGGTTTCCTTGTCAGAAAGTTTAATTCTCTGTTTATACTCACTCATCGACATAGAAAAAAGATCTACCGACGGCATATCATCAAGCATAGTGACCTTGCCATCAAAAAGGACATTTTCAGCAATACGGATTTTTTTTGCTTTAATATCGCCGGTTATAACACTGCCCGAACACAGTTCAATACTTTCTTCTGCAGTAATATTTCCGGTTACTTTTCCAGATACAACAATGTTAAGACCACTCATCTCATCTACAGTGCAGTCACCGGATTTTGCAATTTCAAGATATCCTGAACTTTTAATGGTACCGGAAAACTTACCGGTGATAATCAGACTATCGGTAAATTCAAGAGAACCTTCAAAACTGGTTTCTTCACCGGCAACCGTTAATCTGGTGCCATTCATGGGAAAGATTTTAGCCATGATTCTTTTTCCTTACAAAATATGAAACAAAATGAAAAATTATACCTGCTGCAATCAGCAGAAGTGAAATCCAGACAGAAAGTGTACCGGCAAAATCACCAAACCGGGTATATACGGTAGGCTTTTGATTCATTACCGGTATTTCAACTGTCAGATATGTTTCACTGAATGGTTCTGCCTGAGCCTGAATAACACCATTGGGGTCAATATAGACCGTCTGACCACTGGCAGTTGAACGTACAGTTGGAACCCTGTTTTCTACACTTCTGAACAACGCCATTGAAAGGTGCTGATTCTGACAGGCCAGACTATGAGCCCACGCATCATTTGAAAGGTTGATGAACGCTTTTGCACCGTTCTGAACAAACAGTCGACCCATAGACCCGAAAGTATCTTCAAAGCAGATTGGAGTAGCAAAAGAAAAAGAATTTTCAAGGGAATCATCCTGAAAAATCACTGGCTCACTGCCCGGATCCCAGAAATGGGTATCATTTTCTTCCAGCATCTTATACACAACAGGAAGCTGCTTTTTGAAAGGGAACCATTCCGTAAAAGGCACCAGATGAATTTTATGATAGATTTCCGGTTCCGGCGGCCAGGTATTTTTACCCGGTGTAAAAAGCAGCACGGCATTATAATCAAGTTGTGTATATCTGCCCTCCCTGTTATACCCCATAACACCATCATCGTTACCAATAACAAATTTTGCCTGTTTACTGTCAATATACGTCAGAAGCTTCTCAATAAGCTCAAACTTATCCCGTTCTTCCCGACGCTGATAATGCCAGGTTATTCTTGGAATAAACGATGTTTCCGGCCAGACAATATATGTAATATCAGGATCAGCATCCAATGCTTCATCTGATAGTCTGATTAAAGTATTAAGATCTTTTTCATAAGATGAAAAACCACCAACCCATGGATCAGAGTTAGTCTGTACGAGGGAAATTTTAACCGTTTCATTTGAGGAGTAATCTACGGGAGAAACAAGACCGTAAATAATCACCACAGCAAAAATACATATCCAGGAAATTCCGGTAACTGCATTTTTCTTCAGGATTACAGGGAATTGCGATTTTATCGGATTTTCAGTTGAAAGATTGTTTTTTAATTCACAGATTACTTTTGTCAGCCAGGCTGACGGAAAAGTAATAATCATATTAAGACCAAATACCCCGATTACTGATACACACTGGATTACCGCAGTATATTTCCACTGGGTATAGGCTGTTACGCCATAAGAAAAACCGTTGAAACCAAGAGTTTTTACGTACTCATAGGCACACCAGACAATCCATTGTACGTAGTAACGATATTTGGGGTACAGGTTTCCGGCAAGTTTCATAACCGGGAAAGCAATCATCAGGTAAAAACCATACATGAGTGCAATAACAGGCATGGCTGCAGGATTGAATGTTGCCAGCCAGCTGACATAAACCGTATAGCCTGCAATACCATACAGGAAGCCATATAACCAGATCCATGCCCAGTTAACTTCAACGACCAGAAGAAAAACAGGAACGATTGCAATGTATGACAGAAACGGTAGACCAGGAAGGAATAAATCTGTTGGGTGGGGAAGTGCAAAAAGAAAAACTGCCAGCAATAACAGTCCTAAATGCGAAAGAACTCTTTTAATGACTAACGGTTGTTTTGATGCATGCGTCATGTCTGACATCAGTAAAAACTGATTCCTCACTTTTTGGGTGCAGGAAGTTGCATTACTTCCTGTTTTAATTCGTACCCGGATCTGAAAATTACCACATAATGGGGTTCAGATGAAACTTTCTCACCTGTTTTAGGATTGCGTGCAGTTTTCCGGCCCTTTCGCAATCTCAGTTCAAAAGTGCCAAATCCCCGTAATTCAACTGTGGCACCATCAGCCAGATTGTCTTTGATTTTATCAAAAGCTGAATCAATAACAGTCTGAACCATCTGACGGTCACAATTACAATCCTGATATACTTCATCAACCAGACCACTTCTGGTTACTTTCTTATTTGTTTCCAATTTGAATTCCACCGTTTTTTTAGATACTGTTTAAAAATTAATATTCTGATTTAATGTAATTATAACAGATTAATAAATATTTGCAGGAAAAACTGTCCGGAATGGACAAAAAAAATACGTTATTACTAAAGAAAAAACAAAGGAAGCTGAAAAACAGCCTCCTCGTTAATAGTTGTCGCTCGTAATTATTTCGAAGCAAATGTAGCGTTGAACAGCTTCATCATGCGTGACTTTTTGCGAGAAACAGCGTTCTTAGACAGAATTCCTTTTCCGGCATCAGTGTCCAGTTCTTTAACCAGAGCAGCCAGTTTTTCGGAAGCAAGAGCCTGGTCCTTTGCATGTACGGCTTCAAGATATTTTTTTACGCTGGTACGTGCTGAACTTTTAGCGGCTTTATTGCGCAGACGGCGAACTTCGCTCTGCTTGTGTCTTTTTTCTGCAGAAGATTGTTTTACTGCCAAAGGAGACCCTCCAAAGATAAACTATGGAATATGTTACAAAAACCTTGCCACTTAGTCAAGCAAAGTAGATGCCATAAGTTACAAAATATGAAGTATTGACTTGAGTGCAGAAATTAGATATATTCTTTCGGTAATCGATTATATTTATTCCGGAGGCTAGTTATGGCTGGAGCCAGTAAAAACTCTCGTACTACCGTTGCAACACATAAGTTCTTCTGCTCATGTGGCGGCGAAGTTGTAATGAAGACAATGTTCGAAGGTGGCAAACTGAAGAATGTTGCAGAATGCCAGAAATGCAAACGCACCGAACGTCGTCCAAAAGACTTCAAATAATCAGGTATGTTTTTAAGGTTGTGATTAAATATCACAACCTTTTTTTTGACTTACTCATTATGCCAAGAAGGATTCGCAGCAGCACAGAATCTGTCAGATAAAACGGGATATCTGTCTCAGAATGTCTGAAAGAGGTGCCACAATTCTGTTACAGTTGGGAATACTGTTAAGGAACAGCGAACCATACTGTTTTTTTACCAGCCGCGTATCCAGCACCGTAACAGCACCTCTGTCGGTTGAACGGCGGATAAGACGGCCTACTCCCTGTCTGAAATGAACAACAGCGTCTGGAACACTCAATTCCATGAAAGGGTTTCCCCCACGGTTCTGAATTGATTCTGATCTGGCCTCAAAGACTGGATCATTGGGAACACTGAAAGGCAGTTTCACGATAATAACATGGGACAATGAAGTCCCTGGAACATCCACCCCTTCCCAAAAGGAATCAGTAGCAAAAAGGACGCTTTTTTCGTCATTCTTAAAGGTTTCGAGCAGCTTAAAGCGATCATCATCTCCCTGCATCAGGACAGTGATTCCCGTTGATTCCAGAGCGCTTCTAGCGGCTGTACAAGCGTATTTCAATGAATCGTACGATGTAAAAAGAACCAGTGCACGGCCGTCAGAAGCTTGAATAAGCTGAACGATGGCAGATTCAACCCAGGACTGAAAACTTCGGTCGCTAGGCATGGGAGCATCCTGTGGAATACAAAGAAGCATATTTGATGAATACGGAAACGGCGAATCAAACTGCTGCGTAACCACACGCTCCTGATCAGCAAAATGAACACCAGTCCTTCGGAGCCAGTAGCCGAAGTCACGACCAACCGTTAGAGTTGCACTGGTGCAGACAACAGTTTCCATAGGTTCAAACACACCACTATTCATCTTTCCCGCTATTTCCAGTGGAGTCTGGACAATGGTAGCAAGCCATGAACCATTTGCCAGTCTTCTTTTACTCATCCAGAAAACCGTATCTGTTTTTTCTTCCCACTGACCAAAGTTATTGCACAGCTGCCCTACACTTTCTATTCGTCGCAGAATCTGTTTTGATTCCCAGACAACCTGTGTTTCCTGATCATCTTCAGAAATGCCGTTAATAACGTTCCGGACAAGACCGCAGAAATCAGAAATAGCAACTGCAAGAAGACGCATGGCATACAGAAAAGGTTCTGCAGATGCAGCATTTCCCTTATGCAGACGCCAGGTATATTCGTTATCCATAAGATCAAGGGCAGCATCTTCTACATGAATCAGTTTTGTCTTTAATTCTTCACTTAAGGCAACGCATTGAGCCAGATCGATTTCTGCAGAAGAAAGCGCTTCCAAGGTAAAGAGATACCCTTGCGCAGAACCCCGCCGCTGCCGGTACAGATAGTTAAGTTGCTTAATAATCTTGAATCTGCTGATGGTTTCGGAAAAGAAACTGGTGGCTGCGTTCTCAATGCCATGGGCTTCATCAAAAATCAAGTGATGATACGATGGAAGAACAGCTGCATCATCATATCCGGATCCACCCATGCGCATTTCGATATCAGCAAACAGCAGATGATGGTTTACAATGAGAATCTGTGCATCAGAGGCTTCCCGGCGGACTTTCTGGACAAAACATTTATCTGCATAGGGACATTTCCGGCCCATACAGGCATCAGATTCAGAGTTTATCCGCTGCCACAGGCTTTCTGATGACTGAAATGAAAGATCGCTTTTAGAGCCATCTTTTGAAACTTTAGCCCATTCATATATCTGGTCTAATTCATCAGCTTCTTCAGTAAATAAATCTTTTTCTTCAAGTGCATCAGCAAGCCGTCGTAAACATACATAATTCTGACGGCCTTTCAGAAGAATGCATTTCAACTCTTTTCCGGTAATTCTCAGTGCGGCAGGGACATCTTTCTGCGCCAGCTGCTGCTGAAGGTTAATGGTACCGGTAGAAATAACAACCCGTCTCCCCTGAGTAGCAGCAAAAAGGATAGCAGGAATAAGGTATGCAAAGGATTTTCCAACACCGGTACCAGCTTCAAAGATACCTATTCTCGATTCATTAAATGCTTCTGCTATAGTATGCAGAAGTGCCATCTGTGAGGGGCGTTCTTCAAAAAAATCAGAATTCTGTGCCAGCGGACCAGTATTTGAAATCAGCGAAACGGCATATTCTGAATCAATCTGACCTTCAAACAGTTCCTGCGATACATCACCCATAGATATTCGGCCCCACCCGATTTAAACCCACAAAAAAGCAAAAAAAAAAGGACTGATTAAATAACCAGTCCTTGTTAGCATCTCCCGGGGGAATTGAACCCCCGTTGTCGGGATGAAAACCCGATGACCTAACCACTAGACGAGGGAGACATACTCAACGAATATGAATATATAGATTCGTTGAAAAAAAGTCAACAAGTAATACTGGATTATTTGTTAAAATTGTAATTCCAGTTTTGCAGAAAGAGTATCATACAATCGTTGTACATCAGCATCATTAAGCCCCAAATCCATAGCACCTTTCAAATCTTCCATGGCCTCAGTAAAATTGCAGAGATTGTATTTTGCAAGAGCTCTTCGGTACAAAACATGAGACTGATACGGATTAAGTTCAAGTGAAGTATTGTAGTTACCAATTGCATCTTCATCCCTGTTCTGAACAGCACAAACAATACCCAGATAATAATAGGCACTGGCGTTATTGGGATTACGCTCAATACTGCTGTTAAAATCATTCAGTGCTTCCAGATACATGTTTTTTGCAAAATATGCCATCCCCCGGTGTTTATGGATAACAGAAAGTACTATGTTGTTCGGTTCCGGTTTCGTATTGAGAATGACCGTATAAATCTGAACCGCTTTATCAAGATCCCCGGTGTTATGGGCATGAATTGCATCAAGAATCATATCATCGATAGTTCCCCGTACATAGGGGGACGATGGCGGAGTATGTTCCAGTTCTACCTGCCCTGTTCCATAGCTGAGATCTGCCAGACGCTCTCTTGCAAGGAAATCAGCTTTTTCATAAAAGGCTTCACGACGGTAATCAAGCTCACTGTTTAATTTATTCTGATAATCCCTGATTTCCTGGAAAATAATATCTGCCAGGCTCAAAGTTGCGTTGATTGATGCAAGTTTTCTCCGTAATGGCAAATCAAAAGGCGAAAATTCACTTTTGTAGACAAGTTCATGTTCTACCTCGGCCCAAGCATCCTGTAGAATTGTTCTGATCTGAATTTCACATACCAGACCATTTGGCATACAGAGGCTGTCACCATTCCCCGAAAATTCACGCAGTTTTTCAGGAATTTCAATCAGGATATGAAGCGATTCATACCCGAATTCTGAAAATGATTTATCAGCACCTTTTCTTTCAATTTCAACAATGGAAAAATTCTGAACAATCTGTTTTTCTACTTCCTGCAGATCTTCAAGAAAAGCACAGATTACACGGATACCAAGAAGGTCTGTTAGTACGGGTAAATCCTGCTGTCCCAGTGACGGTGGTTTTATACGGAGTAATTTTTTATAGTAACTATTAAAAGATTTTACACGAGCCTTGTACATCGGAGTTGATGCAAGATTCAGTGTATTTTTCAATTGGTTTTGAATACCATTAAGAATTGCAGTAAGTAGTGGTTTGCTTTTGTCGTAGACCTGACGCAAATCTTCACGACGAATCGTTTTGGTAGGGAGTTTCTTATCCATGCCATTATTGTAGCATGCATATGTGTTCAAAACAAATAAAAAAGCCACTCTCAATGAGAGTGGCTTCATATGTTATTCGAATGTGCAGTTATGCAGCAAAAGACTTACTGTTCGTCAGCAACGATACTTGAAGTAAAGTCAGTTTCGGTTGCAGTTTTTGCTCTTTCAAGATAACGATCTACCTGTTTGTTACCAAAACGTGACATTTCGAGAGTCTGCTTAGCAGATTCACGGTCAGTTACGATGTGCCACAGGTCTTCATCAGCGATATCGCGTTCAGTAATCAGCTGAGCTTTGTCGTAGATGATTTTAACGTCTTTGAAGTAACCAACAAAGTCGCCACCTACATCAGCAGCATCACGGGTAATCTGGAAACCGGTGAATTTAACAAATGGCAGTCCGCGTGGATAGATTGGATAAATTCTGATTTCACGGGTACGGATATCAGTAATGTAGTTAGGGTTGTTCCATTTCAGTTCTTTCCAACCATCAAACTTCAGGTTACCCATCAGGTAACGGCGTTCAACACCATCGGTGTCTTTCAGAAGAACATACAGTTTGTGTGGATAGTCCATACCAAGAGTGGTAACAGACAGAGATTTAATGGTTCCTACGTTTTTAACAACACCGTAACCACCTTCAAAACGGGTAGTAGTTACATCTGAAGTATTAACATAATCACCGTATTCATCTACAACATATGAACCATCGTCGTTGATATCAACCATTGCTTCGTAAGCTGGGATTTCATATGGTGGAATGATTTTTGCGCTGGCATTTACAGCGGTAGTTGGGAATACAATACGTACACCCATAATTTCTTTACCGGCGAATGGAACGGTAACACTGATTTCATCACCATCAAGAGTGTGTTTGCTGGTATTTACCGGAGCAGCAACAACACGTGAAGATGAAAGGCTTGTAACGTTTCTTGCAGAAGCGTTCAGGATTACTTCCCAGTTAGGAAGAGCCAGTGATGTCTTCATCAGGTCTTTCTGATCCTGAGTGTAAGTAGAACCTGCTGAACGGCTGTAGTCCATTACAGTTCTTCTGTTCTGATCGTTTACAGCATTTCCGTCGCGGTCAGTAGCTTCAACAGAAATGTCTGCACTCAACAGAGTAAAGTCAATAATTGCTGCTTCATCAGCAAATGCTAATGATCCCATCAGGAATACAGCGAGCAAAACAACTAAGAAAGTCTTCTTCATTCAAAGCTCCTTTATACTATTTTGATGTAGCCTTGTTATAAAATAATTATACTAAGCTTACATCATTTGTCAATGTTAATATCCCCTTTCAACTTCCTGATAAACAGGAAGACCGTTAATAAAAACGTAAACTTTTCTTACAGAAGTGAAATTTGTGAGAATGTTTTTCTGAAGCAGTTCACAGGCTTTTTCCGTTGAACTGGATGAAGCTGTTGCAAGAAGTGCATCTTCAGAAAGATTTACGTACAGTTTTCCATCACGAAGCATACATGACAGCACATGGGTTGCAGGACTGAAAAGAGGCCGGTAGCGGTCGGTTACTGTACCGGAAATCAGTTCTTCAACATACTGGCGGTATACCAGATCTTCCGATACATTTCCATCTTCATCTATTTCAGCATATACCTTTGAGCGTGGCATGGTCCTGCTTTCGATATATACCCGGTCATCATTAAAAGATTCAAAAAGGAAAACACGACGTACACCGGAATTATTCAGGATAAAGAATACCAGGGACACAACAAGTACTGCCAGCAGCAGAAGGAAACTGAATATTTGAGAAAGAGTAATTTTTTTGAAAGCCATTATAAACCTGTAAACCCTCTTGATTCCTCAAAATGAGTAACAAAAGACGTGAGCCCATTATATATACCGCCAACATACTTATTCAAGTATTCAGGATCCAGCATGCAGGAGGCTTCCCGTTGATTGGTAAGGAATCCAAGTTCAATAAGGACACTTGGCATGTTGGCATTACGGACAACAAACCATTCTTCCTGTCTGATACCGCGGCTGGTAAAGCTGCTCCCCAGTGAATTTTTCAATCCTTCAAGGATATATTTGGCAATAAGAATGCTTTCAGTAGTATATTCCTCTTCCATCATGGAATTAAGGATAGGGAATAATTCCGCGTCCTTCTTCTGATCCTCAGAAAGCACTGTCCGGCGGTAACCGGGACTCAGGTACCAGACTTCGTACCCGTTGGCTTCTTCTTTGAAATTGGAATTAACGTGAATTGAAACAAACAGGATAGCCTCATTTTCCTTCAGTTTTACTGAATTTGCAATTTCTACACGCTCTTCAAGGGAAAGATACCGGTCATCACTGCGGGTAAGCTGGATATTTTTCTCCGGGTATCGGGCCTTCAACCGTTCATACAGCTGTTTTGCCGCATTAAGGGTAATATCCTTTTCCTGAACTTTTACTTTTTTACCGTTTATAACCTGTTCTTTTACAGCTCCCGGATCTTTTCCGCCGTGTCCTGCATCAATGAGAATTGCCCCAACACGAAAGAAGCTTCCCTGAACAGCTGGAGAATCCCACAATTCGGTAAGACGATCTGCAAAACCCTGTGACACATACACTACTCCATCTTTTTTGTATGGAGGTTCACAGATAGTAAGCTGTGAGTAATCAATAATCATAAGCTGGTCATCAAGCTGAAATCCTGCAGAATGACCGTTTTTCTGAAGAAGGCCGGAGTTAGTCAGCGTATCCCAATATAATGTGGCTCCATTTTCCCGAGCAAATGAAGAAAGCAGTATATCACCGGCAAACAAGTTTGTCGGTACAAACAAAGCCACGATTATACAAACGGCACATATGCTGATTTTATGTTTCATTTAAGGTCTCCACCTAAAGAATCGGCAGCATAGAGTACACCCTGAATACCTCCACGAACAAGCAGTTTCCAGAAAGATTTTACTGAAAGAGACGTATTCTGTTTTTCAAGTTCGTTATAGAGAATCAGGGATTTTTTGATACTACGGTGATTCCAGTCAGTAAGGGAGCCCATGAAAGGACGGAGACCGGATGGGGATGTGATTTCCGGAGAATCAAAAGATGAAATGTACTGATCCGATGGTAAATCTTCGATTTCAGCAATAACCGAAGCCGGAAGCTGGTATGCTGACGGTGGAAACTCTGTATCAAGGGGCATCGAAAGAAATTCATCCGTGGCACTGTTACCGGTTTCCAGCCTGATTACAATGGATGAAACAGCTTTTTCTGCAGCACTTATTGCATCTTCACGGTCTTTGTTGACTGCAATAATATTGCCGCATTTCTCAACATTGTTGACAGGAAACCGGACAGAATCTCCCACTGAGGAACGGGGAAGTACATCACGGACACCGGGAATGGTTCTGGCAGTTTCATACCCGGAGATATCCCTGATAACACCAGGAATTGAAACCCAGGCTCGTTCTGCACTGGTACGTACAGCTGGTAAGTCATAAATGCCGGGAACACCGGTTGGTACTTTTTCACTAAGCAGCATCCTGTCCGGTGTACCACAGGCTACAGAGAAAGCCAGTTCCGTAAGGTTAATATCACTGGCATAGGGATACGTCCATCCAGACATATACCCGCCTGAAAGTCGGCCTGCTATTTCCCCGATCATCGGTCCCTTTGAGGTCAGTTTGATATCCGCCTTAGCAACACCATGAGTAAGTCCCAGAGCCTTTACGCCCTCAAAAAAAGTCTGCAGAAGAGCATTTCTTTTTTCTTCTGAAATTCCTGATACCGGCAACGTATGTCCCATTTCAATAAAGAACGGTGGATAAAAAATATGACGGTTTGCAAATCCGGTTACAATCATTTCCCCGTTAAGAATTATCGAGTCAATGGAGAATTCCATACCATCCATGTATTCTTCGAGAATTGCACGGCCAGTCCGTGAAAAATGAACTGCTTCCCGGGCTGCATCGTGCAGATCTTCCAGTTTTTCAATGATGCGGCAGCCACGGGCGCCCATATTGTCACAGGGTTTGATTACCAGCGGAAAACCGGTGAAGCCTGACTGGGCAAGAATACTTACAGAATCAAGGGCGGCAATTTCAGAAGTTATTTCATAAAAAGCAGGAGATGAAACACCTGCGTTTGAAAAACAGGTTCTCATGCGGACTTTATCACTGGCATTACAGGCTGCTTTATAGGAATGTCCCGGTAACCCCAGTTTTTCAGAAACATAGGCAACGCTGGCAGAAAAATCAGTTCCTGCAGTAAAAACAGCTTTCAGTCCCATGGTTTCCTTTAATTCAACAGCCAGCTTGAAAAGACCTTCTTTATCCTTTAAATCAACATGCTCAAAACGATCTGCTTCCGGAACACCTGCAGCATGTGCATTACCATCTGCCACAACAGCATATAGACCAGCCTTTTTTGCTGCTTTTATGGCAGGAATCTGCATAAGGCCTGCACCAAGAATTAAAGCTGCTTCCATTTTTACACCTCACCAGTTTTTTTACAGAATACCTGACAGGTATCTCCAAGATTATGCTTTTTACTCCGTCTCATGAGCCAACGGTAACGGAATGACCCAGGTTTAATCTGTTCACATCCTGGAAACCGTTCCGGGTGATGACCCGTTGAAATGACTTTCTGTATTTCAAATCCATATTTTGAAAGTACTGTAGCGCAATTTCTGCTTTCCCACAAAGATAAATGATCCGTAGGACTTTGCATGAAGAATTTCTGTATATTATATGTTCCGGTAACACCGTTCAAATCAGGTGTACTGAAAGCAAAGATTCCACCATTTTTAAGCAGACTGCTGACAGTTCTCAATACTGCATCAAGATCCGGCATGTGTTCAATGACATACCACATGGTAACTGCATCGTATACCTTCGCTGCTTTCTCTGGTATGTCAATTTTTGGAAATGCTGCACAAAAAGCCGGAAATCCCAAAGTTGTGCATACATAGTCTACTGCTTCCTGATTGATATCGGTTCCTTCGGCGGTAAAACCAAGTTGTGATGCCGCTGCAAGAAATGGGCCAAAAGCACAACCTACATCAAGAAGCCGTGGATTTTTAACAGGTTCAGGAGCCTGATCCAGAATTTCTTTTATTTGGGATGCCCTTTCTACCCCTTGTGATTTTATGAATTCAAAATCTTCAAGATAAGTCCTGCCATACTGCTTTTTATAATCTTCAAAAAAGTAATCTGCCTGATAATCTGATTCTTTTTTCTGGCACCACGAAAGATACACAATGCCACACTCAGAACACCGGCGGAAAGTCCTGTCCGGTCCACGGAATACCACAGAATCTGCAGTATGCTGGTGAGTTTTACCACATACAGGACAGTGTCGTGAAACTCCCCGAGAAAGTTCTCTCACAACGGCTGAAAGTGGTTCAGAGGTTTCTCCCAACAGATTCAGGAAATTCCTGTTATACAGTTTTTCAGGGGTAGAAACTAAAGATTTCAGTACTTTGACAGCTTTATCTGTATTGAGTAAAGAATCTTTACTGATACAGGCAAAACCGTATTTTTCAGCCAGTTTTTCATGTAAGAGTGTGGTTCCGGTAAGCAGGACGGCACATCCGGCAGCAACAGCTTCAAAAGCAGTAAAACCATAATGGGTTATAACCAGGTCGTAATCTGCCATGGATTCTTTTAAATTGGGGACAGGAGTATCTTTTGTTACAGCTGTTACAACCAAACCGCAGGACTTAGCGGCAGAAACAGCTGATGCTGTAAGACCTGCCGGGTCCTGACCGCCAATGCAGACAAGCACTTTTTTCAGTTCAGTAGAAGGCTGAGTTTTCCTGTTAATCGGCAGTGGTATGCACTGGGGAAATGAACCGTTTACCAAACGGGTGTCTTCAACTGAAGGTATGACGTCAAGAAGATACTGGGCAAAACCGGTATCTTCTGCACCTTCATCAATGGAACAGACTGGGCCCAGCAGGGTTGCAGCATCTGCAAGTTCTGAACCGGTAATAAATTGATCCAGAACCACGAGAGCATATAAATATCCCGGTTCATGCTGCAGCTGGTCTTTATCCGGAAGTTTTTTCAGCAGCTGCCATTCTTCAAGGGGAGTTTCTGAAAGAACATTCTGAAATTCCAGCGGTAACGGAGCATCACCTACGTAGATATCAGCGTGGAGCTCTTTTGCCAGCTGCACACAGCGCCGGAAATGTCCTGTACCGTGATCTTGGGTAACAGAAGGAATAAAAAGCACTGGTTTTGCAATGTGTGGTTCTTCAAAGGCTGCAGCAATGTACTGGTCTTCAAAGGGGCCGGAAGTACCATATTTTTCATTGAGCCAGGCGTATAACCGTTTTGCCCGCTGATAGTCACCTGCAGTATCGATGGTGGTACGCAGTTCCGGGTATTTCCAGCAGGCAGGAGAAGGCTTAAATACGCAGGCAAAGATATCCTGATGACGGTACAAGGCAGGTCCCACGTGTTCATGGTCATAGGGCTCATCAGTCAGAGTCTGAGCCTTTAAGAGGCTTTCTGCATGAAGAACTTCAATACCGGAGCCGTGTGGCAGACCGGTAAGGGTAAAATACGCAGGCAAGCAGCCGGAAGTTTCAGCATCTGAGTAATACTGGTCCACAGAAGCACAGGCGGCAGTACCAAACAGAAATGGATTATCACCGGTGGCTCGGACGATTATTTCAGGGAAATACCCCATATCAGCGTGGAATTTCCTGATAACAGCACAGAAACGGCCTAAAACGTCATCAGCACTGCCGGCAAAGGCTTCAAATCCGTATTTTTCTGCTTCGGGCTGCAGGCGGCCATAGGAAGATTCATCAGTTGCAAGATAATATCTGGCAGCAGGAACCTGATGCATGGTAGAAAGTACATGGTCAATGACAGGCTTACCACCTAAGGGCAGCAGTCCTTTTTCAGGAAGACGGGTTGACCCCAGTCGGCTCTGCACTATGACGATTGTTTTTTGCTGAATGTCGTTACTGTTCTGACTCATCGTTCAGTTTCTCCCAGCGTTCAATAAGACTGATGGCATCCCGTTTGAACAGATACTTGTTTTTTCGCACCCAGTTCCGTGCATCGCTAAAATCTGCAACAGCTTCCCCTACTGATTTGCCGGAACGAAATATATATGAAAACAGCAGTTTTCCGGGAATATAGGCATGATCACCGGCAAACTTCGGCGCCAGGTTTTTCAGAAAAAAACGCAACTGATTAAAATCGACTGTAGTATCCTGGGGTTCTACGGTTACATCGTAATGGAGGCGAAGCTGCTGACATACCGTAATCCGCTCACCCATAAGCCAGCCGCGCATACCAAAATCAAGGAGTTGCCAGTAAGGTGATGTAATGGTCCAGTCGAAACCACCAATACGCTCAAACTTCTGCCGGTTATAAATACCCATGTAATCGTAGGGATACACGGTATGAACTCCATCCGGGGCGTGATTTTCCGGTGAAAGAAGCAGTGAATTTTTCTGGATATACGGTACGTAGCGGAGACCAATCATAAGGCCACGCTCATCAGCAATACTGGGAATAACTACCAGGTTATCTCTCTGAATGGCCTTATCAACGACCCTGTCTGAAAACAGTTTCTGGGAAATGGAAACCGTATCCCACAGAACCAGCACATTACCATCAGGAATTTCTGTCATGGCAAGGTTAATCATTTCCCCGGGAGTAACCTGCACATGCGGAACCATAAAGCAAACTTCAGGATACCGTCGGGAAAGATCTTCCAGATTATAGTTATCGATGGAAGTCTCGACAGATACGATTTTACGGAATCCCATAGAGCGGAGAATATCAAGATTATTGGTACGATAGGTAGTACCACTCCGGCTTAACAGGATAACAGAAAGATTGAAACGAACGTTTTCCGGCTTCAGCTTTCCGCCAAGTACGGTATGTTCAAACTGATGTTCATTAAAAGTTGAAGGTATAGTATTCATCACAATTCCTGCAGGTTTCGCAAAGGGTACCTGTTATATGGTCGTTAAGTAACATTTCTGTTTTTTTCCAGATATCGAAAATACTGTCGGTAAAAATATTGCCGATTATGTCAGAATCAAGCCGTTCGCGGCAGGACGGCACATCTCCATTCCAGAGAATCGCCAGGTCACGGCGGAGATGCCAGCAGGGAAAACGGAGAACCGGCGAAAGATCAGCTGGTTTTCTTGCGGGAAGCGTCTGGCAGAAATCGTCATACTTCTGAATCAGACGGTTATCATGCCCACGATAGAACGATTCCAGTTCATGTTCATTTTCGTTCATGCGGACAAACTGAGTGTAAGTACAGCCGGGGAACAGACTGTTGATGAAAGCAGCACGTTGGTTTGCTTCAGCAAGAGTAAAGCCGGCACCGGGATGAATAATATTCCAGGTTTCTTCACTGGCAGCATCAAGGGCACAGATCCAGGTTGTACGCTGAATAGCTCCGGGGATTGCGGCTATGGCGGTAATCATATCCTGGGAGAAACCGGCAAGTGATGTTTCAATTAACACACTGAAACCCGGCTTTGCAAGAACAGCAGCAACAAATCCGGGAAGTTCCGGATGAGTAAGCGGTTCTCCCCACAAACTTAAGGAAACGGTTGCAGTATCAGAAACAGCAGCCATTTTTTCAACGACATCAGTAAAGTTTCCAAGAGTCATATTGGAACAACAGTTTTTTGCTGCCATGGCAGGATACGGACAGTGCATGCACTTCTGGCCGCCGCAACTACCTGCAATCTGAACATTATAGTAGGCAGGTACTGGGTGCAGAACGGTAGTATCAGAAATTGCTGCATCACACAGTTCAAGGGCAGAAAGGGTACCTGCGGCCTGTTCTGAAATTTGCTTCAGGCGGTTACAGATAAGGCGGCCTTCCTGGGTGGAAACGGTAAAGTCGAGGCGCCAGGTGCGGTAATCTTTTGGAGCAAGCAGTGTTTCTATTTCAAATGAGTTGATGTCGGTTTTTAACAGGTTAAACAGGCATTCCCTGCTGACAGGAGCTTTTGCGGCAGAAGCAATGGCTGCACTACTCTCTCCCTGTGCCAGGTTCTTTAAGATATGTACGGTTCCAGTGCACAGGATTTCAGGCACCAGACCTTGTGGATATCCGTCAGCAAAACTGTATTCAGCAGCGTACCGGGTATGCTGATCATATAGTTTGGTTGCAAGATTCTGATCATAAAAAGGACTGTCACCAAAGGCAAAGAACAAATGGTCTGCCTGGGTACCTTCTGTCAGAGAAGCAGTTTCTTCAAGGGCTGCAAGAAGTGTCAAGGTGTCGGTTACTGCCGTTTTGCACTGAGTAGCGTCAGGTACCTGAGCGGCGGCAGTCTGGGCAGCAGGGCCGCAGAAAGAAATGCGGGTCATGTCAGGTAAGGCATGGGCCCAGTTTGATATACGGGTTATACACCAGTCGTCAGTGTGACTGATATAAAAAAGAACAGCTGTTTTCATACTTTCGAATATCGGCAGAAACAGCTGTTCATTTTAGGGATTAATATGCGCTTCCCAGTCCGCCTGGTTTAACCTGGAAGTGGCTGAATGACATGCTGAAAGAGGCACGACCCTGGGTTACGGAACGCAGGTTAGTAGAGAATCCGAACATTTTTGCCATAGGAGCCTGGGCATGTACAACTTCTTCGGTAGGCTTGCTTTCAAGACTTTGAATCAGGCCACCGCGCTGGGTAACCTGACTCATGGCATCGCCGACAAATTCCTTAGGAGAGAAAATATCAACGTTCATAACCGGTTCCAGAAGCTCAGGACATGCTTTGCGGCATCCTTCATCAAAGGCCTGAACGGCACATGCTTCAAAGGCAAACGGTGTGCTGGTCAGTTCGTTATAGTTAATATCCGTAACAGTAACCGCAATATCAGTACAAGGATAACCATACTGAATTCCACTGCCAAAAGAGTTGGTAATACCACTCTGAATTGCATCAAAGATTTCACCGGGAATGTTTGCCTTTTTCACGTTACAGGTATAGGTGTTACCGGCACCGTTATTTGGTTCAATATGCAGGGTAAGGCCTGCAGTATTTTCCTTACCACCAATGGTACGTTCATAATTTTCAGTATGATCGCAGGTGGCAGTAACTGATTCACGGTAAGTAACCTGAGGAGCACCCACACGGGCAGCAACCTTAAAGTCATCCTTCATGCGGGTAACCAGAACGTCAAGGTGCAGCTCACCCATACCAGAAATAATCAGCTGACCGGTTTCTGCATCGTCTTTTGAGGTAAAGGTAGGATCTTCTTTTGAAAGAATCTCCAGTGTTTCCTTTAACTTATCCCGGTCAGAAATAGTATCCGGTTCAATGGCAACAGAAATTACCGGTTCCGGGAATGTCAGGTTTTCAAGAAGAATGGGCATACCTTCTGAGCCAAGAGTATCGCCGGTCTGAGAAATTTTCAGACCAATAAGAACGGCAATATCACCGGCTTCAACCGAATCCATAGGTTCAGTTTTATTGGCGTGCATGCGGAGAATACGATTAACACGTTCCCGTTTTTTCTTGCCAACGTTCAGGACCTGCTCGCCGGCCTTGATTTTTCCTGAGTACATGCGTACGTAGCACAAAGACCCCATGTCTTTATCCCACTGGATTTTAAATACCAGACCGGATGCAACCCCATTAGGATCACATTTTACTTCTACATCCTGTTCCTTTTTGGTATGGAATCCGACAGCAGCAGGAACATCGGTTGGACAAGGCAGATAATCAATGACAGCATCAATAACCGGCTGGATTGCACAGTTTTTGCGGGCAGAACCGCAGAAGAACGGAACGATTTCTCGTGCAATGGTACGGCGACGGATTTCTTTTTTCAGCATATCTGCCGGAACTTCTTCGCCCCCCAGATACAATTCCATGATTTCGTCATTGGCACTGGCAATTTCGTCAACCAGTTTTTCGTGCCATTCATCAGCCTGTGCCCGGCGTGAATCTGCAATATCGCTTACCGTAATGGTTTCGCCTTCATCAGCTGGATCAAAGCGGTATTCCTTCATGGTAATCAGGTCGATAACGCCTTCAAAACTGCTTTCAGCTCCGATAGGAAGCTGGAGGGCTACCGGATTGGCACCGAATTTTGCCTTTACGTCTTCCATGGCACCAAAGAAATCGGCACCGATACGGTCCATTTTGTTTACGAAACAGATGCGGGGAACTTTGTATTCATCAGCCTGCTTCCAGACAGTTTCAGTCTGAGGCTGAACACCTCCAACTGCACAGAGAACGGCAACCGCGCCGTCAAGAACACGCAATGAACGCTCTACTTCAGCGGTAAAGTCAACGTGTCCGGGAGTATCAAT
>JAZLGC010000088.1:0-3659 GCA_045616125.1 Treponemataceae bacterium | reverse complement strand
CTATATATTGTTCATGCTGCCGCATGAACGCCGGGCTTCAACAATTTTTGCCTGTACTGTCCCTCCTCTCGATTTGTGGCATTCCTGTACAATTCTCGTTGCTGTGTAGCATTCAGCAACACTTTTTACGGACATAGCGTTAAAAAAAATGAGCCCCGAAGGGCCCATTCCATTCATCCCGTTCTATTCCGGCAGATTATTTCCAGACTGTTTCTGAACTTAAGCCAGCATCAGCAAAGGGGCCCGGCAAAATGTGCATGCCGCGCTTGTTGCCAAAGTAGTCTTCGTCAAAAGTAATAGGTGTTCCATCTGGGTTTTCGTACTGTTCTTCCGGCTCAAAGGCTTTTCCCAATGTTTCAGTGCGGATCAGGTGAACGGCAAAGTCCTTTACCATGTCGAACACTTTGGTGTTCAGGTGGTAGGCGCCGTCTGCTTCCTGCACCAGTTCTATGCGGGCGCTGGGGTCATCAATCATCAGCTTGTCATCTTCATGCTTGAATGCCTTGGCGTTAATGTAGGCGTTTCCGTGAATCCATACAGGCAGTTCCGAAAAGTGCGGTTCCATCAGTTTTCCCATATCCGGGCGGTGAACATCAAGATCAAAGCCTTTAATCCAGTCTTCGTACAGCGGGTAGTCGTCCCAAACGTGGGTTCCAACATCAAGCCGTGAATACTCTTTGTCTGCCGGCCAGTCCTTCAGATAGTCAGCAGGAATCGGTGTGTTCTGGATAAAGATGTTGTTGTAGAACCGGTTGTCCCCGTGGAGAATCGTCATGAAGCCAAGCACTTCGGTGCGGTGGGCAATGTGGTACGGGGTATAGCGCTGGCGGAGTTTTCCGTCAACAATGCTGTCAACACCGCTTCCAACCATAACGAAGGAACCGCAGCACAGGTTGTGTACCATGGCAACGCCCTGGGTTGGAACACGCAGGGTAACGGCTGAAAGAAGCAGGTTGTTGTCGATAAGGCACGGACCGTGTCCTACTTCTACGAAAATGTCCTGGTCAAAGCGGCCCGGGTCCATTGGAACGCTGGCGGGCGGATTGTTGTCGTGCATGAAGTTCCGGGTAATGCGGGTACCCTGAGCCTGCCAGTCGCACCAGATACCCATGCTGCAGTGATGGATATGGTTGCGGCGGAAGATAACGTCAATGGCGGCGTGGAACTTGATGCCGGCAATTTCGGCACCGCCCAGCTGCTGCATGTTGTTGATGTTATGGATGTGGTTGTCTTCGATGATGGAGAATACACAGCCCATGCGGCCGACAATACCGGTCTGCTCACAGTGATGGATGTGGTTGCGGCGGATAATGTGTCCGCCGACGGTTTCTTTGGTCCAGCCGTCATACTGGGCACGGCATACAGCGTCCCGTTCCATCTGGGTAGGGCTCTTTACATGTTTGGTAAAGAAGTACATGTCGTTGTTTTCCTGACTGTAGTTACCCAGGGAAATACCGGAACATTTTGAGCCGTAAACTTCACAGTCTTCGATAATCCAGCCCTTTGACCAGTGGGCACCAATCATGCCGTCCTGATAGGCAGCCGGCGGTGCCCAGGTGGTAGCGGCTTTACATACGGTAAAACCTGAAAGGGTGATGTATCCCCGGTATTTTTCAGTAGGCATGAAGCACTTGCGGCGTACGGTAATTTCTACTTTCTGCTCAGCCGGTTTCATATCCTGAAAGTTGGCATAGATGATGGTTTCGTTGGTGGCGGTATCCTGTTCGGTATACCACTTGTAGATGGAGAATTCAGGTTCCCAGCTGCGTTCATAAACCTTGCCTTCAAGACATTCGTCCAGGGTATCGGTTTCGTAGAACATGCGGTCGTTTACGAACACGTTACCGGTGTGCATGTGGTTCGGTGCAAAGTACCAGTCGCCCTCAACTTCCTGAATGTAGGGGTTGTATGCTCCGAACAGACTGTTGTCAATGCGGGTTACGTACGTGGTACCTTTGTATGGTTTCCAGTCGGTAATGACTTCAGCACCGGTAATGGTAGCAGCCAGCGGTTCAACCGAGGTGTAGGTAATGCGGGCGTCTTCCCGTCCGCTGATTTTCGGGTTTACATATTCCCGGTAAATGCCGGGATATACCAGAACTTCGTCCCCTGGCTGAGCAATGTCTGCAGCTGCCTGAATGGTTTTAAATGGTGACTCTTTTGAGCCGTTTCCGCTTCTTGCAGCGGATGCGTTTACATATAACTTCATGATGGTTCCCTATGTATGACGGTTCCTTTGGCGCGCTCTCTGCGTCAGTGCGGCATCTCCGGTGCTCAACGGGCGGCAGCCCGCCTGCGCTCCTCAATGCCGCTCTTTCTTGATATCGCGCCAAATCCTCCCGCCATGGGAAAGAGGTTCCTTTGGCGCGCTCTCTGCGTCATCGTGCAAATCCCGCCATAGAAAAAAGTATTTGTAAAATCAACGCAGAGACCCCAACATCAATGGTTGAAATTAGTATGAGAAGCACTGAAAAGTCGCACTTCTCAATAAGTATAATCCATCTGCTCCAATTGTTCACGCACATTCTGCAGACGGGTCAGTTCACGGGTAATGGTTCGGTTGTAGTCCAGGGAGCCGCTGTTCATGCGGGCTTTTTCGTCTTCCCAGTACTGCTGGTCAGTAATGTAGAGAAAAGTGAATTTTGCAACGCTGGCTTTTTCTGCCCACAGCTGAGCTTCTCCCCAGTAAAACAGGGCAGTGCGGTAGCAGGTTTCGGCAGTTTCCAGGTTGCGCAGGTATTCGTCCTTAAAAGGAGCGTCAAAAAAGTAGGCTTCCTTTTTGTCCCAGGTGCGGCCCAGACGCAGATGCTGTTCTGCCAGCTTCAGATTCACGTGCATCATGAACAGGTAGCGGTATTTTTCCCACTGGTCTTCGGTCTTGATAGTGGCAAGGGCATACTGGGGATTACAGAAGTCTGCAGCAACAGCCCGTTCCAACCAGTAAATGTTTTCCATAACGTCATCGGGATACTGCTGGTAATGCTGGTGAAACAGCTGATAATACTGCTCTTTGTAGGTGATTGCTATGGCCGATGCAGTCTGTGAGGGACCGGGAACTGTGGTGCACAGGGTGAGGAGTAGTACTGTCAGGGCAAGAAACTTCTTCATCTTTTACAGTATCGGATGCCCGGAATCAGAGTGTTAGTGTGATTTTTCAGAAGAATGTGTTTCGATAAAATATTGTTTCTGTCGTTCTATTTCAGCTTTTAATTCTTCCTGTGTCGGCATATAAGTCATATATTTAGCCGCGAATAATTGATCACTGTCATTTAATACAGAGTATTTTGCAATTGTAGTGTCGGTATCAGTGCATAGCAAAACACCAATAGTTGGATTGTCATCTTTTTCTTTTATCAGATCGTCATACATTCGGACATACATATCAAGCTGACCAATATCTTCATGGGAAAGCTCATGTGTTTTTAACTCAAAAAGAACAAAACATTTCATCTTGTAATTGTAAAAGACCAAATCAACATAAAAATCAGATTTTTCTGTCATAATATGTTTTTGTCTATCTACAAATGCAAAACCTTTTCCAAGCTCCATAATAAATTTTTCCAGGTTATCAATTAACGCTTGTTCAAGTTCCGACTCTTCATGTTTTGAATCCTTTTTAAAGCCAAGAAATTCTGCTAAATAGGGATTCTTCAAATATT
>JAZLGC010000087.1:0-57939 GCA_045616125.1 Treponemataceae bacterium | reverse complement strand
ACCCACGTATGTCATGCCTTTATCTGCGGTCTTGGTGCAGAAATCATGGGCATGAGTGATGATGGAGAACCAAGCGGCACTGCAGGACGCCCCATGCTTGATGTGGTCAAAGGCCGCGGTGTAACAAACCTGCTGGTTACGGTTACCCGCTGGTTTGGTGGTACTCTTTTGGGAACAGGAGGTCTTGTCAAAGCCTATGGCGACAGCACCAAACTGGTTCTTGAGGCTGCAGAATCTGCTGGTCTGTTTGAAGAATACGTTGAGCGCAGTGATTTTTCATTCCACTGCAGTTACGAACTGTTTGACCGGGTAAAGCAGCTTTTGGGAAACTTTACGGTCAATGAAGTGACAGAAGAATATGGTACGGATATTGCCATCTCCGGCCGTATTGTATCAGCAGAACTGACTGACCTTTCCCTGGCGCTGAAGAATCTTTCAAGCGGAAAGATTCTACTGTGACAGCCGGTGTTTTCCGGTAGCGGACACGTTGAAATTGTGGGCCGTAAAATGGTATTGTGGTATCTATGAAAACACAATTGATTAAGGACATCTTAGTGTCCGAACCGGACGGCCGCACGGTTACAGTATGCGGTTGGGTGCGCACAAAACGCGATTCCAAAAACTTATGTTTTATTCAGGTGAACGACGGCTCTTGCTTCGCCACTATCCAGTTAACTTTCGACCGCGAAAATAACAATTGTAATTCAGCAGATATTGAAAATCAGCTTAATAAAGTAACTACCGGTGCTTCTGTTTGTGCTACCGGTAAACTGATACCTTCTCCTGCATCTGGCCAGGCAGTAGAAGTATCACTTGAAACAATTGAAGTTCTGGGTGAATCACCTTCAGATTATCCTCTGCAGAAGAAGGGGCACAGCGTTGAATTCCTTCGCGAAATTGCCCACCTGCGTCCACGTACCAACATGATTGGCGCTGTTGCCCGTGTTCGTAACCAGATGGCTTTTGCCGTTCACAGTTTCTTCCAGGAACGTGGATTCCAGTACTTTAACGCACCACTCATTACCTGCAGTGACTGCGAAGGTGCCGGAGAAATGTTTCAGGTAACTACTCTGGATCTTGAACGCGTTGCAAAAAGCGGTGTAGTAGATTACAGCAAAGACTTCTTCGGTAAAAAAGCAAGTCTGACTGTTTCAGGCCAGCTGGAAGCAGAAACCTATGCCACTGCTCTGGGCCGCGTATACACCTTCGGGCCTACCTTCCGTGCAGAAAACTCAAACACCCCACGTCACCTGTCTGAGTTCTGGATGATTGAACCTGAAATGGCATTCTACACTCTGGAAGATGATATGGACCTGGCAGAAGACTTTGTTAAGTACCTGTTGAACTGGGCACTGACCAAATGCCGCGAAGATCTGGAATTCTTTGATGCACGTATCCAGAAAGGTCTGATTGAAACCCTGACCCATGTTGCCACCAGCGACTTTGCACGCGTTACCTATACTGACGCCATTAAAGTGCTGGAAGAAAACAACGATAAGTTTGAATACAAAGCATTCTGGGGCTGCGATCTGCAGACTGAACATGAACGCTATCTGACCGAACAGGTATATAAACGCCCGGTAATGGTGTACAACTATCCTAAAGAAATCAAGGCATTCTACATGAAGGCCAACGATGACGGCAAAACCGTAGGCGCTGTAGACGTTCTGGTTCCCGGCATCGGTGAACTTATTGGTGGTTCTGAACGTGAAGCCGACTACGACAAACTGAAGAACCGCATTGTAGAACTGGGCATGAACCCTGAAGACTACTGGTGGTATCTGGATCTGCGCAAGTACGGTTCCGTTCCTCACTCAGGATTCGGTCTTGGTTTTGAACGCCTGATCCGCTATGTAACCGGTATGCAGAATATCCGCGAGGTTATTCCATATCCACGTGCACCAAAACAGGCAGACTTCTAATGAGTAAACGGCCGTCTAAAAAACGGTCACATAAAAAATCCCGGCTTCTCCTTTGGATAGTCGGGATTTTTCTTTGTGCCGTGATTCTTTGGTATGTAAATCCGACCCTTTTTGCTCAGTCAATCAATACTGTTTCGGAAAGTCTCGGTCTGCCGGTATATGTGGAAGTTCCACAGCCAGAACTCCCTGCCTCTTCTGAAACCTATTCTTGCTCTGTTCAATCACTCCCCGCCGGACTTGAAATTCCTCTCTGCCTTGCAACCAGTGATGTTTCAGGCAATCCGGAAGGCCATCAACTCCGCAGTTTCACCGGATATACGGTTTGTTACCGTGAACCCTATGAACAACCGGAATGGGCGGCATACACCCTGACGCCTGAGAAACTGGTAAAAAATGCAAGTCGTGGCGATAATTTCCGCTCTGATCCGGAAATTACTACCGGGTCTGCAGATCTGGCTGATTATCGTGGCTCCGGCTATGATCGTGGTCACCTTGCCCCGGCGGCCGACATGTCATACAGCGAAGAAGCCATGAGTGACTCCTTCTACCTGAGCAATATGTCACCACAGGTAGGATCCTTTAATCGTGGGATTTGGGCAAAGGCAGAAGCTTATGTGCGCTCACAGGCAGAAAAGTATGACATAACGTATGTGGTTACTGGACCTGTCCTTAATGAGGAACCAGATCACTACAGTACCATCGGTATCAATAAGGTTTCTGTGCCCGAGTACTATTACAAAGTGGCACTTTTTGTACGGTATTCAGAATCTGAAGCTCCGGTCATGGATACTTGGGCTATTCTGATTCCAAATCAGAAAGGGTTGCAGGATTTGTCTGAGTACTATGTATCTATTGACCAGATTGAAGAAGTGACAGGACTGGATCTGTTTTATCTTCTTGATGACGAAATTGAAGAGCTTATTGAATCGTAACGATACTGGAATCATCAAGCAGTGAATCTTCACTGTGATTATTTCCAAATTTACGGATACTGAAATTGCTCTGCAACCAGCCATCCATTGAACATCCGGGAGGGGTAAGAACTGCTATATTCTTTATTTCTCCTTCCGGTGTGGTATAGGTGTATCCCAGCTGGCGGTGAATTTCCGTATAGGCAGTCAACTGGCACAGAGCCAGATTTCCCTGCAGTATCTTTGACCGTGTTTCCCGGATAATTCCAATACTGTTATCTGTAAGCACCGGAATTTCTCTGAATGGCTGCCAAAGATCAATAATGGCACTTAAGGCAGTAATTACTTTTTTTAAGTATCGCTGAAAAGAAGGAACTCCGGAAACAGACATGAATCCACCTTCTTTGGTAAACCAGACAGGATCATTACCGTTGAACAAGGTAACGCATACCTGTTTCCCTTCCTGCTGCAGCTGTTGGCAGCGTTCTATGTACTGCTGGAGTGTTTCCTCGTTAAATTCTCCTGGTTGTGGTTCAACTGCATTCCAAAAAACATGAACATACGATACCTGATCGCTGCTCAAAATCTGGTGAGAAAGATACGATGATGGAGAAAAAGACTTTTCAGAATGCATATAGCAATAGTATACCGCTAGAGTGTTTTCCACACAATGTCAGCGGCAACTTGTTTTTCGCAGGCTTCAATCAGCAGATAGCCGGGCTTGCTGTTTTCTTTGGGGATGGTAATGCTTCCCGGGTTCAGCAGCGTGTAGTCTTTGTTATCAACCGAGATGGTTTTGTTTACCGGTACATGGATGTGGCCGTATATGATGATGGTTCCAGCAGGGAGAGTAGCGGCGATTTCTTCGGGGGAGTGAAGATGTCCATGGTGAACAAAAACCCGCTGGCAGTTGGGCAGAACGATGGTCGAGTAGGGGGCCAGACAGGGGAATTGGATAAGCATCTGGTCAACTTCGCTGTCACAGTTTCCCCGGACGCAGACGATACGGTCCTGATATCGGTTTAAAAGTTCTGCAACCTTAGGTGGTGCATAGTCGGCCGGTATGGGATTACGTGGGCCATGATTCAGAAAATCACCGCAGATAACAAGAATATCAGCTTTTTCGGATTCAAAAGCAGTGATGGCGTTTTCCAGGGCGCTGATGGATCCGTGTATGTCAGAAATAACGAACAGTTTCATGCCGGAAAGTATATCATAATCTCCGCATTTGGTGCAGTTTAGTTGAATTTTTCGCATAAAAAGCATATTCTGATGCGTATGACAGTGGGACGCTATATTGTCGATATACGTCTCCAAGGATGGATTTCTAGTATGTTTAAGCCAGAACTCATTAACACCATGAAAGGCTATAAGGGAAAGGATTT
The DNA here is from genome assembly GCA_045616125.1 of Treponemataceae bacterium. GTDB lineage: Bacteria > Spirochaetota > Spirochaetia > Treponematales > Treponemataceae > Treponema_I. The sequence continues at coordinate 53,721 of JAZLGC010000087.1, read as the reverse complement.
TATAAACGACCTTATTGCCGGTGTAATTGTTGGTATTGTTGCCCTTCCATTGGCCATTGCCTTTGCCATTGCCAGCGGCGTAAGCCCTGAACGCGGTCTTTTTACCGCCATTGTTGCCGGTTTCTGTATCAGTGCCCTGGGTGGAACCCGTGTACAGATTGGTGGTCCTACCGGTGCATTTACCGTTATCGTATTCGGCATTGTTGCTCAGTATGGTTACAACGGCCTGGTTATCGCAACCCTGATGGCCGGCGTTCTCCTCATCTTGCTGGGTGTTTTCAAAATGGGTGGTCTAGTTAAGTTTATCCCATACACCATCGTTACCGGTTTTACTGCCGGTATCGCCGTAACCATTGCTACCGGTCAGATCGGTGATTTCTTTGGTCTTACTGCTACCAACGTTCCTGCCAATTTTACCGGCAAACTGGCTGCATTCTGGGCTGCCCGCGGAACCATCAACGTGTACAGCTTCCTGGTTGCCCTTATCAGTCTTATCGTGATTTTCGTATGGCCAAAAATCAACAAGAAAATCCCCGGTTCTCTGGTTGTCATTCTTCTGGCTACCATCATCACCGTTATCCTTGATAAAACCTGTGGCCTTAAACTTGCTACCATCGGCAGTCGCTACGGATCCATTCCTTCAAGCCTACCAAAACCGACATTTCCCCAGTTCTCCATTGATACTGTAATTCAGCTGTTTCCTTCTGCTATTTCCATTGCAGTTCTGGGTGCCATTGAATCTCTGCTTTCAGCTGTTGTTGCCGATGGTATGATTGGTGCAAAACATGACAGCAACACTGAGCTTATTGCCGAAGGTATTGCCAACATTGCAAGTCCGCTGTTCGGCGGTATTCCTGCTACCGGTGCCATTGCCCGTACTGCAACCAACGTTAAGAACGGTGGACGTACTCCTGTTGCCGGTATTACTCATGCCGTAACCCTGCTGCTAATCATGCTGGTTCTGGGACGTTACGTTGTATATATTCCGATGGCTGCCCTGGCTGCTGTTCTGATGAACGTTGCCTGGAACATGGCTGGTTTCCCTGCCGTAAAAGCCCTGCTGAAAGGTCAGAAATCGGATATTACCGTTCTGGCTGTTACTTTCATCATTACCGTATTCATCGACCTGACTGTGGCCATTGAAGTTGGTCTTGGCTTTGCTGCTTTCTTCTTCATCAAGAAAATGATTGATGTTTCAGAAGTTCAGACCAACAGCAAATCAATTGTTGGCGGTATTAGCGGTAATGGTGACGTTGAAACCATCGACCTGCCGAAAGATGTTCTGGTATATGAAATTGATGGCCCTCTGTTCTTTGGTACCGTACGTAAGTTTGAACTGGCTGTTGAACAGGCTGGCGTAAGTTACAAGGCTCTGATTCTGCGTATGCGCAATACTCTGTACCTTGATGCTGGTGGTCTCCGTGCCCTGGAACAGCTGAAAGCAGCCTGCGACCGTAAAGGCGTTACCATTATTATTTCCGGTATTCATACCCAGCCGTATATGCTGATGCAGAAGACCGGTACTCTGGACGTTCTGGGAAAAGAAAACGTTTTTGACAACATCAACGCTGCCCTGAAACGCGCAGAAGAAGTTTCCGCAAAATAAACCTGACAGCAAACTGTTGAAGAAAGCCTGAAACGCCAGAATGCAAGGTGTTTCGGGCTTTTTTTTGCAATGTGCCATATTCCATGATACAATGAACCATTATGGATTACGAAAAAGCAGAGCAGATTGAGCACAAAGACCGCTGGGGAGACCGGAAGGATGCCTGGCTTGTGCGGAAAATCGACGGAATGCATGTCATCATGCCATTCATGTACAAAAACAGAACTGATAACGAAGCCTTTATCATGGAGACTTTCGATTTAACCCCCGTCCTTGCCTACCTTGAAAAAAAGAATGCAGAAAACGAACATCCGGAATTACCCTACAAGATTTTTCACTTTGTAGTGGCAGCCATGATTAAAACGGCCTGGAATCGTCCGCTTTTGAACCGCTTTGTCCGTGGAAAACGGTACTGGGACCGCAAAGAAGTTTCTGCTGCTTTTACCGTTAAGAAAATTCTGGCAGACCACGCAGATGAAGTTGTGGCTTATTTGCCCTATGGTCCGGAAACTACTCTTGATACAGTTCACGAGACCATTCTGAAAAAAGTAACCAGCGTTCGTTCCGGTGGTGCCAATATCGTTGATACCATGAACTTTGTTGCAGCAATGCCTCACTGGATGGTAGGTCTGATTATGTGGATTGTGGAACGTCTTGATTTTCACGGTCACGTTCCTGCAGGCATCATGAAGGGGGATCCCAGTTATGCTACCTTCTTCATTACCAATCTTGGTTCCATCAAATTAAAGGCCGGATATCACCACCTGAGTAACCGTGGCTCCAACAGTATTTTCGTAGTCATCGGAGAGATGAAGGAACGGCCTTTCTATGATGAGAACGGCAATGTTGAAATGCGCATGACCATTCAGCTGGGCTTAACCCTTGATGAACGCATTGCAGATGGTGTGTATTTCTCAAATTCAGTAAAAGTGCTGAAACATATTTTTGAACACCCTGAACTGGTGGATCGCCCGGCTGATGAAAAAGTAGTTGTGGAAACTAAAAAGAAAAAGGATTAATTAAAATGAGTACATTTGATGGCGGATCCATGGTAAAAACACCATGGTATAGTTCTTACGGCAAGGTGCAGCCACATCTTGAATATTCTGATCTTTCTATGGTTGATGAGGTTTTTCTGCAGGCAGAAAAATATGCAGAATACACCGCTTATTCATTCATGGGATCAAGTGCCACATATAGCAAACTGGCAGCACAGATTAAACGTTGTGCAAAAGCACTCACGGCTTTGGGCATTAAAGCCGGCGATAAAGTAACAGTATGTCTTCCTAACTGCCCGCAGGCTGTACAGCTTTTTTACGCCATCAATATGATTGGCGGTGTTGCCTGCATGATTCATCCGCTTTCAAGTGAACAGGAAATTGCGTTCTACCTGAATGATTCAAACAGCGTTGCAGCTATTACCATCGACCAGTTTTACTGCAAGTTTGCGGCAATACGCAGTCAGGTGCATATTCAGAGCCTGATTATTGCTTCTATCCGTGATGCACTGAATCCGGTTATGAAAATTGGCTATGACCTGACTCAGGGCCGTCAGATTCCAAAAATTCCTGCTGATGCTCCTGTTGTTACCTGGAAGCAGTTTATGAAAGGGGGCGACCGTTATACCGGTGCTGTAGGAGAGAAGCGCACTGCTTCTGATCCTGCTGTCATGCTGTATAGTGGTGGTACTACCGGCGTTTCCAAAGGGATTCTCTTAAGCAACGGTAACTTTAACGCACTGGGTGCCCAGCTGGCAGAAATGGCTCAGACTTTTAAAGCCGGACAGAAAATGCTGGCAGTTATGCCTATGTTCCACGGTTTTGGTCTTGGTGTTTCAATTCATTCCATGCTGGTAAACGGTGCTGAATGTATTCTGGTTCCCCGCTTTACTCCTGCCAGCTATGCAGACCTGATCCGCAAAAAGCGCCCCAACTACATTGCCGGCGTTCCCAGTCTGTATGAAGCACTGCTCCGTATGAACCTGCTTGATGGCGCCGACTTAAGCTGCCTGCTGGGTATTTTCAGCGGCGGTGACAGTCTGAGCATCGAGCTTAAAAAACGCTTTGATGCATTCCTTGCTGAACACAACTGTAAAGTAAAAGTCCGGGAAGGATTCGGTACCACCGAGTGTGTTACTGCCAGCTGTCTGACTCCTATTGATAAGGAAAAGGAAGGTTCCATCGGCATTCCGCTGCCGGATACCTACTACAAGATTGTTAAACCGGGCACTCAGGAAGAACTTCCCTACGGTGAAGAAGGCGAAATCTGTCTGGCAGGTCCTACGGTCATGATGGAATATGTGAACCATCCGGAAGAAACGGCTCAGACCAAGCAGCGCCATGCAGATGGTCTTGACTGGATTCATACCGGGGATCTGGGAACCATGGATGAAGAAGGCTTTATCTACTTTAAGCAGCGCTTAAAGCGGATGATTGTTACCAACGGCTATAACGTGTACCCCAGCCAGCTGGAAAACATTCTTGATAAACACGAAGCAGTTCACATGAGCTGCATCATCGGTGTTAAGGATCCGGTAAAAATCCAGAAGGTAAAGGCATTTGTCATGCTGAAGCCGGGAATTGAACCCAGCGAAGAAATCAAGGCATCGATTATTGAGCACTGTAAGAAGAATATTGCAAAATATGCCATGCCTTATGATATTGAGTTCCGTTCTGAACTGCCTAAGACTTTGGTAGGAAAGGTTGCCTACCGTGTTCTTGAGGAAGAAGAGGAATTAAAAAAATGACTTCCTGTCATTTTTTTAATTTGTAGTTTTGCATAGCAAAACTACGGCGTTTTGGCCGCCGTCCATGGCGGCTATATAAAAAAAGCCAGGGGACTTCGACAGGCTCAGTCACCCTGGCTGCTTTGCTTATAGGATCCCTGGCTTTTTACATACAGGATCCCTGAGCCTGTCGAAGGGTCCGACAAGCTCAGTTTTCTTTATATTCCTACAAAGTGGGTAGCAACCTTGTCTTTTACGTAGGCGATGAATTCGTCTACTTTCATGGTCTGTTGTGGGCGTCCGTCGCGGAAGCGTACTGCAACAGTACCTTCGTTCATTTCACGTTCACCAACAACCAGCATGTACGGAATCTTCATCATCTGTGCATTACGGATTTTTGCATTCATGCGGTCATTGCCCATGTCGGCTTTAACGCGGATGTCTGCATCTTCCAGTTTTTTCAGCAGATCTGTACAGTAACCTTCAACGTTTGCAGCAACAGGAATGATGGTAGCCTGCTGATACTGCAGCCAGGTTGGAAGAGCACCGGCAAAGTTTTCAATCATGATACCGATAAAGCGTTCTAGTGAACCAAGAACGGCACGGTGCAGCATGATCGGGTGATGTTTAGCGTTGTCTTCACCAACATATTCAGCGTTCAGGCGTTCACCAGAAGGCAGCTGATAGTCAACCTGAATGGTACCGCACTGCCACTGGCGTCCCAGAGCATCGGTAATCTGGAATTCCAGTTTTGGTCCGTAGAAGGCACCTTCACCAGGCTGAATTTCGTATGCAAGACCAGCTTTTACACAGGCATCTGCAAGAGCAGCTTCTGCACGGTCCCAGTCTTCATCAGAACCTACGCGTTTTTCAGGACGGGTAGAGAACTTAACGGCAATACGTTCTTCAGTAAAACCAAAGTCTTTGTACATGTCCTTCAGCAGGGCACAGAACTTGGCAACTTCTGCAGGAATCTGGTCTTCTGTACACAGAATATGACCATCGTCCTGAACGAAACCGCGAACACGCATAATACCGTGCAGTGCACCGGAAGCTTCGTTACGGGTACATGAACCGAATTCAGCAAAGCGCATTGGCAGGTCTTTGTAAGAGCGCAGGCGGCTCTTGAAGATTTCCAGGTGACCAGGACAGTTCATTGGTTTCAGAGCAAACAGGCGTTTTTCACTTTCGGTGATGAACATGTTTTCCTGATATTTTGCCCAGTGTCCTGAACGTTCCCACAGAGTGCGTGGCATAACGAACGGAGTATTAACTTCTACGTATCCATCTTTGCGGATTTTTCCACGAACATAGTCGCGGATAATATTGTAAATGGTCCATCCGTTTGGATGCCAGAAAATTTCACCAGGGTTTTCTTCATCAATGTGGAACAGGTCAAGGTCACGGCCAATTTTGCGGTGATCACGTTTTTCAGCCTCTGCCAGCATGTTCAGGTAATCTTTCAGGTCGTTTGGTTTTTCCCAAGCCGTTCCGTAAATACGGGTCAGCATAGGACGGGTTGCATCACCGCGCCAGTAAGCACCTGCAGTACGCATCAGTTTGAATGCCTGAGCGTTGATTTCTTTTGTATTCGCAACATGAGGACCGCGACACAAGTCAGTGTAGCCATCCTGAGTATAGATAGAGATTGTCTCGCCTTCTGGAAGATCGTTGATCAGTTCAACCTTGTAGGGCTGATCCTTGAACATTTCCAGAGCCTGTGCTTTGGAAACTTCTTCGCGGATGAAATCGTGATTGCCGTTGAGAATGCGGCGCATCTCTTTTTCAATTTCTGGAAGATCTTCTTCTTTGATAGGACGGGTCAGATCAAAGTCGTAGTAGAAACCGTTGTCAATTGAAGGACCAATTGCAACTTTTGAGCCGGGAAACAGTTTGAGAACTGCTTCTGCCATGACGTGCGCCGTACTGTGACGCAACAGGTCAAGTTTTTCATTATTTGCCATAAAATATTCCTTTGCTCGCGGATACAATGCCGCGGAAGCCTTTGTAGTTTACAAAATTTTTAGTATATTTACTATATGAGTAAGACAAATGAATCAAGCGGAAATGGTGTCGTAGTTCAGCGGCGCAATAAGATTAAAAGACCTGCTGACTGCCAGATTATTCTGTTCAACGATGATTTTACAACCAAAGATTTTGTAGTCTGGCTTCTTATAACGCTTTTTTCCAAAACTGAAACTGAATCTATAGTATTAATGGAAACTGTTCATAAAAAAGGTTCTGCTGTAGTTGGAACATACTCTCCGGATATTGCAAATAGTTTACGGAATGTTGCCGTAGAAACAGCACGGAAAAACAATTTTCCATTACGAATTGAGGTAAAACAGGCATGATTTTAGATAAAAACCTGCAGTCAATTTTTCAAACTGCATTTGATTTTGCAGAAGCCAACAATCATCTTTTTGTCACTCCGGAACACATCCTTTGTGTGGGTTTGGTGGACGATACGGTAAAAGACCTTCTTGATATGATGAATGTTTCTGTCATGCAAGTAGGTATGGCACTGACCGAATATCTGGAAACAAAGATTCCTACCACCATTGCCGTGTCCGAAGAAGACAAGAAAACTGATGAAAAAAAATCAGATAAACTTGGCCCGTTTCAATCTGAACAGCTGACCTCTCTTTTTGACCTGATGAGTGAACACGCTGCAGGAGCTGAAAAAGAGTTTATTGACATAACGGATTTCCTTATCAGCATTATGGGAATAAAAGACTGTTATGCAGCATGGACATTGCAGAAACAGGGCGTAACCCAGCTGAAAATGATGGAAGCCATCAGCGAACTGAATTATCCCCGTACTGTAGAAGACGATGAGGAAGGTAACGATGGCCCTAGCGGCGAAGATATTGAGCAGATGCTTGATATGCTTCCTCCGGATTTGAGCGATGAAGAAATCGAAGAAGCCATGGCTGCCTTTGGCGTAGATAAGGATAATCCCCGAAGAAAAACGGCACTGACCAAGTGGGCCCATAACCTTACTGAAATGGCAAAAAACAAGGAACTGGATACAGTTATCGGCCGCGATGAAGAAATTGAGCGGACACTGCAGGTTCTGTGCCGCCGTACCAAGAATAATCCGCTGCATGTAGGTGATGCCGGTGTCGGTAAGACAGCCATTGCCAATGGTATTGCCCAGCGCATTGTAAAGGGTGATGTCCCGGACAAACTGAAGGATTTTCAGGTATACAGCCTTGATATGACAGCTCTTATGGCAGGCACCCGGTATCGTGGAGATTTTGAAGAACGCATCGATAAACTGACAAAAGAGCTTTTAAAGCTGAAGAACGTTATTCTCTATATTGACGAAATTCATACGGTAATCGGGGCCGGTGCTTCAACCATCGGTAACAGTGGCCCTGATGCATCAAATCTTCTGAAACCGTTCCTGACCAAGAAGAATTTCCGGTGTATGGGTGCAACAACCTACGAGGAATTTAAGAAGTCCATTGAAAGAGATGCAGCCTTACTGCGCCGTTTCCAGAAAATCGACATCAATGAACCTGGTAGGGAAGATACCATCAAGATTCTTAAAGGTCTGAAAAGCTTTTACGAAGAGCATCATAACGTTACTTTTACCAAAGAGGCTATTGTTGCTGCCGTAGACTTATCTACTCAGGCCATGAGTGACCGCCGTCTGCCGGATAAAGCCATCGATGTACTTGATGAAGCCGGAGCGATGGTAACCATTAACCGCTGGAAAGGCGCAAAAAAGAAGAAGGAAGCAGAAGTTCCTGCAGATCCGGTAGTTATTGATGTACCAACCATCGAAGAAGTTGTAGCAAAATTGGCAAAAGTTCCGGTTCACACCGTAAAGATTGATGAACGGGAACAGCTTCGTACTTTGGAAGAAACCATTAAAAAACGGGTATTCGGTCAGGATGAAGCAGTACGCCTTGTTACTCAGAGTGTTAAAAGAAGCCGTGCTGGGTTCCGGTCGGCAGAAAAGCCCAGTGGGGTGTTCCTGTTTGCAGGTCCCACCGGTGTCGGTAAAACTGAGTTGGCACGGGCTCTTGCTGATACTCTTGGCCTTGAGCTGATCCGTTTTGACATGAGTGAATATCAGGAAAAGCATACGGTCAGCCGTCTGGTAGGTTCACCGCCAGGGTACGTAGGATACGAAGAGGGCGGACTTTTGACTGATGCAATCAGGAAACAGCCTCATGCCGTACTGCTGCTTGATGAGATTGAAAAGGCTCATCATGATATTTACAACGTGCTGCTACAGATTATGGATTACGCTCAGCTTACTGACAGTCAGGGGCGGAAAGCCGATTTTCACAACGTTTTCATCATTATGACCAGTAATGCCGGTGGTGCAAATCTGGAAAAGCCTCTTATCGGATTTGGAGACCGTAACCAGACCTCAAGTGTTATTGATGAAGCGGTTAAAAATACGTTTACTCCGGAATTCCGGAACCGTCTTGATGCCGTTGTACCCTTTGGTCATCTGGCACGAGAGCGCATTGACGATATCGTCAACAAAGAAATCCGCCTGCTGAATGAACGTCTGGCTGACAGAAAAGTAAAAATCAAGCTGACTAAGAAATGCGTGTCATATCTGGCAGAACTGGGGTACAGCAAGGAATATGGTGCCCGTAATATTGCCCGTGTAGTTGATTCTAAGATTTCAACACCGTTGGTTGATGAAGTTCTTTTTGGTCAGCTGAGTGGTGGAGGAACTGTTACTTGTGATGCTGTTACTGATAAAGACGGTAAAACAACTGTTGCATTCAAGTTTAAGGAACCAAAAAACGCTGCAAAGGACACTCCTGATTCTGCTTCCGATGAGAAATCAGGCAGCAGTTCACCACGAAAACCTCACGTTCCAGCCTGATGCGGTACTATGAATTTCCGGATCCGGAAGAGTCAGAAGACGGCATTGTGGCGTGGGGTGGTGACCTGAGCGTTGAAATGCTGTTTTCTGCTTATGTGCAGGGTATTTTCCCCTGGTACAACGAGGATGATCCGCTGTTATGGTGGTGTCCGGATCCCCGGTTTGTGCTTTTGCCGGAAGAACTGCACGTTCCTGACCGGCTCCGTCGCTTCATGAAAAGCAATGCAAAAAGCGAGCACCCTTTTACCTATACTATGGATCAGTGTTTTTTGCAGGTTATACAGAACTGTGCCGGCCAGTATCGGGAAGATCAGGATGGCACCTGGATTCACCCGGAAATGATTGCTGCTTATACAGAGCTTCATCGGCAGGGTATTGCCCACAGTTTTGAAGTGTGGCAGGACGGTGTACTGGCAGGTGGATTTTACGGCGTTCTTATCGGCAGCGTTTTCTGCGGCGAAAGTATGTTTACTACCATTGCTGAATCTACAAAATGCGGCTTTGTTCACTTTGTAGAAAACTTTCAGAAATGCGGGGGCAAATTAATAGACAGCCAGGTGTATACCGACAACATCGCCCGGTACGGTGGAAAGAACATCAGCCGTACTGCCTTCCTGCGCATGGAAAAAGAATGGCTGCCCCAGGAACTGGTAGTTGATCTTCGCGAATGCTATCAGTAAGACTGGAGTAATCAGAAACGTTTTTTACGGACATTGCCTTTAATTTTTAATAGGATATACAAAACGACTTTAGAAGATTTAGAAAATAAATTAAATCAAGAGAACTTTTCAAGAGTATAATGTGATTAATCAAGTTTTTCACATGAAGGAATCTTATGTTATCTCAATCAGATATAGAAATTGGAATGGTTCTTCCTATTTTTGCAGAACCTGGCATTGATGTTGCGTTTTTAGTTCCAACAGAAACCGGATATGAAAAATCGATTATGGATGCCACTCAAATGGTGCGTGATTTACTATCAGATACAGGAGTTCATAATTACTGGAAGCAAGGTCAGGGACCTGAAAATAAAGTTCAAATAAAAAGTTATTTCGTTAATATAGATTCACTAACGGAAACTCATGCTTCTTTATATCGGCCACAAACTAAAAAAGGGGATCCTCGTATTTGGTTTGGAAATTTACGTCAGTATTGTAAACCGAATAATTTGCTTGCATTAATCGTAATACGAAAAGAGATTTATGTTTTTAACTTATCTAATGAACAGGTTCTTGATTCTTTACTACACAGGCAATTTGCAGATGATATTATTCAAGAGGCTGTTATTGAGAAATTTTCAGTTTCTCGAGAATTATTGGGCAAAATACAGGCAATTCATGATTTGGGATTTTTACGGTCAATCACAAGAGGTGATCCTGGTGTAGGTGATACTTTGGAGAATGCATTAGGAATAAGCAGAAATAACTCAAAATTGCCTGATTATAAAGGAATAGAACTAAAAGCATCGAGATTAACAAGGAATGGGAAGCCAAAATCAACAACTAGAGTAAATTTGTTTACTAAGGTTCCAGATGTAGGTTTAAGTTATAGAGATATTTTGGAAACTTATGGAAAAGTACAAATTCCTAAAGGAATGACTGAGCCTCGATTGCAGATTTATGAAACCTGTCGTGCTTCAAGACCAAATGCTTATGACTTGATGCTTGATGCAAAATCATCAGATGATAAATTAGATTTAGTTTATTCTGTGAATAATGCAAATAAATTTGTTTCCGGGTGGATGTATGAGGGGTTAAAGGAAACTCTAAAAATTAAGCATCGTGAAACATTTTGGGTAAAAGCTGTATCTGAAACTCGAGATGGAGTGGAATATTTTCGTTATGATAAAATCGAACATACAAAGCAACCGAATACCTCTGTATTAATTCCTCTATTCAGTACAGATAGAATTACAGTAGATTTGGCCGCTCATATTGATTTGAAAACAAACAAATATAAGGATCATGGTGTTTTGTTTAAAATTGAGCCTTATGATTTACATTTGTTGTTCGGAGAACCTGAGATATTCGACCTTAATAAATAATTAAAGAACTTTCTTTATTTCTAGAGCAACTGCTTTTGCGAGTAATGGTGGAACTGCATTTCCCACTTGGGTGTATTGAGGAATTTCTACTCTACGTTTAAGTCCCCCAGTTGTACGTTTTCCCAAAAACTCAAAAGAATCGTCAAAGGACTGACAACGAGCCATCTCTCGCACAGTAAATGTTCTATCTTCCCATGGGTTTATGTAATCATCTGCAATGGTAACGACTGTGGCAGAGGGCTGATTTTCGTCCCATCTTTGACGAATATTTTTTTTCGTTAACAAAACCTCTATTTGATCAATACTTGCTTTGTGGTGTTTAAATAATGATATTACCTGATTTTTTTCCATACCAAAGGCATCACAGCATAAATTGATTAATGCTGGTTTTTTTGAGATATCAATACCTTTTTCCATTATTCTTTTTTTTAAATATGTGCCTGATTCACCCTGAGTGAATAAACTAAAACGCTCCCTTACAACATCTGTCATAGAAGATAATTCACTATTAAGGGGTGAAGTTTGTTTTATGGGCTTTCCATCTGTAAGTGATGGTGTTCTTCCATTTATACAGTCTTCTTGAAATTGACTCATCTTTAAAAAAATTGCATTTTTTTTAGATGAGTCAACAATTAAATCACTAATTGCAGCTTTCAATGTAATATGATTATTTGGTGTGGTTGGTTCTGGATAGACAGGAGGTATCAATCCCCTTTTATATCCCATAAAAATAATTCGGTTTCTTCTTTGAGGTACGCCGTAATCTGCAGCGTTGAGGATTTGTGGTTCAAGAGTATCATATCCGATTTCATTTAGTTCATTTCGTAAAATAAATGGTGTAACTGACCCATCAGGATATTCTATTCCTGTAATACCTTTGTATCCCATAAACTGCATGTCAATGAATCCTTCAACATTTTCGAGAACAATATATTTGGGTCTAACTTCTTTGATTACTCGGACGTATTCTCCAAATAACATATTTCGAGGATCAGATTTATCTCTTTTTCCTGCTCTAGAGAAACCTTGACAACTAGGTCCTCCAATCATTAAATCAATTTCTGGGAATTCTTTATCTTGGAAAATTTCAAGGTTTGAGATGCGCTCTTTTATGATATCACCGGTCAGATTTCGAATATCTGATCTTTCAAACCATGTATTCTTTCCTTGAATAAGACCTAATTGCTCATGACGATGTGTATAAGTCTTCTCTACCATATCGCTTATATCGGAGCTAAATAAAATATGAAATCCAGCTTGAATTAAGCCCTCTGAGCAACCTCCAGCTCCGCAGAATAAGTCAATTGCGTATGGCATAAAAACTCCTTTATTTATTACATATTATTATAGTGTAAGTGACATATAATGTCCAGGTAATTTTAATGGCTATTGATATTTGCTCACCCATTATTTTTTACTGTTTTACGTTTTTGTTCTTTGTTCCTACTGTAGTAGGGTACGAGGTAACAGAAAATGAAACAGATGACACTGACACTTACTGATGGATTTAAGCTGAGGAACCTGCTGAAAAAGAAAATCTCTGAATTAACCAACGAATTACGGTGCATGCCCGTAACCTACGATAAAGAAACCGGTAACTCTTCCATTGATGCATTCACAAAAAAGTACGGCTCTGTTATGGAAGGAACGCTGTTTCTGCTTGAATTGCAGAAAACTCTGGGCAATTTGAATATTGCCATTGATGATGCAAATACCGTTGTCCGCCCATTACTGGATACCATTGAAGTGTTGAAAAACAATGAACGGGTATTGGACTCTATTGTAAGCCGCTGCACATCTGCAAATCTGGTTGAAAAAAACTTCAACAGTGTTACTGGAGCTTATGATATTACCGAATACCACCTGGTAGTAAGCAGTGACGATCTGGAAAAAGCCGCTGCACTGCAGAAAACTTGTCGCAGGGAAATACTTGAGGCTGAACAGCAGATTTCCCAGTTGAATGGCAGTACCAGTTATCCATTTGAATTATCAGAAAAAATATATGACTACGTATACGAACTGTAATTCTGCAGGGTGATTTCCTGCATACTGAAAAAGGACTCTTGATAGAACAGACAGTATATTTCCCGGTATAGGTATCCTCTTAAAATTACGGGCTGCAACATTGTCAAAACGAGTACAGGTGCAGGATCTCCTGTCAAAAAAATCCAGCACCGTTTTCAATTAGTCCGTGTGTCAAAAGTGAAAAAATAACAGTTCTGTGGAACAGACTGTAAAAGTGTTAACAGTAACATTTATTTTTTTAGATCATGAGGAAATATATACTCAAAAAAAACGCCGGGAAATATGCGTTTTGACTTTTGATTAGTAACAAAAGTCATTACAGCTGTCTGTTCTATCTTTTTTGTATTCTGTTCGTACGCAATGGAGGCTTGTTCACCGTATTAAAACAGTTCGTCGCCGCTTACAAGGCGTATATTATTTTCCATGGCAAAGTTCCTGGCTTGTTCAGTAAATCCTGACCAGGAAAAATACCAGTAATGAATTTTTGCGGTTTCCTTCTTCTTCAATGAAGATAAATTCTTTTTTAGATGCTTTTCCAAAGCTGAATCATTTACTACGCTGTTATGAAATTTACATTCTGCACTGATAATTTCTGATTTTTCTTCATTAACTGCGATTATATCGATTTCGGTATTCTTGTCCCACCATCTGCCAATCTGTGTGAATACAAACGGCATCTTGTGATTACGATTCTGAACTCTAAGCCATTCCATGCATATGGTTTCAAAGGTTGACGATGCAAACTCGTTAAACTGTGGTTCAATGACAGAATTATAGATGTTTTCCCAGTCGCCAAATTCCAGTGACGATAAATTTGGAAAAACAAACCGGTACCAGAAACTGAAAAATGAATCCCTCAGTCTGTACAATCCTCTTTGAGTATTCTGCTTTTCTCTTTCAGAAGAAAGGATTGGAAATTCTCTTGAAACAATACCCAACTCTACAAGATTCTTAAGGTATACAGATAATTTCCCTTTTTCGATAATCGTTGACTGTTGTATTTCATTAAAGGTAGTCTTTCCGCTGGCAATAGATTGGATGATGGTATTGTAAGTTCCCGGTTCCCTTAGTTCTTGCCTCAGAAGAAATTCCGGTTCTGAATAGAGCACTGCTCCACGTTTAAGAATTGCGCTGCAGATATTCTGTTTAAGAGTTTTTGAATCGTCAAACTGTGAAAGATAGTATGGAATTCCGCCCAGCATTGCATGTGCAAGAACTTTATCTTTGTTATTCCAGTTTGGGAAAAACTTTGCTGAATCAAAATACGGCATTGGAAGCATTTTATAGATTCCGGTTGCCCGTCCATAAAGAGGATTCTTTTCAGAAAGAATTTCTTTTTTAATGTAGCTCATGGCACTTCCGCAAAGAATAATCAGTAAATCTGAATTCTTAAATTCTACATCCCAGAGTTTTTGAAGAATTGACGGAATCTCTGGATTTGTTTTTACCATATATGGAAACTCATCAATAACAAGAATCTGTTTTTTCCCATCTGGTACAGGAATACTCTTTACTGCAAGAAAAGCCTGTTCCCAACTTGAAAACTCTGTAATAAATTTTTTTTGCGGTATATCAAATGAAAGAAGTTTTTGACTGAAGTTCTTTAACTGAGCTGAATCCTCAGTTTGAGTACAGGTAAAGAATACGGGATTTTTATCTTTACAAAATTGCAAGATGGTTTCTGTTTTCCCAATTCTTCTACGTCCATATATAATTACAAATTGACCATCCTTTGATTCATACTTTTCATTTAGGAAGGATAACTCTTCTTTTCGTGCTATAAATCTATCCATGCGTTTAGTATATTTGTCAAAACACGATTTGTCAAATCATGATTTGACAAAAATGTGAGACCCTGAAACCAGTTCAGGGTGACAAGTAGGAACAGTTTTTCTGAAAATTCTATTATTATAAAATAAATTGTACACAATGTATTGACAGATTTTGAAATCAGTTGTATACAATTAAATGTAAATTGATTGTACGCAATCAAAAGAAATCAGACCGCGAAACCCGTTGGGCAGCGGCCAGCGAAAAATGAGGTTAACGGACAAAAGGACCCGGATAACCACGTAAGGAGTCAAAGATGAACTTTTATGATTTAAGTGTAGAAAAAGCTGACGGAACCCAGTTTCAGCTTTCAGAATGCAAAGGCAAAGTAGTAGTTGTTGTAAACACTGCAACCGGTTGTGGATTTACACCTCATTACAAACCACTTGAAGAAATGTACGAAAAATATCACGACAAAGGCTTTGATATTATCGATGTTCCTTGCAATCAGTTTGCAGGCCAGACCCCTGGTGATGACGATGAAATTCACGAGTTCTGTACTCTTAAATATCACACCCAGTTCCCTCAGATGAAAAAATCTGACGTAAACGGTGAAAATGCAATTCCACTTTTCAAATACCTGAAAGAGCAGAAAGGTTTTGAAGGTTTCGGTCGTGGTGTTAAAGCAATGGCAATGGGCGCCATGCTGAAAAAAATCGATTCTGACTACAAAAACAATGCTGAAATTAAATGGAATTTCACTAAATTCGTAGTAGACAGAGAAGGCAATGTTGTTGCAAGATTTGAACCTACTCAGGATATGGCAGATCTTGAAAAATGCGTAGCATCCCTCATGTAAGGTGAGCATTACTTAAGGAGTAATCATTATGGCAACAGTTGACATTGCAATCATTGGAACCGGTCCTGCCGGGCTTGAAGCAGCTCTTACTGCAACCGTACGTAATAAATCAGTCCTGCTTTTTGGCAGTCGCAATTTAAGTGAAAAAGTAGAAAAGGCACACACTATCCAGAATTATCTGGGACTGCCTGCCGTTTCAGGTGAAGCAATGCAGAAGGCATTTGCTGATCATCTGGCTTCGCTGAATGTAGAAATCACCGAAGACCACATTATGGCTGTGTTCCCCATGGGAAAATCTTTTTCACTGCAGGGACATAAAGAGATGTACGAAGCTAAGACCGTTATTCTTGCCGGTGGGATGAGTGTTTCTAAACCGTTCCCGGGAGAAAACGAGAACCTTGGTCGCGGTGTCAGCTATTGCGCTACCTGTGATGGTCCCCTGTACCGCAAAAAGACTGCAATTATCATTGGATATAGTCCAAAAGAAGAAAGTGAAGCTCAGTTTATGGGCGAAATTGCAGAAAAAGTGTATTATCTTCCTCAGTACGAAGGCGAAATGTCTTTGGGAGAACGGGTAGAAGTGCTGAAAGGCTACAAACCTACTGCAATTGAAAAAGGCGAAGGATGCATGCGTCTGGTAGCTGAAACTGCTGACGGTGTAAAGAATGTTGAAGCAACAGGAATCTTTATCCTGCGTGAAGACATTGCTCCCGGTCAGTTGATCAGCGGCCTTGCCATGGAGAAAAACGCTGTTGCCGTAGACCGCCATATGCGCGCCAGTATTCCTGGTGTATTTGCGGCTGGCGATATTACCGGTGCTCCCTATCAGTACATTAAAGCTGCCGGCGAGGGTAACGTTGCTGCCCTTTCTGCAGTTGAATACCTGGCGAGTCTGAATAAGTGAGTGATTGAATGAGTGAAATGTGTGCCTACGATGCTTTGAAACTGGACAACCAATTGTGCTTTCCGCTGTATGCGGCAGCCAAAGAGGTTGTACGCCTGTATAAACCGCTTCTTGATGATCTTGATATGACGTATACCCAGTACATTACCATGATGGTATTGTGGGAACATAAGGAACTGTCGGTTAAAGAACTGGGAAGTCATCTGTACCTTGATTCAGGTACCTTGACTCCCCTGCTAAAAACTATGGAAGGAAAAGGCTGGGTAACACGGTGCCGTTCAAAAGAAGATGAGCGTGTATTGAACGTTTCCGTTACTCCAGCCGGAGAAGCTCTTAAAGACAAAGCGGTACACGTACCGGAACAGATTGCCGGTTGTGTACCACTTGAACCTCAGGAAGCCATGGAGCTGTACCGTCTGCTCCACAAAATCCTAGGGAAATAACAACTTGGGTCAATACTCATCTGTTGCAGAGCATGGGTGATTTCTGATTGCAGTTATAACACCATAATCCGTGAAGATTACAGTATTCGTATGCTGCAATCAACTTTTCGCCGTTTAAGGTGAATACTGCTTCCGGCTTATCACCCGGTTTCAGATATCGCATCTGAACACCTTTATCGGTTTCAATGGCAATAAACTGGATGAAGTGATCCGCTGTCATTGGATGCAGGGTAGAACCAATGGTAACCGTTACGGTGCTACCTTTCGTTACTACTTCCGGTACGTGTTTTTCCAGCGTGGCATCGGTAGTGTTTGCTTCCAGCAGGATCATATCCTTTCCGCAACAGATTGTGGGTACCTGAGTTCCTGCAACTTCTTCTACAATTTTTCCGCAGACAGAACATCTAAAGAATTTCAAACTCATGGGAATCCTCCGTATTTGATTTTGCGATGTCGTATGACATCACTAATCATGCTAGGACTGTCTGCTCCTCAATTCAATAAACGGACTCACCAGCCGTTCATCATCAAGTCACCAGAAAGTCATCTGACATGGGTTTCTAACTTATATATTTTTTTGATATAGTGAAGAAGATTAGTTGTTTCTGTCATGCTGAACGAAGACTGTCATGCTGAACTTGTTTCAGCATCTCTCTGTGCATAGATTCCGAAGCAAGTTCGGAATGACACTAATGAAAGAGGTTATTATGTCTGATATCAAAGAAAACCGCGTATGGAGTTTTGTGATTCTCTGTTTCGTGTACGCAATGAGTACTGCTGTTGGCCTTTGGGCATATGGGGCAGCTCATGGAGATTACTGGTTCCGTCTTTTGATTGCTGATGTTATTGCTACCATTGTTACTTTTGCTTTCAGCGTTATTTTTAGTAATGCTTCCGTGTATGATCCGTACTGGAGCGTGCAACCATTGGTTATCATGGCCTGTTGTTCTTATGCCGGTGAAATGAATCTTTTAGGCTGGCTGCTGCTGGCTGCGGTGTTCTACTGGGGCATCCGCCTTACAGCAAACTGGGCCTATACCTTTGCCAATCTTAATGCCCAGGACTGGCGGTATACCATGCTCAAGGAAAAAACCGGCATGTTCTATCCGTTCATCAACTTTGCCGGCATTCACATGTTCCCCACACTGGTTGTGTATTTCTGTATTCTTCCTGCAGTAGTTGCCGTTAACGAACAATTTGCATTTACCTGGCCGTGCCTGATTTTCATTGCACTTTCGTTCTGTGCTGCTACCCTGCAGCTCTTTGCTGACCGCCAGATGCATTCGTACAGAAAAAACAGAAACGGTCCGTTTAACCTGAACGGCCTGTGGAAATATTCACGTCATCCTAACTATCTGGGAGAAATTCTCATGTGGTGGGGTATTGCAGGTGCCGTAATCTGTGCCAGTCCTGATCACTGGTATCTGGCTCTGGGTGCATTCGTGAACACCTGTATGTTCCTGTGTGTCAGCATTCCCCTGGCAGACGGACGTCAGTCAAAGAAAGAAGGCTTTGCAGAGTACAAGGCAAAAACACATACTCTGTTGATTCTGCCGGTTAAAAGCTGAGTAGTTTCAGCGTAATCAGACTGTTGTTTACAGTAACGGTATTTCCATCGTCATATCAGCATCTACGGTAATGATGAACTGATTCATGTCTTTGGGAATACCGCCGGTATAGCCGCCAAATCCAAATGGCTCTTTGGGAAGTCCCAGCAGATTGGTGTCCATGGTGCCATTGCCGTTCAAATCCTGTAATACTATGAAAAAATATGACCCTTCTTTTACTTGTACAGGAATATCTACGGTAGTACCGGTTGGAGTTGCGGTAGCAGAAGCATCGGGCGGGGTAATCTGGGTTTCCTGATGTCGTGATTGATTCTTCTGCTGGGAACTGGATTCGGCCTTTTGCTTTTTTGTGGTAGTTTCTCCTGATTGTGCAGCTGCCTGAGCTTCCGCGGCTGCTTTCAGTATTTCTTCAGGTATCAGATAGGCGGCCACTGAGACCGGTGCTTTCTTTTTTATTCCGGTAACAGTAATAGTTACTGTCCGGGTATCTGTGCTGGTTTCTGCAAAAGCACAAAATGAATTGAATGTAACGAACAGTGCAATGATACACCATAACCCTTTCTTGAAAATCATAGGGATAGTATACCACGTAGTACAATCCTTTGCAGAAGATTGTACTACAAGCGTATGTTTGATTTGAGTATTATTTTCCAATCAGGTCAATATTCCGCCATTTACCCTGTTTGTAGCGCCCAAAGGTAAGGGCTGCATTCAGAATCCAGGCAATGAGCAGCGAGATGAACAGTGCGTCCGGGTGACCATGGGGCCATTCTTCACTTCTGGTAAAGTAAGCCATAGCGTACACTAGTGGTACACGTACTATTACAGTGGTAATCAACGAGATAATCATGGTAGACATGGTGTCACCGGCAGCACGGAGGATACCGCCATAGATCTGCATCAGACCCATCATCAGATATCCGACGGAAAGGATACGCAATCCCCGGCCACCAAGGTAAACAACCTGTTCATAAATCACAGGATCAGTAGCATCCTGATTGATGAAGAATGCAATGAACTGCTTTCCGAAAATCAACAGCAGGGTAACGATAACTCCCGAGGTAGAAAGACACAGCTTTAATGCAGCGTTTTCACCGGGTTTCAGACGTTCAACTTTTTTTGCACCCAGGTTCTGGCCGATGTAGGTAGAAATGGCAAGACCAAAGGTAAAGGCTGGAAGAACGGCAAAACCGTCAACACGCATAATGGCTACGTTTACAGCTGGAACAAAGTCGCCCATCTGGTTTGTCAGGCTCTGTACCATAACCATGGCCAGTGAGAAAATTGCCTGGGTAATACCTGATGGCAGACCCAGTTTAAGGGTTTTACCAATGGTCAGCATATCAGGTTTCAGCATTTTTGCGTTTAAGGTAATCATGTCACCCATACGGGTAAGGCGGATCAGACAGAGAACGGCAGAAACAACCTGTGCAATAAGGGTTGCCCATGCAACACCCTGTACGCCCCAACCGCAGTATTTTACAAAAGCGATATCCAGAACAATGTTGAGCCCGGCTGAAATGAGCAGGAATACCAGAGGGTAGAAGCTGTCACCCATACCGCGCAGAATTCCGGACATGATGTTGTAGAACGACATGGCGGTCATACCGATGAAGAGGATTTTCAGATAGGCAGTGGCAAGATCAAGGTATTTTTCCGGAGTATTGATGAGAACCAGCATAGGTTCAGAAAGAAAGTAGCCGATTACTGAAACTACAGCACCGGTTACGACGATTAACGAAATTGAGGAACCGATGGTAACTGAAAGGCGTTCTTTGTCTTTTGCTCCGAAATACTGGGCAACGAGAATACCGGCACCGGTAGAGACTGCGATAAAGAGAACAAGCAGCAGGTTTACGATAGGTCCTGAAACACCAACGGCAGAAAGTGCATCTACGCCGTTGTAGCCATTACGAGCAATGGTACAGTATTTTCCTACAACAACAGAGTCTACGGTTGAGTAGAGCTGCTGTGCCAAGTTTCCAATCAACAGTGGAATAGCAAATTTGGCAATTGCTTTAGTGGGGCTTCCGACAGTCATATCCTGGGCACCGAACAGTGCTTTTGTTTTTTCAAACATGGAAAATCCTCCTCATTATAAGTAAACTGTTTCGACACTATAGCAAAAAAAAAGCCCGTATTCTCATGGAATTCGGACTTTTCTATACGTTTATACTGCTAACAAAATGTTATAACTAGAGTATCGTCTGAACTATTTTATTGTTTTGAAAAGATTTCAATGTCTCCCAGAATAGCTAATGATGAATCAATAAATTTATAATCCTCTGACCAGAATGGTTCATAGTATTGTAATTCATTGTTAACAAGACGGTGGGTATACGTAAAAGTTCCAGACTCACCTGCAAAGTAATTAACTGTTGAATTTTCGTATTCTGGCAGCTCAATTTCGTGCAATCTTTTTTCATCACTGTAAAATTTTCTGACAGTTCCTATTATGGTGTGTGAAAATGTCATATTGGAATGGAAGACATAGGTTTCGTCAGCATATGCTGTAGAAAAATAATGATTACCTTGATAGTAAGTACCTCCCTCACCAACGGGGCGGTCTATCTGTTTCCAAGTCCCAATAAGCATACTACCATCATCAACGGGAGTATCTGGAATCTTTCCGGTAGGAATGGGATTGCAGCTGGTAAGCAAAAAAATACTTGCTATAAAAAAAGACGATGTCCGTAAAAAAATATGGAAAAATAGCAGCGAAACATCTTACAAAAGTGAATACATGGAGTGCTGTTTACAAAAAAGCTTATAAAGACGGCTGAGTGGTGGTGCTTATAAGGAAAAATGAAGGTCGTTGAAGGTTTTAATCTTATAAAAGAATGCAAGGCCTGTTCTTATAAGATGAAAAATCTCATTTTGTTTGCAAAACCTTTTGGTGAACCAGAAAATCAGGTTTTGGCGTCTTATAAAAATAATGCAACTTAAAAATTATCAGGAAAAAAATCAGAGACAGCTCTGAAAAACCTTATAAAAAGGTGATATTGCCAATCCTTATAAGATATCAGTGCCGGTAATCAGTATAAGTACAAAAAAATATGAGTTTTATAGCAAAAAAATGGCAGAAATGTTCAGTTTTGCTGCAATAAATATAGTGTATGAATTTCAATAATTATCCGTGTACTGATGAATTACGTCAGTTCCTTAAAAGTGAACTTGAGAAGACAAAGCAGATAATTGCAGAGACAGAGAAGTCTTTGGCAAGATCAAGAATTACCGGGCATCTCCGCATTGCAAATGGCAAGAATAGACCTGAATACTTTTATATTACGAAAAAGGGTGATACGAAAGGTCGCTATCTGAAAAAAAATGAGATGGAACTGGCGAAGAAAGTTGCACAGCACCAATATGAAGAGAAATTGTTGAATAATGCGAAACAATGGAGAGCTGGATTGCAGCAATGTCTGCAATTACTTCCGGATATTTCGCTTGCAGAGGTCTGCAGTACTCCTCAAAGCCGTCGGGATCTGATTTCTCCGATAATCATGTCAGAATCAGAATACGTTGCACATTGGAATTCAGAAGCCTATGTCCAGAATACGTACGCACCGGAAGACAAAAAATATGAGACTAAGAAGGGGGACTCAGTTCGCTCTAAATCTGAGAAAATAATTGCAGATATGCTGTATGATGCAGGAATTCCCTATCGGTACGAATGTGCGCTTCGTTTGAAAGAACGAACTTTGTATCCGGATTTTACTATTCTGGATTTCAGACATCGACAGATTGTCATCTGGGAACATCTCGGGTTGCTGGATGATAAAGAATATGCAACGAAAAATCACTTGAAAATCAAGGATTACATAAAAGACGGTTATATCATTGGACGTACATTATTTATCACGACAGAAACGCAATCCATGCCACTTGAAACCCAGATTGTAAAAAAATGGATTAGTCAGCTTTTGGTAACAAGAAACGAATAGTTTTGTGTTCTTTTTAATAAAGCACCTGCCGTGTGACAGGTGCCATCAGTTATCTGAGGGTGGTAATTTCCCGTGCTTTTTCAGTAACCTTTGCGGCCAGAGTAGCAGTGTTTGCTTTATTTTCGCTGATGATGCGGACAAAGACAGAACCTGCAACAACGGCTTCTACGTAGGATGCCAGTGCGTTACTCTGCTCACCGTTGGAAATACCGAATCCGCCGTAGACCTTGCTGCCGCCGGCTCCCACTTTTTTCAGAAAGTCCAGGGTGCTCTGGTCAATGGTAGTGTTGGTTCCTGTAATACCGGCGCGGAGGGCGGCGTAAATATAGGGGAATCCGGCATTGGCCAGTTTTGCCAGGCGTTCATCGCTCATGCTGGGGGCTGCTACCGGAATGTTTACCATGCCGTTGGCCTTACAGGCTACCGTTAACCCTTCATCGTGATCAAAGGGCAGGTCCGGAATAATCATGCCTTTTACCCCGACGGCAGCTGCTTTTTTGCAGAAGTTTTCAATGCCGGGCGTGTAAATAAGGCTGCCGTAACTCATCAGGTAAATGGTGGTATCAGGAAACTCTGCATGTAGTTTTTCAATGAATGCCAGTCCGTCAGCCGTGCGGTATTTCCGTTCCAGAACGGTGGTACAGGCGTCCTGAATGGCAGGACCGTCGGCGCTTGGGTCGCTGAAAGGCAGCTGGATTTCAAGAATATCGGCGCCACCGGCTACCAGTGCACGTGCAGCAGCCAGCGAAAGGTCGTCGGTGGGGAAGCCGGCTACCAGATGACTCATCAGTTTTATCTTCTCCATAAATAGTTCCTTCTTTAGTTTTCCATAATCTTCGAGCTATGAATTTCGCTGTCGCTTTCAAGGCGTTCAACTTCAGCCTTCAGAAAGTCTATCCATTCCTGCTTGCGGAACTCAGGACTGGTAATGAACAGGTCCTTGTCACCGCGGCCACTCATGTTGATGATGATGGCCTTATCTTTTGGCAGCTCCTTTGCAATCTTCATGGCAGCAGCGCCGGCATGGGCACTTTCCATGGCAAAGAGAACGCCTTCGTTCCGGGCAAAGAACTGAATGGCTTCCAGCGCTTCTTTATCAAGAATGGACGTAAACTCAATGCGGCCACTGGCTCCCAGCGCTGCCAGCTGCGGTCCGATACCCATGTAATCAAGACCGGCGCTGATGGAACGGGTAGGCAGGGCCTGTCCGTCATCATCCAGCAGGAAGCGGCTCTTGTAGCCTTGTACAATACCTTCGCGGCTGGCATTGCTGGTCATGCGGCTGGCGTTTTCACCAACACCGGGACCGATACCGCCGGCTTCTGCGCCGATAAGACGCGGTTCAGTTTCATTGATGAAGGGCGAGAAAAATCCGATGGCATTGGATCCGCCACCAACACAGGCAACCATGGCACCAATGTCGATGCCCCGGTCCTTGCACTGCTGTTTAACTTCATAGCCGATAACGCTCTGGAATTCGCGGACAATATCCGGGAAGGGTGCGGGGCCAAGGGCAGAACCCAGTACGTAGTGGGTTGTGTCCGGATGAGCGGCCCAGTCACGCATGGCTTCGTTTACGGCATCCTTTAAGGTGCGGCTGCCTGATTTTACGGCATGCACTTTTGCCCCGTACATTTCCATGGTGGCTACGTTGGGCTGCTGGCGCTTTACGTCAATTTCGCCCATGTAGATGGTACAGTCCAGTCCCAGTTTTGCGCAGGCAGCGGCGGTTGCAAGTCCGTGCTGTCCGGCGCCGGTTTCTGCAATGATGCGTTTTTTACCCATGCGTTTTGCCAGAAGACACTGGCCGATGGCGTTGTTGATTTTATGGGCGCCGGTGTTGGCAAGACCTTCCAGTTTGATGTAAATCTGAGCGCCGCCCAGAAGTTCTGTTGCCGTGGGGGCAAAGTACAGCGGTGTTTCGCGGCCGATGTAATCCCGCCGGATAACAGCCAGTTCTTCCAGAAAGTCTTTGTCATTCATGTATTTCTTGAAGGCAACTTCCAGTTCATCAAGAGGGCGGCGGAGCACTTCTGCTACGTATTTACCGCCGTAATTGTCAAAAAAGCCGTCAGTTGAATAGTTCATGGTATATCTCCAGGTGCTGCTTCCGTTACTTCTTTAGGGCAGCAAACAGTTTTTGTATTTTCTCAGGGTCTTTTACACCCGGTTCTTTTTCCAGTCCGCTGGAAACATCAATCAGTTCAGGTTTGCAGCCGGCAATAGCTTCTGCCACGTTTTCCGGTGTCAGTCCGCCGGCAAGCCACAATTTCTGCTTGGCTGCAACTGCTGCTACCAGATTATCCTCTACCCGGACGCCGGTACCACCCAAAAGACCGTCAACTTTTGCATCCACCAGAATTCTGGGTTCTCCCAGTTTCCGGAGTGTTTCCAGTTTCTGTAAGTCTGCTTCTTCCCGAACAGGAACGGCGCAGTAGTGGGGCAGGTGCCGAAGTGTTTCGTCTGCCAGATAGGCTAGGGCTGTTTCATAGCCATGTACCTGAATGGCGTCAAACACGCCTTCTTTCTGCAGCTGAATTGCCAGCATACCTTCTTCGCTGTCGGTTTCCGTAATGACTGCCATGGCTTTCACGCCGGTCTGTTTCCGCAGTTCCACAATATCTGCTTTCATGGCAGAAATCAGGCATGTAACGTTCCTCGGGCTTCTGCTGCAGAAGATGAATCCTAAAAAGTCTGCACCGTAACCGGCTGCCAGACGGGCGTCTTCAATGCTGGTAAGCCCGCATACTTTAACCAGCGGCCCGTTCCGTTCTGCCATGGCGGCATTGCTCAATTGGCCTTCAGTAACCAGTTCTTCAAAGAACCGTGAGTGCTCAGAAGACTTTCCGTCAACAAAGCCTTTAACCAGAGCACTGGCCTCTTTTGGATTCCGTGCGGCAGCTTCTCCCAGAAGGAGGCCGGAAAATCCCAGGGAGCCTGCAAAATCTGCTGCTTCCGGGGTACGGATGCCGCTTTCAAATACTACCCGGGCATCAGAACCCAGAATAGCCTGAATCTTACCCAGAACGCGGCTTGGAGAAAGCAGGTCAATGGAAAAGTTTGACAAATCCCGGCAGTTTACACCGCACACAATGGTTTCTGCAGGAACCGCAGCGGCCACTAACTTGAGTTTTTCAATATCCTCAGCCAGTTTCAGCTCTACCAGGGCTGTAATGCTCAGGTCCCGGCAGCGCTGAGCCATGGCAACAATCCTCTGGTCATCAAGAATCCGTGCAATAAGAAGGACCGCATCAGCTCCGCAGCGGTATGCTACATCAATTTCATCTTCGTGAATCAGAAAGTCTTTTCGTAACACTGCTGCTTTGGTGCCTACGGCCTCTGTCACAGCCAGCAGGTCTTTCAGACTGCCTTTGAACCAGTGTTCTTCCGTCAGAACAGAAATTGCTGCGGCTCCGGCTGCAACATAACTTACTGCCGTAGCGGCAGAATCCAGATCCGGAGCAATATCCCCCTTACTGGGACTTGCCCGCTTTACTTCAAGAATAACACCTTTCTGCGGCAGGAACGGCACCACAGCCCGCTTTCGCTCTGCAGGGACAGAAAATCCCATTTCCAGTCCCCGTGCTTCCAGATCTTCCTTCCGTCGTTCTACGATGGTATCAAGGATATTCATGCGGCACTGATCTCTTTTGAACAGGCCACAATTTCGTTCAGTTTTGCCAGGGCTTTTCCGCTTTCAATGGAATCTTTTGCCATGTCGTAACCGTCTTTCAAGGTTTTGGCCTTACCGCTGATGTACAGCAGGGCTCCGGCATTCAGGCAGACTGCAGCCTTAATGGTGGGGCGTCCGCCGCCGTTCAGCACATCAAGGGCCAGCTGGGCGTTTTCTTTTCCGTTGCCGCCGTACAGCTCGGTTTCATCCATGCCGGTAAGACCGAATTTTGCCGGATCAATGGTGTACGAGTATTCTTTACCGTCAGAGTTAATCTGATAAGCGTGGGTAATGGCACAGGGCGAAATTTCGTCGTAGCCGTCTTCGCTGGCAATTACCAGTACCCGTTTGGCACCCAGCTGTTTTGCGGCATGGGCGTATGTTTCAAGCAGGTCCATGGAATAAACACCTAAAAGCTCGTATTCTGCATTGGCCGGGTTCAAAAGGGGGCCCATAATGTTCATGATGGTTTTGATGCCCAGGGCTTTCCGGACTGGGGCTGCAAAACGCATGGCCGAATGGTATACCGTAGCCATCAGGAATCCGAAACCGCTTCTGTTAACCAGTTCGCAGGTTTTTTCCGGGCTTGCCATAATGTCGATGCCCAGCGATTCATAAAAGTCTGCAGAGCCTGATTTGGAGCTTACGGCACGGTTACCGTGTTTGGTAACGGTAACGCCGCAACTAGAGGCTACCATGGCAGAAAGGGAAGAAATGTTGAACGATCCTTTGCCGTCACCACCGGTACCGACAATTTCTGCATTGTCGTGGAATTCAACCGGCAGCGGTTTTTTAACTTTCAGCAGCGCTTTTGCAAAGCCGACAATCTCGCTTACTGCCGGTTTTTTGCAGGCAAGACCGGTCAGAACGGCAGCGGTAATGCGTTCATCCAGGGTACCGTCTGCCAGGTTGTCCATAAAGCGTGCTGCCTGGTCTTCTGTTAAGTCGGTACCAGAGATAATGGTATTCAGAAGGTCATTTACCGGCAGGTTATCACGGCGGTAGTTCAGGAATGCGCGGAAAATGTCATCGCCTGCTTTACTGGCAATGGATTCCGGATGGAACTGCACACCTTCAATACACAGGGTTTTGTGGCGGATACCCATAATGTCGCCATCCTGGGCACGGGCTGTAATTTCAAAATCGTCGCTTAAGGTTGATTCATCAATGACCAGTGAGTGGTACCGGGTAAAACTGCCTGATTTACCAATGATGCGGAAAATACCGCGGCCGTCAGTCTTCATTTCTTCTACAACACCGTGGCGGATATATTTTGCCTGTACGATTTTGGCACCAAAAGCTTCACCAATGGCCTGGTGGCCAAGACAAACTCCCAGAATCGGAATTTTTCCGGCAAAGTATTTGATAGCCTCAATGGAAACGCCTGCTTCAGAAGGTGTTCCAGGCCCTGGGCTGATAACCAGTCGGCTGGGGTTCATGGCTTCTATTTCTGCAACAGTAATTTCTTTTGAGCGTACAACGGTAACGTCTTCCTGTGACAGGCGTTGCAGGGCCTGTACCACGTTGTAAGTAAAACTATCATAATTATCAATAACAAGAATCATTTTTTAACTCCTTCGATTACGGCGCGCAGGGCTCCTAACTTTTCGTTGGTTTCTTCCCATTCGCGGTCAGGGTTGCTGTCGTACACAATGCCGCCACCAGCCTGCAGGCTCCAGGTGCTGTCCTGCTTTAAGGCACAACGGATGCCGATGCAGAAATCCAGGTCGCCGTTGGTCTGAAGGTATCCTACGGCACCGGCGTAGAACCGGCGTTTGATTTTTTCAAGACGGCTTAAAATCTGGATGGCAGAGATTTTCGGGCTGCCGGATACGGTACCAGCAGGGAAAGCCGAACGCAGTACCTGAATCTGTTTGTAATCAGAGCGTACTGTTCCCTGTACGTCGCTTACCAGATGCATAACGTGGCTGAAGTATTCGCAGTCCATATAGCGGGTTACCTGAACACTTCCGGCTTCACAAACGCGGCCCAGGTCATTGCGGGCAAGATCTACCAGCATCAGGTGCTCACTTTTTTCTTTCGGATCATTCAAAAGGTCTGCCTTTAATGCTTCATCCTCATCAGGGGTCTTACCGCGGCGGCGGGTGCCGGCAATAGGACGGATGGATGCAACCCCTTCGCGTACACGTACGAGACTTTCGGGGCTTGAGCCAACCAGCTGACGGTCTCCAAAGTCCATGTAGAACAGATAAGGGCTTGGGTTAACACTGCGCAGACGGCGGTAAATTTCCATGGCACTGTTGTCACATTCCAGCTGCAGACGGCGACTGGGAACAGCCTGAAAAATGTTACCGGCGATGATTTCCTTTTTCAGTGCCAGCACTTTATCCTTGTACTCCCGTTCGCTCTGTTCCAGATCAGTAATGGTACGTACGGGCTGTGGTTCTTCCGGTGCAGAAAGATAGCTGAAGTCCAGGTCGTTCAAACGTTTTACCAGAGTATCAATGGATTTTTTCAGGTCAATCTGGTGTTCAATGTAGTTAAGCCCGAATATATGAAGTGTTTCAGTAAAATGGTCAAATACAATGTATACGTGGCCTACAATGAATTCACTTTCCGGAATTTTCAGTTCGTCAGTCTGTGGAGCAAGCGTGATGGTGTCGCAGCGGGCACAGAATTCGTAGCCCAGATACCCCACGCCGGAAGCAGGAACCGGTATGTCTTTGGTTGGCAGTTCATTTTCCTGTGCAACATATAACAGGGCATCAAGAATATCAGGAGTATGGGGAACCGTAGAACCGGGAGCAATCATTTCGATTTTTCCGCCGGCACTTTCGGCAGTCTGGGCGGTAAAGGGGACACGGCGTCCGTCAATAATGAAAGCAATTCCATCGTCATCCTGCAGGATGTGAAATGCTTCTTCTGTCATAAGAATGGAATAGCGTTCTTTACCCATATTGAAACGGGCACTTTCAAGAACTACCCGGGCACCGATTTTTTTAGCCAGGCTGAATGGAGTATAGCGGTCACTGGGAAGTGAAACATAGATACTGTCAGTACGTTTAATCATGAAATCCTCTTTTTGAGTGGCAGCTGTTACAGTGCTACCTTGTTACTGTAAGTAGTAACGTAATGTTACTATAAACAGTAACGATTGATACTGTCAATAGTAACATTTCGAAAAGAGGCTGTTCTTTGGTGCCTGTTCAGTTTAATTCAGACAGTCATGAACCCAGTTAATGAAGTTTGTCGTGCTGTCTCCGGTACGTTCTGCCTTTACATGCTGCTGTCCCCAGACCATTTCAAAGTCCACCTGACAGTCACCGTAATTTTTCAATGTCTGAGCAAGAGATGCCTCGGTACTGACAGATGTATCACCCTGACTGATACCGGAACGGATACGCCAGTATTTTGCAACAGTACTG
The DNA here is from genome assembly GCA_045616125.1 of Treponemataceae bacterium. Classification (GTDB taxonomy): domain Bacteria; phylum Spirochaetota; class Spirochaetia; order Treponematales; family Treponemataceae; genus Treponema_I. The sequence continues at coordinate 23,916 of JAZLGC010000087.1, read as the reverse complement.
GATGCATATCCACTGGATGATTCCAGCAGATAGTATGACGGTGTGTACATGTTCAGTCGTGTCTGTTTATCTGTGCCCAGTGCATCGGTTGCCGCAAGATCTTCCATATAAGATGCTTCATATTCAGTGCCGGTAAGAATCTGTGCCATAGTGTCATCCCAGTGCTGGCCCTGACCGTTTCCTGTACCAAATAAGGTGTTTTCTCCCTGAGATGCAGACAGGTCGTCAAAGGCACCCACATTTTTGCTGGCAGGCTTCATGGCTTTTGCAAAATCTGCAAGACTGGTGATAGTGACGGTTTTAGTTGTGGAATCGTAATCTACCCAGTGACCGGCACTGTTCAATTCTGCAATGTAGTCTTCAATAGTTTCATATACTCCGGAGACTGTAACGGTACCGGATGCTTTGTTACGGGCAATGTTATCCCGCTGAGCATAATCCATGCCGCCATTCATTGGGCCTTCATTGCCATCCGGACCACCACGGCCACCATTCATCGGTCCGCCAGCCATAGGCCCACCGTTGCCTCTCATGGGACCACCGGCCATGGGGCCCTGACCACCTTTGCCGGAACTGGCACTGCTGTCATAAGGGAATACGGTATCTGCAATAAAGTTGTTCAGGGAGCGTTCAACTTCAGAAACAATCCATTCGTAAAAGGTTCCTTCCTGATAATAACCGTCATCAGATGGTTGCAGCATTAGAACGGTTCCTTCATCATCGGTAAGTCCCATGCTGTTGACAGCTTCTGCAAAGGCTTCAGCAAGATCAAGGGATAACTGTTGGGTAAAGGAATCAAGACCGGTTCTGGTACGTCCCATGTTCCATTCGTAGGCTTCGTTGGCAACATCCAGATTGGTAATAGGACACCAGCACATGCTTCCGGCAATGGCATCACTGTATTCCATAACTGCACCAATGGCTTCCAGATAGGGGATATATTCGTCACTGTCACCGGTTACGCCCATTAATGCACTCTGGGCTCCACCGCCACTCATGCCGAAACTGAAGAATCGTCCGGTATCTCCGGGCAGAAGATCTGAACAGTACCGGTAATACCGGATTGCAGCCTTTAAGTCTGTTACACCGGCAGGAGCACCTTCGTTTCTTCCGCGGCAGCCGGCATGCAGGTAAATGAATCCGTTGCTGCAATAAACAGCAGCTTCTGATGAATAGTCAGTAAGTGCTGCCATGGCAGAGTACCCGGGTGTTTCAACCGGAAAGACAATCGGGGCAGTTCCGGCGGTATAGCCGTGAACGGCGGCATTTGCATTGATACTGCAGGTATAAGTATCATCAGCATTTTTTACTGCCGTAAAATAGGCTGCCGGCACAAAAATACTGAGTGTTTCATAGGTGGTATCTGCGGGATTCTGTACATACTGAATTCCAATCTGATAGAAAACGTCATCACCGGCATTGTAGCGCCATTTTGTCATATCAACCTTGGCAAGGCCTGCATCTGAATACTGTACGGAAGTACAGCCGGTAAGAAGTATCAGGGCTAAGAACAGGCCCGTGATACAAGTTGCAGTGAGTTTTCTCATAGTTCTCTCCTGAAAAATAAGAATGATGGGTAAAGTATAGTGCCTTTTTCAGAAGTGCGGCCATGAACAGCCCGTTATATAACAAAATGATAACAAGGGTTTCATGAAAAATTAGCTGGTGATATCGAATTTAAATATACTTCAGAACTTTACTAAAATTAAAGAATGGACTTTACAAATACTGCAGAGATTGTTATATTGTTAAAGTATTTTATGACGAGAGGTTGTCAAATGAAAAAAACAATGAAATCTGCAGCTGTTGCTGCGCTTGCTTTACTTGTTTCAGTAACCATGTTTACCAGCTGTTCTAAAAAAGCTGAAACAATCAAGATTGGTGGTGTTGCTCCTCTTTCTGGAGCTGTAGCTGTTTACGGTGTTGAATGTAAGAACGGTATTGATCTTGCTGTTGCAGAAATTAATGCCGCTGGCGGTATTAACGGCCAGATGCTCGAATTCGTTTGTGAAGACGATGAAGGCGATGCTGCAAAATCAGTAAGTGCCTATAAAAAACTGATTACCAAAGATGGAACCAGACTGATCATCGGTTCTCTTACTTCTGGTTGTACTATTGCTATTACCAGTCAGGCTCAGGCCAACAAAGTTGTTCAGATTGCTCCTGCTGCAACTGCAGAAGCTGTTACTGATGCCGGTAACTATATTTTCCGCACCTGCTTCATTGACCCATTCCAGGGCCGCGTAGGTGGTAAGTTCTCTGCTGAAAACCTGGGAGCTAAAAAAGCTGCCGTTCTGTATGATATCGGAAATGACTACTCAGTAGGTCTTATGGAAAACTTTGTTTCTGAATTTACCAAACAGGGTGGCTCAGTGGTAGCAACTGAATCTTACGGTACCGGTGAAAAAGACTTTAACGCCATTATCACCAAAGTAAAGGCTGCAAACCCAGATGTTGTATACCTGCCAGATTACTACTCAACTGTAGCACTGATTGCAAAACAGCTGCGTGCTCAGGGTGTAGATACTCCTATTGTTGGGGCAGACGGATGGGACGGACTGACCGAAAATGCCGGTGACGAAGTTCTGAACGGTTACTACTCAAATCACTATGCAGAAGACTCTGATGCTCCTGCAGTACAGAAATTCGTAGCTAACTTCAAGGCTAAATATGGTAAAAATCCTAACTCTTTTGCAGCTCTGGGATATGACTCAATGTACATGCTGAAAGATGCCATTGTAGCTGCCGGTTCTACCGATGCTGCAAAAGTACGCGATGCCCTTGAAAAGACCAACGCTGACTACGTAACTGGTCACGTTAAGTTCGACGAAAAACACAATCCTATTAAATCTGCCGTAATGGTTAAGATGGTAAAAGACGGTGATAAGCTTTCTCAGGCTTATGCTGCTACCGTAACCATCGACTGATGATGGACCGGATGAACTGATAAAACAGATTTTGTCCAATGGGGGGCACACTTCGGTCGAGGTGTCCCCTTTTGTCATTTTTGGTTGTATCTAAAAAAATGGAGGAAAAGTAATTGGATACCTTTTTAAAGCAGCTTGTTAACGGACTTTCTTTGGGAAGTATTTATGCGCTGATTGCTTTAGGCTATACCATGGTATACGGTATCGTAAAACTGATTAACTTTGCCCATGGCGATGTTATGATGGTTGGCGCTTATACCGGCTATTTTATCCTGCGGGCCATGGGCGCTACCCCAATGGGCCTGTTGTGCGCTTTTCTGGGAGCAATGGTTGTATGTTCCCTGTTAAGTCTTGCCATTGAACGCTGTGCGTATCGTCCGTTACGTTCAGCTCCCCGTCTTAATTCTCTTATTACTGCCATTGCAGTGGAACTGATTCTGCAGAATGGTATGCGTGTCCTGCCTTTTATCGGCCCTAATCCGCGCCAGTTTCCCACCATGGACACCCATGTCTTTAATCTGACAACTGCATCATTCCCCAACGGATTGATTTCCATATCGAATATTCAGCTGATCGTCATTATTTCATCAGCTGTTCTGATGCTGGTTCTGAACTACGTCATCAATTACACCAGAACCGGACGGGCCATGCGTGCCGTAAGCTACGACATGGGTGCTGCCAGCCTGATGGGGGTCAACGTAAACAGGACCATTGCCGTTACCTTTGTCATCGGTTCTATTCTGGCCGGTGCCGGTGGTGTACTCTATGCCACGGCATATCCGCAGATTGACCCGACCATGGGGTATATTCCCGGCTTAAAGGCCTTTGTTGCTGCCGTTCTGGGCGGTATCGGCTCTGTCCCCGGCGCCATGCTTGGTGGTGTTATTCTGGGTATTGCCGAAACCATGACCAAAGCCTATATCTCATCTCAGTATGCAGATGCCATTTCCTACTGTATCCTGATTGTCATCCTTCTGGTTAAACCAACGGGTCTTCTGGGCTCCAAGAAAGTGGTTAAGGTATAAGGAGGCCGGCGATGAAAGATAAATTCGTACGTAATTCACTGATTCTTACGGCAATTGCTGCCGGCTGTATCATTATTCCCGGTGCCCTGATTCAGTTAAAGACATTCTTCTTTGATTCACCCATCGGTATCGATGCCTACTGGGCACAGGTTATTACCCTGGCCGGTGTAAATGCCATTATGGCATTAAGCGTTAACGTAGTCTGCGGTATTACCGGTCAGCTGAGTCTTGGTCAGGCCGGTTTTCAGGCCATCGGTGCCTATGCCGTTATCCTTTTGACCACCAATGCCCACATTCCGCTGCCGGTCAGCATTATCCTTGCAGGCCTTATTGCAGCTTTCTTCGGCTTTCTCATCGGGTTCCCAACCCTTAAGCTGGAAGGCGACTATCTGGCTATCGTTACTCTGGCCTTTGGCGAAATTATCCGCGTTGTGCTTTTGAACCAGAAATCCTGGACCGGCGGCCCCAACGGCATTCAGTTCAGTACCGTGTTCACCGCAAGCCTTGACTGGGGTGCTATGATTGCCTACGTATCCGTTATCGGTTCTCTAGTGCTCATTGTCGTTCTGCTGCAGAACTTCCTCCGTTCAACCTACGGCCGCGCCATTATGGCTGTCCGCGAAGACGAAATTGCCGCCAACAGTTCCGGTATCAGCGTATTCCGCCACAAGATGATTGGTTTTGTTATTGCTTCCTTCATCGGTGGTATCGGCGGTGCTCTGTACGCTCCGCTCATCGGCTTTGTAAAACCGGATCTGGCATCATTCAACAACTCGGTGAACCATCTGATTTACGTTGTTCTTGGCGGTATGGGAAGTACCACCGGTGCCATTCTTTCGGCCTTTGTCCTGACCATTCTGCAGGAAATTCTCCGCTTCCTGCGCGATTACCGTCTGCTTATCTATCCGCTGATTCTTATCTGCATGATGCTCTTCAGGCCGCAGGGACTTTTGGGAACGGCAGAACTCAGTTTCTTTAAGGTTCCCGATTACTGCAAGGCTGTTGGCCGCTGGTGTAAGAAACTGTTTGGCGGAAAAAACAAGAAATCTAAGGAGGCAGCATAATGGCAGAAAAAGGCGAATTACTGCTTCGGGCAAAAGATATTTCTATTGTATTCGGCGGTCTGCGTGCCGTTTCCGGGTTCTCACTGGATCTGTATGAAGGCGAACTGATTGGTCTTATCGGGCCCAACGGTGCCGGTAAAACCACGGTGTTCAACATGCTCTCCGGTGTGTACAAGCCTACGGAAGGTACTATCTCCTTTGTAGATAAAAACGGCACTATTCAGATTATCAATAAAAAGACTCCGGCACAGCTGAACCGGCTGGGTATTGCACGAACATTTCAGAACATCCGGTTGTTTTCTGCCATGACGGTGCGCGATAACATTAAGATTGCCCTGCACCAGAGCCGCGGCATTACGCCCTTTGATGTGGAATTCCGCACTAAGAAATTCCGCCGCGATGAAGAAATGATGAATGAAAAGGCCATGCATTTACTGAAGTTGTTCCATCTGGAAGGCAAAGCTGATGAACTGGCCCGGAATCTGCCTTATGGTGAGCAGCGCAAACTGGAAATCTGCCGTGCTTTGGCTTCCGGCCCCAAACTGCTCTTGCTTGATGAACCGGCAGCCGGTATGAACGGCCAGGAAACGGAAGAACTGATGAACATGATTTCTTTTATCCGCAAGGAATTCAATCTGACGGTTCTGCTGATTGAACACGATATGAAACTGGTTATGGGTATCTGTGAACGGCTGATGGTTCTGAACTACGGAAGCGTTATTGCTGCCGGAACTCCTGCAGAAATTCAGAGTGACCCGACGGTAATCAAGGCATATCTTGGTTCCGGATACGAACAGATGGCAGGAGGGGAAGAATGAGCATGCTTGAAGTTAAAGATCTGGTTGTTTCCTACGGTGCCATAAAAGCGCTCCGTGGTATCAGTTTTACGGTAGAGCAGGGGGAAATCATTACCCTGATCGGTTCCAACGGTGCCGGCAAAACCACCACGCTCCATGCCCTGAGCAACCTGATCAAAAAGGCCAGCGGTTCCATTACCTTTAACGGTGTTGATATTACCACCTTTGGCGCAGATAAGATTGTACAGATGGGGCTGATTCAGGTTCCGGAAGGCCGCCGGGTATTTGCCAACATGAGCGTTAAAGAAAACCTGGAAATGGGTGCATACCTGAGAAACGACAAGGAACAGATTAAAAAAGACCTGGAGTGGTGCTACGAACTGTTTCCCCGCTTAAAAGAACGTCTGAGCCAGCTGGCTGGAACCCTTTCCGGCGGTGAACAGCAGATGCTTGCCATGGCCCGGGCCCTCATGTCACAGCCAAAACTGCTGCTGCTTGATGAACCTTCCATGGGTTTGGCACCAATTCTGGTTGATGAAATTTTTGACATCATTCAGAAAATCAGCTCTGCCGGAACCACCATTCTGCTGGTAGAACAGAATGCTTATAAAGCTATGTCAATTGCCAGCAGAGCGTATATACTTGAAACAGGGGAAATCGTTAAGTCCGGCAAAGCCAGTGACCTGATTTCCGATAAGTCTGTTATTTCTGCATACCTTGGAGGCTAAGCCATGTTAGTAAAAGATGTAATGACAAAGAATCCTGTTACCGTAGACGCAAAGGCATCGGTACTGGCAGCAAAAGACCTGATGATGAAAAACAAGATCAACAAGCTGCCGGTAGTTGATAAAAGCGGCAGTCTGGTCGGCATTATTACCAGTAATGACCTGCAGCGGGCAGCTCCCAGCGATGCTACAACTCTTGATATGTACGAACTGGGATACTTACTGAGCAAGCTGACGGTTGAAAAGATTATGGTAAAGAAAGTGCAGTCTGTTTCTGATACGGAAACCGTAGAAGAAGCTGCCCGCATGATGGCTGACGGTCACTTTGGGTGTCTGCCGGTTATGCAGAACAAACTGCTGGTAGGCATTATTACCGAAAGCGACCTGTTCCGCATGTTCATTGAGATGTTCAACACCCGTGCTTCCGGTATCCGTGCCGTTATCGACATGAGCGATGCATCCGGCACCTTAAGCGTGTTCACCCAGAAGGTTGCCGAAAAGAAGGGAAAGATTATTTCCTGCATTACAACCCCTGGTGCCACTTCAGAAACCCGCAAGGTAACCGTAAAGGCAACGGACATTTCTCTGAAAGATTTTGAAGAAATTGCCAGAGCCAGCGGCGATGTTGAGGATATCCGCGAGATTAAATAAGTACTGACCATCTGTCATGCTGTACTGAACACTTGTCATGCTGTACTGAACACTTGTCATCCTGAACTAAGCACTTGTCATGCTGAACTTGTTTCAGCATCTAACCCCTTTGCCAGTGAGTAAAATCATTGGTGAAGGGGTTAAATGTTTCTGTGGTAGGAACAAATGTATTAAAATGTTCTTGTGACAGAAACATTTGTGGTATATTCTGTGAATATGACTGACATAGAACTGACAATGCTTGAAAGTACCATGAATCGCAAGATGTACTTTCTTCCTGAAAGGATACGTCCGTACACCACTGAGTATCAACAGAAAAATAAGATTCCAAAGAATCTTATCCTTATAGGCTTACGTGGATGTGGTAAAACAACATTTTTGCTGTATCACGTTCAGGTTAGCGGGAAAAAAATCCTCTATCTTTCAGCTGACAATCCATTGTTCTCATCAGAATCGTTGTATTCACAAATATCTTATATTTTTTCTAAAGGATATGATGGTGTCATTATTGATGAAATTCACTTTGCAAAGGACTGGAGCTCGCATCTAAAATCGTTATATGATGATTATCCGGACCGTATTATTTGGGCCAGCGACTCATCATCTCTTATTCTTCGTAATGGTACTGCAGATATTTCCCGGCGCTATGTATTTATACGTATGCCCATCATGTCGTTTAGGGAGTTCCTTTTTTTGGAAACAGGGATGGTATATGAAAAATCAGAGCCTTTTTCTAATCCCTTGAATCTTTCCGTGCAACCGACCGCACCCATTCTCAGTCTGTTTACAGAATATAAAAAACACGGAACCCGTCCTTATTATCAAGAAGGAAATTTTGAAGAACGAAGTCTGGCCGTATTGGACAAAACTCTTAATTCAGATGTTACTTTTTTTGTTCCTCATATTACGGATGACAATTTACGGCTGATGAATGCTGTTATCGGGACTATAGCAAACGCTGCAATTCCAAGAATTCAAGTCCGTTCGCTGTGTTCTGATTGGAATGTGGGAGCTGAAAAGTTATACCAACTGTTAGAAGTTATGGAATCTGTTGGCGCAATCAGAATTATACGGTATCAGAATGAAACAAAGGCAAAATCAGCAGGAGCAAAGGTATTTTATTCTGACCCTTGTTTATATGCAGTGTTGCGTGGAACAGAAGGAAATATTCGGGAGTCCTTTGTATCACTTGCCCTGCAATCTGCAGGATATCAGGTATTTGCGGCTAAAGATGAAAGAGATGGCGATTTTGTTACGATTTCTTCAAAAGATGGAAAGAGAATGACGATTGAAGTTGGCGGTCATAAAAAAATCTTGAAGAATGCCGATTTTGTCGTCCGGGATGATATAGATTATCCTGCAGATAAAGTAATCCCACTGTGGCATTTACTGATGATGTGGTGAATGTTTCACCTGATTTTTTTACTGATGTACATCTATACCTGTCATGCTGAACTGAACACTTGTCATGCTGAACTTGTTTCAGCATCTAACCCCCTTTGCCAGGGAATAAAATCATTGGTAAAGTTTTTTTCTCCGGTGGAAAAAAATTATTCGATTATGATAGGATGAATAGAGTAGAGAGAATTCCATCAGGAGATTAAGTATGAGGAATAAGCGAGTACTTGTCAGTATCTGCTGTTTCTTTATCTGTGTAACAAATGTAAAGGCATTATCTGCAACTGAGAGCGCAAATTGGCAGTCAAAACTGCGTCGTTTGTACAAAACGTCTCGAGGCTCCTATACAACGTATTACTATGATGAAGTGATGAAAATGGTAGATGAATATGAAACGTTTTCAGATGAGGACCAGGATTTATTAGGGGCTGTTAACCGGGAATTGCTTTTGGAACTGGCTGCATCGTATAAAATGATACGGGCAATTGATGAGAAAGACTATATTCTTCTTGATGGATTTCTCAAACAGTACCAGGAAACATTTTTCACAGTATCAAATGAATTAGCAAAATCACTTGAAGTAATGAACCCAAATATTCGTGAGGAACCCTGGTTTAAGGAATTTAGGGCTTACCGTGACGTGTATTTTGAACGTTTATCCAAGGAACCTCTGAAAGATTCTCCAATGCAGCATGCAATTGATAACTATGATACTGAAGCCATAGATATTCTGTTGGATAATAATTTTAATGCCCGGTATTTTAATTCAGAAAGAGGTCCGGGAGGCCAGGGGCTTCCTTGTTCGTGGCTGAATTACTGTATACAAACCGGGAACATCGAAATGCTCAGGTATTTATCTCGAAAAGGTCTTACTCTTGATTGCTATTCAGGAGAGTTTCCAGAGAATGATGCAGGTATTCTATATGCAATACATAAAGGATGTTCTGATGAGATGCTTCTCTCTGTTTGGGAAATTGATGACTGTAAAGGTACGATGTATCGTTCAGTTGAAGAATATAGCGTTTTGAATTATCCGCTTCTGTACTGGGTTGCTTCCCGAGATAATGCCATTCATGTGATGCAGCTTCTGAATCTGGAATATCAGGCGGCATTGTTGATAGAGTACCGGTATTCTTACCCAGATAGTCCTGCCGGATGCTCTTACTATACGGTATACGAAAAATTGAATCCTGTTTTGCAGGATCTCATACCTGTAGAGTACAGAAAAACTTTCTCAGAAGTCTTTGCAGATATGAACGAAGAAGAAAAACAGCAGATTCTCACTCAGCTTTCTGAGTAGACTGTTGTTACTGATACCCTTTTCTCGTTCAACCATAAATGTCCTTCATATCTCCAAACTATTAATTATTTTTTCGTATATCCGCAAAAATAATTAATAGTTGTTGTGTACCGTGATATCACTAGATATGTATGCTGACCGAAACACTTGTCATGCTGAACTTGTTTCAGCATCCATAATCCCCTTTGCCAGTGAATAAAATCATTGGTAAAGGGGATTTTTTTACGGACATAGCGTTACAAAAAACATGTTATAACAGGCTGGTATAGTATCAGGCAAAAAGGTGCAAATAATTGCAATAAAAATATATTAAATAATGCAATTAATAGGAGTTAAATGCTCTGAAAAAGTGCAAATAAATACGCTGAAAACTTGTTGAAAGGTGCAATAATGTGAATGGTTTTTCCGTACACTTATTAAGAAAAATGAATCATGTTATAATAGATGTGATGAACGAAGAGCAGCAGATTTTATTTATGCAGATTAGACTCATAAGAATAACTTCTGAAAAACTTGGCATTACTTTGAAGCAGACATCAGAGATGTTTGATAAATTCAAAGTTCTTTCTTTTATCCGTGATTGCTGGGGAATATTCCATGTTGAAGGAGATGCTGCTGTTTATGAAGAAATTCGGGAATACCTGCTTTCAAAGGGAGCTGCAATATGAAACGACCGGAAGAAGGTATGATTCTTTATCACGGCAGTTATTGTATTGTTGAAAAATTACTGCTACCAAAGCAAAGGCCAGAGGTCTTATTTCTGCAAACGAACAGTTTGGATATGTTTCATTTTTTAGGGTAACTGATATCCAAGACTTAAAAAGTTTTGGGTTTGAAACTATAGACAATATGTGCATAAGTCTACTGCTTCCAGAAAAACTGCAGGATCAGTTTTGTTTCAGGACAGAAAATGCTGTATCTAAACTGCAATTTCTTAAAAGCGAAAAAGTGGCTTTGTTATAGTCCGAGGGTTTCATATGGATAACAAAAATGTAATTGCCATGGATTTAGTTACAAAGATGGTAGTAGAACAACTGGCAAAAGAACTGAATAAAAATAGTGAAGAAGTCCTGATTTCATTTATGGAATCAAATACGGGCAAAATGGTGTATGATGATTCAACAAAACTCTGGTGGGATGGCCCTCTGGCAGTTGTACAGGAATACAAAACTGAAATGGGAATTGTTGGGAAATAAATATCAGTAACAAGTTCTGTGAATGGTTTCATTCGTACGTTGAAGTGACATATTTTGTCATCCTTTTGCATGATACTGGAGAATGCAGAGAGGATAGTCATGAGACAGAATATGAATTTGTCATGTAAGATTTATGAAACATTCAAAAAAACCGGGCGGATTGAATACATGAGTGGCACAAATGGTATGCTCCCAACGATGTTTGATGTTCAACCCGTTTCCCCAAAAATAGAATCCATCAAAGCGAAATGCCGGTTTCTTTGATAGAACAAATACTGGAATTTGTGACTACCGAAGGGGAAATAGTGCTGGATTCTTTTGCCGGCAGCGGTGTCGTAGGTGAAGCATGCTTGAACAAGAAACGAAATTGCATACTCATCGAGCTGTGTCATGAAAACATCGAAAAAATCAAACGGAGATTTGAGAACGTATCATATTTCAGTTCGTTTTCGCCTCAATGAATTGGTAGAGACCTTAGTTTTCCTGTCTGGACAGAAAACTGTTGGCAGACAGGAATTATAAAGTACGATTTTCCGGCTTTTTCTGAAAAAAAGGGATATTGTCACCAGGTTTTCCTGCCATCAGGCAGATATTTTCCTGTCTGAATGAGAAATGAGTCATCTACAGGAAACTTCAGCTTAAAAAGTTCCCTGTAGAAACAAAAATGCCGTACAGATGGGAATTATAATTGACTGTTGAGTGGAATGAATTTCATTCATTTATGATTCACGTTTGGGTGTTACTTTTTCATACGCATTACCTGGCCAGATTTCCATCGTTGCTCCATCAGCTAGCCAAGGTGACATGGCTGAGAATGCTCCATGAAGAATAGTGTACCAGCCGTAGTTTGCATCAAAGGCTGCGAAATACTCTTCAGATTCTTCATCAAAATACCAATGACAAGTCTGCGGTAGAATATATTTCATCAATTCAGACATGGAATTGTATATTGGCAGATCAGGCTTGTGTAGAGCACGGATTACATATATCGAAAGAGCAGAAATCGCATTTGGCTTATAGGTATACTTCAGTTTGAAACGTACATCATAACACTCGCCCATATTACTCTCCACTGTAAGTGTAATGTAATATAGGCCGGATCTGAAGAGGAAGATGAAACTCGGTTAAACCCAAATTTTTAGTGCAAGTTGAGCTAAATCTTGTTTTTAATACTATACTATTGATTTTTATCTTCCTAATGATATTACTCTAAATCCAAATCCGGCCCAGAATATTGATTCGAATCTCTTACTTCGTGAATATCCATACACTTTGCATCAGCATATTTTGAAATTCTTTGGTAATAATCACATTTTATTTCTATGTTGTTTAATTCTTCTCTTCGAGCCTTCGACATTTCAAGAAACGCAGTTTCACGTTCAAGTCCTAAATACCGTCTTCCGAGTATTGTTGCAGCAATTCCCGTAGTCCCACTCCCAGAGAATGGATCAAGAATCCATTCATTTTCTTTGGTAGATGCAAGAATTATTCTTGCCAACAATGGTAGCGGTTTCTGTGTCGGATGTTTCCCACATGTTTTTTCCCATTTTGCGATGGCTGGTAAAGTCCAGACATCGCGCATCTGAGTGCCGCCATTTATTTCTTTCATTAATTCATAGTTAAAATAATGTTTTGCCTTTGGAGACTTTTTTGCCCACAAAATAAATTCAGTAGAATGAGTAAAGTATCTGCAAGATAAGTTTGGTGGCGGATTATTTTTCTGCCAAGTAATGCAATTAAGAATTTTATATCCTAATTCTGTCATAGACTGAGCAACAGAGAAAATATTATGAAATGTGCCAGAAACCCAGATTGTTCCATTGTCAGCTAATTTTTCACGACAAAGAGCAAGCCATTGTTTATTAAAATCATTATCTTTTTCAAATCCCTGAGACTTATCCCAATCGCCTTTATTTACAGGAACTTGCTTTCCTGATTGAACAGAAATTCCACCATTAGAAAGAAAGTATGGAGGATCAGCAAAAATCATATCAAATTTAAAATTGATATTTGAAAGGAGTTCTAAACTGTCTCCCTGAGCAAGTGTAAAATCTAAATTTTTTGAGCGATAATATGGTTTAATACTCATTTAATCCTCTATACATTCTGGAGGAACAGGAAGCCCTAATTCAGAGAGAGGAATATAATTAAAATAATAATGACAATACACAGATTGGATGTAATCTAATACATCTTTATATTGTTTCTTTCTGAACCAATCATTAAGTATGTAGCAATATTCAACTTTTATATTAGCTGGTGCTAAAAGTTTCTGATATTGCTTTTTCTTAAAATCACAAGTCTGGAGTTTTTCATCGACAGAACCTGCTGTTTCTTGATGCTTTATTTCAAGAATGAACAGCGTATTTTTTATTACAACAAAAATGCAATCATCTGGCAGCAGTTGCTTCGAAATATAATTCTTCCAATCAATTCCTAATTCTGTTAGAAATATTCCATAAAAAGCATATTTCTTAAATATACGAGCAACTATTGTTCCCTCATAAGAAACATTTCCATCGCTGTCTACGCTATATCTTGGTTGTTTTGCAATAAAAGATGCTAAGTCTGTTTTACCTTCAAAGATTAAGCCAGTTCTGGTGTTCCCTCCACCAACTCCACCTTTTATCATCTAAATAATTCCTTCATCACATCATTTTCCATATCATTAATACAGTAGATTGTATCAAGGACATCAAATGTTTCTTCAAGATTGTTTCTTGCACTAACCCAACCTTTTCCATCTGTAAACCATACAAAAGTAAATCCTTCAATTGAGTCTGCTTCGGCGGCTAAGGTTTTATAACTTCTAGAAGTTTCATTTAATTTTGAACCACCACTGCCATAGAAATTTGTTTCGATTGCATAAATCATTGTATTTGTTTTAACAACAAAATCAAAACGTTTTTCCATTTTACCCTGATTAGAAATTGCTGATAAATCAATTTCCCATTTTGAAGTAATTTCATGAATGTACATTTCTTTGAAGTAGTTTATATCTTTCACAAATCCGGCTTTCTGGATATAACTTTCAACTAAGTCTTCCATCAAATGTCCACCACGGTTTTTTCTTCCGTTTGAATCAAGACCTGTCTCTACACCTGTAACATAATCTACAAGATTATTTACCAAGTGATTTGAAAGTAAATCAAAGAGTCCTGATTTTTCCATGAATTTTGAGTATTCCGTAATGGAACGAGTTTGTACTGCAAAATCAAAGTTAAAACTACCTGTCTCATCTGTAACTGAAATTTCAGAATTTCTTACAGCTAGAAGAATCGGAATACATTTTAATGTTTCAGGATACTTTTGAAGAAGTTTTTCGAAATCAGCTTTAATATTTTTTGACCCAATCAGAGAATTAAGAATATTCAATTCCACTTTAATAGAATCTACATTCCCATATACCTTTTCAAAATCAACATAATATGAATATGTAGCGATACTTTCTCGAAAAGTCTCAAGCCATGTATAAAAATCTCTTTTCATTATTACCTCCTAAAAACACGTAACCATTATTTCAGTAATCGCTCCGCGTCTACTTGCATTGCTATTTATCATTCTTGAAGCATTCACACGACGAATATCAAAATCTTTATACAGGTCGTCAAAAAAATTGTCATTAGGATTTGTATTTTTGGGGTCAGAGTTACTCAACAAAACTTTTGCACCATTACCACTATTATGAATCCTTGCTACAAAGTTTCCCAGTTCAATTTGTTTATCATCGTCAAATCCATCTTTGGAATAAGAAGTAAAAGCAGATGTTTTTGTTAAAGGACGATATGGAGGATCAATATAAACAAAAGTGTTTTTATCAATAAAACTCTCTGTCTGGGAATATGGACCTGTTAAAATCTGAACATCTTTTAATACCTTGCTTACAGCACGAAGATTGTCTGAATTACAGATTAAAGGATTTTTATATACACCGCTTGGAACATTATATAGACCATTACTATTTACTCGATATAAACCATTAAAACAAGTTTTATTCAAATAAATCATTAATGCTGCTTTCTCAACGGAATCTTCTTTAGCAAGAATCAATTCATTAAAGTGATTTCTTTTTTCGTAAAAATCTTCTTTTCTTGCATCGGTATCTAATGATAGATAATTACTTTGCCATGCAGAGAGTAATGTAATCAAATCATTGACATTGTTTTTTATTTGAACATAGGTATTTGTAAGTTCAGGATTAATATCGTTTATCAAGACTTCTTTAGGGTGAAATTTTGTTAGAACATCAAAAAGGACTGCACCACCACCAACAAAAGGCTCGCAATATTTGTTTATCTTTTCTGGGTAATATTTGTTTATTTCTTCAAGTAACTGAGTCTTTCCACCTACCCATTTTAAGAATGGCTTAACATCTGTAATTATTTCACTCATAGTCTTCAAATAATAACATGTATTGTTGTTACTTTCTATTGACCATTTTCCCGGCAAAATCGGCAAAAATATACAGACCTACTCACTGAGTTTCTGGCAGCGTCACCGATGTGCCTTATAAATTTCCTGAAGCATAGGTGCTTATAAGTCATTTTCGACCTGTTTCAGCAGTATTGGCTTATAAGGCTACCGATATCGTGCATCTTATAAGGTCGGATAAGTGGGAATATGGTAGTAAAAAGGCATTTGTAGGGAAAAACGATTGATTATCGCCTTATAAAACAATGAAATCGGTCCGTTTTATAAGATATGTTTGATGAATCACCCTGAATTTAGCTTATAAATATTTTTTTTCTGGCCATTTTATAAGTCTTTGCCGTCACATGCAGGGGCAATTATCGCATATCAAAATGCCGAACTGGTGTAGAGGAAGTCAAAATCTTCCGGTGTCTGACCAAACTGGCTTATTAATTGGGGAAACTAAAAAATGGCACAAAAGTTCCAACAGACGCATATATATATAGGTGAATCTACAGATAAGGAGTAGAACCTATGAAGTCGTATATCCCGTATAAGGGAGCTTTGCTGAATCCGCGCAGGGACCGCACGTTTAAAGCCATTTTTGGAAAGAGGTAGCAACGTTGACATCGGCATTATGGCTGCTACAACAGTATTGTCCTGTGAAAGTCAGGATGAAATTGCATGGCGTCTTGAAACAGCCCGTGATATGGCTGAACGGCAGCCGTGACGGGGAGATCCTGAGTCAAGCTCAGGATGACTAGGCTTGGCTCAGGATGACTAGGCTTGGCTCAGGTGATACGGGAACCGGTCTCTCCTGTTATTTGAGTATCCATTTACCGTTTTTGTCAGCACCAACTCTTTCGATAAGGCCTTGTTCCTGCATTTTTTTCATATTTTTGGTGATATTGATTTTTGCAATTCCAACGATCTGGGAAAGTTCTTCCTGGGTTACAAAAGGATTTTGTTTTATTGCTTCCAGAATTTTCTTTTGATTTGCAGTTATCTTTACAGGTATCTTTGGAGTAATCTTTTTTTCTGTTTCAAGAATTTCTTTTATGGTGTTAAGAATTATCTGCAGCATAAAAACAATGAAACTGGTGCTATCTGCATCTGAATCACTTGAATGTAATGCTTTATAATACTTTTCCTGATTTTCTTTTATCAGAGTTTCGATAGGGAGCCAGGCAAAAACGCTTTTCCATTCTTTCAAAATCACAGTCTGCCAGAGTCTTCCCATTCTTCCGTTTCCGTCTTGGAATGGGTGAATAAACTCAAATTCATAATGAAAAACGCAGCTTTTTATTAAAGGATGAACATCGTTATTTTTAAGCCACTCGAATAAGTCTGACATCAAAAAAGGAACATTATCAGCTGGAGGTGCTAAATGAACGACCTGTTTTCCATCAAAAATTCCAACCCCGTCATTTCTGTATTTACCACTTCGCTCAACTAAATCGTTCATCATTAATGCATGGGCTTTTAATAAATCTTTTTCATCGTAAGGATTTAAGGCCAAAAGAAGTTCGTAAGCCTGAAGTGCATTCTTTACTTCCTGGATTTCATTTGGGTTTCCTAAAACTCGTTTACCGTCAATAATTGCAGTTATTTGCTCAATACTTAAAGAATTATTTTCAATTGCCAAAGAGGAATGAATTGTTTTTATTCGATTTTCTTTTCTTAATTCTAAATGACGTGGACTCTTTTCAAGAGAATTTATTTCTCCAACTGCTTCTGAAATTTGAGAAATTAAATCGATTATTTGAGACGTTATCTTAAAAGGTGGCTCGTAACTCATCTGTAAATTATACACCATTAAGTGAGCAGCATATACGTCTCTTCTGAAAGTCAGGATGAAATTGCCTGGCGTCTTGAAACAGCCCGTGATATGGCTGAACGACAGTCGCGACGGGGAGATCCTGAGTCAAGCTCAGGATGACTAGGCTTGGCTCAGGATGACAAAACTTGACTCAGGATAACGAGGCTTGGCTCAGGATTTTTGGGAAGGGCTTTCTATACCGTCTTAGAACTTCTGTACTTCCATGTTCAGCATGTTGGCAAGAATTTCAAGTTCGGCAGAAACATCGCCGTAAACCACTACAAAGTGCGGTTCCCAGCCTGCCTGTACGCTTTTATACACAATGTCTTCGGCACTGTAGTCGGTGCGTACAACCAGAGAACAGCCGTTGAACTGTTTCGGTTTATCCAGAGCTTCTCCGCCTGCAATAAAGAAACGGCAGTTGCCTTCTGCATCTTTACCGATACGGAAAATGGTTACACTGTCAGCGGCTTTGCAGCCAAAATCAAGTGTCGGACCAATCTTACGGTTGCAGTGAACATCAACTTTGGCGCCGGTGTCTTCTCTTGCAAGAGAGCAGGCGGCAGTTCCACAGTGCCAGAAAGAAATGGTGTTTTCTTTTTCATCAAGTGACACAGGGTCGCCAAAGAAGGTTGGCATATTGGTCAGCTGCATGCCAAGATACATGCTCAGTGCGCCGTAACAGTCAGCTTCACAGCTGGCAGCAACGCCCAGGTCGTTTAACATGGCAAGAACTGCACAGACCGGGGTGCCGAATGCGGTAAAGAAATCGGGCCAGCAACGTGAAGCAAGGGCTCCAATGTTGTTTTTCTGCACATACTCTGCATAGGCTTTGTACAGGCGCGCAAAGTCGTTACGGTTCTTTTCAGGAGTATTTTCCAGACCACGCATGCGGCTGCCGGCATCTTTCAGGTACGAAGCAATATCTTCTTCACTGAATGTTTTTGCCACATCAATAAGTTCTCGTGCTTCAATGGATTCCAAGGTTACGCCAAAGTTTTTCAGCAGATCCAGATCCATGCCGCGACCAAAGCCGAATCCTTGGGGAGTGTGGCCCACTGCAGCCATTTTCAGACTTTTCAGTTTGAACTTCAGTTCAGCGGCACGCACGGTGGCAGCAATTTTTGCAGAAACTTTCGGTTCTGTAGGGGAACCGTAAATGTACTGCAGCGGCTCCTTGTGAAAAGCCTTGATGGCGTTGGCTGCGCTGTATGCTCCGGTAAGGGAATTCAGGCGCAGACGGCCACCATCAATAACCGGTTCCCGCAGTGTCCAAAGCAGAATCGGGCAGTCAAAGCGGCTGAGCACTTCGCTGGCATATGCTGCATTGGCAAAAGTTACATTCTGCAGCACAATCAGGTCCGGCTGCAGCCCACCAAGAAAGTCTTTCAGTTTATCAAGAGAAAGCAGCATTTCTGCGGGGCAGACAACATCAGGAGTAATGGATTGTAACAGTGATACGCTGGCGTCAAACTGAGCCTGTGCGCTTTCCAGATGAAAGGTTGGTACACCAATCGGTACATACGCAACCTGAAATTTCTTTTCTTCGTTATTCATAGAACAACTCCTTGTTTGGTCCGGTAACTCCCGGCCAGGCGCCCTGTTTAATCAGTGGTTCCCGTTCAGGATGGGCAATTACCCATTTGTTTTTCTGAAGCAGCAGTTTTGTTTCCGGATCACTGCCGGCTGCAGTACCGCCTGCCAGCGGTGTATTGGTTCCCCGTGGCAGTACTACAACTCCTTTGAACCCTTCATCGCATACTTTCAGCGGCGAAAGGTGCAGCGTTGTCTGGTACATTTCAATCATGGTACCTGCCGGAACAAAGAATACAGTAGCCTGAGAAACATCGTACTGCAGTTTTTCCATATCAATGTCATAGGAATGCCCCAGACAGAGCATGAAATCAGTAACCGCGATATTCAGTTCGCTGCCTTTGTGGTATTCAAATCCGTTATAGGTGCTGTTCCGTCCGTTGCAGTACCCAATCTGAACAGGCATGCCGGCATAAATGTCGTGTTCCAGCACTGCAGCCACCGGTAGTGCTTCCATTTCTGCAATAGAAGCCTCGTATACATTACCGTTTTCCGGAATATCGGTATGGGCTTTCATGTAGTCAATTAATGGCTGTACATCGTAGCCCTTTACCACTCGGCCAAAAGACTTGAATTCCGGACCGTTTACGTCATACACGGGAACATCGTTTACCGCATTCAGTTTTTCTAGCAGGGTCATACGCTCTGATTCCTTACAGCTTCTGATTGCGGACAACCTTGATGGTGGCGCAGAAGTCTTCTTTTCCGTAGCCGGCATCCATGGCTTCCTGATAAACACGCAGTGCGTTTGCTTCGCCGGGCATGCTTACACCGCATTCCTTGGCCAGGTTCATGCAGATGTTTACGTCTTTGTATTCGTTTTCAACACTGAAAGCGGTGGTGTAGTCTTCGTTGGCAATGGGGGTTTTCTTACCGTCAAGATAGAAGTTCTGACCGCCACCGTAGCTGATAGCCTGAGCGTAGGTAAGAATATCAATGCCGTTGGCTGCAGCAAGGGTAGCGGTTTCGTTTACGCCGTTCTGAATCTGAGAAACAAGGGCGTTGTGGCAGATTTTCATGACAAGACCCTTGCCGTTCTCTCCCATGCGGATAACGTTTTCGCCCATGTAGAGCAGAATGGGTTTCATGGCTTCGTATACGGCTTCGTCACCGCCAACATAAATGCCCAGTTTTCCGGCAATGGCAGCTGGTTTTGATTTTACAACGGGAGCATCGATGAACTGAGCGCCGGTAGCTTTTACCATTTTGCTGATTTCTACGGATACGCTGGGGTCGATGGTCGACATGTCGATGCAGGTTTTTCCGGCTTTCAGAACAGGGAGTACTTCGGTGTATACGGCGCGGCTGTGTTCTGATTTTGGTACCATGCTGATGATGACGTCAGCGTTTTCTGCAACTTCTTTTGAACTGGAGCAGGCTACGGCACCAATGGCGGCCAGCTGTTCAACCTTAGCGGTAACAAAGTCAAAAACGTACACTTTGTCATCGTGTTTCTTTACAATATTTTCGCACATGGACTCGCCCATAATGCCGAGCCCGATAAATCCAATTTTCATATTTCTCCCCTAATAAACTTGTCATGCTGAACTTGATTCAGCATCTGGATTCCGAAACGAGTTCGGAATGACGCCCGAAAGTCCAGAATGACAATTTGTGTCAGATAATTGTTTTGTCCCACGCATCCTGGAATTTTGCCATACCGTAATCAGTGAAGGCATGGTACATGCTGTCTTTGTATACCTGCAGTCCTGCAGTTACGATATCAGCGCCGGCAACGGCACAGTCTACAATCTGTTTTCCGTTACGAACTGCGGCACAGATGATTTCGGTGGTGTAGCCGTAGTTGGCGTAGATGGTAGTAATGTCCTGAATGTACTGAACGCAGTCTTCGCCGCTGTTTTCTTTCCAGCCGATGAATGGAGAAACAAACAGTGAGCCGTTTTTAGCAGGCAGAATGGCCTGACTTGGGCTGAATACCAGCGTAACGTTGGTGCGGATGCCGGCTTTTTCCAGCTGGCGTGCTGCTGCAATACCTGCTTCTGTGCAGGGGATTTTGATGACAAAGTTGGGGCACAGGGCTGCAATTTCTTTACCCATGGCAACCATGTCTTCGGTTTTGTCCAGATGTGGGTTGATTTCTACAGAGATGGGGAATGTTTCCCAACCTTCAATGTTTTTTTCTTTTACGAAATCAGCCATCTGCTGCAGAACCTCTTTAAAAGGTTTTCCGCTGTTCATAATGTGGTTTGGGTTGGTGGTAACGCCATCAATGCCAAAGGTTTCGTAGGCTTCACGAATTTCATCGATTTTAGCACTGTCTAAAAAATATTTCATATTTCACTCCTTATCGTGATTATGTAGTTTCATCATTCAGTAATTGAAAAAGCTACCGGCGTGATGTAAAAATGCAAAACCGCTCGATAACGTCGCTATAGGCGAAGCCCGGCAAGGAAACTATCGTTCCGGGCTTCGACAATTTTTGCATTTTTATCCCCCACCTATCGCTTTTTCAGTCTCTTACTGTTGTTAACAAGTTCATAAGCCCTGAGATTTGCAAATCTGACTCTTTACGCACGAATACTGGCGGCTGCCCCATGGGAGCTTCTACGGTGATGTCGCCTCCGTAGTATTCGCGGCCGGTCCATACATGTATCCATTTGTCATCGGGAAGCCAGCAGCGGCGGGTTGTGGCTCCCTGTATGTACACTGGGGCAACCAGCAGGTCACGTCCCAAAAGATACTCAAACTTTTCGCTATAGGCCCGCTCTTCGGTATCGTAGTGATAGAACAGAGGACGCATTACCGGTGTTCCGTGTTCGGCGGCCTGCTGTTCAAGATTCTGCAGATAGGGTGCTAGGTTACGGTACCATCCGGCACAACGGGCAAACTGGGCAAGCAGTTCCGGTGTGTCACTGAACTGCACATCGCGCCCCGGCTGATTTCCCTCGTGGCTCCGGAACAGGGGGCTGAAGGCACACATTTCGGCCCAGCGCATCAGAAGTTCTGCACTGCGGGTCATGTGCATAACGGTGGTGTAACCGCCAACGTCGCTGTGTGCCATGGGGTACCCGCTCATGGCAAGACTGAGCGTTGCCGGGATAACAGACGCAAGACCGTCATCAACTGACCAGTCAACATGCTGATCGCCGGTCCACATTAGGGTACTGGCGCTGATGGTGCCGGTGTGGCCTGCCCGGGTAAAGAAGAACACTTCTCCCAGTTTGCCACACTCTTCTATGGCTTCACGGTTCATGCGGGCCCAGATGGCAGGCCACTGATTATGCAGTTCTGCCGCATCCTGACCACTGTACAGAACAGCGTCTACCGGCAGATATTCGCCAAAATCGGCCATCCAGCCACCCATACCAATGCCAATCAGGTTTTTCTTGATGATTTCTTTATACCAGGCATAGGCTTCGGGGTTGGTAAAGTCAATCATGGCAGCGGGGAAGGTGGTAATGGTAACAAGATAATCTTTGCCCTCTGCATTCTTTACGCAGTAGCCTTTTTCGGCAGCTTCCTTATAAATGTTTTTTTCAAGGGCAATAAATGGATTGATGTATCCTAAAAAACGGACACCGTCAGCTTTCCACTTCTCAATATGCGCCGGCAGGTCTGCATACTGTTCCTGACTGTATTCCCAGTTCCACATAACCTGATAGCCAAACTTTGTACAGCGGCAGCCACACCAGTCCTGACACCATACACCGGTTACCGGGATGCCGGCATCACGGGCTGCAGCAATTTTCCGGTCCACGTTGCCACAGCCATCATTTTTCTGGCCGGTGACGCCTTTTTCAAAACTCCAGTCCTGCATGGCAAGAATGGCACCATCGTGTACCCATGAGGGCAATACTGGCGGGCGGCCAAGAACAGCAGAAAGATGTTCTGAAAGTTCAGTAAAGGAATTTGAGCGTATCAGCTGCAGTTCCGGCGACTCCTGAAATTCCAGAGTTATGTGGTCGTCGGCGGTAAAGTCAAAAACGCTGTAGGTGTTTACATTGCAGTGAACGGCATATTTCCGGCTTGAAACAAAGGTTGGCTGTGCATAATACGACTCGTACCGGTCAAAGGGCAGTGTTTTGAACGGCCGCTTTCCCCTGAGTTTTTCTTTAATCAGCTTTTTCCCGATACGGCCGGCATTCTGATGCTCGGCAACCCAGATACGAACTTTCTGTCCGCGTAAATCCAGTTCGCTGTATGTTTCACCACAGCCGTAAAAGTGTTCATCTTTTTTACAGGGTATTGAAATCCACCAGCGGTTAACGACACTGCCATCGCTCAGTACCGGATTATCTTCTACGCAGGAAAGGCTGAATCCGTCATCATGTACGGTAAGAAGAAAGCTGAGTGAATATGAACGGTCAGCATCGCAGTAAGTAAGCAGCCAGCCGTCATCTGTTCTGGTACGGTCGGTCTGCTTTAATGTTTTTTTCCAGAAAACTTTGGTGTTATAGGTAAAACTACCGCGGCTCATGGAAAAACTGTTTTTTCCGCCACCAATAGCCACATCCAGCTGTACCAGATGATCCAGCTGATTCTGATTTTCTGACATTTTCTCCCCTTTAAAGCCACCGTAGCAGCGGCAGCACCTCTTTTGAAATAACAGCACTATCAGTGTAAACCCGAATCGTCTATTATGCGAATAGTATTACTATCAGGCTATGCCAATCGTCATATTCCTTTTCGCTATATCCGTAAAAAGTGTTGCTTATAGTCACCCTGAACTAGTTTCAGGGTCTCATCAAAACTCCACAAATCTACCGGATTGCCAGTACATGCAAAAACGCTCGATAACGTCGCTATTGGTGAATCCCGGCGTAGAAACTATATATAGTTCATGCTGCCGCATGTACGCCGGGCTTCAACAATTTTTGCCTGTACTGTCCCTCCTCTCGATTTGTGGCATTCCTGTACAATCTTTGTTGCTGTGTAGCATTCAGCAACACTTTTTACGGACATCGCCTTTCTTTTTTACGACTTCCTATATCGTACCTACTATATATCTGCAACAGAAAAGAAAAATTATCAGGGGGAAAAGATGAGAAGA
>JAZLGC010000086.1:0-6936 GCA_045616125.1 Treponemataceae bacterium | reverse complement strand
CAGGTCGTGGAAGAATGTGTCTTCCTGATGTTCGCCAAAGTTTGCATCGATTCCGCGGATTGCCATGTTCATTTTTGCCATTTTCCAGGTGTCGGCATTGGCTTCCTGTCCAAAGACTGAAATGTTGTTGCGGTTTCCTGCATGTTCCTGAATAAACTTTACTGACTGTACGAACATTCCGCCTGAACCGCAGCATGGATCGTACACTCGTTTTCCTTCTGATGGCTTTAAGATGCTTACGATTGTTTTTACAACGCTGGCTGGTGTGTAGAATTCCCCGCCTTTTACTCCTTCGTATGAGGCAAACTGTGCGATGCAGTATTCGTAGGTGCGACCAAGAAGATCCTTACTGGCTTCTGTGTCGCTCATATCCATGTTGGTGAATACATCCACTACGTTTCCAAGAACGCGCTTATCCAGTTCTGGGCTGGCATAATTTTTTGGGAGTACGCCTTTTAAGCTTTTGTTGTCAGCTTCTATGGCGATCATGGCTTTATCCAGGATTGTTCCGATTTCTGGTGTATGAGCTGATTTTGCAACTTCTGACCCCGGGCTTCTGGAGGAACAAAGAAAATGCTTTCTGCTTCGTATGCGTCCGGGTCATCTTCGAATCCATCACCTTCGGCAACAAGTTCGGCGTATTTCTTTTCAAAGGCTGTGGAAATATATTTTAAGAAGATTAATCCTGTAAAGATTTTGCGATAATCTGCAGCGGGAATATGTCCCCATAACTCACATGCTGCATCCCAAATCTGCTGTTCAAATCCAAGTGTGGCTGATGTAGATTTAGGTGATTTAGATTTGGCCATGATATGTGCTCCACAATTTTAAGAATGAGCACAGTATAGCATATTCTGAATCAGTACTCATTGAGTTTCTTTGGTTTTCCTTGTACATATCAACCATCTGTGCCACACTATCGATATGAAAAAACATTTCTTTATCGTATCCGCATCCCTCCTGCTGACACTTCTGTCTGCAGTACTTTTCGTTTCCTGTGCCTCTACCAGCCCGATTGAACCGGTTCAGTCTGCAGCACCGTCAAACGATGCAGCATCAGTCCCAGCTCCTGCAGCCCTTCCGGAAGTCGGCTACAACACGGATCTCCGTGCCCTCTACGCAGAAAGTAATCCTCAGTTTGTACTGTATGAAGATGAATATCAGCCCATTACCATGGAATGCGTTGACCCGGAAAATGAAAGTCTGGTGTTTCTGGTGATGTCGGGGGTACCCTACGCTGTAGTCCGCGACGGCTTCTATTTTTATGACCTGACGGGCAACGGCCTGATCGATGCCTATTCTGCAAATACCTTAACGCCCTGCTGGACCCTTTCCCTGTTCGATGACACCATCAATCCGGTAAGCGACAACTGTACAGCCATGATGGATGAGTTTATGGCGCTGTTCAACGGTAATGAAAACCCGTATACCTCGGGCGCACTGCTGAACAAGGTAAAAGAACTGGCTGTCTTTGATCCGCGCATTGATAATAGCGATATCCGGTATGCCCTGTTCCTGTATTACGCCTATGTGCAGGAAAACACCTATCTTGATGAGGCAAACCTGCTGGTACTTGATGACCTGTACCGTTCCCGGTTTGCAGGCCGAAAATCCCACCCACTGGTTACACTGCATCTCTTGGAAACCATGATTAACAGAGGCGACAAAACTGCAGCCCAGCTGATACTGACCATCGCTCTGCAGTCCGCACCGGATTTTGTTCCGTTCCAGGTATATGACTGGCAGATGGAGCAGAATGCTGCTGAAAAAGAATGGAAATATACAGCGTTAAAGACAGAACATCCAGACCACTGGATTGTTGTACAGCTGTAGGACAATATGAACACAAATCCTCCTCCCGCAGAAATTGCATTTATCAACCAGTCCTTGGAAGCATTCAACAATGCCCATGTGGGACCGGACAACCACCAGCTGTTCAACGCCGTTGAGTACGACGCTGCCGGTTCCGTTGTCGGTGGCATTCTGGGCGGCACCTACTGGGGCTGGATGCACATTGATACCCTGTGGGTTGCTGAATCCTGCCGGAAAAACGGCATAGGATACCGCCTGCTGAAGGCTGCCGAAACTGAAGCAAAGGCCCGGGGATGCCACAGTGTCCATGTTGATACCATGTCCTGGCAGGCTCCGGAGTTCTATAAGAAGTTTGGGTATGTAGTAATCAGCGAACTGCAGGATATTCCCACCGGCCATAAAAAATATCATCTCATCAAGCAGCTGTAACCGGACCGTTCTGCCGGAGAGGCTCTTTCCTACTCGCCCTCACACGCAATATGTGGTATAGTGGCGCCATGAGTAACTCAAACGCAATGATCCGCCTGCAAGAGGCATGCGCCCAGAAGGGCCCCCTATGTGTTGGTCTTGATACCGACCCTTCCTATATTCCGGAATCTGTCCTGAAACAGTACGCAAGTCCTGCAGAAGCTGTTATGGCCTATAACCAGGCTCTGGTGAGTGCAACCCTGCCCTACGCCGGCTGCTACAAAGTACAGATTGCTTATTACGAAGCCATGGGTCTTGCCGGCCTGAAAACGTTCTCCGACACCCTGAAACTGGTTCGCGGTAATGGTGCCGTAGCCATTTCCGACATTAAACGCGGCGACATTGCCGATACTGCAAAAGCATACGCCCGCGCCCATTTCTCCGGCGATTTTGAAACCGACATCATCACCATTAACCCGTACATGGGTTTTGATACTCTTGAACCATTTATCGAATGGTGCGCTCCTCAGGCAGAAAAAGAAGGCAAAGGTATCTTTGTCCTGCTCTGTACCTCAAACCCGGGCCGCGATGACATTGAAAAACTGGAGCTGACCAAAGGTGGTCTTGTTCTGAACAATGTTGGTAACCAGCTGATGAAAATAGCAGAACGCTTTGGTGCTACCGAAAACGCTGCCTCTCCGGTGGGAGCCGTAGTTGGCGCTACTGCAGAAGAAGACGCCCGTGCCCTGCGCGATGCCTACAACAACATTTTCTTCCTGATTCCGGGATACGGAGCTCAGGGAGGTGCTGCCCGCATCTGTGGTACCCTGCTGGATAAAGCCGGCGGTACCGTTAACTCAAGCCGCGGTATTCTCTGCGCCTGGAAAAAGGACGAAACTCTGGCTGAAAAACGTGAAGCCGGTATCCTGACCCTGGATGATATTGCAGAAAGTGCCGGCCGCGCTGCTGCATTCTCAAAAACTGATATTCTGAACGCAAAAGCTTCACTGTAAGCAAAACTCCAGTTATGACCGGCATCCATGCCGGCAGATACACTGCATCATCAAAACAAAGGAACTATTATGAGCTGTAAAACTGACGATATGAAAGCCCTGTGTACCGGAACTGCATCCGGATTAAACCGTATAGCCCCCGGTGTATTTGAACTGATGGTTGAAGGCAACATTCCACTGCCAGCCAGCGGCCAGTTTTTCATGATCCGCTCAGCAAACAGCAAACAGCTCTTGTGCCGCCCTATCAGCGTATACCGCAAAGAATCACTGCCAAGTGGACGCACCCGCATTCACTTTCTGATTCTGGAAAAAGGCCGGGGAACTTCCGAACTGGTTAATCTGAAACATGGTGAAAAAGTAGAACTGGTTGGACCACTGGGAAACACTTTTGAGGCTCCTGCTGACAACAAAAAACTTATTGCCATTGTTGGTGGCGGCATTGGTGTTGCTCCTGTTGCCGGCTTTGCCGAAACTCTGCCTGCCGGTTCCTACGACTTTTTTGCAAGCTTTAAATCCGGCTGCTACGGCATAGACCACCTGCAGCCTGCTACTACCTATATCACCACCGATGACGGCAGTGTTGGTATTCACGGTATGATTACCGCCGCCTTTACTGTTGATCTTCTGAAAAAAAAGAACTACGCTGCAGTTTACGCATGCGGTCCTGAACCCATGCTGGCATACATCCAGAAAACCTGTGCCGAAGCCGGCGTTCAGTGCTACCTGAGTATGGAAGCCCGCATGGCCTGTGGTGTTGGAGCCTGTCTCGGCTGTACCATCGTTACCACCGAAGGTAACCGCCGCTGCTGTAAAGATGGTCCTGTGTTCGCCGGTGAAAAACTGATTTTTCCCCAGCGTGCCCCAAAAGCCCGCCCTGAATGCAGGATCACTGAGCCTGTCGAAGGGTCCGCCCCAGACTTGAGCGTCACCATTGCCGGCGTTCATTTCCAGAATCCGGTTATTGCTGCCAGCGGTACGTACGGTTACGGCAGTGAATTCAACGGCTTAACCGATACTGACGGTCTTGGCGGTATCTGCTCAAAAGGACTTACCCTGCAGCCAAAAGCCGGCAACACCGGTATCCGCCTGATTGAAACCCCCAGCGGCCTTATTAACTCCATTGGTCTTGAAAACCCCGGCATTGAGCACTTTATTGCCCACGAACTGCCTGACATGCTCAAGTTCAAGGCAACTACCATTGCAAACTTAAGCGGTTCTACCCTTGAAACCTACGTAGAAGGTGCCCGTCTGCTGGACGCCACCGATGTTCCCATGATTGAGCTGAACATCAGCTGCCCCAACGTAAAGGCCGGCGGTATGGCTTGGGGACTTGATCCTGCTGCTGCCACCGAAGTAACTTCGGCCGTTCGTGCCGTTACCAAAAAACCGCTGATGGTTAAGCTTTCACCCAACGCCCCCAACCTGATTGCCGTTGCAGACGCTGTCCGCACTGCCGGCGCCGATGCCATCAGCCTGGTCAACACCTTCCAAGGAACTGCCATCGACATTGAAAGAGCTGAACCCTACTTTGACAATATCCGCGCCGGTTTCAGCGGTCCTGCCGTAAAACCCATTGCCCTGCGCATGGTATATGACCTGTGCCAGCACATGAACACCCTGCCGGAAGCAGAACGTGTTCCCGTTGTGGGCCTTGGTGGCATCAGCTGCTGGCAGGACGCTGTTGAATTCATCATGGCTGGCGCCAGTGCCGTTCAGGTGGGAACTGCAACCTTTGCAAACCCTCGCACCATGAACGACATTGCAGAAGGTCTTGCCGCCTTTATGGCACGCAAAGGCTACCCCACCATCGAATCCATGCGCGGTCTGGCATTACGGTAAAAACACAAAAGATAAACTTTTTTTCTAGAAAAGGAAAAATATCAAGACATGAGCCTCCCTGTAGAGGCTCTTAAAAATTTCCACAATACATATCAACAGTAAGACAATTTATACCTTGATAATCAATAAGACTAAAAACAGCAAGATACCCCTCTTTTGTCCGATATTTTAACTCTATACTAAAATCCTCAGCAAATGTGTTTGCACAGATAAAAGAAAGGGCAATAAGGATGAAAAATCGTTTCATACTCATCATTTTAGGTTATATATTAAAAAAACAAGGATTTTATTCTTATAAGTTATATTATTTATGTGATTACACTTTTTTAACATCACGGGATATATCTAACAACGAGATTGAATATCTTGATAAAATCATTAGATTAGGTATTGAGAATGAAATAAATTCTATTAGTAACCGATTGGTATCATACGATCCTACAACGTTACTACAGACAAAGAATTTTTCTTATTTGAAAACATCATATACCAGAGTCTCGTCTAACAATAAACCTGTGTATGTTGAACGGTATATGATTTATAACAACGGATGCTTGATTAATATTTCAGTCTCATCTCGTGTTGCTGAAAAAGAAACTCTGTTCAAAGACCTTTGGAATTGTGTGAATACAATTGTTCTGAAGTGATTTACGTCCCCCTCCCCAATGTCTTTTTTGTATTTCCCAAAAATGAAAAAATATTGATTTTGGGAAATATAGGGAATATACTTTCAAAATGAAAATAATAGTTCGTGACTCATATTTGGATAAGATGAAGCACGTTATGAATACTCCAGATATAAAAGTAATTACCGGAATTCGGCGTTCAGGAAAATCAAAGCTGCTGGAAGCGTTTATAACGTATCTTAAAAACAATAATCCCGATGCAAATATCATTCATATCAATTATAACGATATGGATTTTGAAGATTTGAAGGAATACCATGCTTTATACAAATTTGTAAAAGATCAGTATCAAGATGGTAAAGAAAACTTTCTGTTGATTGATGAAATACAACTTTGTAAAGGCTTTGAACTTGCCATTAACTCATTTCATGCTTCAGAAAAGTATCACATCTATATCACAGGATCTAACGCTTTTTTACTTGCAAATGATTTGGCAACGCTTTTTACAGGCCGTGCATTCAATATCAAAGTATTTCCTTTTTCTTTTTTTGAATATCAAAAGTATTTCCAAATTACAGATATAGATGCTGCTTTTGATTCATATACACATGATGGAGGAATGGCTGGTTCGTATATCTATGATGAAGAATCTGAAAAGTCAGCATATATCAGAGATGTGTTTGATACACTTGTAACCAGAGATATTGTTCAGAAATACAAAATCAGGAATCCTGCATTACTGGAACGCTTGAATGATTTTCTTTTGGATAATATTTCTTCAGAAGTTTCTTTACGAAAAATTTCAGATATTCTTACAAACCACAAAGAGCCAATAAATCACAAAACAGTAAGCTCCTATGTTACATATCTATGTAATGCGTTCTCATTCTATAAGGTCCGTAGATATGACATTCGTGGGAAAAAATATTTAACTAGTCAGGATAAGTACTATCTGGCTGACCATTCTTTCCGGTATGCAAAACTGGGAACCAGAAATATGGATTATGGACGAATTTTTGAGAATATGGTGGCTATTGAACTATTGAGGCGTGGATATGAGGTATATACAGGAGTCTTATATAAAAAAGAAATAGATTTTGTTGCCATGAAGCAAAGTGAGAAAATCTATATACAAGTGAGTGACAATATTCAAAATCAAGCCACTTTTGAAAGGGAGATTACTCCATTATTATGCATCAAAGATGCATACCCAAAAATATTAATTGCAAGAACAAAGC
>JAZLGC010000085.1:0-4620 GCA_045616125.1 Treponemataceae bacterium | reverse complement strand
AAAGAAATTGAATAGTCTTCAAATGGTGTACCATCATCTGTGTACCCATTATAATGAAGCTGAATCTTGTATGAACTTGTCAGTGGACCTGTTGTATGAATAGTGTCGTTGCAGATAAGGTTCTGGTTTAATTCAGCTAAGAATGGGATTATAGATTCATAATCAACAGTTAATATATATTCAGCCCAGCCTTCGCCTTCCCATGATCGTAATGAGTATGAATCAACCCCGTTTTCTGCAGGTGTACCTACGGCATAGATAAAGTTCATCAATACTTCTGGAATTACAATGGGCTCAAGAATATCATCTGCGTATTCCAGACTTTTGGCATACCAGCTCCCATCAAAAACAAAATCAGGAGCAAAATACTGGTTATCGATTAAGCGCAGATTGTAGGTTGTTTCATTAGTTTGGAGATTAGTACGTTTATTAATTTCCAGGTAATAATACTGGTCGTTAGGTTCTGTTACTTTACTGTGTCCACACTTCATTAATGCATTGAATGGAGTAGCTTCAAATCTGCGTATCAGTTCATCATTTAGCGTTGCATATTCAAACAGAATGCTTTGTGTAAGGGTATCACCATAGACTGAACCTGCTACAGGTTCAAGAAAATAACGATCTGTTTTTGTTCCAAACTGTTCGGATAATCTCATGATATCTTCATCTGGTGTATAATCAAGCTGTTCTGCCAGATGATCGACACCTTTAATTTTTAATCCAAGATCAATATCTTTTCCATTTGATATATCTTTGGTGAACGTTGCATTGAACGTAACTGATTGTGCATACCAATGGGATTTTTCAAATTCTTCAAGAAAGTTTCCATTGAAAACTCGAACCTCGTACAGTAATGGGTCGTTTGTTTCATTATCGATGTATGTAGCAAATTCTACGTATGTTTTATCTGCTTTGTATTTTACTTTCTCGTACGACTGATGCATCAGGGCATTATAGTCACTATTTTCTTGTACGTATTTTGCGATATTTTTTTTGATGGAATTATATTCAACAAGATGTGCTTCAAATGTTGTTTGATGCCCATACATTTCAACTTGCTGTCCCGTCATAAAACGTGCAGAAGGTGCGTGATACACTGTGTTAATTTCGCCAAGTAAAGCTGCAGTTTCTAAAGCTCCCAATGGTTCTGATGGAAGTGTATTACTACCTGCCCCGGCAGTTGAATCTTCAGGTACAGTTGAAGGGTCATTTAACCCTGGACAAGAAACGAGTACTGTAAGAAACAACAGTATCCACAGTACGGAAATAAAACGCATTCTGTTTTTCATGAGAGGCATCCTTATGCATGGAATGATTAGAAATATAAAAACGGCGCGCGAAGCGTCGCCGTTTTTATAGGATTTTGTAAATCCTATACCCAGTTTAAACTGGGTGGCCCGCCTCACGGCCTGGCTGTCTTCGGGGCATCTGCGGGATTACCATCGTTTCCGTGGAGTTTTGCGCTATACTATCAGTATGGCTTCTAAACGTTTTCTGCTTACCGGGGCTATAGTGCTTTCTGTGGCCATACTCTGTATTGTGTGTCTATCTGTGGTGTATTTCGGACAACTCAAAAGTCCCCATAGTCGTGCTCCTCTTGAACTTACTTTTGACCCCGCCTATTACTGGGTTACGGCGCAGGTTCCCGGTACACCCTGGATTTATGAAGAAGTTCCCGCCGGCTACAAATATTTCCTGCACATACCTGTCCACATATCCCATACTGACGAAACCGCCAACCTTCCGCTGGTGGTGGTGTTCCACGGTTCCTGCGAAAAAGGAAAAGCCGTAACCTATGGCCGTTTTTTCATTTCCGACAAATTTCAGCAGCAGTTTCCCCAAGGCTGCGCGGTTCTTGCCGTAACATCCCGGCAGGATTACTTTTCAGATCCCCACAGCATGAGCCGCCTGATTCAGAACATTCTGATCCGCTATACCTGCATCGACAAAAACAACATCTTGGGGTGGGGTTTCAGTCAGGGGGCCAAGTTTGTGGTGGAACTTTCCGTTACAGAACCGGGGCTGTTCAAAGGCGTTGTCTCTGGCAGCGGCTTTCATCAGATGACAAAAGATGAATTGCGAAAAGTTCGGGGTGTGCAGTATTATTGGGCTACAGCAAAAAATGACGCCGGCATTTATGAGCAGGGGAGTGCTACCGGAAAACTGGTTGCCCGATACTGCAGAAATTCCCGGTACGTGGAGTACGAAAAACGGGGGCACTTTTTTGTTGAACTGACCGATAAAACAGGCGTAGGTGACGAAACTGCCCTGGACTGGATAACCGCCGTCTTGAATAACTGACTCGTTCTCCCACTTAATAGGAATCATCATGAAAAAAAAGACTATCATTACCATACCCGTTTTCTTACTCATCATCTCTATTATCTTTCTCTCTTCCTGTGCATCGGTGCCGCCATCTGCCCAGCAGTCAGAAAGCCGCATCTATCTGTATGGCGAATCCCACGGGAATCCCCGTATCATGCAGCAGGAACTGGAACTGTGGCAGCAGTATTATCATGAACAGGGATTCCGCCATCTGTTTATTGAAGTAAGCTATTTTATGGCTCAGTATCTGAACCTGTGGATGCAGTCAGATTCTGATGACTATCTGTACTTTCTCTACGACTGCATTGACGGAACTCAATCCCACGTGCCAGCGTTCCTTGATTTTTACCGGTCCATAAAGGCTACCTGCCCCAAAACCATCTTTCATGGTACTGATATCGGTCATCAGTACTGGTCGATTGGTGATGCCTATATCGAATATCTTGATGCTCTTGATCTTCGTGATTCCGATGAATGGCAGGTTTTTGCCGAAAACTACACTCAGGGATGGCAGTTTTACAATGAAAGGGATCTGTATAACGTGGAAGAATACCGGGAATTGTGTATGGTTCAGAATTTCATCCGCGAATTCGATGCCCTGCCTGAAACGGAAAAAATCATGGGAATTTATGGCAGTCTGCATACTCAAAAGGACGGTCTTGCCTGGAATTCAGATTCTCTTCCCAACATGATTACTCAACTTCGTTCCTACTATGCGGACCGGTATGACTGGGACATTTATGCCAGACGGCTGAAGTAGACAGGTTACAGTCTGGTGTCTTCCGCGTTTTGGCGTTGTGTTGAACGTTTAACGTTGATATACTGATTTTATGCCTACCATCAAAGATATAGCCCGTGAAGCCGGTGTCAGTGTAACAACCGTCAGTAACGTCATTCACGGAAAAAGCAGCCATGTTGCGCCCGAAACTGTGGAGCGCATTAACAAAATCATGGATGCTCATCATTATACGCCCAATATGTCCGCCCGCGCCCTGGTCAATAAATCATCGCGCATTATCGGCCTTATCAATCACCTAGTACCCCAGACCAACGGCAACTTCATGATTGACCCTTTTTTCAGCGCCGTATCCGGTGGGGTAGAGCGTGAAGTGCGCAGCCGTGGGTATTATCTGATGATGCGGACCGTGCAGAACACTGAAGAACTGATGTCCCTGTTCCGCAACTGGAATCTTGACGGCCTTATTATTCCTGGTGTTTTTCAGGACACCTTCTACAGCGCCATCAAGAAGTCAGGAATTCCGGCTGTATTTCTGGACAGTTATCTTTCGGACAGCAGCGTTCTTAAAGTAGGCATCAACGACTATCAGGGCGGCTATATGGCCACCAAACACCTGATTCAAAAAGGTCACCGTTCGGTTGTCTTCGTATCTCCTCATTTTGAAGGCGACGAAGGCGTAATTTACCAGCGCTACTTGGGCTACCGTGATGCTCTGAAAGAAGCCGGCATTACCTTTGATGCAGCAAACGTGTACGCCGCTGATATCAGTGTTGACAGCGGTATTGCCCTAGGACAGCAGCTGGCCGGACGTTCCGATGTGACGGCAGTTTTTGCAACAGCAGACGTTCTTGCCGCCGGCATCATGAGCGGCTTGCAGCAGAAAGGTGTCCGTGTCCCCGATGACAAGTCAATTATCGGCTTTGACGATGTGTTCCTTAGTCAGATAACTTCTCCCCGCCTTACCACCATCCATCAGGATGCCGATGAAAAGGGAGCTCTGGCGGCTGGCCTTTTGATAGATCATATAGAAAAGCATTCCAGCGGTAAGAGTGTAACGCTGCCCATCTCTCTGGTGGAGCGGGAAAGCGTGCGCCAGCGGTAGTCTTAGCAGACAGATCATAGATTATAGATCATAGAGTGGGCGTTCCGGCTGAAGCCGTCGCTATGTTCCGGGTTCGCTACCGCTCATTCCTTCGCAGCTGCCCAAAGTGCATCTGCTCCGGAACGTGGCTCCGCCCGCCCTGCACAGCGCTAACGCATTAATCTGCTTATTGCCCCACAAAAGTAGTAGGAATACTGATATTTCCCCTGCTTTTCACCCCATCAAAGTGTCAGAATCACGCTTAAGGTGGGGCAGAAACCTCAGAAATACAGATATTTCCCCAGTTTTCCACCCCACCAAAGTAGACGAAACATGCTCAAGGTGGGGCAGAAACCTCAGAAATACAGATATTTCCCCAGTTTTCCACCCCACCAAAGTAGCAGAAACACGCCCAAGGTGGGGCATAAACGTCAGAAACACTGATATTTCCCCTGCTTATTGCCCCACCAAAGTG